>NZ_JBGONY010000003.1:65184-173508 GCF_041439375.1 Vibrio crassostreae | reverse complement strand
AAGATGCGGTCGCTGCCGCTATTGCGCGCGCCAAAGCGAAGAAAGCTCAACAAGCGGAATCTGCTGCTGACGCTCCGGTTGAAAGCTCTGGCGATGCCAAGAAAGATGCGGTCGCTGCCGCTATTGCGCGCGCCAAAGCGAAGAAAGCTCAACAAGCTGAATCGGCTGTTGACGCTCCAGCTGAAAGCTCTGGCGATGCTAAGAAAGACGCAGTTGCTGCGGCCATTGCTCGCGCTAAAGCCAGGAAAGCTCAACAAGCGGAGTCAGCTTCTGATGCTCCGGCTGAAAGTACTGGCGATGCCAAGAAAGATGCAGTTGCTGCCACTATCGCTCGCGCTAAAGCGAAGAAAGCGCAACAAGCTGAAGCCGTTACTCAAACAGAAAGTGAAACTCCGGTTGAAAGCTCTGGCGACGCTAAGAAAGACGCCGTTGCTGCAGCTATCGCTCGTGCCAAAGCGAAGAAGGCGCAGCAAGCGAAACAGGCTGAGACAGTAGAAACTCCTAAGCCAGTACTCGAAGTGGTAGCTGAAACTCAACCAGAAGCTGTCGATCCTAAGAAAGCTGCTGTTGCTGCCGCTATCGCACGCGCTAAAGCGAAGAAAGCACAGCAAGCTAAGCAGGTCGAAGCTCAAGAAGTCGCTCCCGAACCTGTGGCTGAACCTTTAGTTGAAAAAGAGACTGTGGTTGAAGCTGAGGCTCAATCAGAACCCGCCGACCCTAAGAAAGCAGCCATTGCTGCCGCAATTGCTCGTGCTAAAGCAAGAAAAGCGCAGCAAGAGCAAGATAAAAAGAACAATGAGGAGAAAGAGTAGTGGCCTTCTTTATCGCCAGCTCACCGCACGCACACAATCGTAGAAGCACCCCAGATCTCATGAAATGGGTGGCTATTTGTGCATTGCCAGGTCTACTAGCTCAAACCTACTTCTTTGGATGGGGTACGCTCATCCAGTTAGTATTTGCTATCGCACTTGCTGTTACCTTTGAAGCAGCCGTAATGCTGTTGAGAAAACGTCCGCCAGTGATGGCGCTGCGTGATTACAGTGCGGTTGTGACCGCTTGGCTACTCAGTGTCGCTATTCCTCCGCACTCACCGTGGTGGATTCTAGTGATAGGTATGTTCTTCGCGATTATTATCGCGAAACACTTATACGGCGGACTAGGACAGAACCCATTTAACCCTGCGATGGTGGCTTACGTTGTTTTGCTGATTTCATTCCCAGTTCAGATGACGAGTTGGAATGCACCCACGAGCTTAACAGCAGAAGCGACAAGTTTTATTGACTCATTCTTGATGATATTCACGGGCTTCAATAACGAAGGTTTATCTCTGCAACAAGCACGCCTTGGTATTGATGGCACCACAATGGCGACGCCACTTGATGCATTCAAAACGGCATTAACGGCAGGCAACACTGCTTCGGAAGCACTATCTCAACCGCAATTCAGTTGGTTAGCTGGCGTAGGCTGGGAATGGGTGAACCTTGCTTACTTAATCGGCGGTTTAGTGCTGATTAAGCAGCGTGTTATTCAGTGGTATATCCCAGTGGCTTTCATCGGCAGTCTGACTCTGTTTAGCTTAGTGTTCTTAGTGCTCACTCCTGGTGAAACCGCTTCTCCAACCATTCACCTTCTGTCTGGTGCGACTATGCTTGGTGCATTCTTTATTGCAACCGACCCAGTTTCGGCTTCAACGACAGTTAAAGGTCGCTTGGTGTTTGGTGCGCTAATTGGCGCGTTAGTGTTTATTATCCGCAGTTGGGGTGGCTTCCCTGATGGCGTTGCGTTTGCTGTATTGTTAGCCAATATGTGTGTACCACTGATTGACTACTACACCAAGCCTCGTACATACGGCCACTAAAGGAGCGGACATCATGCTAAATGCAATTAAGAAAAACGGCCTTGTGCTCGCGATTTTTGCCTGTGCATCGACAGGTTTAGTAGCGGTAACCCACTACCTAACAAAAGATCAGATCAAACAGCAAGAACAAGCTCAACTGCTCTCGGTACTTAACCAAGTGATCCCACACGATCTTCACGACAATGAACTGTTTTCGTCTTGTACATTGGTTCAAGCAGAAGAGCTTGGTACAGAGAAAGCGATGCCAGCTTACATCGCCAAAATCAATGGTGAGCCAAGCGCGATTGCTATCGAGGCAATTGCACCAGACGGTTATAACGGTGCGATTAAGGTGATCGTCGGTATGAAAATCGACGGTACCATTTTGGGCACTCGTGTACTTTCTCACCAAGAAACTCCAGGCTTGGGTGATAAGATTGATCTACGTGTGAGTGATTGGATTCTTTCGTTTGCTGGTAAACAAGTAACGGACTCTAATCTTGACCGTTGGAAGGTTCGTAAAGACGGTGGTGACTTCGACCAATTTACTGGCGCTACCATTACCCCTAGAGCGGTAGTGAAATCTGTCAAACAAGCGGTCCAATACGTCAACCAAAACAACCAAGCATTGCTTGCTCAACCTCTAAATTGTGGTGGTGAATAATGAGTGATCATAAAACATTAATCAAAAATGGCATGTGGGCCAACAACCCTGCCCTAGTACAACTGCTTGGGTTATGTCCTCTATTGGCTGTCTCTTCAACGGTAACCAACGCACTTGGGCTCGGTATTGCGACTCTACTTGTATTAGTCGGTTCCAACGTCGCGGTTTCTCTAGTTCGTAACCACGTACCAAAAGAGGTACGTATTCCGGTGTTCGTGATGATCATTGCATCACTGGTTACGTGTGTTCAACTGCTGATGAATGCTTACGCGTATGGTCTGTACCTATCTCTCGGTATATTCATCCCGCTGATCGTAACCAACTGTATCATCATTGGTCGAGCAGAAGCCTTCGCTTCTAAAAATGAAGTATTACCAGCGGCTCAAGATGGCTTCTGGATGGGCCTTGGTATGACATCTGTATTGGTGGTACTGGGCGCAATGCGTGAAATCATTGGTAATGGCACCCTATTTGATGGCGCAGATCTGCTACTCGGTGATTGGGCGTCAGCCTTAAGAATCGAAATTTTCCAATTTGATAACAGCTTCTTGCTGGCTCTACTTCCACCGGGTGCCTTTATTGGTGTTGGTTTCTTGATTGCGTTGAAAAACATCATCGACAACCAAGCAAAATCTAGACAGCCTAAACAAGAAAAACCAGTCATTGAACGCGCTCGCGTTACCAATGCTTAATAAGTTACAGTAGCTTAAACCCTGCTGAGTAGCTCAACCGCTCAGCAGGTAAATAGATTGACCAAGCACACATAATAATGACGCTCATAAGAGCGCGTAACCGATGATAAAGCCTGAACCATTGCGGAACTTGTTATTTTAAAACGAGTAAGTTTGAAAGAACTTCGCCGGAACTCAAGCCCTAACTATTTGAAAGTAATGTCGCTATGAACAATGTAAAACGAGTAGAAATACTTGAGCGTTTAAGAGAAAACAATCCAAAGCCAGAAACTGAGCTTAACTGGAACAGCCCTTTCGAGTTGCTGATCGCCGTGCTCTTATCTGCGCAGGCAACCGATGTCAGCGTCAACAAAGCCACTGATAAGCTTTACCCTGTGGCTAATACTCCACAGGCTATTTTCGACCTAGGTGTCGATGGCCTAAAAGAGTACATCAAGACCATCGGTCTGTTTAATTCGAAAGCAGAAAACACCATCAAAACGTGTCGTATGCTGCTTGACCTACACAAAGGTGAAGTACCGGAAGATCGCGCTGCATTAGAAGCCCTTCCAGGTGTCGGTCGTAAAACAGCAAACGTAGTGTTAAATACCGCATTCGGTTGGCCAACCATTGCCGTTGATACTCACATCTATCGTGTATCAAACCGCACTAAGCTAGCGATGGGTAAAACCGTCGACGATGTCGAAGCAAAACTACTTAAAGTTATCCCAAAAGAATTCAAACTGGATGTCCACCATTGGCTCATTCTTCATGGACGTTACACCTGTGTCGCACGTAAACCACGCTGTGGCAGCTGTATCATTGAAGATCTCTGTGAGTTCAAAGAGAAAACGGACGTCTAGGCTCACAAGCTGTTAGCCCTAAGCGAAAGAAGCTAACAGGCCTATTGGCTAAAAAGCGCCGCGTTTATCTAGCGGCATAAAACAGAATTACAAAAACGTATACATAATTAAAGCTAGGAGCAAATCATGTCAAACGGTCGTATTTTACACACCATGCTACGCGTGGGTGATCTAGACAAGTCTATCGAGTTCTATACCAATGTAATGGGCATGCAGCTATTACGTAAGAACGAAAACAAAGAGTACGAATACACGCTGGCTTTCGTTGGCTTTGGTGACGAATCTCAAGGTGCTGTGATTGAGCTGACTTACAACTGGGGCACGACTGAATATGACCTTGGCTCAGCTTTTGGTCACGTTGCTATCGGTGTTGATGACATCTACACAACGTGTGATGCAATTAAAGCAGCAGGCGGTAACGTAACGCGTGAAGCTGGCCCTGTTAAAGGCGGCTCTACACACATTGCATTCGTTAAAGATCCTGATGGCTACATGATTGAGCTGATTCAGAACAAACAAGCAAGCGCAGGTCTAGAAGGTTAATTCCTCAACCTCTATACGAAGTTGGGCTTGAACGCCTGATGAAATGAAAAAAATAAGCGAGCACTGTGCTCGCTTCTTTTTTATGTTTCCACGTATGAACAATACCCTTCACCAATTATTATTAACAATCTCACCAATGAAACTTTACATGATAATGATTATCATTTAAATTAACTACCTATTGATTAGTGAGGTAATACAATGATTAGCGAATGGGAAAAACACACGTTACTTGCCGATACTGCATTGCAGCTCGACGATCCTGTACGAAGTATTCTTCACTATCAGCAAGCATTGAACTTGAGCGAAGAAATCACTGAGCGTACCGATATTCAGGCTGACGAACGCCTACTGATCTCGGTGATCTCTTGTCACAATCTCGCGCAATTCTGGCGATGGGCTGGTGATACCGAATACGAGCTCAAGTATCTTCAATTGGCTTCAGAAAAAGTGCTGACACTGATCCCGCAGTGCCCTAACACTCAATGTTCCAGCTTTATCGATTCTATTGGTTGCTGTAAGAAAGCGCTGATCGATTTCATGAAACGCCATCCCAATCCTAAAATTGCTTCTATGGTAGAAAAGATCGATACCGCGACCAACTGTGAAATGATTGCTCGTTTCCGTCTTAACTAGGAAAGCTCCTTTCGCAGACGCAACGTTTAGTTCATTGATTCAAATTAAAAAGCCCGTCATGACGACGGGCTTTTTAATTTGAGCTTTAGATTTTATTGGCGCTAAACCTGCGTTCTACCCAATGAGATAACAACGCGTCGGTTCTTGTCTTTACCAATCGGCGAGTTGTTGTCGGCAATTGGACGACGCTTACCATAGCCTTGTACTTGAATACGGTCTTCTGGCAAACCGAGAGACTTAAAGTACTCTCTTAACGACTCAGCTCTGCGCTCTGAAAGGTTTTGGCTAATGCCTTTGCTGTCGACAGAATCGGTGTACGTTGCCACCAGCACAAGATCAATATCTTGGTTGTAGCGAACATAATCAGCAATCTGGCTCAACCTTTTACGCGACGACTTGTTCAGCTGATCACTGTTACGGTCATAGTGCAAAATAGTGAAAGAGATATCTTCAAAGCTGTAAGGCAGCAGGTTAGCAACACAGTCACTGAACACATTGTATTTTTCTTGGAATAACACCGACGACAGCGACACTTCGATTCGCTGGTCGCGGCTCTGCCACTCTTGGTAACTGAATGTCGGGTAGCGCCCTTTCTCCAACTCACTCAAGATTCCCCACGCCGTTTGACCGCCAACGTAGCCATCAAATTGTTGGAAGAACTTAATGGTTGTCATGCGATCAGCACTTTCACCCGGACGCCAAGGTGGCGGCATCGAAATCAAGCTGACATTACGCGTAGCACCCATTGGGCGACGCATTTTAAGCTCAAAGTCCAAAATGATTTTTTTACTCGCGCGAGATGAGAACTCAGCATCACCAAAATTTGGGATAGGGTGAACCAAGCGGCATTCGAGTGGCGTGTTGGCCACCATCTCCCACGTTGACTGTTGAGGAGATGCTCCGTAACGCTTTTCTTGTGCCATTACTGGTGACGACATAAGTAGCGAAAATAGCATTGAACCTGTTATGAGTTGTTTCTTCATAAAGTGGAGTATCTCTTAAGCAATTCGTTTAACAATGCAGCCAATTGCCGCATTTTTCTCTCACGTTTAAATATGCAATTATCAAGCCGCAATGGATTAGGTAATTTATGATTTATTGCCCTTCCCTAGTTTTTATCACTGCTATTATCTGCAATAATGCAGCCTTAATCACACTTATTTGGGCTAACATGACTGTAGAAAACGAAGCTCTGACCCTAAAAAAACGCTTTCGTGGCTATTTTCCAGTGGTCATCGACGTGGAAACCGCAGGGTTTAACGCTGAAACCGATGCATTATTAGAAATCTGTGCCATTACGTTAAAAATGGATGAGAACGGAGATCTGCACCCTGCATCAACGCTTCATTTTCACATTGAGCCTTTTGAAGGCGCAAATATAGAGCAGGCAGCATTAGACTTTAACGGAATTAAAGACCCATTTAGCCCATTACGTGGTGCTGTGTCGGAACAAGAAGCCCTTAAAGAAATCTACAAGCTAGTGAGAAAAGAACAAAAAGCTTCTGATTGCAGTCGCGCAATCATGGTCGCTCACAATGCTACGTTCGATTTAAACTTCGTTAATGCAGCAAGTGAGCGTTGTAAGCTTAAACGCGTCCCTTTCCATCCATTTGCAACTTTTGACACAGCAGCTCTTAGTGGTCTTGCCTACGGTCAAACCGTTTTGGCTAAAGCTTGCCGCACTGCGGGGATGGAATTTGACAACAAAGAAGCACACTCTGCTTTGTATGATACGCAAAAAACCACAGAGTTATTTTGCGGCATCGTAAACAAATGGAAAGCCCTTGGTGGTTGGCCTCTTGTTGACGAAGAATAAAAAATAGAGTCGGTAAACGTTCACTCGTATTGCCTTCATAAAAACACAACATCCCGAGAATAATATGAATCCTGTTGTAATTTCAGTTTGCATCATGCTTGTTTTAGCTTTGATGCGCGTAAACGTTGTCGTGGCTCTCACGTTCAGCGCAATTATCGGTGGCGTAGCCTCTGGTATGAGTGTGAACGATGCTGTAGCAGCTTTCGAAAGTGGATTAGGCGGTGGTGCAACTATCGCACTTAGCTACGCAATGCTTGGTACCTTTGCTGTTGCTATCTCTCGTTCTGGTATCACAGATCTCCTTGCTCAAAGCGTGATTAAACGTATTCACGGCAAAGAGAACAGTGCGGCATCTAATGGTCTAAAATACGGCATCCTTGCGTCTTTGATCTTAGTGACCATGTCTTCGCAAAACGTGATTCCTGTACATATCGCCTTCATCCCAATTTTAATCCCACCTCTATTAGGCGTATTCGCAAAAATGAACCTAGACCGTCGTCTGGTTGCGTGTGTACTTACTTTTGGTCTGATTACTCCGTATATGGTTCTACCTATCGGTTTTGGTGGCATATTCCTAAACAACATTCTGCTTAAAAACCTTCACGACAACGGTCTTGAAAACGTAGTAGCAAGCCAAGTGCCAATGGCAATGTTGTTACCGGCTGCAGGCATGATCTTTGGTCTTCTTACGGCAGTATTCTTTACTTACCGTAAGCCACGTCAATACAAAGAAACGTCTCATACTGTTGTTTCAACCGAAGTGAAAGAGATCAACAAGAAGCACATCCTAGTGGCTGCTGCTGGTATTGTTGCTGCACTAACGGTTCAACTGTCGACAGGTTCTATGATCATCGGTGCTTTGGCTGGTTTCATGGTATTCACCTTCGGTGGTGTAATCGCTTGGAAAGAGACACACGATGTCTTCACTAAAGGCGTTCACATGATGGCAATGATCGGTTTCATCATGATCGCAGCGGCAGGTTTTGCGGCAGTTATGAAGCAAACAGGTGGCGTTGAATCTCTGGTTGAAGCACTTTCAACCAGCATTGGTGACAACAAACCTCTAGCGGCACTGCTTATGCTAATCGTTGGCCTATTGGTAACAATGGGTATCGGCTCTTCGTTCTCTACGATTCCAATTCTTGCGACTATCTACGTTCCTCTAGCGGCAGCATTTGGTTTCTCACCAATGGCAACGATCGCTTTAGTAGGTACAGCTGCAGCGCTAGGTGATGCGGGCTCTCCTGCTTCTGACTCAACATTAGGTCCAACATCGGGTCTTAATGCTGATGGACAGCATGAGCACGTTTGGGAAACCGTTGTACCGACATTCTTACACTACAACATCCCACTGATCGTATTCGGTTGGGTTGCGGCTATGGTTCTGTAATTGGGTTCTTTAGCTAAGAATCAATACGCAATAAACCGTAAGTAGTAAGCTGTAAGCTGTAAGCTGTAAGCTAAAGAAAGACATTATAAAGACTGCCTTGTGCGGTCTTTTTTGTTCCTGGGATTCATTCCACTCTTCCTTCCCCCTCACTCTCAATGAACCAGCGACGCCAAACAAAAAAAGCTTACTCTGATGAGTAAGCCTTGGACATAATTTACGTTAATACAGACAACTCTCGCAGAATTATGCCGCGGGAGCGTTATTCACCAATACTTCGCGAATAGACTTAAGCGTCGCTTCCGTTGAATGGTAATCCAGTTCTACTGCCGTAAAAATACCATTTACTTCAAGCATTAACGTCGGGTAAGAATGCACACCGATCGCTTCTTTAAAGCCTAACTGGTCATCTAATTCGCTTTCCAATAACTTACTAGAAAGATCATTTTCAAACTGTTGTACATTCATCCCTAGCTCTTCAGCTAACTGCAAATGCGTTTCTTGACTGTGTGGCAACATCGCACGAAGGTAGTAAGCGTGTTGAATTGCTTCAAGCATCGCTTCGTAATGGTCTTGAAAACCAGCAGCGATCACGGCACGACAAGCAGGGTAAGTGCTGCGAACTGGTTGGCATTCAGTCCAGAATTCGTGGTTGAACTCAGTACCCAACTTAGCTTCAATCTGCTTCCAGATAGCTTGCAGCTTACCTTTCATCTCTTCTGACATTGGATCTTCAGAATCAGGGGCCAAACCACCGACTACGTAGTTAAACTCAATACTCGCAGGTAGCTGCTGTTTTAAGAGTTCTAATGTTGGCTTATAACCCCAGCACCAACTGCACATTGGGTCATGCACATAATGAAGTTTTACGTCCATTGTTCATTCCTTATCGAGTCTTTCAAACCATTCAAACAAAAAAGGAGCCTCATTAAGGGCCCCTTCCATTCAATATTTAAGCGCAAAGGCTTAAAGCTTACTCAGCGTCGTCGCCAGCTACTTTAGCAGCCGCTTCTTTAACGATTGGCTGAAGTTCGCCTTTTTGGAACATCTCAAGAATGATGTCACAACCACCGATCAGCTCACCGTCAACCCAAAGTTGTGGGAAAGTTGGCCATTGTGCGTAAGCAGGAAGCTCTGCACGGATATCAGGGTTTTGTAGGATATCTACGTAAGCAAATTTTTCGCCACATGCCATTAGAGCTTGAGACGCTTGAGAAGAGAAACCACAGCTAGGTAGCTTAGGAGAACCTTTCATGTACAGTAGAATAGTGTTTTCTTCAATTTGCTGTTTGATTTTATCGATAGTTTCCATTGCTTCCTCGTTAATGGATTACGGCTTTTATTGCCTTTATTCTACCCCAAACCAAAAGAATAAAAACCATATAAAAAAAGCGGTTAACAAGCTAAGCTAACAATTCACACAAAAGTGATGAAATAAGCTTTTAATAAAGTAAAAACTTGCTAAACTATATCGCAAGTCAGCAAATTGACCATGGTTGGCAGTATAGCGAGCCATGAATAATAATATCACTGGAAGCAATCGAAAGAGTTAACTCTTTCATATCAATGGAGAATTGAGCAATGGCATTTGAACTACCGGCTCTTCCTTACGCGAAAGACGCGCTAGAACCACACATCTCAGCAGAAACGCTAGATTTCCACCACGGTAAGCACCACAACACTTACGTTGTGAAGCTAAACGGTCTTATCCCAGGTACTGAGTTTGAAGGCAAAACACTAGAAGAGATCGTTAAGACTTCTACTGGTGGTGTTTTCAATAACGCTGCTCAAATCTGGAACCACACGTTCTACTGGCACTGTCTTGCTCCTAAAGCAGGCGGCGAACCAACTGGCGCTGTTGCAGAAGCTATCAACGCTGCATTCGGTTCTTTCGAAGAATTCAAAGCGAAGTTCACTGATTCAGCAATCAACAACTTCGGTTCTTCTTGGACTTGGTTAGTTAAGAAAGCTGACGGTTCTCTAGACATCGTTAACACTTCTAACGCTGCTACTCCTCTAACAGAAGAAGGTGTTACTCCACTTCTAACTGTTGACCTATGGGAACACGCTTACTACATCGATTTCCGCAATGTTCGCCCTGACTACATGGCTGCATTCTGGAACCTAGTAAACTGGTCTTTCGTAGAAGAGAACCTAGCTAAGTAATTATTACTTACGCTGCGCTATTTATAGCGAGTTATCTATTGAAAGCTCATGCTTCGGCGTGAGCTTTTTTGTATCTGTCGTATTCCACAAAATCTCGACATTTCGTAATCAACTTGCCGATAGAGATTACTTCTCGACCTATTGATAGCGTTCTTCCCCCCGCTGTATAAATTCTCTATTTGCCTGTCATTAAACACTAAAGTTTGCCGACTCCATGCCGTTAAAGGTGTATCCAATGAGAGGCGACATGCAAATACATACTTTAGACAAAGCAGGAATCATCAACGAACTGAAGTTCGGCATCGGGATCAGCCAAGCGGTTGAGCAAGGTCGCCGTGCAGATTTCGCGTTGCTGTTATCTATGTTTTCTAATGATGTTCGTGATTGCACGCCGATTGACACCATTGAAATCACAGAGACCAATGAAATCACAGAGACCAATGAAGATCGCCTCCGTAAACAATTCGGCGTAGCAGAACCTCAACAACTGCGTTCAAACCAGTCGTCGTATGAAATTTCAGCTCAACAATCTAATCATTTTCATCAAGCCAGCCTTGCCAGCGCCAAGCTCAGCCATTACTTAAAGCCTGAAGCGCTTGCCTTCATGCCTGAAGATACGGGCGACTTACCCGAAGAGGTTTATCAAAATCTTTCTGGTCATGACCGACGCAAACTAGCAAGCAAGGATTCACCTGATTTGCCACATGCCACGCTCTACAATGATCTAACTACCGCGCAACGTCAGTATCAAATTCAAGCTCAAGTATAGCGGTCACCTAGCTTTCCCTTTTTCGCTGTCTATCCACCGCTATTCTTCGATTAACTCACGTCCTTAAAGCATTCACACGAGTGATATGAACCACCAGCCTTAGGCAACCTACAAACACCAGATGTTGGTTACCGCTTGAAGTTACTGCAAAATGTGACTTGCCACTAAGTTCATAAAAACTTATTAATGGGTACAGCTTAGTTTGAACCAATTCACACCCATCGTATGAAATTTAACCCATCCTTATCCGACATGGACAACTTGTTTAGGTACTGGGATGGAAATAAAAAGCTCAATCATATTGGTGACATCTGCCGGCTCGCGACTGGGAGGAACGATTGCGAACCACTTTGTTAACCTTGGAGCCACAGTCATCCTTTGCGATAAAGACACGGAAGCACTTCAAGCAACTTATTCGCAATGTACTCGGTTCTCCGACTCTGTTTACCATTACACGCTCAAAGGAAATGACAGCCAAGCGATTCTCAGCGTGTTTGATTTTATTCAATCGACCTTCAATACCACACCGGATGTACTGGTCAATAACTGGATCAGCTCCCCTATGCCTAGCCTAATTGGTGATCAGCCTGTCAGTACCTTTATTAATGACCTCTCATCTAAGGCATCGACCCTTTTCGCATTTGGACAAATCAGTGCAGAGAGGCTACGAGAAGAAGATAAAGAAGGCGTGATTGTAAATGTGATATCTCACGATGACTTCCATGATGTGTCAGGCTTAGAGAGCGCAAACTCCATGATTACCGGCTTTACCCATAGCTGGGCGAAAGAACTGACTCCATTTGGTATTCGAGTCGGTGGTGTTGTGCCCGCGGTTCATAACTCTGACGGTAAACTCAACCGATGCCATTGGGCGCAACTGCAGGATGAACTAACCAGAACAACAGAATATATTGTCTCTAATGATTACTTTAGTGGGCGAGTTGTGGCTGCTGAGGTTTAGTCCCCCCCTACTTCAAGTAAATGCGCGCAATTCATTTATCATTAAGTCGATCACTTTAGCCTTCCAAAGTCCTCAGACTAGCCAGCAAACATAAAAAAAGCCCCAGTCTCTCGACTGGGGCCTTCATCTTTTCCCGATAGATAAGTATCGTGCTAGCGAAAACTTATCTCAAACTAATGCTTACTTATTATGCGTTAGCTTTTTCTTTTTTAGCTTTTGGCGCTTTCGCTTCAGCTGGCTTTTGGTCTGCTTTCTTAAGAATAACTGTAGTACCTTCGAAAGTTTCGCCTTCAACGTATGGTTGGCCGAAGTAAGAAGTTGTTAGAACTTCTTTTAGCTCAGTGATTAGAGGGTAACGTGGGTTAGCACCTGTACACTGGTCATCGAACGCTTCAACAGCTAGCTCGTCTAGTTTAGCGATGAAGTCAGACTCGTTAACACCCGCAGCTTGGATAGATAGTGGGATGTCTAGGTCTTTCTTAAGCTCTTCTAACCAAGTCAGTAGACGTTCAATCTTCTGAGCAGTACGGTCACCAGCTTGGCTTAGGCCTAGGTGGTCAGCAACTTCAGCGTAACGACGGCGTGCTTGTGGGCGGTCGTACTGAGAGAATGCAGTCTGCTTAGTTGGGTTATCGTTCGCGTTGTAACGTACAACGTTTGAGATAAGTAGTGCGTTAGCAAGACCGTGTGGTAGGTGGAACTCAGCACCAATTTTGTGAGCCATTGAGTGACACACACCTAGGAATGCGTTCGCAAATGCTACACCAGCGATAGTTGCTGCGTTGTGTACTTTCTCACGAGCGATTGGGTCAGCCGCACCATTTTTGTAGCTTGATGGTAGGTATTCTTTAAGCATCTTAAGTGCTTGAAGAGCTTGACCGTCTGAGTATTCGTTCGCTAGAACAGATACGTAAGCTTCAAGAGCGTGAGTTACTGCATCGTAACCACCGAACGCTGTTAGAGACTTAGGCATGTTCATTACAAGGTTCGCATCAACGATAGCCATGTTTGGCGTGATTTCGTAGTCAGCTAGTGGGTATTTAGCACCAGTCTTGTCGTCTGTAACAACAGCGAATGGAGTAACCTCTGAACCCGTACCTGAAGTAGTAGTAATACATACTAGCTCAGCTTTTTGACCCATTTTAGGGAACTTGTAGATACGTTTACGGATATCCATAAAGCGCATTGCTAGTTCTTCAAAGTGAGTTTCTGGGTGCTCGTACATAACCCACATGATCTTAGCAGCATCCATTGGAGAACCGCCACCTAGAGCAAGGATTACGTCAGGTTGGAAGCTCTTCATTGCTTCAGCGCCTTTCTCAACAACAGATAGCGTTGGATCCGCTTCTACGTCGAAGAAAGTTTGAACTTCGATGCCTTGTGCTTTAAGCAGGCTAACTACGTCATCAGCGTAACCGTTGTTGAATAGGAAACGGTCAGTTACTAGGAATGCGCGTTTCTTACCTTCTAGGTCGCTCATTGCGATTGGAAGGCTACCACGACGGAAGTAGATAGACTTAGGTAGTTTGTGCCACAACATGTTTTCAGCTCGCTTCGCTACAGTTTTCTTGTTGATAAGGTGCTTAGGACCTACGTTCTCAGAGATAGAGTTACCACCCCATGAACCACAACCTAGAGTTAGAGAAGGTGCAACGTTGAAGTTGTACAGGTCACCGATACCACCGTGAGTAGTAGGGATGTTGATTAGAATACGAGCAGTCTTCATCTTGTCACCGAAGTAACGGATGCGGTCTGCGTTAGTATCTTGGTTAGTGTAAAGACCAGATGTATGACCAATACCACCGATTTCAACCATAGTTACCGCTTGAGCAACAGCATCTTCGAAGTCGTCCGCACGGAATAGACCTAGAGTTGGAGATAGTTTCTCGTGAGCGAATTCGTCATCGTAAGAAACTTTACCAAGACCTTCACCTACAAGTACTTTTGTATCAGCAGGAACTTTAACACCAGCCATTTCAGCGATTGCTGGAGCAGGCTGACCTACGATTTTAGCGTTTAGGTTGCCGTCGATAAGCAGTACTTTGCGTACTTTATCAGCGTCAGCTTTAGATAGAACGTGAGCTTTGTGAGAAGCGAAACGCTCTTTTACTTCGTCATAGACTTCGCTAACTACAATAGCTGCTTGCTCAGAAGCACATACAACGCCGTTATCGAATGTTTTAGACATAAGGATAGAAGCTACAGCACGTTTGATGTCAGCTGTTTCATCGATAACTACTGGAACGTTACCAGCACCAACACCGATAGCAGGCTTACCAGAAGAGTACGCTGCTTTAACCATGCCTGGACCACCAGTAGCAAGGATAAGTGCGATACCGTCGTGCTTCATAAGCGCGTTAGAAAGCTCTACAGATGGTTGGTCGATCCAACCGATGATGTCTTTTGGAGCACCCGCTGCAACAGCTGCGTCTAGAACTAGTTTCGCTGCGTCGTTAGTTGAGTTCTTTGCACGTGGGTGTGGCGAGAAGATGATGCCGTTACGTGTTTTAAGAGAGATTAGAGATTTGAAGATTGCTGTAGAAGTTGGGTTCGTTGTTGGAACGATACCACAAATGATACCTACAGGCTCAGCGATAGTCATTGTGCCTAGGTTGTCATCTTCTTCTAAGATGCCACATGTTTTTTCGTCTTTGTATTTGTTGTAGATAAATTCAGATGCAAAGTGGTTTTTGATAACCTTATCTTCAACAATACCCATTCCAGATTCAGCAACTGCTTGTTGTGCTAGTGGAATACGAGCGTGGTTAGCAGCAAGAGAAGCTGCACGGAAGATTGCGTCTACTTTCTCTTGAGAGAATGTTGCAAACTCTTCTTGTGCTGCTTTAACGCGAGCTACTAGAGCATCAAGTTCCGCTAAGTTAGTTACAGGCATGGTGGATCTCCTAAAATAATAAATATTAAAAACTTTTTATTAATTTCGCTGCTTGCTTTTAACCTCAAACAACAACGTTCTTAGTAAATTGCTTTCAGGACTGAGTATATTATTTCACTGTATGAAAAAAATTGACCCAGATCAGTTACCCCAAAAGAATTAACCAAAAAGTAGTAAGGCAATCGCAAAAATGAACTTAAGATACTGATTTAAATAGATTAAAATCACACTTTCCGTTAGCACAAAAAACAAGCAAACAGACGGCTTTTTTCTACATTGCGTCATAAACTGTAAAAAAGTTTCATTTTTAGTCCGTTAAATTACATGTATACAGCTATATTCGTGCTACTGAGAGTATATCCATACCGTTGCACGGGCTAGATTCTGACATAATTTTTATTAAATCCGTGCGACAGTTAACAGTTACTCAATAAAAAATTACAAAATCAAACAACAGCAGCAAGCTTGCAACAAGGAAGATACAAAAGTGAGATTCAATTAGTTTTTCTACAAAAAAACACCCATTTCAAGTTAGTTTTTTTCATTCGTGTAAATTGAGTTTGTCCCTTACATTACGCGCCTAGACTATTCACAGATCAAACCTTCAACCTTAAGTACGCTAACTGGAGAACGCTCTCATGCAAGGCTTAGAACTCGCAATTTTTATGCAATTCTTCCTTGGGCTTGTTGCTGCCGTAAACCCAATCGGCATCATGCCTGTTTTTGTTTCTCTTACTGCTCATATGCCGCCAGAAGAGAGGAACAGGACAGCCTTACAAGCAAACATTGCTGTTGCCGTGATCCTCATTGTCTCTCTTGTTGCGGGGCAAATGCTGCTTGATATGTTTAGTATCTCGCTGGACTCATTTCGTGTTGCAGGTGGTTTACTATTACTGAGCATCGCATTTTCGATGATGAGCGGTAAGCTCGGTGAAGATAAGCAGAACAAACAAGAAAAATCTGAATACATCAGCAAAGAGCAAATCGGTGTTGTTCCACTTGCTATGCCGCTAATGGCAGGTCCGGGTGCAATCAGCTCGACCATTGTTTACGGGTCTCGCTACCCTGCTGCTATTGATACGGTAGGAATCGGCATTAGCATCATCGCATTCGCAACATGCTCTTGGCTTTTGTTCCGTTCAGCACCAGTTATCGTTCGTTTCCTAGGTCAAACGGGTATCAACGTGATCACTCGTATCATGGGTTTGATCCTTGGTGCGCTAGGCATCGAATTCATCGCCAATGGCTTACGTAATTTGTTCCCAGGTTTGGCATAACGTTTAACGGCATTTCGGTTGCTCTATAAAGGGCAACAATATTGAAATATAGATGAGGCGAGTAAAGCAATTGGGCTTTCACTCGCCTCGTTATTATGAAGCTAGTATAATGACTGTTAATGCATTTAACAGAAGATGAATCTCTCCTTATGTCACGCAAGCCACTCAAGCATCATTTGTACGTCATTATCTTTGGTACTCACACGCCTGCCGGACGTGCATTTGATATCTCTCTGATCGTTGCAATCTTGGCTTCGCTGTTAGTTCTAATCTTAGAGTCCATTCCTAATGTAATGAGCGAATGGTCACAACAGTTGCGTTATATCGAATACACCTTTACTGCACTCTTCACTCTTGAGTATTTGTTGAGGCTTTATTGCTCTCCAAAGCCAAAATCTTACGCTACTAGCTTTTATGGTGTCGTTGACCTATTAGCGATTCTTCCAACCTACTTAGCGATCATCTTCCCTGGCGCTTCGTTTATGGGTGTGGTGAGGCTGCTTCGTGTGATGCGTATCTTCCGAATCCTAAAACTGGTTCGCTACCTGCAAGATTCCAATATTCTGTTGCGCTCACTGTTAATGGCAAGACGAAAGATACTGATCTTCTTCAGCACCGTTGGGATCTTAGTCGTTATCTTTGGTGCTCTGATCTTTGTTATTGAAGGACCAGAAAATGGCTTCACTAGTATTCCTCACAGCATCTATTGGGCAATCGTGACCATCACGACAGTGGGATATGGTGACATGGTGCCGCAGACCGCGCTTGGCAAAGCCATAGCATCACTGACCATGCTATTGGGTTACTCAATTTTGGCGGTGCCGACAGGGATTATTACTGCAGAACTCAGTAATGAAATGAACTCACACAAAGAGTTGGTTAAGTGTCCTAACTGCAACCGAGCGGGTCATGATTCTGACGCCATGTATTGCAAACACTGTGCAAGCGAATTGGCAGATCCAGACAAGCGTGTCGTCACCGACAAGACCGAATAAAACCAAAAAAGAGCTCCTAAGAGCTCTTTTTTGGTTTTCTTAACTATCTAACAGCCATCTGTGAAAACTTCCACTTGGTAGTCATCATTTGCTTCCATCGCAGCCGTGTATTTCACATAGCATTGGGTCTTCTCGATAGCGGTATTGAAGTCATTGGGAAGAACGTCCGACAAATATTCCGATCGGGTAATCAGCCACAAATCAGGGTCGCCAACAGACCCATTATTATGTGCAGCCCAAGTCCACTCTTTCGTTAAATCATGGTACCCAGAATCAATCGCCAAAAAGTTTTCCATTCCCCCTTTTTCAACAGCAGGGTAGCCAAACTGTACGCTTCCGTAGTTTGGTACGAGGTAACGTTCTTGGTCTTCCATTCCTGCCACAGCTGCTTTTTCGAATGCTAAATCCGCTGCGGTATGGACTGATGCCCCTAACCCTTCCATAACCGAAGCCCTAGCATCATGTTGTATGTTTAAAAACCTAGGTGCTGCAACAACCGCTAAAACACCAATAATGACGATAACAACAATCAACTCGATAAGAGTAAAACCTTTAAGGTTTGCTTTCATTTTCTAGCTCCAACTTTAAGACGCACGAAAGGTAAGGTTTTAAAGTCAGGCTTCTGTCATCAGAAACAAAAAAAGCGCCCTAAGGCGCTTCTTCGTTAATTATTCTCAAAAATGAGGCAGTTACGCTTTCTCAGCTAAGATAATGCGTAAAGTACGACGTAGTGGTTCTGCAGCACCCCAAAGCAGTTGGTCACCAACAGTGAATGCGTTTAGGAAGTCGTTACCCATCGACATCTTACGCAGACGACCGACTGGTACAGACATAGTGCCTGTTACTTTCGCTGGTGTTAGCTCCTGTGCTGTGATGTCGCGGTCATTAGGAATCACTTTAACCCAATCATTGTGTGTCGCGATGATCTCTTCAATCTCATCCATTGGAACGTCTTGCTTAAGCTTGATCGTTAGTGCTTGAGCGTGGCAACGCATTGCACCGATACGTACACAAGTACCATCGATAGGGATTGGCTGACCATCTAGGCCAAGAATCTTGTTCGCTTCAACGCCCGCTTTCCATTCTTCCTTGCTTTGGCCGTTTTCACGCTTCACATCGATCCAAGGAATCAATGAGCCAGCAAGAGGAGCACCAAATTGGTCTGTTGGGAATGAAGATGAACGAATCGTATCCGCAACCTTCTTATCAATATCAAGAATCGAGCTTGAAGGATTTGCTAACTCAGAGCTTACGCTGTCGTTGATCACACCCATTTGTGAGATCAGCTCACGCATATTCTTAGCGCCAGCACCCGATGCCGCTTGGTAAGTCATCGCACTCATCCACTCGACCATGCCTTTTTCATATAGGCCGCCTAGTGCCATAAGCATCAAGCTCACAGTACAGTTACCGCCAACGAAAGTGTTGGTGCCGCTGTGAATGCCTTGCTGGATTTGAGCCAAGTTAACAGGATCAAGAGTGATGATTGAATCAGCATCCATACGTAAGGTAGAAGCCGCATCAATCCAGTAACCTTTCCAACCAGCTTGACGCAGCGCTGGGTATACTTTTGATGTGTAATCGCCACCTTGGCAGGTAATCACAGCATCAAGCTGTTTTAGGCTATCAATATCAAAAGCGTCTTGAAGTAGACCCGCATCTTTGCCGCCTAGAACAGGGGCAGGAATACCAATCTGAGATGTGCTGTAATAAACAGGCTCAATCAAGTCGAAGTCTTTCTCTTCAACCATACGTTGCATCAGTACAGAACCAACCATACCACGCCAACCAACTAGACCTACTCTCATCGCTCACTCTCCATGTATAAATTAAAAATTGCTCTCCCCCATCTATAAGTTTTTCAGAAACAGAACTCAAGTGCTTTTTGTCAAAAAGTGTAACTTTTTCGTTTCTTTTAAGTGAACGTAATGAATCGTGCAGTTATCTCTGTATCGGCATTCCATCTCCACCTCATTGATTAAGCGCTCATTATCGACAAATTCAAACATTTACAACGCCAAAACCGCTTGAGTCGACGCTCATCACAAACAGTAAATCCCTCTTTCAAACCAAGGTTAATCAGAGTTTTATTTTACAAAACGAAAACAACGTGCGACAGATTTCAACATGTAACAATCATGAATTTAACAATATTTTAGATTATGGAACCACAATTGATTGGGTTAATAGTCAAATATCACAACTTGGGCGTATTTTTTCGATATAATAAACTAATTACTGTAGTGTCCGTTCTGCACCACACACTATAACGAAGCACTATAAATGCTCGAAATTACAAGAGGCTTTTATGAAGCAGAGTAAAACTCGCCTACCGAACCTATTACAGGTATTCATCGCGTTAGGACTATTTCTATCCCTTGCTTTTTCCTTTACTGCAAAGCTTGACCTTCCAATTCAACTTGCCTTGTATATTGGCTGGTTCATTATCATGGTTCTTGGTATTCGTCTTGGACACCAATACAAAGACTTAGAAAAAGCAGCACTCAAAGGAATATCCAATGGCTTAGGCGCGGTTTTAATACTTTTAGCCGTTGGCGCTCTTGTTGGTACTTGGATCTCAGGCGGGATCGTACCTACTATCATTTACTATGGTCTGAAAGCTATCCACCCTTCTATCTTCCTTTTAGCGACCATGATTATCTGTTCTCTAACCGCATTGGCGACCGGTACTTCTTGGGGCGCTGCGGGTACAGCAGGTATCGCGATGATGGGTATCGGCCAAGGCCTAGGTGTTCCAGCACCGATTACTGCAGGTGCAGTGCTGTCAGGTTGTTACTTCGGTGACAAGATGTCTCCGCTTTCTGATTCAGTGATTCTGGCTTCTTCAATGTCTGGTGTTGAAGTAGTTGAACACATCAAGGGCATGCTTCCAGTTGCATTAATCAGCTACGTGATTACAGGCATCATGTTTACTGCGTTTGGTTTCCACTATGCGGGTAACGTGGACATGAGCCAAGTAGACTCTGTAATCAAAGCAATGGAAGTTCAGTTCTACATCACGCCTTACTCATTCGTTCCGGTACTTATCGTGCTTGGTCTGTTGGCTTTCCGTATGCCTTCATTCCCGGTAATCAGCTTCGGTTCTCTGCTGGGTATTATCTGGGCGGTCATGATCCAAGATATCGACTTCCTAACGGCATTCAACACGGCTTGGGCACCGTTCTCAATCTCATCTGGCGTAGAGTTTATTGATTCGATTCTTAACCGTGGCGGCATGTCTTCAATGCTGGGTTCAGTTGCGGTTATCGTATTTGGTCTAGGTTTTGGTGGCTTACTGGATAAAGTGGGCGTACTAGAGACAATCGCTAAGGTGTTTGAGCGCCGCGTAAACAGCGCAGGTTCACTAGCGACTAGCACAATTGGTACGGCTTTCATGGGTAACGTGTTCGGTTCTGCAATGTACGTATCGTTAATCCTTACACCAAAAATCTGTGCGAAAAACTACGACCGTTTAGGCTACAAGCGTAAGAACCTATCGCGTAATGCTGAGTTTGGTGGCACGTTAACGTCGGGTATGGTTCCGTGGAGTGATAACGGTATCTACATGGCGAGTATTCTTGGTGTTGCGACGCTGTCTTACGCACCGTTCATGTGGTTAAGCTTCATCTGTATCATCGTGACTATCGTGACATCTTACATGGGTTGGTTCGTTGATAAGTGTGAACCAACAGCACCAGCGTTTGAAGCTGAAGAAGCAACAGAGTTAAGCAAGCAACAAGCTTAAGTTCAGGAGCTAACGCTTTCGAACGTAACTCAAAACGTTAATGGTTAAATGCAAAAAGAGCGCCCTAGGGCGCTCTTTTTTGATCTGCTGATTTACTTATTTGTTGGCGGTTCGTTTACCCAACCAGTAACCGATACCTAACGGAGCAAAGAACACCACTAAGATAAACAGGATGAAGTAGATAATCACACCTTTGATTAACTCCATCAGTTTATCAATCGCAAGTACCACCACCTCTTGAGAGACGCGATCAAGGTCTTGTGTGAACAGTTCTCTCTCTGAAGTCACAATACCCGCAATCTCGATGCGCTCTTTGGCAATCATCTCTACAAGTGCTTCTCTCTCACGTGTCACCATTTTTTCTAAAGCCACACGTTCATCGCTCAACATCGCCAGTTTTTGGTCTGTTTTGTCACTAAGATCATTGAGCAATGGCTGCATTTCTGCCGACATAATAGAGGCTAGCGTTTGCATGTATTCTGGGTTGTTCTCAATAAAGTCTTGCATGCTTGCTGATGTTTGACGAAGGCTTTCTAGCGTCATCGATAGGTCTTCACCCGTTAGCGAGCTATTCAATGTAACCAACTCGGCTTTCCACGTCATCAGTTTCGGTGTCTGGTCAGCCATTAAGCTTAAGCGGTCTGATGCATCGCTCATTGCTTCTGGCATGGTGCCTAAGCTCTGGAGGATTTGCGACTCGTCTTTACCAAGGTAACTTAGCCATTCACGGTAAGCAGGCGTGCTTCTGAATGTGAGGTCTTTAAATGGGTGGCTAGCGGCAAACTGAGCAACGAACGCTTTGCTTTTTTTGAAATCACTGGAGCTCAATACACCCTTTGCCAGTTTCTCTGCTTCTTGGTCAAGAAAACGAGCAGTCTCTACCGCATCATCCGTCGCGAACAGGTCCGCGCCATCGCCTTGGCTATAAAACTGATTCATTTGGGCAGTGAAAACCCACGAGTCAATTAACGCAGACATTGGGGAAGTTTGGTAAGCCGCTTGTTGTAATCCCTGCTCTGCATGGATCTTCCAAAGCAACACATAAGATTGATGTAAAGTGTCATCAGCAGGATAAAATTGCGCGATTAAATCAGCCGAGTCTTCTACTCGTGTAAAAAACATCTTGGCGTATTCACGCGTCATGAGCCGAGCATTTAACTCTTGTTGAGTGAGAGGCGTCGTTTGACTATCTAACTTAACTTCTAAGAGAGAACAACCACTTAGCACAATGCTAAGCACCAACACCATCCAACTTCGAATCGAAACACGTAACATATAAACCTCTGACAAAGACTAAGGGCGCGGATTGTATGAGCGCTTCGTCAGAGTATTGTCAAAATTCCTGTAAAAGTTAACGCTGACTGTCTAAATATTCATGAGCAGAATCCACAGAGGCTTTTATTGCCTGCTCTAGTTCTTCTAAGTCGTGTTCGCTGATGGCTCTGGACTGCTTCATTGTCATTTCAATACTCGCGGCAATAATCGCCAACCGAGACGCTTTGATACTGCCAGCCACACCTTTTAAGCTATGTACAATGCGAGCGGCAGAGGTTTCATCTTTGGTCAGCAAAGATTTAAACTTCTCGTAGTCACCGGCATGATCTTGTACAAACACACCAAGCAACAGTTCGACAGATTCAGCATCACCATCGAGTGTTTCTAACATGTCTTCGATATCAATTGCAGGCTTTGAATCTGTCACACTAGCAATGTGCTTTTCTTCTACTGGCGTCGGTTCAAGGCCTTGCTCAACAGAGTGTTGCTGAACATGCCTTGAGACGCTAACACTCTGCGGAGGTTGAGGGTCGGAATACTGGTTCGTTGACGTGTTCTCGGGCACATAAGCGTCATTATCTGCTTGTTTCACGGCTGAGGAAACCACGTCGCTTGAAGAAGCCTTTTCTTTACTGGAATCAATTTCAGGCTCAGAACTGAGTTCGTGACCGGCTTCTGTAATCGTTTTTTTGGATCTAACGCCCCACAACACTATCCCGCTCATTGCCACTAAGCTTAGACCTAGCATCACCAACAATAAGTTGAACTGACGATCGTGGAACTCAGCTTCGAGTTTAATGATCTGTTCATTCACTGAGTTTTTCTTAATCTTATCGACCAAATAGTTAAGCTGAGCATAATCACTCAACAATGCTGACGCATCAGCCAGTAGTTGTTGGAGTGCATCTTGTTCTTCGGTTTCTAATGAATAAGATTTTTCTAGAATGGAATCAAAGGATCGATAAGTCGCTGACGAACTTTGATTGTCAGAGTACATTGCTTCAAATACCACAACTCCGAATTCATTTAGTAGTGGCTTTAGCTTAGGGGAAAGCTCTTTATCAGCACGCAACATCTTAATGTTATCAACAATGTCTTGAACTTGGCTTTCGATCGGAATGAACTCATCGAACTTTTCTAGGAACTGATCGGCTACGTACAACAGTTGGTTCACATCAGGACGAAACAAGGCGTGTTGGAAATCAGATTCAATCTGCAGTCGGATCGAATAAACTAACTGAGCGTCGAGTGCGAGATCATTGATACGAGAGACTCGAAGCGGTTCTGAGAAATAGAGCGATTGCCTCAATTCGTTGACTCGAATACCGAGCTCTTCGATTTGAGCAAGAGAATTGGTGTAGGAACGGCTTAGATTAAGAAGAGCCAATGAAGGAAGTAGCCACAGAGCCAAGAGCACAACCAAGAAGGTCGCTGGTTTTTTAAAGCGTTTGGGCTTTGCTACTGATTGTTCCATCTATATTCCTTGTGCGTGTTAACTTGAAGCCATGACACTTACTAAAAGATTGAGCACAAAATAAGCGACAACATCCTGCTGCCGCTTTTATCCGTTAACTTCGGACTATGACTTATTCCGAGTCAGTTGGTCACGTAAGTTCGGTGGAGTGCCTTTAATCGTAAGCGTGTCTGTCTCCGGATCGTAAAAGATACGTTCGCCTAGAAGCAGACTATCAAAACTAACATTCAAACCGCCACCAGCACCAACAAATTTTGTTAGTTTACGCATAGTTGCGCGATCGGCTGGGAAGCTGTCTTCTAGCTCGTAGCCTTGCTCACTAGTATAGTCAAAGAAGCTGGTACCATCTGTGCTTGCTGGCAATTCTCCAGAAAGTTCACGCACTTGTACTTCATCACCGGCTTTAAGCTGCTCGTTACAGTAATCCGCAACCTGCTTTTTGTAGCTGATCGCTTCTTCTTTCTCTAATTTAGAGTCAGAAACGAAGTCTTCTACCGCTTGCATCAGTACTTGGTTTTGTTGTTTCGCATCCAAACCGACTTCAGCTTGTAAGAAATCTAAGAAGAAATCCGCGACTTTACGGCCAACACGTCCTTTAATGTAAGTTAAGTAACGGTTTGACTCTTTATCAGTCTCATAAGTAGAAAGGTCTAGGCGAGCCGCGATATCCATTTTTGAGATATCAAGGTAGTCAGTCGCACTAATATCAAGCCCTTCAGTTACCTTTAGGCTTTGGTTTGAAGGCAATAAACCAATGAAAAGGTAATCTGTTGCAAGTGACTGATATTCGGCCATTACCAAGATACCTTCGTCAGCGAATGGGTACTTTGATAGTTCGTCTTTTAGACGTTGCGCACTCTTTTGAGAAAAATCGTAAAAGTTTGTCTCACCAGCACGAAGTTGATGCAACCACTGCTGGAATTCGCTGTCAGATTTGAAAGAACCAAACCCTTTGCCTGCTTTTGAATTAAAAACACGGTGAAGTTCAGCAACTAGGCTTTCAGATGAAGCATCGTTTTCTAGAGATTCAGCACGATAGTTAACAATCAGCTCATCCTGATCGTTCTTACTCAGCTGGTGTAAAATTACGTTGGAAAGGTGAAGGCTCATAGTGAAAATATTACCGTTCAGGTTTCAGTTGTCGTGCATAGTAGGTTATCATAAGCCGCTTTTACTATCATTATTAGAGTCCTTATGCCGATTATATCTAAATACACAGATGATCAAGTTGAAAAAATCCTAGCTGAAGTAGGTGCTGTACTATCTAAGCACAAAGCTTCGCCAGAACTTTCACTGATGATCGCTGGAAATATCGCAACCAATGTCTTAAATCAGAATGTTGCTGCTTCACAACGCAAAGGAATTGCTGAAAAATTTGCCGAGGCTTTAATTTCTTCTCTTGAAGATAAAAAGTCTCACTAAATTTGATTGACGGATAAAAGAATTATAAATGGTAGACAGCGCAAACTCATATAGCGATCGTGTATCTCGACTGGTTGGTTGGGGTCACTGGTTTGCATTTTTCAACATCATTGCTGCGATGTTGATTGGTACTCGTTATATTACTCAATCTGCTTGGCCAGAAACCTTGCTAGGTCAATTTTATTTGGCTGCATCGTGGGTTGGTCATTTTGGCTTTTTAGTGTTCGCGCTCTATCTATTAGTGCTGTTCCCGCTCACTTTTATTCTTCCGTCGAGGAAGTTATTACGTTTGGTTGCGGTTTGTTTTGCGACCATAGGTTTAACTGTCCTACTGATTGATACCCAAACGTATCAAAATATAAACCTCCACCTGACACCTGTCGTGTGGGAGGTTTTATTCAGTGGAGAGGAATCTGCATTCACGTCTGATTTGCAGCACCTCTTCATTGTTATGCCATTTATCTTCTTACTACAGCTTGGTCTGTCTGAGTGGGTTTGGCGTAAGCAGCGTAAACTGTCTCATAAACACATTGGCCGTCCGATTACTGCCGTCTTCTTCTTGTGTTTCATCAGCAGCCACTTGACCTACATGTGGGCTGATGCGTATTTCTATAACCCAATTACTAGCCAGAAAGCGAACTTCCCACTGTCTTACCCAATGACAGCGAAAAGCTTTATGGAAAAACATGGCCTATTAGATCGTGAAGAGTACCTTGAGCGTTTAGAAGCGAACAAAGAGAACGTAAACCTAGTTAGCTATCCGCTAGAAAAAATTCAATACAACCGCCGCAGTGATGATCTTAATATCCTGATGGTGAGTGTGAACAACCTTCGCGCTGACGCACTAAATGCGACAGCGATGCCAAACAGCTATGCTTACGCACAACAGTCGATCAACTTCACCAACCACTACAGTTCAAGTAACGATATGTTTGGTATTTTCGGCTTGTTCTACGGCCTGCCGAGCAGCTACGCAAGCAGCATCGAAGCTCAAGGGTCAAGCGCAGTACTGTTGGATGTATTAGATAATCACGATTATAAGTTTGCTGCTTTCAGCGGCGACAACTTTAGCGATACACTTTACTCGGATATTATCTTCCGAGGCCGTGATGTTATGCCACAGCAAGCAACTTATGATGACCAGAGTGCAATCAAAGCTTGGTCTGATTGGATTCAATCACCACAAGCTAAACGCCCTTGGTTTAACTTTATTGAACTGACTACACTGGATAACTTCGCCAGCTACGATTCAAGTTCAGAGTCGGACTCAACGTTAACAACAGCAGAACGTTTTGCTGCAGATTATCAAAAGTCAGCAACAGCGGCCGATGCTCAGTTAGCAACTATCTACGCTGAACTGGAACGCTTAGAGCTCGCCGACAACACAGTAGTTATCATTACCTCTAACCACGGTACTGAGTTTAACGAAACCAAAACCAACAGCTGGGGTGCAAACTCCAACTACAGTCGTTATCAGTTACAAGTACCGCTGTTTATCAGCTGGCCAGGTAAGTCTGCTTCTGAATACACGCACCGTTCTAGTCATCTAGACGTATCAGTAACACTGATGCAAGAGCTATTGGGCGTATCTTCGAACCCAACGGACTTCAGTAGTGGTCGCAGCCTGTTTAATGAGCGTAAGAGAAAGTGGATCCTAGCGGGCGACTCTCGTGAACTTGCTCTTGTTACTGACCAACAAACAACGGTATTAGATAAATTTGGCAACTACAAATTGTACGACCAGAATTACAAACGCTTGAAAAACGTAAGCCCTCGCTTACCTGTGTTGATGCAAGGCCTAACCGAGCTACAGCGTTTCTACACAAAAAATGACTAAATAATCAGCACACAGAAAAGGGAAGCCAAGCGCTTCCCTTTTTTATTGCCGTAAGTGATTAGAAAACAAGCAACAACACAAAATTATGAAAATTAAGGGTTTACAAGATCCTCTGCCCCTTATATTATTCACGCCACTGGAGGGATGGCTGAGTGGTCGAAAGCACCGGTCTTGAAAACCGGCAACCGTTAATAGCGGTTCTAGGGTTCAAATCCCTATCCCTCCACCACATTAAAGAAAGCCGCTGAGAAATCAGCGGCTTTTTTGCATCTGAAGCTTTTTAAAATATAAAGCTCATCTAACAAGACTCTATCCACTCTCATTTTCAAACCCATTCACTTGATACCTACTCTTAAATTCCGATCTCAGAGTTCTAAGCTAAAAGCTCCTAGTTAAGAGTCCCTAGCTGAAAGTTCTTATGCATAAACCACTTCCCTCATAACTTTACCTGCAAGCCAAATAGATACTTTCTTTTTAATGGCACGGAAACACTTCGCGTATAACGAAAGTTAAGAATTCTTGGCTTATTGAATATAAGGTTTGGTCTGCTTCTTAATAAACCGAGCGAAAAACAACCATCCAGAACAAAAACACCAAAAAGCGTTCATAAAAAAAGCAGTCAGTTGATAAGGGTATTTACAAGCGAAAGCCACCCTTATATTATACGCGCCATTGGAGGGATGGCTGAGTGGTCGAAAGCACCGGTCTTGAAAACCGGCAACCGTTAATAGCGGTTCTAGGGTTCAAATCCCTATCCCTCCACCACATTAAAGAAAGCCGCTGAGAAATCAGCGGCTTTTTTGTATCTGGAGAAAACCTAGTTCAACAGGTCAACTATTCACGGCTAGTGCCGCTTTCAATAACTGCATGTGAATAGGAACCAGATCTTGATGCTGTGTTCGATAGCCACCACCAACAACACACGCCATCGGAATGGAGTCTGATTTCGCTAAGCCGATCATCAAGCAGTCGCGTTCAAATATGCCTTGAGTAGACACATTCAAATAGCCCAGTTCATCGTCTTGATGGATGTCGATACCCGCATCATAGATGATGAGATCAGGTTGATGATGGGCAATCGCCAGCTTAGTGACTTGTTCGAAACACCTTAGAAACTCTTCATCTTCAGTTTCACGGCTTAATGGCACATCTAAATCCGATAATGGCTTTCGTGCAGGGAAATTTTTGTCACAGTGAAAAGACAGAGTAATAATCTCATCGCTATCTTGGCAAAGCGTCGCAGTGCCATCGCCATGGTGAACATCACTATCGACAATCAACACTTTATCTATGTGCTCAAAGGTCAACGCGTGCTTTGCTGCCAGCACAAGATCATTCAACAGACAAAAGCCACTACCAAAGTCATGATGCGCGTGATGGTAGCCACCACTCAAATGAATCGCTAAACCACTCTCTATCGCCATTTCTGCGGCCAAGCAAGTTCCTCCGCTGGAATAGAGCGTTCTTTCAATAAGTTGCTCACTCCACGGAAAGCCGATACGCCTCATCTTTGCCGCAGGCAGGTTTCCAGAAACAAGCAAATCGACATACTCGCTATCGTGTACCTGTTTTACTTGCTCAACCGAAACGGGCGTTGGTTGGAACACTTCAAACCTGCTCTTCCACAAGGGTTCGCTATCCATTAGCGCCTCAACAGCACTGTGTAACAACTGATATTTGTTAATCGGATAACGGTGACCTTCAGGTAAAGGCAGTTGCGAGTAGATTGGGTGGTAAATTAAAGGAATCATAATCAAGTTAATTGCGTATCTTTCTCAAAATCATAACAGTCTCAGCCTTGGCGACAACCTTAATTAATGATAATGATTATCACTACAAAACTTTCAACAAGAGACGGCAATGAAAAACGTAATACTCATCCTTGGGGTGATCTGCGGTTCGATGGCTGCAGTAATGATTTTTGTAGGAATGCTAATGGCCAGTTGGTGGACCGTTGATTTTCTCGTGTTAAGCCATCAAACTTAACTAATTGAACTGAAAAGGAATCACCATGAGCGTTATTTTTATTACTGGAGCGAACCGCGGCATTGGCTTAAGTTTGACTCAACAATACTTGAAAGGTAATCACAAGGTGTACGCAACTTACCGTGACGCCTCTTCAGTAAAAGAACTGCTCTCACTCGCAGACCACAACAGCAACCTAACCTGCATTCAGTTAGAAATAACCGATTACCAAGCGGTGAGCCAACTTCCCTCTCAAATTCCGTCGATAGATATCTTAATTAACAATGCTGGCTACTATGGGCCAAAAGGTTACGGACTGGGTAACACCGATGTCGAAGAGTGGCGACGTGTTTTTGAAGTCAATACGATTGCGCCATTGAAGCTTGTCGAAATGCTATTACCTGTTCTAGAAAACAGTGACGTGAAAAAGGTAGCTTGCTTGTCTTCTCGAGTAGGCAGCATGACAGAGAACACCTCTGGTGGTGGCTACATCTATCGTTCCTCTAAAGCGGCTCTTAACTCCGTTGTGAAGAGTTTAAGCAACGACCTAACCGATGGTGGCTTTACTGTGTTAGCGCTACACCCAGGCTGGGTACAGACTGAAATGGGCGGGCCCAATGCTCTAATCGATACAGACACTTCGGCATCAGGCCTTATCAAAGTCATCGAATCTGCCAATACTAAAGTAAGTGGTCACTTCTTCAATTTCGATGGCACCGAGATAGACTGGTAGGCTCCCCATGAATCCTCGCCTCCTTGCAAATTTACTGCAACGTTCACCTCTGATTCTGTTAACCGTGGTGCTCGGTGGGTGTTTTGGGGAAGGCCCTGGAGACTTATTTGACGACTATCAAACTAAAATAGCCAGGGTACAAGACGCTGATGAGATCAAAGAGAACTGGGAGTTTGAGGCGTTACCAAGAAAGCGAGAGCTGTTACTGGATGTACCTTCGCTCTCTATCGGACTCATCGACAGCTATCAGCTTCGCCAGTGTGGACTCTTCAACCTTATTGCTGAGCGTAACTCAGTACTCGGAAAAGTCGCTGACGAATTCCGCAATTACGATTATCAAGTTGCTTTACTCGAAGGCGTGGGCAAGTGCTTATCCAGTGATGAGCTAGACCCAGAAATCATAGAACTCTTGAGAGAGATCGAACAACAGAAACTCGCACAGTTTCCGCTACATCAATGGAATCTCATCTATGCCAGTGATGCCATGCAGTCGCAAATGCGGGGGAGTCAGTGGTTGCGTGCGGATATTGGCGATCAAGTAAGACAGACAAGCGACGCCCTAATACATATTAATCAAGCGTTAAACACGTCGCTCGTTTCGGGTAAAACCATTGAGGTGCAAGAAGTACTGGAGAAGAGTTCTACGCTTGGAGATTTGTACTACTCGCTCGCTCGTGCTTCGGCAGAATTGGATACCATTACTAAGCAACTCACCACCTTTGATGCCAATATCATCTGTGGTAAGCAACGAGACACCACTAAATTTCGTTATCTCAACAATGTGTTCGAACAACAGTATATTGGCAAGGTTCAGCCTTACATGGCTCAGCTGGATGGCTACTATCAGCAGTTAGCATCGCAGCTTGTTATGTTTGATGCTCAGCCAGAACTTCACAGCTATTATTTCCCCATCAAAGATACGCACCAAGCCTTTCGCGCATCAACTCGCCGCCATGTGGACTATTGGCAGCAACTGTTTAAACGTTGTGGGCGTAAAGTCGGACGTTAATCCTAACCTCAATAAGTCTTAGCTTTTAGTGCCCTTTTTAGCGGAAGAGCCTTTCTTAGCATACGTACCTTTGTTGGCATAAGACTTCTTAGCACCACCACCTTTACGACGTTTAAACGCTGGTCTTTCGACTTTAGGAAGGTGGCGGAGTGATTCAGGCACTTCCCCTGTTTTCACTGTCCCCATTAAGCCATCAATCTTGCTTTCTAGCGCTTGCATGAAAGGTTGGTACGCTTGGTTACGCTCAGCCATACCTTGTAACTGATGCTCCCAGTGTGCCGTCATGTCAGGAAAGGTAGAGTCCTCCGGTAGAGCATGAATCAAGCCTCTACCCGCAGGGCTACTATGTATACTCTTACCTTGACGCGTTAGCAGTTGTCTTTTGAAAAGGGTATCTAGAATGCCTGCACGGGTTGCTTCTGTGCCAAGGCCATCGGTCTCTTTCAAAATGGCTTTGAGGTCTTTGTTCGCAACAAAACGCGCGATACCTGTCATCGCTTGAAGCAAGGTCGCTTCAGTAAAGTGTTTTGGTGGCTCAGTTTTTTTATCACCAATCACGCCTTCACGACAGGTCAGTACGGTTCCTTTATCTAGCGGTGGAACCGTATCCGTGCCATCACCTTTCTCTTCGGTGTCCGTTTTGCCCATCAACACTTTCCAACCTGGGTTGATAAGCTGACGCCCTTTTGCGATGAACACGCCACCAGCGATATCGAAAACTAACTTAGCATCGGCAAAAACCGCAGGTGGGTAGAACTGCATCAGATACTGGCGGGCGATTTGCTGATAGATTTTCATCTCGTTGGCAGACAAACCATTCACCGCTGATTTCTTAGGCGTTGGAATTATCGCGTGGTGAGCATCAACCTTGCTGTCGTTCCATGCTTTGGATTTAAGGGAAAGATCCGCGCCTTGAGCACCACTTTGCAGCTCTTTCGCATTGTTAGCGATGGCGTCCACTACCGACTCTCTTTGTGAGTAATGATCTTTAGGTAGGTAACGACTATCAGAACGCGGGTAAGTGATGAGTTTGTGTTTCTCGTACAAAGACTGACATGTGTCGAGAACCTGTTGAGCACTCATTCCAAAACGCTTGGACGCGTCAATTTGCAAGGCTGACAACGAGTAAGGCAGTGGCGCGGCTTGCTTGCTTTGCTTCTGCTCTGATTCTGTCACCGTTGCAGGTTGGTTCGCAATTCGGTTAGCAACGTTCTCAACCAACTTTCGATTGAGCACGCGCCCTTCTTCATCTTGCCATGGCTTACATGCTTCACTCGGTTTCCAACGCGCACGAATATCAAAGCTATGGCCGTTGTTTTGGTATGGGATCAGCGCATGCAGAGTAAAGTAATCTTTAGGGATGAAGTTTTCGATCTCTTCATCACGCCTTACGACCAAACCAAGTACAGGTGTTTGTACTCGCCCTACCGACAACACGCCTTGGTAGCCAGCCTTTTGACCAAGCAAGGTATAAGCTCGGGTCATGTTCATGCCATACAGCCAATCGGCTCTAGAGCGTGCCAATGCAGAAATAGACAGTGGAATAAAGTCACGGTTACTGCGCATTTGAGAAAGCGCACGCTTCACAGCAGGTAAGTTCAAGTCGCTGATCAATAGCCTGTCCATCGACTCTTTTTTGGCCTTGGACACTTTGCAGTAATCGATCACTTCATCCACCAGCAACTGTCCTTCTCTATCTGGGTCTCCCGCATGGACAATTTGGGTTGCGTCCTTCAGTAGCTTTCGGATCACCGTAAGCTGTTTGCTGGATGTCTTACGAGGTCTTAGCTGCCACTGCTCTGGCACGATAGGAAGATCGGCCAAGTTCCATTTCTTGTAGCGGTCGTCATAAGCATCCGGCTCAACCTGCTCCAATAAGTGTCCAATACACCAAGTCACCACATCCCCATTGCCACATTTGATAAACCCTTGGTCTTTCTTCTGTGGATTAGGCAGTGCAGCGGCGATCGCGCGGCCGAGGCTTGGTTTTTCAGCAATAATAAGGCGAGACATGTTTTTCCAGATGCTACAAACAATTAGGGCCACATTATCTAATGTGACCCTAATAAATCAAGAAAAACTGGTTGTTTATACAGTTAGCATTCCACTATTCAAGCTTCAGCTTTCTTTATAAGAACTCGACGAACTTTGAGAAGTCACGCTCTGGCACTTTCATTGGCGTACAGCCCGGAGTACCAAGGTATAGGAAGCCAACAATTTCGTCGTCGCCTTCTAGGCCAAATGCTTGGTGTACTTCTGGGTGGAACATCCATTTACCTGAGCGCCAAAAGCCTTGGAAACCTTGTGCGACTGCAGCCATTTGCATTGCCTGTGCAGCACAACCTGCAGAAAGGTGTTGTTCAATCGCTGGTACTTTCTCGTGCTCGGTTACTTTAGCAATCACGGTGATCACCATCGGAGCTCGGAACGGCGCTTTTTTTACTTTCTCGATAACCGCTTCTTCGCTTGCATCCGCTTCAGCGGCACGCACCAATATGTCTGAAAGCTTTTGTAGACCAGAACCTTGCGCGATAACAAAGCGCCAAGGTGTTAGTGCACCGTGGTCTGGAGCGCGCAGCCCTGCTTTAATGATGTTTTCTAACGCCACACCTTCAGGTGCTGGATCAGAGAGTTTTGCGATTGAGCGTCTGTTGAGCAATAGATCCAAAGCATCCATTTGAAGTCCTTACTAATTTTTATTGTTTGTATAGTTGAACTTTAGCACAGAATACAAACGATAATAAATCTCAACCACTGTCAATTTGGGCTAGATTAAAAACAATAAAGGCCCCTAAATCTATGACTTAGGAGCCTTGTTCAAAATCTAGCTCAGCAAATTAAGTAACAATATCTACCGGTAAGATTACAGTTTGATGGCTGATTCTATAACTTAATAGCCAGTTCAACACCTTGACGGATAGCACGTACTGCATCCAGCTCACCGGCATAATCGGCACCGCCTATCACGTGCAGTTTGCCACCAAACTCTTGCCACATATCTTCAAATGGACGAACTGACACCTGACCTGCACACACGATAACGGAATCGGCATCGAGGACCTGTTCTTTTTTGCCAATACTGATATGCAGACCTTGGTCATCAATTTTATTGTAGCTCACGCCGCCCAGTAGATTCACGCCGCGCTTTTCTAGCGTACGTTTATGAATCCAGCCTGTAGTTTTGCCCGGCCCTTTACCAACGCGCCCCGCTTTACGCTGCATCACCCAAACCGTTTTGTCGCTGAATGAATCCGGGTAAGGATACAAACCACCTGGGTGTTCCATGTTCTTATCGATACCCCACTCATGCAGCCAATCGTCTAGGCTGTGTGAAGTCGGCTCTGTCAGCATGGTTGCCACATCGACACCGATACCACCAGCACCAACAATCGCGACCTTTTCGCCGACTGGTGTCTTTTCGCGAATCAAGGTTTGGTAATCGACCACGTTTTCTTGGTCAATGCCCTCAATATCGAGCTTTCTTGGCTCTACGCCAGCAGCCATCACCACTTCATCGTACTTCAACAACATCTCAAACGTTGCTTCGGTATCCAATTTCAGATTCACGCCGGATGCATCGATTTGGTTAGCAAAATAACGAATCGTTTCTCTGAACTCTTCTTTCCCCGGTATCTGCATTGCTAATCTAAACTGGCCGCCGATACGGTCATTTTTCTCAATCAAGTCAACCTTGTGTCCACGCTGCGCTAAAGTCGTTGCACAGGCTAAACCGGCTGGGCCTGCGCCGACAACCGCAATGGACTTAGTCGCTTGCGCTGGCTGAACAACAATTTCAGTCTCGTAACAAGCTCGTGGGTTCACCAAACAGCTCGCTCGCTTACCCTTAAACACGTTATCAAGACAAGCTTGGTTACAGCCGATACAGGTATTGATGAACTGCGCTTGGTCTTGAGCGGCTTTATTAACAAAGTCCGGATCTGCCAAGAATGGGCGCGCCATTGAAACCATGTCGGCCTGCCCTGAACTGAGGATACGTTCGGCCTCTTCTGGCGTGTTGATTCGGTTACATGTCACCACTGGGATCGACACGTATGGTTTCACTTTCTCGGTTACCCAAGAGAATGCGCCTCGTGGTACTTGCGTCGCGATAGTCGGAACACGAGCTTCATGCCAACCAATACCAGTATTGATGATAGTCACGCCCGCTTCTTCTAGCTTTTGAGCCAAAAGAACAACATCTTCAAAGGTGCTACCTTGCTCAACCAAATCCAGCATCGACAGTCGGAAAATAATAATGAAATCTTTACCCACCGCTTCGCGAATCGATTTGACGATCTCTAGCGGGAAACGCATACGCTTCTCGTAAGAACCGCCCCACTCGTCGTAACGCATGTTGGTACGCTTACAAATGAATTGGTTAATCAAGTAACCTTCCGAGCCCATGATCTCAATGCCGTCATAACCAGCAACCTGAGCTAGCTCTGCACTATTGGCAAAGGCACCGATGGTCTTTTTGATCTGACGAGGGCTCATCTCACTGGGTGCGAACTTAGCGATTGGCGCTTTAATGCCAGAAGCACTTTGCGCGAATGGGTGCATCGCATAACGACCGGCATGCAATAGTTGAAGCGCAATTTTACCGCCGTGCTTGTGGACGGCTTCGGTAACAACTTGGTGCGCTTTGGCGTGCTTTACTTTACTGAATTCAGCACTAAATGGGGTTAATCTGCCACGTAAATTAGGAGAGAAACCACCGGTAACAATAAGACCAACGCCTCCTTTTGCTCGCTCTTCATAAAACGCGGCAAGTTTGTGTAGGCCTTCTTTATTTTCTTCTAAACCTGTGTGCATTGATCCCATCAATACACGGTTACGTAACTGAGTAAATCCAAGATCGAGTGGTTCAAGTAAATGTGGGTACATGGCAGACATCACTTCTATTATTTTATCCTTGTGGTCTGACCACAGTATAGTTCAATCACCAAAAGTTCAAACAACCGTTTACATTTTTGTAACACCGATCATAATGCTGAAGGTATTAATCGTTCAGAACCCCTTAATTTGACTACACTTAATGAGAATATATATCGATTAACAATTCTTGGTGTAGTTTGAGCTTGGGAATTATCGTAGGATACTAAGCAGTTCATATTATTGAGATTAATGGTACTACGGCTTGTTAAAGCGACGTGATCTCACTGCGGAGACAGAATGAAAAAAATATTCAAATTTATAGGTATGATCTTTAAAGGGATTTGGAAGCTCATTACGTTTGTACGTCTTGCGCTGGTTAACCTAGTCTTTTTACTCAGTATCGCCATCATCTACTTTGTGTACTTCCATTCAGATACGGCTCAACCGACGGTTCCACAGGATTCAGCTCTGGTGCTTAACCTGTCTGGTCCTATTGTAGAACAAAGTCGCTATATCAATCCGATGGATTCGGTCACGGGTTCGCTGCTTGGCAAAGACCTTCCAAAAGAGAACATCCTGTTTGATATCGTTGAAACGATTCGCTACGCAAAAGACGATGACAAGGTTACAGGTATCGTTTTAGCACTCAAAGAGTTGCCAGAAACCAACCTAACCAAGCTGCGCTACATCGCTAAAGCGTTGAATGAGTTCAAAGCGGCAGGCAAACCTATTTATGCGGTGGGTGACTTTTACAACCAAAGCCAATACTACCTAGCAAGCTACGCAACTAAAGTCTTCCTATCACCAGATGGCGGGGTTCTTCTTAAAGGTTACAGCGCTTATTCGCTTTACTACAAAACCTTATTAGAGAAGCTAGACGTAAACACACACGTGTTCCGTGTGGGTACTTACAAGTCAGCTATCGAGCCATTCATTCGTGACGACATGTCAGATGCAGCGAAAGAGTCCGCTTCTCGTTGGTTAAGCCAACTATGGGGTGCGTACGTTGATGACGTCAGTAACAACCGTCAGATCGACGCTAAAACATTGAACCCAAGCATGGGCACCTTCTTGAAAGAACTTGAGTCTGTCGATGGTGACATTGCAAAACTGGCTGAGAAACTTGGCTTAGTGGATGAGTTAGCGACACGTCAACAAGTTCGACTAGAGCTTGCAGATGTTTTCGGCAGTGACGGTCAAGACAGCTACAACGCGTTTGGTTACTACGAATACCGTGCAACCATGCTTCCCGACATGACCAGTGAATCACACGACGTTGCCGTGATTGTTGCCAGCGGCGCAATTATGGATGGCAAGCAGCCACGTGGCACAGTTGGCGGAGATACCACTGCAGCCCTACTTCGCCAAGCACGTAACGACGATAAAGTGAAAGCCGTTGTACTTCGTGTAGATAGCCCAGGTGGCAGTGCCTTTGCTTCAGAAGTTATTCGTAATGAAATAGAAGCGATCAAGCAAGCGGGTAAGCCAGTTGTTGTGTCGATGTCGAGTCTTGCTGCTTCAGGTGGTTACTGGATCTCGATGGGCGCAGATAAGATCCTAGCTCAGCCAACCACACTAACGGGTTCGATTGGTATCTTCAGTGTTATCACTACCTTCGAAAAAGGGCTGAATGATATTGGTGTTTACACGGATGGCGTTGGTACGTCACCTTTCTCAGGTCTTGGTATTACAACTGGACTTAGCGATGGCGCGAAAGACGCGTTCCAAATGGGCATTGAAAACGGATACCGTCGATTCATCAGCCTAGTTGGAGAAAATCGCGGCATGGAAGTCGATGCGGTCGACAAGATTGCTCAAGGTCGAGTTTGGACAGGTCAAGATGCGATTCAGAAAGGCTTAGTCGATGAGATTGGTGATTTCGATGATGCGGTTGCAGCGGCGGCTTCACTTGCAGAGCTTGAAACTTACAACATCTACTGGGTAGAAGAACCACTTTCGGCGACTGAGCAATTTATTCAAGAATTTATGAACCAAATTCAGATGTCGATAGGCCTTGATATTCAGTCAATGATTCCAAGCAGTTTACAGCCCGTTACTCAACAGTTAGCTCAAGATAGCCAGCTGTTAGGCAACTTTAACGACCCACAAGGCCGATACGCTTTCTGCTTAAACTGCCAAGTTCAATAAGATAAGCTCAACGCTTTATTATCAAGAGGCACCTCTGTGTGAGGCGCCTCTTTTTATTGCATGATAATTCGCTATAATCGCCCCCCTGTTCCCTATATCACACTAAGTATTAATCGCCATGGAAAGAAAACACATCTATATCGCGTACACCGGCGGCACAATTGGCATGCAGAAGTCTATTGACCACGGCTATGTTCCTGTCGCAGGTTTCATGGATAAGCAGCTAGCTGGCATGCCTGAATTCCATCGCCCAGAGATGCCTGAGTACACCATTCACGAATACTCTCCATTAATGGACTCTTCAGATATGACGCCACTTGATTGGCAGACCATCGCTGATGACATTCGCGCGAACTACGATAAGTACGATGGTTTCGTTATCCTGCATGGTACAGACACTATGGCATACACCGCCTCTGCACTGTCTTTCATGCTTGAAAACCTCGGCAAACCTGTGATTGTTACGGGCTCTCAGATCCCCCTAGCAGAGCTTCGTTCAGACGGACAAGCAAACCTGCTGAATGCATTGCACATTGCAGCAAACTACCCTATCAACGAAGTGACACTGTTCTTCAACAACAAGTTGATGCGTGGTAACCGCAGCACAAAATCACACGCAGATGGCTTCAATGCGTTTACTTCTCCAAACCTGAATCCTTTGCTAGAAGCGGGTATCAATATCCAACTTAGCAATAACGTAAAGGTAAACGAACAACCTGAAGGCGCTTTCAAGGTTCATAACATTACTCCGCAACCTATTGGCGTAATCACAATGTACCCTGGCATCTCACACGAAGTGATTCGCAACACGTTATTGCAGCCTGTGAACGCAATGATTCTGCTTACTTTTGGTGTTGGTAATGCACCACAAAACCCAGAACTGCTTCAACACCTTAAAGACGCATCAGAGCGTGGTGTTATCGTGGTGAACCTTACTCAGTGTTTAGCGGGTAAAGTAAATATGGGGGGTTACGCGACAGGTTGTGCACTGGCAGAAGCTGGCGTTGTCAGCGGTTATGATATGACACCGGAGGCGGCACTGGCGAAGTTACATTATCTACTAAGCCAAAACCTAGGCTACGAAGAAGTGAAGGCTCAAATGCAACAAGTGTTGCGTGGCGAGATGAGTTTATAACCAGTTCACAGATTCATGTTAAACCCAGTTATTCGATGATAGCAACGGCGGCTTAACGTGAACTAAATCGTTTTATTGCTTATAAATAAACGAGTTAAACTAAAAGGGGTGGCACATTGCCACCCCTTTGTTGTAATTTAAGCTTAATGATTCGGGTTAACCCTAACAATGTCTTCTTGATCTGACTTAAACTGTTTCTTTAGTTCAGACTTAGATTTAAAGCTAATTTCACCACCAGCTGCAATTGTCATATGTTGAGCTTCAGAGTTATGTTTAGATTGATATAACATAACCGCTTGCATACACGAGTCACGCTGTTCTTTTGAGAGCGCCGTACCTTCTGGCCATTTACCCGTTTCAACTGCGTAGGTTAAACGTTCGTAGACCTCGGGGGTCATTGCGCTAAGAAGTTGTTCTGCATCCATGGTAAAGCCTTAGTTTTAACAATTTTCACCAGAAAATAACCCGTAACAGAATTGAGTCAAGAACCTGACCGATAATAAGTGCATTTGATCACAAGTGAAGGAATATGAAAATTATGAAATGGTTGGCGATTAGCCTATTGCCTTTCACTCTGGTTGGGTGTCTTGAAGGGAACAAAAATACCGATCAACTGTGCCAAAGCAACCCGGGCCTTCAGTGTGAACAATTGAACATGAACGATGGGCAATGTCGTGTCGCACGTACCGATCTTATCTGGCATCGATTTGAAGTTCAGAAGCAACCCTCCGAAATCAACAAGATCAAAGAATTTGAATTAGTCACTGCCTACAAAAAGTGCTTAGAGCTTGCAGCACAAATTGAGACTATTGATCAATCTAAACTGCAAGAGCGCCGCTTTACTTCTTTAATGCACAGCATCGAAGAGTCTGAGCGTATTGTTGACGAGCTATCGAAATCCGATACACCAGAAACGCTTTACTTCTTGTGGTCACAAACTGGGGACACCAACGCCAGACGCAGTTTCCTACAGCTAGAAGGAAAAGAAGCATTAAATACAGCAGAGATGCAATATGCCTTGGCAACCTTCTACACCACCCGCGATCATGCAAAGACACTTAAGTTACTCAATAATGCGCTAACGCTTTCTAATGGCTCAGTAGCCAACACTGAAATCTTCAAGTCGATGGCAAGTATCAACCATAGCCTTGGCCATATGGAAAAAGCGTACGTTTGGGCGATGGTTGCCAAAGACTTTGACGTGCCGATTGCTTCTGAAGCAGAGCTAACTGTGCTGTACCGTTTCGACAAGGCAACCTATAAGAAGCTAAATAAAGACGCAGACAACATCGTCGAAGCTATTGAGGATGGAGTTTACAGCCCTTCAATCGTCCCGAGTTACTGAGCGCACCATTTAGTGTGTTCTAACCTAAGCTTCCGATTCATTCACCCGCTTTCAAAAAAAACAGCTACCTTTCTGGTAGCTGTTTTTATTTATACTAGAGTTAATTCTGAAATCTTGGGACGTTCAGCATTCCTAAATCGGCAAATGTGACCTGTAAGGATTAGACAATAGTTACAAGTTATTTCGTACTTTCGTCATTTTTGTTGAAAATTAACGACACCGAATTAACACAGAATCGTTCACCTGTGGTCTTCGGACCATCAGGAAAAACGTGACCTAAATGGCTATCACAGGCGTTACAACGGATCTCTACACGCTTCATTCCGTGACTTAGATCTTCTATATAGCGTACTGCTTCATCATTCACTGGGGCATCAAAACTTGGCCAACCACACCCAGAGTCGTATTTGTTATCCGACAGAAACAAAGGGCTTTCACAGCATGTGCAGCTATAGACGCCAGTCTTATGGTTGTGCAGTAGCTTACCGCTATATGGGGCTTCAGTACCACGTTCACGACACACTGCAAATTCGTCGTCTGTTAGGCGCTCACGCCAGTATTCATCAGGCTTTATCATATTTCCTCCCTTTTGAATCACGTTAATATTTCTCCACATTCTCAGTTATTATATTTACTTTTTTCTATAAAGGCTTGCATATCAGTCGTTTTGTAGCACATACTTTCTCACCAGGAAACATTGTACATATACACTCATAAGTGAATCATCATTTAGGGGTATTTTACCCAACTGGAAGGGTACAGAGTCACTTGCAATGGTCAATTTTCAACCACTTACACCCAATTGTTAAGAAAAGCGTCGCTTTTTTTTGACATTAAACAAGTTAAGTCGGATTATCTATTGCAGATGTATACTGGATTCTGTAATTTTACTACCAGTTATCTTTAATCAGAAATTAAGTTGTGGAGCAACTACAATGACTATCAAAGTAGGTATTAACGGTTTTGGCCGTATCGGCCGTTTCGTATTCCGCGCAGCTCAAGAGCGTGCAGACATCGAAGTAGTAGGTATTAACGATCTAATCGACGTAGAGTACATGGCATACATGCTTAAGTACGACTCAACTCACGGCCGTTTCAACGGTACTGTTGAAGTTGAAGGCGGTAACCTAATCGTTAACGGTAAAACTGTACGTGTTACAGCTGAGCGTAACCCAGAAGATCTTAAGTGGGATGCTATCGACGTAGACGTAGTTGCTGAAGCAACTGGTCTTTTCCTAACTGACGAGACTGCACGTAAGCACATCACTGCTGGCGCTAAGAAAGTAGTTCTTACTGGTCCTTCTAAAGATGCAACTCCAATGTTCGTAATGGGCGTTAACCAAGCATCTTACGCTGGTCAAGACATCGTTTCTAACGCTTCTTGTACTACTAACTGTCTTGCACCTATCGCTAAAGTACTTAACGATAAGTGGGGCATTGAGTCTGGTCTTATGACTACAGTTCACGCTACTACAGCAACTCAAAAAACTGTAGATGGCCCTTCTGCTAAAGACTGGCGCGGTGGCCGTGGTGCTTCTCAAAACATCATCCCATCTTCAACTGGTGCTGCTAAAGCTGTAGGCGTTGTTCTTCCAGAACTAAACGGCCTTCTAACTGGTATGGCTTTCCGTGTACCAACTGCTAACGTATCTGTAGTTGACCTAACAGTTAACCTAAAAGAAGCTGCATCTTACGAAGAAATTTGTGCTGCAATGAAAGAAGCTTCTGAAGGCGAAATGGCTGGCGTTCTTGGTTACACTGAAGACCAAGTAGTATCACAAGATTTCATCGGTGAAGTTCAAACTTCAGTATTCGATGCTAAAGCTGGTGTTGCTCTAACTGACAAATTCGTTAAAGTTGTATCTTGGTACGACAACGAAATCGGTTACTCAAACAAAGTTCTAGACCTAATCGCTCACATCTCTAAGTAATTTCTTTTTAGAAATAGCTTTAGATAAGCATTAGCGAAGACTGTTTTGAGCAGACTTTGAAAAAGGCGACCTTAGTGTCGCCTTTTTAATACCTGCTATCTTTTAAACCGCGTCTATCTAAGCTCATCAAGATAGCCCAAATGCAAAATTCAATTCTAATACTGGCTCTGCTTGTTACTTATGAAAACACAAGCATCACTCTAGTCAGCATTTGAATTCAATTTCCTTAGAAGGATCATGTAATGGATTTATCTACTCTACCTGCATTGGCGGTACTTTCTGACAACGTCACTATCGTTGAACACGAAGGTGTAAAACTGGTTCGCGTTATCCACGATAAAGCAAACGCAGCGATTTCACTGTTTGGCGGCCACGTGGTGTCATTCCAACCGCAAGGTCAAGAAGACCTGATTTGGATGAGCCAACAAGCTAAATTCGATGGTAAAACGGCTCTGCGTGGTGGTATTCCAGTATGTTGGCCTTGGTTTGGTCGCATTGCAGCACCTGCACATGGTTTTGCTCGTTCAAGTGAATGGCAATTGGTTGAGCACCGTGAAAGCGAAGCTGGCGTGATTGTTAGCTTAGGTCTGAAGCCAAGCGAAGAGACGCTAGCAGTATGGCCTCATCAGTTCGATGCACGTTTGAATGTTGAGATCGGTGAGCAACTAAAAGTAACCCTGGACGTGAAGAACACAGATTCACAACCATGGACTTTCTCTGGTGCGCTGCACACTTACCTAAACGTTGCTGACATTCATAACACCACCACCACAGGTATGGGCGCTGAGTACATCGATAGCCTGCAAGGTAGCAAGATCTGCCAAGGCGGTGATGAACTGGTACTAACCGACACGATTGACCGTGTTTACACGCAACCAGAAACGCAAATTTTTGTTGCTGACAAGAAGCTGGATCGCACGCTAACAGTTGAAAACCACGGTCATAACTCTGCAGTACTGTGGAACCCGTGGGCCGAAGGTGCTGCTGGTATGGGTGATATGCAAGACGACGGTTACCTAACCATGTTATGTGTTGAATCAACGCTGCACGCACCAAGCCTAGAAGCAGGCAAAACATTGCAGCCTGGCGAAAACCACCAGCTGATTACGGTGATTTCAGCTCAGTAAGCGACTCAAAAAACTCTTCAAAGGCCGGTTTATCCGGCCTTTTTTACAGCTATTTTTTACAACACTACGATGACGATTAGTTAGCTTTACTGCTGTGAATAGTGAACTAAAGTTTCTCTATAGAGTGACAATAGAGCATTGTTGTCCACTTGAACGCCGACCTTTTGTGCAGGGAATGAACTCCACTCATCATTCATATATTTACGTTGATCAACTTTCTGAATTGTCATCCCTTCAGCGGGGCCATCAGTCACTACTCTGACTGAGCCACTACGACAGGTAAATAGAGATGGTTGGATAACATAAGCAATGGCTGAAGGATCGTGAACATGACAACCCTCCATTCCTACTTTTTCAGAATAGAACTTTAAGTAGTAACGGCTAACATCCCAGATAAACTGCCCTACCTCTCCAGCATCATCTCGTAAATCATCAAGGTATTGACCAGTAAAGAAGCTCTCCTCAGTGACATCTAATCCGATAATCACGACAGGCCATGATGCCGTAAACACCTTATCCGCAGCGTGAGGATCATCATGGATATTCGCTTCAGCAAATGGCGTCACGTTACCTCGATGGTCATTTTCACCGAACGCGCCCCCCATAATGACCACTTCTTTTACTAAGTCGACAATTTCAGGGTCCGCTTCCAGAGCGAGCGCGAGGTTAGTAAGAGGGCCAACCGCCACAAGAGTGATCTCTCCCGGTTCAGCTCGAACACTATCGATAATGAACTGGTAAGCCGGCTTATCAAGCGCTGTAACATCTAATGAACTTGGCGCTTTCACATCCCCAAATCCAGCCTCGCCATGCACCACAACCGTGGCTCCAACAGGATCTCTTATTAACGGCTTATCCGTTCCCTTAGCCACAAGCGCCTTCATTCCAAACTTCTGCTTCAGATAAAGGGCATTTTGAGTCCCGTTGTCTATCGTCGCATTACCATAAACAGTAGTGATGCCCACTAACTCAATATCAGGATGTGCTTCCGCAAATAGGATGGCCATTGCATCATCGATGCCCGGATCTGTATCTAGAATGATTTTCTTTGTCATATCAGCTTCTAATTAAACAGTAGGAAAGCGTAGACGATACCCAGAAAAAACGCAGATAAACGTGACCTAAACCTAAGCTCTGATTTTTATTGTAATAAGCCATAAGCTCACTATTCTAGAAGCGGATATTCTCGCCTTTTTATTTAGCCTGATGCAGACCTTTTTGATAGAATCTTCGCCCAACTCTATGCCTCTGAGATCGTCATGACTTACCAATGCCCTTTGTGTCACCAACCTTTATCTCAAAACGATCGTACGTTTAAGTGTGAAAAGAACCATCAGTTCGACCTAGCGAAAGAAGGCTATGTCAATTTGATGCCTGCGCACCACAAACGATCAAAAGATCCAGGTGACAACAAAGAGATGATGCAGGCACGTCGTCGCTTCCTTGAAGGTAACCACTATGACCCAATGCGCCAAGCGGTGGTGACGTTGTGTTCTCGCTACCTACCAGAAGAGGCGCCTAGCCTATTAGATATTGGTTGTGGCGAAGGGTATTACACCAACGAAATTGCTGTGAATCTTCAAGAAAAGAATGGTGCTACTTTTGGCCTAGACATTTCTAAAATTGCTATCAAATACGCCGCTAAACGCTACCCAGCTGTCGACTTCTCAGTCGCTTCGAGCCATCGCCTACCCTTTGCGGAAAATAGCTTAGACGGCATTCTACGCATTTACGCACCTTGCAAGGCTGAAGAGTTACAACGCACCATCAAAGATAATGGTGTGGTGATCACCGTAACACCCGCTAGCCGACACCTTTATCAGCTGCGTGATGCCATTTATGATGGCGTTCGTTTGCACGATGAAGATCCAGAGATGATCGAAGGTTTTATGCTTGAGCATCAAGAGCAACTAAACTATATGATGGAACTATCGGGGTCAGATGCATTCGACCTGCTACAGATGACGCCGTTTGCTTGGAAGGCGAGTGAAGAGTTTAAACAACAACTCACCGAAGCCGAGCAATTCAACTGTGAAGCTGACTTTATGCTGCGGGTGTATCGCAAACAAAATTAATTGATATTGATTATCGTTTGCATTGAATTCTTATCTTGCCTCCTTTAGTATGCGTGTTCTTCAAGGAGGCATTTCATGCAACGTATTATTCTTATCGGATTAGCGACTCTTCTCACGGCTTGTGCTAGTCAACCAGCAAAAGACACTTCTCAAAAAGTGACTCAAAAGGAATCTGTTTCCACATTCTATGACTACCAGTTCGCTTCTCCACAAGGCGAAGCGCTTCCTCTCGATGCATTACCTAAACAGCTAATTGACGCTGATGTAATTCTTATTGGCGAATGGCACACTCACTCGGCAATCCATCGCTTCCAAACCGATTTTTTAAAAGCGCGCTTTAACGCGACATCAAACATTGCTCTTTCAATGGAACAGTTTACTCGAGAGCACCAAGCCACACTCGACCAATACTTAAACGGTGAAATTGGCGAACAAATTCTCATGTCTCAAGCGGCAGCGTGGCCAAACTACGAAAGTGATTACCGTGCGCTCGTTGAGTTCGCCAAAACCAACGACATCGATGTTATTGCAGCAAACGCACCAAAGCCTTTCGTTCAGTATATTGGCCGTAAAGGGTTACCTTACTTAGATCAGTTATCGACCGAGCAACGCCAATGGATTGCCGCCGAAGTCGAGACGGGTGATAGCCCTTACAAAGAAAAGTTTATGGCTTCCATGCATCACGGTACACCAGAACAAACAGAAAAGCAGTTTGCCGCTCAGGTCACATGGGACGAGACCATGGCCGAATCGATTGTGGATTACCTAGCATCAAACCCAGAGAAACAAGTGATTCATGTAGCCGGCAAATTCCATACAGAAGGTGGCTTAGGCACAGCGGCATCAATTCTACGTCGTAACCCTGATTTGAAAATCGCCATCATCAGCCCAGTTGAAGAGATCTCATCGGATAGCAGCGATTATCAGCTTGAAGTGCTTTCGCCACCGGCTCGCTTTGTTAAGAAAGAGAACCGAATGAAGGCATACAAGCACCTATCAAAACGCAGCGCTAGCCTAGAATGTGACTAAACCACTCTTCTAAGCCGAAGAGTCGGTGGGCTAATCCTAGATAATTAGTCCATCGTCACAACTTGATCACGTTCCCATCATTCATCCTAACTCTATCTAAAATCAAACATTCTTATCGGCACAAGATTTGCTTAGTAAATAGACGATTTAACCAAGCAGATGAAAATGTAATGTGCGAATAAAAAAACATCACTACCGATGATTAATTGCACAAGTTTTTCACACCTCTGCCGATACTATATTTAAGGATAGGTAAGGAGAGCTATATGACGCCAGTAGGAACGAGTAATACTCAGCTGTATTCACCTTCGCAAATGAATGCACAAGCTAAAAGCACTGAAGCTGAAAAGCCTGCACCGCTAAAGGTTGAGCAAAATACCGTCAAGCTCTCTGATGAAGGCAAAGCCCTATTATCTGCCCTTAAAGAAATCGATAAAGAAGCCAAGAAAGTCGAAGCTGAAAACGCGACCGTTACCGATAAGGTTGAGTCATTTGCTCATGGCGCTTTAGGTATGGATCACCCAGATAAGATTGAAGAAGAGGACGATGGTTCTTATTCAGCTGGGCAATACTTATCCGCAGCGGCAACCGTGGGTGGCATTCTACTTGCCTTAATCTAACGTTCCCCTCTGTTACTGCACCTTCCTCTCTGCATTAAAGCGATTTGTCGTCACGACAACAGACCAGATTTGGTCTAAAAAACGAGTTCATTCCATAATTCCGCTCTCATTTTAATGGCATAATACTCGTGAAAAACACTTTTGAGCTTATTGATAAGCCTACCTTCTTTGGTGCGATTGCACTCCTACTCACGATAGTTTTCCCGCTCATTTTGTTCCCTGCACAGGGCGCAGACTGGATTGCGGTTGCGAAAACATTCATGACGGACCAACTTGGATTTTTATATCTTGCGCTAGGCCTCGCTGCCTGTGCATTTATGGTTTACGTTGTGTTCAGTGATATGGGACAAATTAAACTAGGCGAAGCTGATGAAGAGCCTGAATTCAAAACAGCATCATGGGCTGCAATGCTATTTTGTGGCGGTATCGGTGCAAGTATCTTGTACTGGGGCTGTATTGAGTGGGCTTACTACTACCAATCACCGCCTTTCCAACTAGAACCTGGCAGTGAAGAAGCGGTTCGTTGGGCGGCAACTTACGGTCTGTTCCACTGGGGACCAATCGCTTGGTCTATCTATCTGATCCCGGCGATTCCTATCGCTTACTTCTTCTATGTACGTAAACAGCCAGTTCTAAAGATCTCTAGTGCGTTAATGCCTGTTCTTGGTGAACACCGCAGTAAAGGCGTACCTGGAAAAATCGTCGATATCCTTTTCATTTTCGGTCTATTAGGCGGCGCTGCAACAACGCTAGGTTTAGCTGCACCTCTGATCACTGAAGGTCTGAATCACCTATTTGGTCTACCTAAAAATAACCTAACGCAAGTGATGGTGCTTTTAGTGTGTACTGCGATTTTTGCTTACTCATCTTATGCTGGATTGGAAAAAGGCATCAAGATCCTAAGTAACATCAACTTCTGGGGTGCGATGGGCCTACTGGCTTTCGTTCTGATTGCGGGTCCAACAATCTTCATGTTAGAAACGGGGTTAGACTCTATTGGTCGTCTACTGTCTAACTTCTTCGTGATGGCAACGTGGGCTGAACCATTTGGTGGCTACGGTACATTCGAAAACACTCACTTCCCACAAGACTGGACAATTTTCTACTGGGCATGGTGGCTAGTATTTGCACCAAGTATGGGTCTGTTTGTTGCGCGTATTTCTCGCGGCAGAACCATCAAACAAATGGTGTCAGGTTCGATCTTCTTTGGTTCTCTAGGTTGTTTCTTATTCTTCATGATTTTAGGTAACTACGGCTTATCACTGCAACTTTCTGGTGAGCTAGATGTCGTTGCTATTTTGAATGCTGAAGGCGCAACCAAAGCTATCTTCTCGATGCTTGCCCAACTGCCAATGAGCACACTAGTTATCGCGGTATTTACACTACTGTGTATCATTTTTACTGCGACAACCTTTGACTCAATCTCATACATCCTAGCGTCTGTTGTACAAAACAACGTGACAGAAGAACCAATGCGTTGGAACCGTATGTTCTGGGCATTTACTCTATCGTTCCTACCAACGATTCTAATGTTCTTGGGCGGTCTAAGTACGCTACAAACGGCGGCGATTGTTGGTGGCCTGCCGCTGCTTGCTATCTCTGTCATGTTGATGATTTCAGCGGTTCGTGCGACAAACCTAGACCTGCGCCATCAAGATGCGTACATCGAGCCAACGATCAACATCGAAGAACTGCCAGACATGGATCCTTGGTCTGCAGAGGGTATGGCGCTGGCTCAATTTGAGAAAGAAAAAGATGCTGCGCAAGAAGCCGCAGAACTTGAGCGTGTTGCTTACACAGAACTTGCCGCAGTGAAGAAAGAAATTCGCGCTTATGTGTTAGAACAAGGTTCACAAATGGAAACTCACGAGTTACCAGAGAATCTACAACAAGCACTTGAGTTGGCCGAGAGTAATCTTAGGGCCGCACAAGCGAAAAAGATCGAGTTATCTGAGCAAGCTCAGAATGCTCGTATCACGTTCAACCAGGTGGTTGCAGACTTACCGCTTGCTTGACATTAGCCATGACGCAGTCCATTGATTTGGACCCTCCTAAATACGACCAAGGCTCACAGAAATGTGAGCCTTTTTTTATGCTTTTCTAAAAACTTGAGTTATTGCTCAATTTCATATTGATGAAATAAATATGAAACGACTTTGACACAAATCGGTGTTCTAATCATCCCGCTTATATAAAAAGGGATAACTAATGAAGCACTTTATGAAACCAATTGTTACCGCAGTGGTAACCTCTACACTCTCATTCAACGTACTTTCAGCAGAAATCAAAAATGTCATTCTGATGATCGGCGACGGCATGGGGCCTCAGCAAGTTGGCTTATTGGAAACCTACGCAAACCAAGCGCCAAATTCCATCTATAAAGGGAACAAAACGGCCATTTATCAACTTGCTCAAGAAGGGGTTATTGGTTCATCCCTAACGCATCCGGAAGACGCAATCGTAGTGGATTCAGCTTGCTCTGCGACCATGCTTGCAACGGGTATCTACAGCGGTTCAGAAGTGATCGGTATCGATTCCCAGGGTAACCATGTTGAGACAGTACTTGAGAAAGCGAAAAAAGCAGGCAAAGCGACCGGCTTAGTGTCCGACACGCGCTTAACTCACGCGACCCCTGCTTCTTTCGCCGCTCACCAACCTCACCGTTCTTTAGAGAATCAAATTGCATCTGACATGTTAGCAACGGGCGCTGATGTGATGCTCTCTGGAGGACTGCGTCATTGGATCCCTAAATCGACCAACGACAAAGGTGAAACCTATAAGCAACTTGAGAAACTGACTCAAGGTGATGTTTATCTCAAATCGAAGCGTAAAGACGACCGTAACCTGCTGACTGAAGCAGAGAAAGACGGCTACCAACTGGCGTTTAATCGCAACATGCTAGACGACGCTAAGGGCGATAAACTACTTGGCCTATTCGCCTACTCGGGCATGGATGATGGCATCGCTTACAGCAACAAGAAAAAGAGTGGCGAACGAACTCAACCAAGCCTGAAAGAGATGACACAAAAAGCACTCAACATCCTATCCAAAGATGAAGATGGCTTTTTCCTAATGGTCGAAGGTGGCCAAATCGACTGGGCGGGACACAGTAACGATGCAGGTACCATGCTGCATGAACTACTCAAGTTTGATGAAGCGATCCAAACGGTGTATGAATGGGCAAAAGATCGTGAAGACACAATCGTGATTGTGACCGCAGACCACGAAACAGGCTCTTTCGGTTTCAGCTACTCTTCTAATGACCTACCAAAACCACAGAAACGTTCTGGCGAAGCCTTTGCTGATCGCGACTATGCACCCAACTTTAACTTTGGCGCATTCGATATTCTTGATGGTTTATACAATCAGAAGCAAAGCTACTACGGTATGATCAGCGAATTTCAGAAGCTAGATAAAGTGCTGCAAACACCAGAAAAGCTGGCTGAGATCGTCAACAAAAACAGTGAGTTCCCTATCACAGCTGAACAAGCGAAAAACGTCTTAGCAAGTAAGCCGAACTCATACCGATTGGCTCAGCACAAATACTTGTCGGCAGAAGAAGTGCCTGCTATCAACGATTTCGATGCTTTCTTCCCATATAACGACCGTGGCAACCTACTTGCTCGAGAACAAGCAACAGGTCAAAACATCGTTTGGGGTACAGGTACACACACTCACACACCAGTGAACGTGTTTGCTTGGGGTCCTGCTGAAAAGATACTGCCAGTTTCGAAAATCATGCACCACTCAGAACTAGGTGAGTACATTAAACAACAAGTAAACTAGCCTGAATCTTTTTTGCTCGTTTAACTTTAGCGCCCTTCGGGGCGTTTTTTGTTTTAAACCTTTAAGCCTTTAAGCCTTTAAGCCTTTAAGCCTTTAAGCCTTTAAACTAAGTAAGTTTCAAATTTAGGTGACGCCAAATAGCAAAACAGCCGCTATTGAGCGACTGTTTTTCTTTAATCATTAACGATTTGGGTGGTTCAAGATGTGGTCTTCCCAATCAACAACATCAATTTCGTAAACCACTTTATTACGAACACTTTCACCAGCTGCATGCATCTCTGATTTAGAACCCGTGATCAATGGGTGCCATTCAGGGATCGGCTTAGATTCAGATAGAAGACGATAGGCACAAGTATCTGGCAACCAATGGAATTCATCGATCTTGTCACGAGTCAGCTTCAAACACTCTTCACCTGAAGTGAAGCGGTTCGGGTAATCTTTACATGAACATGTTTTGTCGTTTAACCAGCTACACGCGACATTGGTGTAGTACACTTCATCGCTATCTTCATCCATTAGCTTATGTAGACAACACTTACCACAACCGTCACACAGTGATTCCCACTCATTCTCGGTCATTTGTTCTAGTGTCTTTTCTTGCCAAAATGGATTCGTCATAGGATTACTTCTTACTCTTTTACTGGGGTGCGTGTTATACCGCTAGCCCATAAAAAGTTCAAGGATAATAATTGTTCATTCTTTGATTCAATCAACAGCTGTCACTCTCATCATTTTTTGCTACTATCGCGCACCCTGTTATTTAGTGAGTTTAATTTGATGGAATGTCGCCTAGGTTGTGGAGCATGCTGTGTCGCTCCAAGTATTACATCTGCTATTCCTGGAATGCCAAATGGCAAGCCTGCTGGCGTGCGTTGCATTCAATTAAATGAGCAAAACCTCTGTAAGCTATTTGGTCAGTCTTCACGCCCCAAGGTGTGTCACCAATTTAAAGCTTGTCCTGTAATCTGTGGAAAAACAGATCAAGAAGCACTTGATAACCTTATTGAGCTCGAAGCAATAACCTAACAATACTTTTCTTTTTATATATGCCCAAGATTTCACAACTTTGATAAATTTAAACTATCTTATTGATACTGGTAAAGATTAATAAGGATCGTTATGAATAGGTATATCGCAGAAATGTTCGGTACATTTTGGTTGGTGTTAGGTGGTTGTGGTAGTGCAGTATTGGCCGCCGCTTTCCCCGATGTGGGAATTGGTCTACTCGGAGTTTCCCTCGCCTTTGGTTTAACCGTACTCACCATGGCCTTTGCTATTGGGCATATATCCGGTTGTCACCTCAACCCCGCTGTTACTATCGGCCTTTGGAGTGGTGGTCGCTTTGATGGCAAAGATGTTGCACCTTATATTATTGCCCAAGTGATTGGCGGTATTATCGCGGGTGGCGTGCTATTTGTTATAGCTTCCGGCCAAGCAGGTTTTGATGCTGTCTCATCAGGCTTTGCTTCAAATGGTTATGGTGAACACTCTCCAGGAGGCTATTCACTTACCGCAGCACTCGTGTGTGAGGTTGTCATGACCATGGTGTTCCTGTTCGTGATTATGGGCGCAACCGATTCAAAAGCACCGGCTGGATTCGCACCTATCGCTATCGGTCTATGTTTAACCCTAATTCACCTTATCAGCATTCCTGTAACCAACACCTCAGTGAACCCCGCTCGAAGTACTGGCGTAGCTGTGTTTGTTGGTGATTGGGCTGTGTCGCAATTATGGCTATTCTGGGTTGCACCGATTATTGGTGCCGTGATTGGCGCAATGATCTACAAAGCAGTGAGAGGTTCAGATTAAGTCCTATAACTCAATAAAAACCTACGTTAAATAAATGCAAGGCCGTTAAATTAGCGGCTTTGTGTTTTATGTCGTTTAGTTACTTATAAAGCTCTACCTGTATCTTCCTATCACATCGGTCACCTCTAGCTTGATAACTTTTGGTTAACAGGGCTATTCCATTGAATCATTAGCCGCAGTTGTCAGTGCTGCGCATAATGCACCCCATTCCCTATACCGATGGACATAACAATGAAAAAAACACTACTTGTACTAGCTCTTTCTTCTTTAACGGCAACAACAGCTTTCGCTAACGAATCGGCACCAACCCCTGAATTAATGCCAGAACCAATTAAAACCGAGTTTTTTGTTGGTGGTGGTTTGGGTTACCACTCAGCTAAAGCTCAAATCTCTGGACCTGGCTTTAAAGAAAGTAAAACAGCCAAAGGCGCTGCTTTCCATATTCGTGGCGGTGCTTACATTCAAGAAAACCACAGAATTACTGGTACGATTAACTTTACTGGTGACAATGAACTATGGCATAGCCGTGGGGATCAGGACGAAATTAATCTAGATTTAGCTCAGACAGAGTTCCTTTTATCTTATGACTATATTCACGCCATTAACTCTCAGTTCTCCGTATTTGGTGGCGCGACGGTTGGTATGACACAAAACACTTTTAAAGGCGAGTATATTGATCTAATTGACTCTTCAGAGAATGGTTCAGCTAAATCTAAAGAAACTGACTTTGTGTACGGTTTACAAGCCGGTGTTCAATACAAGATCATGAAAAACGTTTCTGCCGATTTCCAATACCGTCATATGTTCGAATCATATTCTGAAGGCAATTTAATTGAACTATCTGTACCAAACAACAGCGAGTTTACTGTGTCTGTCGATTACCGCTTCTAATTAGATAGTGATATTCAGCTAAAGTGAATATAGGGAAGATATTCAGACTGCCTTAATAAAGAAAAAGCCGCTCAGTGATAATTCACCAAGCGGCTTTTTTAGATCTTATGACGACCGAGTAAGGAGTGCGAAAGCGTGGTGCCATCCACCAGCTCTAGCTCACCACCAACGGGAACACCATGAGCGATACGGCTTGCGTTCACTTCATGGGCATTACATAGCTCAGCAATGTAGTGCGCTGTCGCTTCCCCTTCAACTGTCGGGTTGGTCGCTAGGATTACTTCAGAGATATCACCACGTCGTAAGCGGTAGTCCAGCACATCGAGACCGATATCACTTGGACCAATACCATCAAGTGGTGAAAGGTGACCCATAAGAACAAAGTAACGACCAGAGTATTGGCCAGTTGCTTCGATAGCTGCAATGTCTGCAGGGCTCTCTACTACACAGATTTGACCATTTTCCTGACGTTTAGGATTGGTACAAATGTGGCAAGTATCTTCTTCAGTAAAAGTACGGCACTCATTACAGTGACCAATTTCGGTCATTGCTTGGCTAAGAGCTTCAGCCAACTGTAGGCCGCCTTTTCTATCGCGCTGTAACAAATGAAAGGCCATACGCTGCGCCGACTTGGGGCCAACCCCAGGTAGACAACGTAAGGCCTCCATCAAATGCTCCAGCATATGACTGGTACGCATATTTAACCGTTCTAATTTTCAAGTAACGGTTTACTCAAGATAAACCGCAGCTTGAATAAACCTTTAGAAATAGTTTCTTAGAAAGGCATCTTCATACCTGGTGGAAGTTGCATTCCGCCAGTTACGCTAGCCATTTTCTCTTTTTGAGTTTCTTCAACGCGACGGGCCGCATCGTTGAAAGCAGCAGCGATAAGATCTTCAAGCATCTCTTTATCGTCTTCCATTAGGCTTTCATCGATATCAACACGGCGAACGCTGTGGCTACCAGTGATCGTTACTTTTACAAGGCCAGCACCTGACTCACCTGTAACTTCCATATTTGCGATTTCTTCTTGAAGCTTTTGCATGCGCTCTTGCATTTGCTGGGCTTGCTTCATCATGTTGCCCATACCGCCTTTACCAAACATGTTAATACTCTCTGGTCTAATTGGTTTATTAAAATTAATTAAGCTATACGTGCTTAAATGGGGGTTAAGCCAGTGCGATTCAACCCCTCGATGTTCAGTTCTCAGATTTGCTTATCTGGGATGATATGCCGGTCACTAAACGAGAAAGTGTTCTAGATAGGACGAACGCTGTCTCTGTCGAGTTCTGCAGCAAAACGTCTTTTGATAAACTGTACGTTGGCATCGTTTTCCAAACTGGTAAACGCGTCTTTCAACTTGCCTTGGTACAACCTTTCTCGTAATTCTAGTGGCGTTTCTCCACCATCACCGATTTCAACACTCAAATGACACTCCTCTCCGAGCACAGTATTGAGCGACTGTAATAGTTCGCTCTGCGCGCGGTCCGTATTCAAGTGAGCTTGGCTCGCTCTTAACGTTAAAGTGATTGATGTGTCGTTTTTAGCAAACACTGAGTTCAATGCTAACTGTTCAACAAGCTTGGCTGTCTCTAGCTTTTGAATCGTGGCGGACCATTCATCTTGAGCAATCGACTCTTGAAGCAATTTATCGACCATTTCTGGTGTCTTAATATGCTCTAACGCACGCTTGATCTGAGTAGGTGTAAGCTCTTTGCTCACCTCTTTCACTACAGGTTTAGACGGTTTCCAGCGATAAGGTTCATTATCATTGGTCACATTTTCTGTCGAAGAGGCTGATAAAGAAGCTGGCGACACCCGCTCAGAACCACCGTGTTGCTGAGCAACTCGATCAAGAACTGATGTTTTAGCTGGTGTCGCTTTAGCCTTTTTTGGCGCCGAGCCTTTGTTTTCTGTTGTCGCGCTGCCTCTGCGTTGAGAACGTAATTGGTGGCGTAAACCACTCACAGGCGAAGTTGCACGCGCTGGCTGCTCTTGCGAAACAGGAGGAGCAGACGGTGCAGCGCTTGGCTGTTGAACCGGACTCTGGCTCTGATAATTCGTTTGTTGCTGCTGAGGCTGCTCTGCACCGTAGCTTGGACGCTCATCATAAGCAGGTGGTGCATCATACTGGCTATGCGGGTAATCCTGTTCTGGATAACCTTGGTTGCCTGCGTGATCAGCGTAACCTTGCGAGTCTGAATACTGTGCTGGATTCTGCTGCGGAGCCTGTTGCACGGGTTGCTGCTGCATAGCTTGCTGTTGAGGCGCCTGTTGTTGCATCTGAGGCTGTCTCGGAACTGCCATTGGCGCAGGTTGACTCACTGACTGAGCAACGCTCTGAGCTTGATCTGCTGGCGCTGGGCTTGTCGACTGAGTCGAGATTGCCGTTGCAACCGCTTGTTCAGCAGGTCTAAATGCCAACATACGCAGAACCACCATCTCAATACCAACGCGAGCGGTTGGCGACAATGGTAAGTCTTCACGACCTTTCAACACGATCTGGTAGTAGAGTTGAATGTCTTGTGGGCTAAGCGCTTTGCTCAGTAGTTCAAGCTTCTCTGCGTCAGGCTGTGCCTTATCTAATGTAGATGGCAAAGCTTGGAACATCGCAAGACGATGAAGTTGGGCCGCAAGCTGATTCAGCAAACCATCCCACTCTACGCCATTCTCAGCAAGACTTTGAATACACGCCATTGCTTGTTGCGGCTGCTTACTGCTAATCGCTTCAAGTAAATGGATAGCTTGATCTGTATCCAATGTACCAAGCATGTGCGCAACCGTATCAGTCACGACATTGCCGTTACCTAATGCGATAGCTTGGTCAGTAAGACTTAGCGCATCACGCATACTGCCATCAGCAGCATGAGCAATCATGCCAAGCGCACGAGATTCAGACGTCACATTTTCTTGTTCAAGAATATGATCGAGCTGCTCATGAATATTATCAACGCTGATCGGCTTAAGGTGGAACTGCAAACAACGCGACAAGATAGTCACTGGAAGCTTCTGTGGATCCGTTGTTGCGAGCAAGAATTTCACATACTCAGGCGGCTCTTCTAAGGTCTTTAGAAGCGCATTAAAGCTGTGCCTAGAAAGCATGTGTACTTCATCGATTAGGTAAACCTTGAAGCGACCACGTGCAGGCTTGTACTGAACATTGTCCAGAAGCTCGCGGGTATCTTCTACCTTGGTACGTGAGGCCGCATCAATCTCAAGTAGGTCAACAAAGCGACCTTCATCGATCTCTTTACAGGTTGCACATTCACCACAAGGAGTTGAGGTAATGCCTGTTTCACAGTTGAGTCCCTTAGCAAACAAACGGCCGATGGTTGTTTTACCAACACCTCGTGTACCACTGAACAGGTATGCATGGTGCAATCTATTCTGGCTAAGGGCATTCTCTAATGCTGTTAAAACATGGGCTTGACCAACCACTTCTTTAAATTTGGTTGGTCGCCATTTTCGCGCTAACGCAAGATAGCTCATGAATAATTCCGAAAAGGATTAGTGACCGTCGAATTCGCAGATGCTAAACACTTCTAGACCTAAGCCTTGTAAGCGCTTGTCACCACCGATTTCTGGAAGGTTAATAACAAATGCGGCGTGCTCTACCACACCACCAAGCTGACGAATCAACTTTGTTGTTGCTTCAATCGTACCGCCCGTTGCTAGTAAATCATCCACCATAAGCACTTTATCGCCTTCAACGATAGCATCGGTATGGATTTCTAGTGTATCAGTGCCGTACTCAAGCTCATAAGATTGTGCCACAGTTTGACGAGGCAGCTTGCCCGGCTTACGAACAGGAATGAAGCCAACACCTAACTCAAGTGCAAGAGGCGCACCAAATAGGAAACCACGAGCTTCAGTACCAACGATCTTAGTAAAGCCCATGTCCTTGTATGTTTCCGTTAGCAGGTCGATAGTCGCTTTGTAAGCTACTGGATCTTCCATCAAGCTTGTTACGTCACGGAACAAAATACCCGCTTTAGGGTAATCAGGAATGCTTTTGATGCTTGCTTTGATCAGAGAGATTTTTTCTGTGTTCATAATCTTATGCACTTCATTAGGCCGCTTTCCAAACTCTCGTTAACGAATCAAACATCAACGTTCGGAATTAAGGAAAGGTACGATTGGTATTCATTGCAACGAGAGTCATAACTCTGGTTGCTGAAATAATAAACGCCCGCTATACAAGCAGGCACACTGGCTTAATGGTAGTGATTTTCTTTGCTGTCAGCAACCAACTCATGAGTTGGAAGTCGCATAAACCATGTGAGAAGAATAACAAGTACGCAAATTAGGAAAACCTTGACCCAAATGATAGGGGCAAAGTAGATGGATAACGCAAAACTCAACAAGATAAAGAGTACGCCGCGCGTTTTAACTTGTTTGGTGACCGCACCGTATTGATGCCAAGTGTTCAACAAAGGACCCAGCGTTTTATGCTCGTGCATCCACTTGTGAACTTTCGGATTGCTTCGCATGAAGCATGCGCTGGCAAGAAGGAGAAAAGGAGTGGTTGGCAGAACGGGCAAAACTATCCCTAGAACTGCGAGAAATATACAAAGGCCACCAGCAATATTGAGGCTTAAAACTCGAACGCTAATTGTGGCCTCCTTGAGTTAGCTATCGTTAATCAGCGACGACAGCTTAACTAGAATGTTGCGTAACCATTGAATACACGGATCAACGTAAGCGTTGCTGGTAGCAATGGGATCATTAAAAATGCGGCTAAAAACCCTAAAAAGTAGAATACATTAAACGGGTCTTGAAAGTCTTTGTTATCTGCCATGATTGCTTCTTGTTTTTGTTAGTAAAGGTGAGTATCCGGCGAACCAAACCCGCTTTGCTAAATCGACATTTAACAAAAAAGGCATAGCCACACCATTTGCGCAACTATACCTTAATCAATTATTCACAAAAACCGAGGAAATATAGGGTTAATCAGTAGACCCTTGGTGTATGTCTAAACTAAAACTTGCCGATCCAAGTAGACTCAACGAAAGTTGGCAGCCCTGTTCGATCGGTAGATCCCTTGTAATAAAGTTCTTCTTACAGTTCTCGCCCAAGCGCTCACCTGCTGCAATATGTTGATTCAATTCACCATTTGACCATTGCCCATCTAAGCCCGCAGGTAAAATAGAAATGGTTCCCTCTGCGAGATCAGCAACACCAAACAGTGCATTCACTGGGGTTGAACATTTAGAGCAACGAATCCCCTTCTCTAAGATCTCAGCAATATCTTTGAGATCAACATTAAAATCTTTTCTGTTTCTTATGTAATCGTGGAACAGCGCTCTCACCAACAGTGTTGTCGCGGAGCCACCATTATCAGAAGACGATGAATCGACGAGGTAAAAAGCAAACTGCCCGTTCATCATCCACGCATAATCAAACACAAGTGGCATCATCTCTGTTGACTGCAGTAAACGGTAACTGCAACGCCATGAGCCTTGTTGAGTATCTTTCTCTGGAAGCAGCGCATGCAGTAAGTCTTTTGCTGCGCTTGGATTTTCTTGAAGGTAATTCAGATGCCAATGCAGTTCTTGGTCTTCAGGGATCTCTCCCCCGTCATCCACACAGAACCATTGGCTCGAAAAATCTCGTTGGTCTGAAATGTTGTCGAATGAATCTGTCAATGTATTCGCAATCGCACTTCCTAGGTGACCGTGAGCCTCTAACGGTTTCGCTAGAAAGTCTTTAATGCCAAATCGTAATGCTTTCGCCACATCAGACATATCATCAGTGCCAGACACCACGATCATAGGCAGTGACGGGTACTCTAAACTGAGCTCTTCCACAAGCTCGATGCCATCAAGTATCGGCATTGATAAGTCACACACAATTAAATCTGGCGCTGAGTCTCTAAGCTTTTGCAGAGCGTCCAGTCCATTTTCAGCCTCAACCACTTTATAACCGACCTTGTCTAGGTACGCGCTGGTTATACGGCGAAAAATAGGATCATCATCAACCAACATCACGCATTTCTGGTTAATTACTTCCTGAGCCGAGGTCATTACTGGCTGACTGTGAGTTTTGTACATAATCTATAACCTCACAAAACTAAGTCGAATTATTATTGTTATCTGTTCTAAGAACTAATATAAAACTTAGTAATAAAATGCTAAATACACAAATTTGCACTCTTTACTGGTAATTCGTGACGAGGGTTGGAATACTTGTAAATAGTGCAACGAGTTGACGTAACGCAAACATTGATCTCACTGTTACGTATAAATTAGATGAGATTGTAAACAAATGTGTCTGGATTTATGAAATTAGATGATTTAAACCTCTTTCGACTCGTCGTTGAAAATGGGAGCTACACCGCAACATCGCGCAAGACTATGATTCCGGTTGCGACCATCACACGACGCATCCAAGCCTTAGAAGATTCTTTGAATCTTAGGCTTCTCAATAGACACGCGCGTAAACTTTCTTTAACAGAGGCCGGCGAACGTTTCTTTAATGAATGCTCTCCACTATTGCAACGTCTCTCTTCTACTGCAGAAGAGCTGACTGACGTGTGCAAAGGAGCTTCCGGTAAGATTCGTATTACGGCCCCCTCCAACCTGACTAAGCGCATGATGATGCCAATGTTCAGCGATTTCATGACTCAATACCCTGATATCAATATTGAGCTGATGATGAACAACCAAGCGGATCAGTTGGATCCAACTGAATGGGACGTGATTTTCCGTGTTGGCCCACAGCGTGATTCAAGCCTAATTGCCCGAAAAATCAGTGAAGTCAAAGATATTCTTATCGCGAGCCCTGAGTATTTAGCGAAGAACCCAGCACCAAGCCATGCTGAAGAGCTAGCGAACCATTCGCTACTCAAAGGCTACCCGCTGATTAAGTGGCAGCTGAGTAATTCGAATGAAGAGACGGTGGTGAATAGCGAGAAAGGCCGTTTCAATGCGAATGCGCTTAATGTCGTGAGACAAGCCTGTTCAGAAGGCCTAGGTATCACCCTAATGCCTGACGTGATGATCCGTGAATACATTGAAGATGGCAGCTTAGTCCAAGTCTTAGAAGACTGGAGCGCTAACCCTCGTGATATTTACATGCTTTATAACCACAAAGATCATCTACCAGAGAAAGTTAGATTGTTTATTGATTTTGTGATCGCGTACCACATTCATTAAGGTCAATCCCCTTCTCCGTAAACAAAAAAACCAGAGCCGATGCTCTGGTTTTTTATATTGTTGCCACTAACGAAAACTAAGCACCTTCGTTGTGTAACTCTAGGTTCGCTAGATCTTGTTGAATCTCACGCTGAACCTTTGAGTCGTCATTACGCAAAGAGTCTAGGAAATCTAGGTACGCTTGGTCGATATCACCCGTTACATACTCGCCGTTAAATACAGAAGTATCGAAACGAGAAATGTCTTGATTGCCCATGCCCACTGCCGAAATCAGATCTGGTAGTGTTTGGAAAATCAAGGCATCTGCGCCAATCTGCTTACAAATCGTTTCGTTATCACGACCATGAGCAATCAGCTCTGTCGCGCTCGGCATATCAATACCGTAAACGTTAGGGAAGCGAACCTCTGGAGCTGCTGAAACCATGAACACTTTGTTTGCGCCAGAATCACGAGCCATTTCAATGATCTGCTCTGATGTTGTGCCGCGAACGATAGAGTCATCAACCAATAGAACGTTCTTACCTTTAAACTCAGAACGGATTGCGTTCAGCTTACGGCGAACCGACTTCTTACGCTGTTGCTGACCAGGCATAATGAACGTGCGGCCAACATAACGGTTTTTTACGAAACCTTGACGGTATGGCTTATTGATCGCTTGAGCGATTCGCAGCGCAATATCGTTTGATGTTTCAGGGATTGGGATAACCACATCAATATCTAAGTCTGCGTACTCTTCTTTAATACGCTTACCAAGCATCTCACCCATCTCAACGCGTGCGCTGTAAACCGAGATTTTATCGATGAATGAATCTGGGCGTGCAAAGTATACAAACTCAAAGATACATGGGTTTAGTTGTGGGTTGTCTGCACATTGCTTAGTGAAAAGCTCACCGTCGAATGTTGCGTAGATAGCTTCACCTGGCGCTACGTCGCGCATGAAGTCGAAGCCAACAGCATCGAGTGCTACCGATTCAGACGCAACCATGTACTCTGTTTTACCATTAACTTCACGCTTACCAAGACACAGTGGACGAATACCATGTGGGTCACGGAATGCGATCATACCGTGGCCGATGATCATCGCAGTTACGGCGTAAGCACCGCGAATTGTGCGGTGCACATTTGCCACAGCGCGGAAAACATCATCCGAAGTCACGTTACCTTTAACAGTATCGATCTCATGAGCCAATACGTTCAGTAGAACTTCAGAGTCAGAGGTTGTGTTTACATGGCGACGGTCTTTTTCGAACAACTTCTCACGAACTTCGTTTGCGTTCGTCAGGTTACCGTTGTGCGCCAACGTAATGCCAAAAGGAGAGTTTACGTAGAAAGGCTGAGCTTCAGACGCACTTGAACTACCCGCTGTAGGATAACGAACATGGCCAATACCAACTTCACCTTGTAGGCGCTGCATGTGTTTTGCTTCAAAAACATCTTTTACTAAACCGTTCGCCTTACGCAGACGGAAACGATTGCTTTCTATGGTACAAATACCAGCGGCATCTTGGCCACGATGCTGCAATACCGTTAAAGCGTCATAAATAGACTGGTTTACAGGTGTTGAACCCACGATTCCAACAATACCACACATGTCCTAATCCTCGATTTTTCGACATTAACTGGCGCTAGAGCGCGCCAGATAAGAAACTAGATGTTGCTTGTAAATGCTCGAAGAACGGCGCAATGATTCGACTAAATTCCGGAACCAATTGCGAATTCTTCCACCACTCAGAACTTGGGAATGCAGTAAACGCATCCATGAAAAACAACACTGCAGAAACAATCAAAACACCACGTAAGCCACCAAAGACGACACCGAGGATTCTGTCTGTACCTGACAGGCCTGTTTTCTGAACTAGCTGACCGATGACATAGTTAACTAAGGCACCAACAACTAACGTTGCAACAAACAATGCTGCTATCGCAGTTCCGTTTCGAAACATCTCATCTTCGATATTGGTGAAGTACATCGCTAATTTAGCGTAGTACTGGCTAGCAATAAAAAATGCTCCAAACCAAATTACGAGTGACAAGGCTTCTTTAGCGAAACCACGAACTAAACTGATCACGGCAGAGAAGCCGATCACGCCTAAAATGACAAAATCTAACCAATTCATGAATTCTTCATCTTAAGTTGGCGCGCATTTTAACAGAAAAAATGCTGACGCAAACGTTTTCTTATGGATTTAACGGTTTAAATTTGAGCAATTGGCCTTTTGAACCCGTAATTTTTTCTAATTCCTTAATTTGTCGCTCAAGTTTGGATTTAGAGACATCCGGGCCAATAATTACTCGCGTAAAAGTTTTTTCTTGCTTGGTGTGAGCCTGATAACCACGCTTTTGCAGATCCTCAACAACGTTTTTTGCGTTGTCAGCATTCTTCAAAGCCATCAATTGAATAATCCAAGCACTGTCTTGGTATTCATTTTTTTCCGGTACTGGCTTAACTACTACTGCCACTTTGTCAGCTTCTTTATTATTGGAAGAAGACGCGGTTTGCGTGTTTGAACTATCAGTACGACCACTTTCAACCACTTGCTCAACTGGAGAATCCGGTAGCGCTATCTGATCTTCAACAGGATCGAGTACTTCAAACACTTCAACATTACTATCAAGCTCTGGCTTAATCGGAATGCTTGCAAACTCTTCTTTATAGTGGAGCTTCTTACCATCTAGCACATCGGGCAATACAATCACGCCAATGGCCACTAAAATGATGGTGCCGACTAATCGGCTTTGGAATTTACTTGCCATTTAGTTTCCTTTTTTCTGCCAATGCTCCAAGACTTCGCCTACGGTATGGAAAGAACCGACCACCAACACAACATCATCACCTTTAACAGAAGCTAAAGCCGCTTCAAACGCTGCTACAGGGTTTAGATACTGCTCTACACCTTCAGGCAGGCTTTGACACAATTCAGCCGCTGTTGCTGCGCGTGGGCCTTGCAACGAAGCTGGATACCAATGTGTTGTGATAGGGGCTAATACTTCCAATGTCGCTGGAATATCTTTGTCATGAAGCATAGCGACTACAACGTGTAAATTTTTGCCTGCGTATTGCTTCGTTACTTGCTGTGCAAAGTACTCAGCGGAATGTGGGTTGTGTGCCACATCAAGAACAATCACAGGTTGATCGCTAATTTGCTGCATACGCCCAGGAAGCTTCGCATTCTTCATGCCGTTAACAACGTTCACGTCGCTAATATTAAGCTCTGATGTGCCCAATGCCATCAACGCAGTTGCAGCGTTAGGTAACGGCAGGCTTGGAATAGGTAGCGATTCCAGTTGAAATGCGCCACTGCGCCAGTTCCACGTATCACCATCAACATCATAGGTGTATTGGATACCAACTTGGTAGAACTCAGCCTTAATGTCATCAGCGTGTGCCGCAACCGTTGCCGGTGGTTTAGGTTGACCACAAATAGCTGGTTTACCGCTACGATAAATGCCCGCTTTCTCAAAGCCAATTACATTGATGTCATCACCAAGCCAATCAACGTGGTCGACAGCCAAGCTCGTAATTACAGACACGTCATGATCAACGATATTCGTTGCGTCTAAACGACCGCCTAACCCCACTTCCAATAGCACGACATCTACCGTTTCCGTTTGAAATGCACGTAACGTCGCTAAGGTGCCGTATTCGAAAAAGCTAAGACTGATTTCGCCACGCTCTTTCTCAATGAAATCGAAAGACTGAACCATCTTCTCATCAGAGAGATCTTGGCCATTGATACGAACACGTTCGTTATAGCGAATTAAGTGAGGAGAGCTGTAGACACCGACAGAGTAACCAGCATCCAATAGAATCGCTTCCATAAGGGCACACGTTGAGCCTTTGCCATTGGTTCCGGCAACAGTAATGACGTGTTGAGCAGGTTTGGTGAGGTTTGCCTTAGAGGCGACGGCCTGAACTCGGTCTAATCCAAGATCAATAGCACTGGTGTGGATGTTTGATAAATAATCAAGCCACATCTCCAAAGAGGATGTGGCTTGAGGAATAGGTTGTTGACTCATCTAACTCATAACCATAATTAAGTTGGTTTGTTAGAAGGTACTTTACCCTTTTTCTGGCGCTTCTGGTACTTCATAAGTAGCTTCATTCGGTGAATCGTTCACAGAAACTACTAATGGTGAAGGCTGGTTGGTCATTTTAGCAACAAGGCTTGCAACGCGCTGACGCATCTCACGACGGTCAACGATCATGTCGATAGCACCGTGGTCTAGAAGAAACTCACTACGTTGGAAACCTTCAGGAAGGTCTTCACGTACCGTTTGTTCGATTACACGACGTCCAGCAAAACCAATCAGTGCTTTTGGTTCACCAATGTTGATATCGCCAAGCATTGCCAAACTTGCAGAAACACCGCCCATTGTTGGATCAGTCATTACTGAAACAAACGGTAGGCCTTTCGCAGATAAGCGCTCTAGAGCTGCACTGGTTTTCGCCATTTGCATTAGAGACATCAATGCCTCTTGCATACGAGCACCACCACTTGCAGAGAAACAAACTAAACCACAGTTGTTCTCAATAGCAGCATCTACCGCTTTCACAAAGCGAGCACCAACAACAGAACCCATTGAGCCGCCCATGAATGAGAATTCAAAAGCACACGCTACAATAGGTAAACCAAGCAGTTCGCCTTTCATTGCAACTAATGCGTCTGTCTCACCACTGTTCTTTTGAGCAGCAGAGATACGTTCTTTGTAACGCTTTGAGTCTTTAAACTTCAGCTTGTCTTGTGGCTCAAGATCAGCACCGAGTTCAACACGCTCACCTTTGTCTAGGAAGGTATCCAGACGACGACGTGCTTTCATGCGCATGTGATGGTCACATTTTGGACATACTTCTAGGTTACGCTCTAGTTCTGCATGGTACAGAACCTGCTCACAAGAAGTACATTTAGTCCAAACACCCTCAGGGATAGACGCTTTACGAGATGTTACGATGTTGCTTTTTTCTAAAATCTTTTCAAGCCAACTCATGGAAGACCTTTTTGTTTCGATTCTTCCGCTTGATTGCGAAAGAAATAAATTTGGGAATTATGCGTGGGAATTAAAGCACATAAAACAGCGACTGTAGATAAAAAACTGGTTGTACCTATTTTCTGGCACTATCTTACGCACTAAACCGTAATATTTTTTGAACCTAAGTCTCACATTTAGTTCAAATTGTCCGGCAAAAATAGAGGACCAATTGGCTCTCGTGGTAGCTCAAAATGTTCAGGATAATCAACATCCACAAGATACAAACCTTCCGCTTTTGCAGTTGCGCCGGCTACTTTTCGATCTTTAGCTTCTAAAAGCCACTGGATCCACTCTGGTTTCTGCTCACCTTTACCTACGGCAATAAGGCTACCAGTAATATTCCTTACCATGTGGTGAACAAACGCATTCGCTTTAATATCAATCACAATGTAGTGTCCATGACGAGTCACGTTCAAGTGAATCATGTTTCTCCATGGGCTACGGGATTGACAATGTGTTGCCCTGAACGAAGTGAAATCATTCTCACCAAGTAAGTACTGACCCGCTTCGTGCATTTTTTTCTCATCAAGATGGCCATGATAATGGCTCACGCCTGAATTCAAAATGCCAGGGCGAAGTGCATGGTTAAAGATAATGTAGCGATAACGGCGGGCAGTTGCTGAGAAGCGAGCATGAAAATCCTCATTCACTTCTGTCGCCCAACGAACCGCAATATCTTTTGGCATGTTGGCATTCGCGCCCATTGTCCATGCCACCATTTTACGATCGACATTAGTTTCAAAGTGAACGACTTGTCCCGTACCGTGAACACCGGCATCTGTACGACCTGCGCACATAACTTCTACAGGGTGATTCGCGACAACTGAAAGAGCCTTTTCCAATTCTTCTTGGACACTTTTCACGTCTCGTTGGCGCTGCCAACCAAAGTAGTGGGTACCGTTATATTCAATACCTAAAGCAATTTTCATGTTCTTGTTCTCTTTGAAAATGGGCGAGAAGTATATACGGAAATCAGTGCTAGCCCAAATAGGATGGGGCTAAAACTTCAATAAACAATCAGCATCGACCTAGGCGATGCTTTTGGGAAAGCAAATCAAACAATAGCGCTCTGTATCATCTAAAAATAAAGGGTAGCCAACGCTACCCTTTATGATTTGTTAATTTATCGACCGTTTAACGAATCGATAAGATTTTTTGCCTCTCGACGAATATCATCGCTGCCGTCAACGATTGCCTCTTCTAGAAGCTTAATTGCCCCATGCGAGTCACTCATCTCGATGTAGATTTTAGCCAAATCAAGCTTACCCGCAGCTTCTGCATTACTGTCGACATCATAATTGCCAATATCACCGATAACATCAGGGAATTCGTTGAGACCAACATCCAGTTTAAGCTCTTCATCGTCTGGATTAGTGACTTCTCCACCTTCTCGCTCGACTTGAGCCATCAGTTCATCAATCGTCATGTATTGCTTATCACGACTGCTGCCTGATTCGGTTAGGTTGTCTTGTTGAGCCCAATTCTCTTCTTTGATCTTCGGTTCAGCTTGCTGTTCAGCCGACGCCCAAATCTCTTGTTGGTCGTCAGGCACATCATGATGCATGCTCGATTGTTGCTCTGGCGCTAGGTTAAAGCCTTTCCAGTCTTCGCCACCAACTTCAAGCATGGCATCAATATCTAGCCCTGCACTATCAATCGATGTTGCATCCAATGGCTTATTAAACATGTTGTCGACAGAGTCTTGAACATCTTCAGAAAGCAGCTCAGCTAATGCTGTCTCATCAAAGTCATCAAAGCCTTCTAGTGGTTCGTCTTGAACCGCTGTAGGCGTTGAGTTTAGCTCAGAAGCTGTGCTCAGTGATTCTTCTGGCTGTGTAAAACCAGCCAACTCAGAGTCTTGTGGATTCGAGAAATCTTCAGCCTGACTGAAGCTTTGTGGGTTCGCGAACAAATCATGCAACGCATCTTGCTCTTCGCCTTGTGGGCTGAAAGAAGTCAGTGGTGTTGGTTTCTCTGCAAACGCGTCTGAGATGGCTTCATCTTCACCGTATTCTGGTAAATCAAGCTCATCGAACTCTACGTCTTCATCTTCTGCTACTGGCTCAGCACTGCTTTGCTCAATATCATCTAAAACAGAGTCCGCTTTTGCGCTTTCTTCATCGTACTCTGGAAGATCAAGGTCATTGAACTCGAACTTCTCTGTACCATCAGATAGGTCTTGTTCTAATTGAGCTTCATCCGGCTCACTCACCACTTCAGCTAATGCATCTTCTTCACCGAATTCTGGCAACTCAAAATCATCAAACGAGAACTCTTCTTCACTTTCTGGTTTAGCAGTTTCAGCCTTTGGTGCAGCATCTAGTTGAGGCTCAGCGGTTGGTTGTGATTCAACACTTGGTTGAGAATCAATAGCAGGCGTTATTGGTTCTGATGTTGATTCAGCATCAGCTTCTGCTAGTGCGTCTTCTTCACCGAACTCTGGTAGCTCAAAGTCATCAAACGAGAACTCTTCGTCGTCTTGACCCTGAGCGTCAGTTCGAGGTTCAACATCTAATTGAGGCTCAACAGCAGGCATTACTGGTTCTGGTGTTGATTCAGCATCAGCTTCCGCTAGTGCGTCTTCTTCACTAAACTCTGGCAACTCAAAGTCATCGAACGAGAACTCATCTACGCTTTCTTGTTTCGCTATTTCTGATTGTGGCGCAGCATCAGCTTCCGCCAGTGCGTCTTCTTCACCAAACTCTGGAAGTTCGAAGTCATCAAACGAGAATTCTTCTTCGCTTTCTTGTTCTGCCACTTCCGCTTGTGGTGTAGCTTCAACTTGCGGTTCAGCGTCTAACTGAGGTTCAACAACAGGTGTTACTGGTTCTGGTGTTACATCAGTTTCTGCTAATACTTCTGGTGCAGACGTATCATCTTCAATCAGCCAATCATCGTCTTGCGGCACACCAAATTCATTCGGAATGATCTCTGGCATATTTGCAGCACGAGCTGGCTCTGGCTCTGGCTCTGGCTCTGGCTCTGGCTCTGGCTCTGGCTCTGGCTCTGGCAAGGATTCAACAACATCTTCAAATTGTTCACTACCTTGGATTTTCGGTTCAAAGTCAAAATCAGAAGCTACGTCCGCAGGCGACTCTACATCGTCGATCGCTTCAGCTAACCAGTCTTCAACCGTCTCTTCTTCATATTCAGAGATATCATTTAAAGATGATGGTGAAGCTTGCTCTTCAAAACTAGCAGCAATGTCTTCGCGCTGCTCTTGTGCGTCGGCTTCTTTCGGTTCTGATTCTAGTGACGCAGTTTCTTCTTGAACTCGCTCTTCAAAAGCTGGTTTGTCAAAATCAGAATTCTCAGATAACAGCGAGTCGATATCCAGTTCGTCATCTTCAACCGATGATGCAATTTCGTCCGCTGATGCTTGGTTGCTATCTGAAAGAGACGCTTGCTCTAGTTCAACCGTATTTTCAATTGAGGGCTCAACAGGCTCTTCTGTCGCTTGCAGCGAATCATTGTCATCAGAAGTCATTAACTCATCAATCAACGCTTCGTCTGTTGTTTCTAGCGAGTCATCAAGCAAAGCATCCGTTGCCGGTGCGACACCGAACAAGTCATCGATAAAGTCATCACGATTGAAGTTTTCATCATTTTCTGGCTTAACGTCAGCACTTTCTTGGATCAGTTCCGAATCTAGCGATTCATCACGAACGATTTCAGGTTGTGTTATTTCACTAATGTCCGACGCTTGCTCAGGCTCAACGTCAGATGTTTCTGAGGTTAACGGAGTAAGAGCAACGTCTGAGTCCTTTTCCGGCTCCTCGTTGACGTTGTTAAAACCAAAGGCTGCATCAAGCTCTTTATCAAACGCCTTCTCTTCAGACTCAAGCTCATCTTCAATGCCACTTGTCAGTAAGTCATCAAACGGGTCTAAAGATTCTGATTCTTGTACATCCGCTGAAAGCTCATCACCTGACAATTCACTATCAAGAAAATCATCCAGTAAGTCGGTACTTTCGGCATCAAGTTCGAAATCATCATCGTCAGAATCGCCTATCAATTCATCCAAGGTTTCCGTGCTGTCTTCTGCGATGTTTAGATCATCATCCGTCGATAAACCAGAAAGCTCTTCAAGTTCAGATAGGGAGTCAAAACCTAAAGGCTCACTTTCAGACTCTACACCCGATTCGTCTTCCAACATTTCATCAAGGAGGTCTGTCGAGTTACTTAGATCAACGTCATCCCCTGCCAATTGCTCATCAAGCAGGTCAACGCTATCTTGAGGTTCTTCATCTACGATTGGCTTATCGAACTGAGATAGAATGTTTTCGATATCATCATCAGACGCCAAACCACTGTTTAAGTTAGTGGCAATCTCATCGTCGCTATCGAGGTTAAAAGGATCATTCGCTTGATCGTTCTGAGCGGCAACCTGAGCAAAGATATCGTCAATATCATCTTCTACGCTAGAAGCCGAAGGTTGAGGGGATTGCTGTTCCGAGATAAGAGCTTCGATATCAAATTCGTCGTTGCTTACATTCTCAGGAGCAGTATCAGTCTGTTGCTCTGAGATAAGCGCATCAATGTCAAAATCATCACTTGCTGGTGTTTCAGTGTTAGACGGCGAATCACTTTGCTCTTCAGAAATCAACGCATCAATGTCGAAGCTGTCGTCATCTTCATCATCAAGAGCAAACAGATCATCTAACAGAGACTGGTCTAGCTCGTTGGAACCTAGATCTTCAGTTTCACCCTCTTGAGATAACAAGGCTTCAATGTCATCAGCAGACATTGCGTTATCATCAGAAAGGTCAAAGTCAACATCATCACTATCGAGTGCGCTTTCCGCTGTTTTGTCTAGCGCGCGCTCCATCTCTTCAAGACCAAGCGCTTTGTCTTCGCTATTAACACTGATACCGTTGCTGCTGTCTAAATCTAGATCGTCGAAGTTAGTATCTAAATCACCATTTTCACCAATGCTGGCAAACGGGTCATCGTCTTCACCATCCAGATTGAAATCAAGATCAGATTCATCTAAACCAGCAAATACATCATCTTCTTCAACCAGTGCTTGGTCGTCAAACAACTTGTTGGCATCATCTTCTGAGCCAAACAAGTCATCGTCTAAAGAGAGTTCGTTCAGGTCGTCCATTTCATCGCCCAATGCAATAGGCGCAACGCTGCTTGGTTGTGGCTGAATAGGTTGATCTTGAGTGATTTGCTGTTGCTCAGCATTTTTAGAGCGACGGCCTAACAGCATCACAATGATCAAACCAAGTAGCAAACCTGGAATAATCGCAAGAGCCGCCACTAACCAACCATTCGATAACAGTTCGTCCAGTGCACTTGGTGCCATTTTTTCAATTTCGGAGTTCTTTCTGCGCTCTTCATCAAGCAGCTTTTCCACTTCGCTACGAATGCGGTCTTCATCACTGAGCTCTGTTTTTAACTCATCGACTTCCGATTGAACATTCGACAACATCAAACGAAGCTGATGGTTCTTCTCTTCAAGTGACAGTAGTTCAGTTTCTGAAAGCTCTAGCTGCTTCTCAAGCTTATTCATCTCTTTCGCTGGAGATGATGGAACAAGCGAGGCAGGTTTCTTAACGTCTTCAGTTGAGCTGGCTTGTTTTGTAGGCGTGGTAATTTTTGAGCCAGTATTCGATTGATTTGAGGTTTGAACTGCTTTTGGCTTTGAAGCTGCAGGCTTGGTCACTGGCGCATCAAGCTTAGCAAGATGTGAGTTCATGATGTTGATAGCTTGCTGCGTCGAACTTGCACGTGTTTGATCTAAAGAAGGCACACGTAAATTACTGGCAGGCAGCAGGCTATGGATATTCTGGTTTTCAAACGCTTGTGGGTTTAAGCGATAAATAGCCAACAGGGTTTGTTGGACTGACACGGAGTTATCAGGGCGTAACTTTGAAGCAATAGACCACAATGTTTCTGAGCCGCGAGTTGGACCATAGAAACGTGAAGGCTCAGCGCTATTCGATTGCGCTCTTTGAAGAGGTTCTGAAAACGTAGGCGCTGATTGTATCTGACCATTAGGTCCTACAACTCGAATGGAATCTGCACGAACAACGGAAATCTGAGTCGCAATGATAAAGGCAAAGGGCATTAACCACGGCTTGAAAATTTGAAACATAAAAGGCTCAGCTAGGTGCTTAAATTCGGAAAAGTGATGATCTATTAAATATATCGGATAAATGACGTAAAACTATAGAGATGAAAACAAAAAATGTGTTGCAGCAACAATATTCGCAGCAATTTCACACAATTTGACTAACAATATTTTCAATCGATTAAAAAAGCCCCACTAAAGAGTGAGGCTTGTTTATCAAAGCAATAAAGCTTAGAAGTAATCGCGAATCAGAACTTCAGCGATTTGAACTGCGTTTGTTGCTGCGCCTTTACGAACGTTATCAGCTACAACCCACATGTTCACGCCGCTGTGATGGCTGATGTCGTTACGAATACGACCAACCATTACGTGGTCTTTACCACCTGCATCACGAACTTGAGTTGGGAAGTCTAGCGCTTGGAATACTTCAACACCTTCTGTGTTCTCTAGAAGCTGAAGCACTTGTTCTGCACCGATTGGCGCGCGAGTTTCAATGTGCAGAGATTCTGCGTGACCATAGAATACTGGTACGCGAACACAAGTCGGGTTCACTGTGATTGAAGAGTCAGCAAAGATTTTTTGAGTTTCCCAAACCATCTTCATCTCTTCACGCGTGTAGCCGTTCTCTGTAAATTCATCGATTTGAGGAATACAGTTAAACGCGATCTGCTGTGAGAATGCTGAATTTTCAGCTGGCATACCATTAAGAAGCTTAGCCGTTTGACCCGCTAGCTCATCGATACCAGGCTTACCCGCACCAGACACAGATTGGTAAGTTGAAACGTTAATACGCTCAAGGCCCACTTCATCGTGAATTGGTTTCAGAGCGACTACCATTTGGATAGTCGAGCAGTTAGGGTTCGCGATGATGTTACGGTTACGGAACTCAGCAATTGCTTCAGGGTTCACCTCAGGCACAACCAGAGGAACATCGTATTCGTAACGGAAACGTGATGTATTATCGATAACAACAACACCTTCATCAGCTGCAATTGGAGCCCAGCGCTCCGAAAGCTCGCTACCTGCAGAGAAAAACGCAATATGTACTTGAGACCAATCGAAGTCTTCTACGTTTTGTACTTGTATTGTTTTGCCGTTAAAACGGGAAGTTTTGCCTTCACTACGTTCACTTGCTAGTAAGTGCATTTCACCGACAGGGAATTTACGCTCTTTAAGTACTTCAAGAATGGTTTCACCAACCGCACCAGTCGCACCTAAAATAGCAATATTAAATTCTTGGCTCATTGTTTCTCTCTTTTATAAAGTTGGCTTTACCATAAAACCGAGTTTAGATAACGGCGTTAAATTACAAGATTCGTCGCCCGTTAACTCGACTGCACTGTACTCTCTACGGTCCCAATATTCTTTACGCATCTTGTCAAAAGAACCCGGCGTAGCGATATTGCGACGGAATAAGGCGTCGTCTTTGCGCACATCATAGATCAACTGAGTCAAATTGTGCAGTGTTGCTTCATCCCAAGCTCTATCTAATTTCATTTGAGGTACAGGCGCTGTCGGCAATAAGTCGCTTGCATACGCACGCTGTTCAGTACCTAAAAACTCACAATAACTGTTGAAGATCATCGTGGTACCACGCGCTTTACCCTCTAAACCGTAGCCCGCTACGTGAGGAGTTGCAAAAGCGAGTAACGGAAGAAGCTCGAAGTCGACTTCAGGTTCAAATTCAAACACATCCAGAACCGCAGTGAAACCGTCGGCTTTTTGCAGGCGAGCTTTTAGCGCTTGGTTATCAACCACAGGACCGCGAGCTGCATTAATCAGGATTTGATCAGCACGTAAGTTGTTCAGCACTTGCTCATTGATCAAGTGATGCGTTGGAAACTCACCTGTCTTGGTGATGGGTGTATGCAATGTAATAACGTCTGATTGCTCAAGCAGAGTCTCTAGCTCAGTAAATTCGCGAGTATCACCCTCTTGCTGTTTTAGAGGATCGTTCAGCAGAACTTTAATACCAATGCCTTCTAGGCACTTAGCTAAGTAACTGCCCACTTGACCACAGCCGATAATACCAACCGTTTTATCAAAAACAGAGAAGCCTTGTTGCTGCGCAAGCACCATCATCGCACTGAACGCGTACTCAGCAACACCCACCTTGTTACAGCCAGGCGCCGCAGTAAAGAAAATGCCACGCTCTTTCATCAATTCTTGGTCAACATGGTCCATACCAGCCGTCGCAGTACCGACAAACTTCAGCTTATTGGCTTTGCTGATCAATGACTCGTTTACCTTGGTAACAGAGCGAATCATCAATGCGTCTACGTCAACTAGGTCGTCGGCCGTTAATGTGCGACCAGACTTCATTGTCACTTCACCTAACTGGCTAAAAAGCGCTTCAGCGTAAGGCATATTTTCGTCGATTAAGATTTTCATTTGGCGCGTACTTTTGTTGGGGTCTATCGACCTAAATGTGAATTGAAATGATTGTGCAAAATTCCACACACGGTGTCGAGTAGCAATTGGAATACATTATAAATAAAGGGCTGAATCACCTAGCCTTGACAGACAAGAACCGAAACCAAAGTGAACACCCAACATCAAAAGGCTAAAACGAAAAATGCCCGATTGAATAAACAATCGGGCAAACATCCAGAACAAAAGGATCCTATCTCGCTCTCCAGGAGACAGAGTCTTGCGTCTGTTCAACCAGTACTAACCAAGGTCAGCACTGGTCAAGCTCTGGAAACCTTTCAATTTCTAAAACCAGATTTAAAAACTATGTTTAAAAAACACGTTTACAAACCTACGTCTAAAAACTTTGTTCTGATGGTCATTATTACTGGGTGACCTGTGCGTGTTGAATTGGCACTAGCGCAACCCTTTAACGATTAACCTTGTCTCTCTAACTCAAGCCTAAGTTAAGCTTGGTATTTTTTGATTACTAGCGTTGCGTTCGTACCGCCAAAACCAAAGCTGTTAGACATAACCGTTGTTAGCTCTTGCTCACGAGCTTCAGTTACGATGTCTAGGCCAGCAGCAGCTTCGTCTAGGTTAGAAACGTTAATGCTTGGAGCAATAAAGCCATTGTCTAGCATTAGCGTTGAGTAAATTGCTTCGTGTACACCAGCAGCACCTAGAGCGTGACCTGTCATCGCTTTCGTTGCGGAAATTGCTGGGCTGTTGCCACCGCCATTACCTTGAGAGAAAACTTCTTGGATAGCGCCTAGCTCTTTCACGTCACCAACTGGAGTTGAAGTACCGTGAGTGTTCACGTAGTCAACGCCATCGACGTTTTGCATTGCCATCTTCATACAACGAACCGCACCTTCACCAGAAGGAGCAACCATGTCGTAGCCATCTGAAGTTGCTCCGTAACCTACGATCTCGCCGTAAATTTTCGCGCCACGAGCAACAGCGTGCTCAAGCTCTTCGATAACTAGCATGCCGCCGCCACCAGAGATAACGAAACCATCACGGTCTGCATCGTAGGTACGAGAAGCCAGTTCTGGTGTGTCGTTGTACTTAGTAGAAAGTGCGCCCATTGCGTCGAACATCATAGTCAGAGACCAATCCAGTTCTTCACCGCCACCAGCGAATACAACGTCTTGCTTACCAAGTTGGATAAGCTCCATTGCGTGACCAATACAGTGTGCAGATGTCGCACATGCAGAGCTCATAGAGTAGTTCACACCACGGATTTTGAAAGGAGTTGCTAGACAAGCAGAAACAGTAGAAGCCATTGTACGTGGCACCATATATGGACCAACGCGCTTCACGCCTTTCTCACGAATGATGTCTACCGCGTTTACTTGGTTTAGAGATGAAGCACCACCAGAACCCGCAACGATACCCGTGCGGTCATTAGATACTTGATCTTCAGTTAAACCAGAATCAGCAATTGCTTGCTCCATTGAAAGATAAGCGAATGCCGCTGCATCACCCATAAAGCGCATCTTTTTGCGATCAATATGGTCAGCAGGGTTCATTTTTAGGTTACCCCAAACTTGAGAGCGCAAGCCATTTTCCTTGAACTGCTCTGAAGCGGTAATACCAGATTTACCCTCTTTCAGTGATGCTAAAACTTCTTCGACGTTGTTACCGATACTTGAAACAATACCCATACCGGTGATTACGACTCGTTTCATGTGACATTCCTATAATTCTAAATTCAGCTAGATGATAACTAAGAAGCCTAACAAAAGTGGTCAGCTTTCCTAGAAATTCGTACAATCCCTACCAACATATCGCTTCAAATCACAAAATGATAGATTTTATGACTTCAATTACTAATGCAGAACTGGAATGGAATGAGTCTGGCACGCCAGTTTCAGACCAATTTGACGACGTTTACTTCTCCAATGTTAACGGTTTAGAAGAAACTCGCTACGTCTTTTTAAAGCAAAACCACCTTCCAGAGCGTTGGCTTGAACATGAACAACGCCGTTTTGTGATTGCAGAAACCGGCTTTGGCACAGGTTTGAACTTTCTTGCAGTTTGGCAATGGTTCGATGCTTTTCTTAAAGATAACCCACAAGCGATGACCAAAGAGTTACATTTCATCAGTTTTGAAAAATATCCTTTAAATAAAGAGGATCTCATCAAAGCACACCAATCGTGGCCAGAATTAGCCGAGTATGCGACGCAACTCCAACAACACTACCCTATCGCCCTGCCTGAATGTCACCGCATTGTGCTGGGTGATGGTGCAATCACGCTTGATTTATGGTTTGGCGATATTAAAGATTGCATGCCTAACGTACCAACCCCACGTGAAGGTTTGGTTGATGCTTGGTTCTTAGACGGTTTTGCTCCGAGCAAGAACCCAGAGATGTGGAATCAAAACCTATTCAACGGTATGGCCAAGCTCGCCAAGCAAGATTGTAGTTGCGCGACTTTCACCGCGGCTGGCTTTGTGCGCCGTGGCTTAATTGAAGCTGGCTTTGAAATGAAGAAGGTCAAAGGTTTTGGCACCAAGCGAGAAATGATTGCAGGCCGACTTGGCGAAAAGCATGCTCACACCAACATCAAACCTTGGTATGGCCTATCACAGCACAACGAATCGCAAGACATCGCTATCATCGGTGGTGGTGTTGCTAGTGCAGCACTCGCTAAAACGCTGAGCCGCCGTGGTAAAGACATCACGCTTTATTGTGAGCACCCACAAGCAGCGGGTAATGCATCAGGCAACAATCAAGGTGCGATTTATCCATTGTTAAGCGAAGCCACCTCGAACGTGTCTCGCGTGTTTGGACCAGGCTTACTGTTTGCTCGCCAGTTCATTAATCAGGCGGCGCAATCTATTCAGTTTGACCACAGTTGGTGTGGCGTGAACATTTTGATGTGGGACGAAGGCTCCACTAAAAAGCTCAACCGCATGTTGGAAGGCAATTTCCATACAGATTTGATTCAGCGTTTATCGCCAGAACAAGCGAATGAAAAGATTGGCCTACCGGTCGATAAAGAGAGCGTTTACTTCCCACTGGGTGGTTGGTTGAGCCCTCTGCAACTGACACAAGGCCTGATCGGGAAGTTAGAAGAGACCCACCAAGTTAGCACTCACTATCAACATCAAGTGACTCAACTAGAATGGCTCGAAACTGAACAACAATGGTTGCTCATCATTGAGACACCACAAGGTGAGATTCAAACCAAGCATGACCAAGTGGTGGTTGCGAACGGCCACAAGTTCACTCAGTTTGAGCAGACTCAGCCAGTACCACTGACACCGGTTAAAGGTCAAGTGAGCCACATTCCGACCACGGATAACCTCAGTAAACTAAAAACCGTGTTGTGCTTTGATGGTTACTTAACACCACAAAACCCAAACAATGGACACCATTGTATTGGCGCAAACTACGACAAAACCAACATCGACCAAGAGTTTGATATTGAGGTTCAGCAACATAATGGCGAGCGTCTGCATGGGTCACTGCCAGACCAAGCATGGACAAAAGATGTCGATACCAGTAGCAACCTAGCGCGCCAAGGTATCCGTAGCGTGAGCCGTGACCACTTGCCATTTGTTGGCAATGTGGGCGATTTCGAAGCCATTAAAGATCAGTACCAAGATCTACACAACTTTAACCCACAGCGTGACTCGGTTGATGATGTTGAAACGGTGACAAGCTTCCCTAACCTATACTGTTTTATCGGATTAGGCTCACGTGGCTTGAGCTCTGCGCCATTATTGGCTGAAGTGTTAGCATCACAAATTTGTGGCGATCCGCTTCCCTTACCTGTCGATGTGCTTGAAGCGATTCACCCAAGCAGAATGTGGGTACGCAGGCTGCGTAAAGGCAAGGCACTAACCGCTGGCTGGGTTGCAGATAAGCACTCAAAAACAAATCAGTAGTTTCTAGTTCAACTATTCTGAATATCTAAATATTGGAAATACCTGAAACTAAAAGCTAAAAAGCCCGAGCGACATTATGTCCCTCGGGCTTTTTGTTGTTCGTGTTGATCTAACTTGTATTTACAGCTTAGCAACCGCGTCTTTGATCTGCTGAGCAATCTCTTCGTTGCTGATAGAACCAGACTCAAAATCAAAGTTATCGTAGAAGCTTGGTACTGAAACTGACGCTTTTACGTTTCCGCCAAAGTATGGCGCTGAACCTGTTGCTGCGCCAAGTACCGTTTGTGCACCGCCTGGGCCAGGTGAAGTCGCTAGGTAAACCGCCGGCTTCTCGCCAAACACAGAGCGCTCAATGCGTGTCGCCCAATCAAATAGGTTTTTGTACGCAGCTGGGTAGTGGCCGTTGTGCTCAGCAAAAGAGATAACAAACGCATCTGCTTCAGCTAAATCACGTAAGAATGCTTGTGCGCCTTCCGCTTGGCCAATCTCTTTTTCAGTGTCTTCACTGAACATAGGAACGTTGTAATCGTTGATGTTTAGAACTTTAACTTCAGCACCTTCAATCAAGTTAGCTGCGTAAGTTGCTAGAGTTTTGTTGATAGAAGTAGAGCTTGTGCTTGCGCCGAATGCGATAACTTTCATGATGTGACCTTTTCTGTAAATCCGTTAAGTGGGATTAGAATAACGTAGTCAGAAAATGGAACCATCACAAGGATTGAACGGACTCATTCAAAAATTTCGAATGAGTCTCAAACTATTCACTGCTCAGCAAAATGAAAAGGAAGGGACTGAGCGGATAATGATAAACAACCAGCGATTAAGCTTGGTTTTGCAGTTCAACCCAAAGGTCATTCACGATGGTACGGTCTGCAGGCGTGAGTTCAGAGCGAGCGTCGTCTAGGCTCTTTTCAATGCGAGCTTTTACTTCAGCCACATCTTCAATGCCTTCTTCTTCACATGAAGCCACTGACAGAGAAATATGACCACGTAAGTAACCACCAGCAAACAGTTCATCGTCTGATGCGTTTTCAATGCGAGCATCAATTACTTCAAGTAGTTTTTCTTCAAATTCGATAATCATAATATTCTCTTATTTCACAATAAATTGGCTAGTGCATAAAGGTTCTACATCGTAGAAGCTGCGTAATGCTTCAGAGAGCATTTTCACGCGAGGCGGAAGACCAGCTTCAAAGATACCCATGACTTCGCTGTGTACTTTATTCATAAAGGCCAAACGATCTGGCTCAAAATCGCCGTGTAGATTGTCACAGCTGACATTAAAAGGAAAGCCCGCACTCATCGCAATGATCCATTCATACGCTTGTGGGCGAATTTCTACTTTTTCAAACTCAGCTTGAACCGCTTCTGTTCGACCATCAGGCTCATACCAATAGCCAAAATCTTCCAACAAACGACGTTCTGGGCCAGCGACACACCAGTGTGCGATTTCGTGAAGTGCAGACGCATAAAAACCGCGAGCAAATACGATACGGTGGTGAGAAACCTGTTCATCGGCTGGCAGGTAAATAGGCTCGTCTGCACCCAGTTCGATCTTGGTATTGTAGCTCTCGAAAAAGGTTTGATTGAAAATATCGATGATGTCTGAGTATTGGTGCGTCATAAAATCAAATTTAAGTAAAAAGAACTGGGGCATTTTGCGTTTTTTTAAGCGTTCGGTAAAGCCCTATCACGGGCAATGGCATTAGGTTGATCCCAATATTTTACCGTGACAATCGATTGCTGATCCCAGATTACACTACTTTGAGGTGAATGATTAGTTTAGCTAATCTGAAATGCCGATTCACGGTACAAATATTCATTCGTCAATCAGTGTTTTTACTACTACACTCGCGCTTCATTTTTATATCCCTAAGGCCTATAAGACTCCAATTTATAGACCTATATTATAGAGCTACAGCAATGCTACTAAGTGTTTTGTATATCATTGGCATCACGGCAGAAGCCATGACCGGCGCTCTCAGTGCTGGCAAACAAAAAATGGATTGGTTTGGTGTAATGTTGGTTGCGAGTGCAACGGCAATTGGCGGTGGCACAGTACGCGATATCTTACTCGGCCATTACCCTTTAGGTTGGGTTGAAAACCCGCAGTATCTGGCAATCACCTGTATCGCGGGTGTTATTACAACGGGGCTGGCTAAGTGGGTAATCAAGCTAAAAGGCTTATTCATTCGTTTAGATGCTCTAGGGCTTATCGTGTTCAGTATCATTGGTACTAAAGTCGCGATGACCATGGGCCTACACCCAATGATCTGCATGGTGTCTGCGCTAGTCACCGGGGTCTTTGGTGGTTTGCTGCGCGACCTGATCTGTCGTCAAACACCATTGGTATTGCATGAAGAGCTGTATGCGTCTGTCGCACTGGTCGCCTCAGGTTTATACCTAGGTTTGCTTGAACTTGGCATTAACGACGTAACCGCGACGATTGTGACGCTTGTGGTTGGTTACTTGCTGCGCATGGCGGCCGTGCGATTCAAGTGGCGTTTACCTTCGTTCCAGCTTGATCCTGAAAGCTCGGTACATTAAATGATATATTCTCAATTACGCAGAATATAAAAAGGGTTGCTTCATCACGAAGCAACCCTCTTTGTTTTTATCAAATCAGTTTCAAATCTGTTCTGATTACAACGAAGCAGAACTAGATTTTTGGCGTTTCAGTTGTCACACCAAAGTTTTGACCACGGTGACGTAGCAAGTGATCAAGCAATACAATCGCTAACATCGCTTCTGCGATCGGCACGGCACGGATACCTACACATGGGTCATGACGACCTTTAGTGATTAGTTGCGTTGCTTCACCGTCTTTAGTGATCGTGTCACCAGGAACGGTAATGCTTGATGTTGGTTTAAGCGCAATGCTTGCAACAATATCTTGGCCAGTAGAAATACCACCTAAGATACCGCCAGCATGGTTGCTGCTGAAACCTTCTGGCGTTAATGGATCACGGTGTTCACTACCGCGTTGATTAACGACGTCAAAGCCATCACCAATCTCAACACCTTTCACCGCATTGATGCTCATTAGAGCGTGAGCAATGTCAGCATCTAGACGATCAAAAATTGGCTCACCAAGGCCTACAGGCACTTTAGTCGCAACCACTTGAATCTTCGCACCAATCGAGTTGCCTTCTTTTAGCAAGTCACGAATCAGTTGATCAAATTCTGGTACTTTGTCGGCATCTGGGCAGAAGAAAGCGTTGTTTTCAATCTCGTTCCAATCCACTTTATCAATTGAGATATCACCCATTTGAGAAAGGTATGCTTGGATTTCAACACCAAATTCTTGTTTTAGGTATTTCTTCGCTATTGCACCTGCAGCAACGCGCATTGCAGTTTCACGAGCTGAAGAACGACCACCACCTCGGTAATCACGTACACCGTACTTTTGATGGTACGTATAGTCAGCGTGGCCTGGGCGGAACTTGTCTTTAATTTCGGAATAGTCTTTAGAGCGTTGGTCTGTATTTTCAATCAATAGACCAATAGAAGTGCCCGTAGTTTGGCCTTCAAATACACCTGATAAGATTTTCACTTCATCCGCTTCACGGCGAGCCGTTGTATAACGAGAAGTACCAGGGCGACGACGATCCAAATCTCTTTGAAGGTCTGCTTCGGTAATTTCTAATCCTGGTGGGCACCCATCTACGATACATCCTAGTGCGATACCGTGACTTTCTCCGAACGTGGTCACGCGGAAATGTTGTCCGATACTGTTTCCTGCCATTACTTCCTCTAAATCAGCTATTGAGCAGAAGGTTTGATTCCGAAACCGACTGGCTAACAGCTTTACTTGTCTATTCTTCGTGAATTCATAGTGGCTTTATTACCAAATGATGTAAACCCCAAAAAACGAACAATTTTAACTTTCTATTACATGAGCCGAATGAAATGAATAACGCGGGGAAATGAGTGGCGCTTTGAGAAGAGTATTTTTATTATGGTAAGAAAGCAAAAAACCCGACAACTCGGAGAGTTATCGGGTTTCTTTAAATAATGGCACGCCCTGAAGGATTCGAACCTTCGACCACCTCCTTAGAAGGGAGGTGCTCTATCCAGCTGAGCTAAGGGCGCGCTACAGGAACGAATTATACGAATTCGAATCAGTAAAGCAACGGCTTTATGTAACATTCTGATCTAAGTGAGTAAAAAAAGGGCAACAAACATATAAGTGTTGGAAAATAGAACAAAGCAAACGTTTGCTTGATGGTAATCAAAAAGATTTTCTGGAATAATGCGCCAAAAACATCAGCCACTAACTTGAATATCAATACTAAGGAAATTCATGACTGCTCAAAATATTGATGGAAAGCTAATTTCTCAAACGGTTCGCTCCGAAGTTGCTGCACGTGTAAAAGCTCGTACTGAAGCTGGATTACGCGCTCCGGGCCTAGCGGTTGTTTTAGTGGGTGAAGACCCTGCTTCTCAGGTTTACGTTGGAAGTAAGCGTAAAGCGTGTGAAGAAGTTGGCTTCGTGTCTAAATCTTACGACTTGCCAGCCACTGCGACAGAAGACGAATTGTTAACACTGGTAGACCAACTGAACCAAGACCCAGAGATCGACGGTATTCTGGTTCAACTGCCTCTACCTGCTGGTATTGATAGCACTCACGTTCTTGAGCGTATCACGCCAGAAAAAGACGTTGATGGCTTCCACCCATACAATGTCGGCCGTTTGGCTCAGCGTATGCCTAAGCTTCGCTCTTGTACGCCAAAAGGCATCATCACGCTGCTTGACCGTTACAACATCGATTTACGTGGTAAGCACGCGGTTGTCGTTGGCGCATCAAACATCGTAGGTCGCCCAATGACGCTAGAGCTCCTTCTAGCAGGTTGTACAACGACAACATGTCACCGCTTCACCAAAGACCTTGAAGGCCACGTGCGTCAAGCAGACGTTGTTGTAGTTGCAGTAGGTAAGCCAAACTTCATTCCAGGTGCTTGGATCAAGAAAGGCGCTGTTGTGGTCGATGTGGGTATCAACCGTTTGGAATCTGGCAAACTAGTGGGTGACGTTGAATACGACGTAGCGAAAGAAAGCGCAAGCTTCATCACGCCTGTACCGGGTGGTGTTGGTCCAATGACGGTGGCGAGCCTAATCGAGAACACCATGATCGCTTGTGAGCAATTTCACTCGAAGTAATCCGCAGCGCATATAAATAAAATTAGAAGGCCGCAACGTGATGAACGCTGCGGCTTTTTTGATACTTAGACATTCGTTTTGAAACAGGGCGACTCGCTTTTGATGCACTGCTATTCGCTACTTATCTGGATTCTCGACTTTTTCCGTCTGTTCAGAAGGCGGTAATAAACTAATAAGCTCACACTCCGTTGATATGAGTTTTTCCAACTCAGATCCTTGTGTAATTAAACGGAAATCACCGCCAGTAATCACCCCAAGAGGAATGGCTTTAGGGTACAGCGCGTTAAACTCGTTTAAATCAAATGCCTCGGTCAAACCTGTACTTTTAATTTGGCTACCCTGAGCCATCAACGAGTTAAGCTTGGAATAGGTAACTCCTTCCGAAAACAAGCTTCTGTTGCCATCGCGGTTCACCTGATGCCTTTCATGTTTATTCTCTGATGACTCAAGCTCAAACACCTTATTTTCACCAAACTCGTCTTGATAGTGCATGCTAACTAATGGGTTGGTTTGACGATAAGGCGAGACGATCATCGCACGCCCTACTCCATCCAATTCCAGATTATTTTCAGCGTGACTCGAAGCTGGGTTACCAAAGTAGACATTCAAGTTATCCATGCGTGCTAAGCGAATGCTTTCCCAGTTGGTATCGGCAAGCACACTATTGATGTTGTGTGTCGCCAATACTTTGGCAAACTGGCGTGAAAACTGAGTCGCACCAAAGAAGATAACGCCTTGTGCCTTCTCTTGAGTCACACCTAGCCTTCTTGTCCACCAACTCGCGGTGAGGCTTTGAATCACAACTGTACCGATGATGATCAAGAACACCATTGGTACCAGCAGGTCTGCGCCTTCTATTAATTGTTTTTCTTGAAGCTTGATTGCAAACAGAGAAGAAACCGCGGCTGCAACGATCCCGCGCGGCGCCATCCAGCTCAAAAACCATTTATCCGCAGAGGTAAGATCCGTGCCGATCCCGCTGATCCACACACTTAACGGGCGAGCCACCAGCATAACCACCGCTAATAAACCAATACCGCCCCAACCTATCGAGAGGAAGGTTCCTGAATCGAGTCTACTCGCTAACAGAATAAACAACGCTGAAATGAGTAATACGGTCAGGGTTTCTTTGAATTCGATGATGTCTTCGATATCCAAGCCTTTCACGTTGGCAAGCCAGATCCCCATGATGGTCACGGTTAATAAACCCGATTCTTCACTCAAGTCATTCGAGAAAGAGAACGCAGCGAGCATTAGCGTCAATACAGCCACATTACGTAAATAGTGCGGTACCCAATGCCCTTGCAGCATCTTGGCAATCAAATAGCCACCGATGATCCCTAAACCTAAACCAATGGTTAAGGTTAGTCCCAGAGCTGAAAGTACATGTCCTGTAGGGTCGGCCGAAGAGACGATGTATTCATAAACCAGAACAGCAAACAGAGCGCCAATGGGATCAATCACTATCCCCTCCCATCGCAAGATACTGCCTAGAGAAGATTTAGGCTGAATACTGCGAAGCATGGGTACGATCACCGTTGGGCCAGTTACCACGACTAATGCACCAAACAATGCGGCTAACGGCCAACTAAAGTCCACAAAGTAGTAAGCACCCACCACGATACAGGCCCAGGTAATCAACATACCGAAACTCACGAGGTGAGTCACCATCCGGCCATGGCCTCTGATTTCTTTAAAATTTAGGGTTAATGCCCCTTCAAACAGGATGATGGCAACCCCTAATGAAATCATAGGAAACAACACATCACCAAAAATGGCATCGGGATTTAAGATATTCAAGCCAGGACCTAACAATAGGCCGACGATAAGGAGAGGAAGAATCGCGGGAAGACGTAAACGCCAACCGAGCAGCTGACAAGCTAAAGACAAGAGTCCAATTAACGCCAAAGAAGAAGTAATCGACAAATCCATTTGTGCCCCTAAAAGGTTTGCACCACACCCTGTGGTACAAACTATTCAATGAAATAAGAAAGCCTACGTTCTTACACTATAGGCTCTCTTTTTCACGCTAACCGAATATTATTGTGATTAATCAGTCACTTTACTATAGGGAGAGTAAAGTCATGATCAGTTAGCTACAGAGAAAGTACAACACCAGCAATCGCTGCACTCATCAAGTTAGCAAACACACCCGCACAAATTGCTTTGAAGCCATATTTTGAGATGAAAGAGCGACGCTCTGGAACTAAGCTACCCAAACCACCGATCAAAATTGCCATGGTAGAGATGTTAGCAAAGCCACATAGAGCAAAAGTTACGATCGCTTGAGAGTGCTCACTCAGTGCCTCTTTAGCATCCATTAGTTGGATGAAAGCCACGAACTCGTTCACGACAATCTTGTTACCGATCAATGAACCTGCAACCACAGCCTCAGACCACGGTACACCGATTAGCCATGCAACGGGTGCAAACACATAACCTAGGATAAGTTCGAAGCTTAGGTTTACGCCAAACCAGCCACCAACAATACCTAGCAAGCCATTCAGCATTGCAATCACACTGATAAAGGCAAGAAGTGTTGCACCCACTGCAACGGCAATACGAAGTCCAGACATAGCCCCATCTGCCATTGCCTCAACTACGTTTGTTGCTCGTGGAATTTCTACATCAGACTCAATATTTTCTTGAGCGTCATCTGGGCTGCCAGGTACTAAGATTTTAGCCATCAGTAGACCGGCTGGTGCAGACATGAATGCCGCAGCGATCAGGAAGTTTAAGTCAACGCCAAGAGATGCATAACCCACTAACGTACCACCAGCTACAGAAGCCAAACCACACACCATCACAGCAAACAGTTGTGAATCCGTCATGTGCTTTAGGTAAGGTTTAACCACCAATGGCGCTTCAATCATGCCGACAAAGATATTGGCAGTCGCAGACAGTGATTCTGCACGACCTGTACCCAAGAACTTCTGTAGCGCACCACCAATAAGGTTGATCACCTTTGGCATAAAGCCAATGTGGTACAAACCTGAAATCAATGCAGAGAAAAAGATAATGATGCCAAGAACATTAATCGCGAAAACAAATCCGTTATTCGTTAGGCCACCAAATAGAAAGTTAATCCCCTCTTGACCGTAGTTGATCAAGCTAGATACCGCACCTGTGGCTGCATTCAACGCTTCTTTACCCATTGGTACATACAGAACCAACAGCGCGAATGAGATTTGTAATAAGAAAGCCAAAGAGACTGTTCTTAGTGGAATATTTTTTCTGTCCGTAGATAGTAACCAAGCGGCAACTAAAATAGTGATAATTCCAAGTAGGGAAGCCATGTGCGTCAACCTAAAAGTTATAGATAGGAAAGGCGACGCATTCTATAGAGGAAATCGTTTGCGGCAAGCTGAGGTTGTTAACGTGATGTTGGGGTAATCAAGGTTTAACTATGAGTATAATTAAGTTATTGAATTTTAATAATTAACTTTGATTAAAAAGCGTACTTTTTCCATATGGAAATTATATTTATAGATTAGGAAACAGTTAGCGATGCAGTTCAACACAAGTTTTGAGGTTTTTGTCCCAATACGTCGGCGACCCTATATGATCTTTAATGAACTCAATCACCGCTGAAAGCTTCTTCGGCATGTTCTTTCTGCTTGGGTAAACAGCATAGAATGGCATCAGCTGACTGGCTCTCCACTCTGGTAATACTTGAATCAACTTACCCGTTCTAAACTCTTCTTTCACTAAGTAAGTCGCCAAATAAGCAACACCCCACCCTGATACTGCTGCGTCTCGTACAGCCTCAGCCAAATCGACTGAGTAATCGCCCGCGACTTTAACACTAAGGTTTTCTTGCCCGTTATCAAACGCCCACGATGTGTAATCTCGCTCTCGGCTGCGATAGATAAGGCAATTGTGGTCAATCAGATCAGAAGGCACATGCGGCGTCCCGGCCTTAATCAGATAATCCGGTGATGCAGCCACTACAAACTGGCTGTCGGCTAATCGCTGCGCAATGTAACCTTCAGGCAAGTCTTCATTGTTGGTGATCCAGAGATCCAAACGCTCTTCAATCATATCCACCTTATAATCGAACAAGTGAACCTCGATTCTCAGCTGTGGGTAAAGCTGTCTGAGTTGGTCGATCGCGGGAATGATATGCAGCGTGCCAAATGACTGCGACAAACCGACGCGCAGTATTCCAGAGATATCATCGCGCTGGCTGTCCATATCCATCTGAGCTGATTTCACCGTGTTAAACAGCTGCTCACAGTGTTGATAGAACACGTCTCCCGCTTCGGTAAGCGTGAGGCTTCGTGTCGTCCTTTGCACCAGCTTGATTCCTATCGAGTCTTCAAGCAAAGCGACTTGCTTGCTGATATGAGACACTGAAACATTTAAGCTCTTTGCAGCACTGGTAAAGCCTTCATGCTTAATTAACGCATGGAATATCACCATCTGTGCAGCTCTATCTGTTAGCACAAGGCCACCTTCTCAAATCTCTAAAATATAAAATCAAAAAGGACTCCGAAGAGTCCTTTAGTTCGTTCTGCCTATGGTAGGCCAAATGCTATCAAAGCAAGCTATGCCAATTAATCAAACTTAATTCTGTCGGCTAGGTGGCTTACTGCCAAAGCAAAGTAGTAAGAACGATTCCACTTCATTAACACATTGTAGTTGTTATAAATGAGGTACGAACGTCCGGTTTCATCATCCGGCATGATTAACCAAGCTTTAATGTCTTCATCAAGTGTTGGCAGTGGGCGATCGTCATAACGCTTAATACCGAGTTCAGACCACTCTTTTAAGTATTTCGCTTTGTCTTCAGTTCGACCTTGTAAATCGATCGACACAGATGACGGAACATGAACCTGACGACCCCAAGTATATTTGTCATCCCATCCTGATTGGCTGAGATAATTTGCCGCTGAAGCAAATACGTCTTCTTCAGTGCCCCAAATGTCTTTCTTACCGTCGCCATTACCATCAGCCGCATATGCTAAGAATGAGCTTGGCATAAATTGAGGCTGACCCATTGCGCCCGCCCAAGAGCCTTTCATCTCTTTTGGTGCAATATGGCCTTGATCAAGAATCTTCAACGCCGCCATCGCTTCGCTGCGGAAAAACGCTTCTCTGCGTCCTTCGTAAGCCATGGTCGTTAGCGCATCGATAACACTGTAGTTACCAGTGAACTTACCAAAGTTACTCTCAACACCCCATAGCGCGACAATGAATCTTGGTTGAACACCATATTCATCACCAATACGCTTTAGCGCTGTGTAATGCTTCTTATAAAGTGATCTGGCTTGCTTCACTTTCCAATCAGGCACTGCTCGTGGAATGTATTCATCCAGAGTCAGTTTTTTCTCAGGTTGATTCTTGTCGGCTTTCACCGCTCTTGGCTTAAACGTTACACCATCAAAGGCTTCATCAATGATCGTTTCAGAGATGCCTTCTTCACGGCCTTGTTGCTTTAGTTTTTCTACATATTGTTCGAAGCTCAATTCTTCAGCGTGCACTGAGCTAATGGTCAAGCTATTACCCAATAGTAATGCCGACACAGCCAATATGGTTTTCGAAAATTTACTCAACAATCACTCCTCCTTGAATTGAGGTGGCTATCACTCTTCGTCTTGAGATTTCTGTTGAGCTTTACGCTCTTTATGAAGCTCAAGTTCGTTAACTGGTGGTGGCGGAACCTGCAAAAAGAAACCATCGGTATTCAGTGATTCTTTCACTTTTTCGATGTTCACTTGAGCCAGTTTACGGCCATCCATTTTAATTACCATTACAAAACTAGGTTTACCAAACATTTGCATCAATGCGTCAGGAACTTGTGAAAAATCATCCTTCTTAGGGATATAAAGGTATGTTCCTTCTTTCTTTGAGCTTTTATATATAGAACACAGCATGACAAACCTTTTTAATTGATTATGACTACAAAACTCTCACTTGCGAGATCAATAGTTTATGTTAGGGAAATATTGGGAACAAAACGTCCATTTGACAACAAGATTACTTGCTGTGCTTGGTTTGGGAATATAACATGATAAACCTAGTTTCAGGCAATGCCCTTTATTTTATTGATAAAGAAATTGTACCAATTCGCTATTGAGGTCCTGTAGTTTTTCGATGTCTAGTAACCCAGATCTAAAAGGTAGCAGCTTTACGCTATCTGTTTTGCACTTATCCGATGATCAAGTCGAAAATGCAGTGTCTTTTCTTCAAGAGAAGGTAGACCAAGCACCTACGTTTTTCGCCGCCGCGCCTGTTGTTATCAACATCAGTAAAGTCGCAGGCGATATCGATTTTGTGCAACTGAAAAATGGTATCTCTCAAGCGGGCATGATCCCGGTTGGCGTGGCTGGCTGTTCTGATAAGCGTATGCAAAATCTAGCGAAAGAAGCGGGCTTTGCAGTCATGACGGCAAGTAAATCTCCATCGCAAGCACCGGCTAAGATGGCGCCGATTAAGGTGGTTCGAACCCCAATTCGTTCTGGTCAGCAGGTTTATGCGAAAGATGGCGATCTGTTGATCCTTAGCCATGTGAGTGCGGGTGCAGAAGTGATTGCCGATGGCAGCATCCATATACATGGCACATTACGCGGCCGCGCGATTGCAGGTGCAAGTGGTCAAACTGAAGCAAAAATAATTTGTAATGATTTACAAGCCGAGCTGGTTTCCATTGCGGGAAATTACTGGCTCAGCGATCAAATTGAAAGCGAGTACTGGCAGAAGAAAACCATGTTCAGTATGGCAAACGATGTATTACACGTTGACGTCCTCGCAATATAAGAGAAATAAAAGGAAAACAGAATGGCACGCATTATCGTTGTAACGTCAGGTAAAGGCGGGGTAGGCAAAACGACCTCTAGTGCAGCTATTGCCTCAGGTCTGGCTTTAAAAGGGAAGAAAACCGCAGTTATCGACTTTGATATCGGTCTGCGTAACCTAGATTTAATCATGGGTTGTGAGCGTCGTGTCGTTTACGATTTCGTTAACGTTATCAATGGTGAAGCTACGCTGAACCAAGCGATGATCAAAGACAAGCGCACAGAGAACCTGTTCATTCTTCCTGCTTCTCAAACTCGTGATAAAGATGCACTAACCAAAGACGGTGTTCGTCGCGTATTTGATGAGCTAGATGAAATGGGCTTTGATTTCATCATCTGTGATTCTCCTGCGGGTATCGAACAAGGCGCTCTAATGGCGTTGTACTTTGCTGATGAAGCGATTGTAACGACTAACCCTGAAGTCTCTTCTGTACGCGACTCAGACCGTATTCTAGGTATTCTTGACTCTAAATCTCGTCGTTCAGAAGACGGTTTAGAGCCAGTGAAAACACACCTTCTACTGACTCGCTACAACCCAGCACGCGTAACTCAAGGTGAGATGCTAAGTGTTGAAGACGTTGAAGAGATCCTACACATCTCTCTACTGGGCGTGATTCCAGAGAGCCAAGCGGTACTGAATGCATCGAACAAGGGTGTTCCAGTTATCTTTGACGAAGCAACCGACGCAGGTATGGCTTACAATGATACTGTAGAGCGACTACTAGGTAGCCAAGTGGACTTCCGTTTCTTAACGGAACAGAAGAAAGGCATCTTCAAAAGACTGTTCGGGGGCTAATACGCAATGTCATTACTAGAGTTTTTCAGACCACAGAAAAAGACGACCGCAAACCTAGCCAAAGAGCGTTTGCAGATCATTGTTGCTGAGCGCCGCAGTCATGACGACCCTGCTCCATCGTACTTACCGCAACTGAAAGAAGACATCTTGAAGTGTATTGCAAAGTACGTTGAGGTAGATCCATCAATGGTTGATCTGACGTTCGAACACAAAGATGACGACATCTCAGTATTAGAGCTGAATGTTAAGCTACCAGAAGACGATAAGTGATCTTCGTTATCTTGTAAGTAGTCAGCAGATTAAATAAAAAAGAGAGCCTAGGCTCTCTTTTTTGTGTCTGCATTTTATATCTGTAGCTGGCTAACTCTTAGAACAAGAACAGGTTACTTAATCGCTTTATTCAGCTTTTCGCCAACCAGATCTAAACGCCAGCCTTGCATAACATCAGGCAGTTTTTCTGGGTTACGATCGTGCTTCCACACCCAGCTTAACACTTGGTTAAGTTGCTTCTTAGATGCTAAGAATTCCGTAGCCAAACCGCTGTGCTGTGATGCTGTTTTCACTTCATCTTTCAGCACTTTGAAAAGTTGCTTGTAGCCAGGGAAGTCCATTAAACGTTCTACTGGTGCTGGGTACTCTTCTTCAGGCGTGTGTTCCGCCAACTTAACGATTGAGCTAATCTTCGCACCATGGCGGCGTACAGAGCGGTAATCAAAACCTTCTTGCTCCATGTGCTTAGGATCTTTCATCGCGAAACGAGCCACAGCCCATAGGTCTTGTTCTTTGAAGACAAAGTTCAGCGCTAAATCGCGCTTGATTGCTTCTTTTAGACGCCAAGTTGCTAGAGGTCGTAAGATCGCTAGCTGCTTAGGTTTAAGCTGCCATGCCCCTTTAATATCAAGGTAGGCAGTATCTGGGTTTACTTTACGGATGCGCTTGGCAACTTGTAAATCAGACTCTTGTTGAGCCGCTTCCCACCAGCCAGCTTCCATCACTTTTTCAAGAAGCTTGTTGTACATTGGCATCAGGTAATGCACATCTGCCGCCGCGTAGTCCAATTGCTTTTGAGAAAGCGGACGCGCTAGCCAGTCAGTGCGAGATTCACTCTTATCGAGATCGACACCGACAAACTCTGAAACCAGAGCAGCAAAGCCTGTTGATAAACCATGACCCAAGAAAGCCGCCATGATCTGTGTGTCGACCATTGGAGTTGGCGTACAACCGAATGCGTTCTGGAACACTTCCAAATCTTCACCGCAAGCGTGCAGTACTTTCAGAACAGAAGCATCTTTCAACAATCCAACAAATGGTGTCATTTCACCAAGAGCAATAGGGTCAATCAGTGACAGCGTTTCACCATCAAATAACTGAATCAAGCCTAATTGAGGGTAATAGGTTCTTGTACGAACGAACTCCGTATCAAGCATAACGACATCGGCTTCACGTGCTTGTTGGCAAACTCGCTCAAGGTCTTTCAATTGGGTAATGATTTGATAATCCACAAAAACTCTCACTGGTTTCTATTTGATCGCCGGATACAAAAATGCCGACATTAACTGTCGGCATTCTAACACCATTTTTCAGCGCTCGCTTAGATTAAGCGCCTCAATGGTTATGGTGCAGTACTTTCGCGTAAACGGGCTAATTATTTGCTAGCGCGTTTCGCAAGTTCTGCATCGTTTTCTTCACGCAGTACGCGGCGTAAGATCTTACCTACGTTAGTCTTTGGAAGATCATCTCTGAACTCGACTAATTTAGGGATCTTGTAACCCGTTAGGTGCTCACGACAGTGCGCGATAATGTCTTCTTTGGTTAGGCTAGGGTCACGCTTAACCACGTAGATCTTAACTAACTCACCAGACACTTCATGAGGCTGGCCGATAGCTGCTACTTCTAACACTTTGCCATGCAGAGCCACTACGTCTTCAATCTCGTTCGGGTAAACGTTGAATCCAGACACAAGAATCATGTCTTTCTTACGGTCTACGATGTACAACAAGCCTTCGTCATCAAACTTAACGATGTCACCTGTAGATAGCCAACCGTCTTGATCGATCACTTCTTTAGTCGCTTCAGGGCGCTGCCAGTAACCTTGCATCACTTGAGGGCCACGAACCTGCAATTCACCCACTTGGTCATTGCCTACTACTTTCCCTTCATCATCAACAATACGAACTTCTGTCGATGGTACAGGTAGGCCGATTGCACCTGTGTAGTCTTTTAGATCGTATGGGTTACCCGTTACCAGTGGTGAACACTCGGTTAACCCATAGCCTTCCAATAGGTGAACGCCTGTTGCTTTCTTCCATTGCTCAGCAACAGCGCGTTGAACCGCCATGCCGCCGCCAACAGATAAACGCATGTTACTGAAATCCAATTCATGGAAATCTTCGTTATTTACCAACGCATTGAACAGGGTATTTACGCCAGTAATCGCGGTAAACGGAACCTTTTGTAGCTCTTTAATGAAACCTGGAATATCACGAGGGTTAGTAATTAGAAGGTTACGACCACCCATCTCAACAAACAGTAAGCAGTTCACGGTCAGTGCAAATACGTGGTAAAGCGGCAGTGCTGTTACAACCAACTCGCGGCCTTCTTGCAGAACAGGACCGTAAGCCCCTTTCGCTTGAAGTACGTTCGCAATCATATTGCGGTGCGTTAGGATTGCGCCCTTAGCTACACCCGTTGTACCACCCGTGTACTGTAGGAATGCAATGTCATCACCCGCCATAAACGGCTTCACATACTGAAGACGGCGACCTTTGTGCAGTGCTTTTCTGAATGAAATAGCACCCGGCAGGTCATACTTAGGCACCATGCCTTTTACGTACTTCACTACGAAATCGACAATTGTACCTTTCGCGCGTGGCAGCATTTGCCCTAGGCTAGTTAGAACTACGTGTTTAACCGGCGTGTTATCAACCACTTTCTCTAGCGTGCTCGCAAAGTTAGATACGATAACAATCGCCTTTGCACCAGAATCGTTCAGTTGATGTTCAAGCTCACGAGGTGTGTACAGTGGGTTGACATTCACTGCAATCATACCGGCACGCAATACACCAAACAGTGCAATTGGGTATTGCAGTAGGTTTGGCATCATTAGCGCGACGCGATCGCCCTTCTTCAGTTTCAAGTCATTCTGCAGGTAAGCGGCAAAAGCACGGCTGCGCTCTTCTAGCTTACGGAATGTCATAATCGAGCCCATGTTCTCGAATGCAGGTTGGTCTGCGTACTTCTGTACCGACTGTTCAAACATTTCTACAAGAGATGGGTACTGATCTGGGTTGATCGTTTCTGGTACGTCACTTGGATAACGTGAAAGCCAAGGTTTATCCACGATGTTACTCCTCGTTTATCAGCTGACGACTGCTTCGCCGCTTTTTATCATTGCGGTATTACAGCACAGCTTTAGTGCATGAGCACTAAAAGGCTCAAACACTTGTTTAAATTTTGTTAACTACACCAAGAATTAGCTCTGAAACTAGCTCTGGGCTCTCTAAATGACAATGATGTCCGCCCGGAACAGTCTCTATATGCAGAGGACTATGCACTGATTTGTAGCGATTATGCTGCAAATGTCGGAATCCACCATTCCCTAGGATTATTAATTGAGGGCATTCAATAGCCGCCATAATCGCTTCAGCGTGCGCCTGTGACATTCGATATAACGAGTCACATTTTAGATTAGGGTCGCATCGCCATTGCCAAGAGTTCTCGAACTCGACAATACCTCGCTCAACAATAGGAGCGATTAATTCAGCATTAATTTGGTTGGCGTGAGCTCTCAGCTTAATAGCATCCTCAAGGCTTGCCAAAGGACGTGAAGGCTTTCTTCGCTGTCGAAGACGACTGAGTACCCCATCCCTCAAGCGAGAGACTGTTTCGTGGGGAGCTTCAGAAAGAGGTCCGTGACCTTCAATTTGAATTAATCCTGACACCTTTTCAGGAAAGGCGGCACTATAGCAACTTGCTATCAATGCACCAAGTGAATGTCCTACCAGTACCAGTCTGTTTGGCGATAATTTAGTCACCAACTGATGCAAGTCATCAATATAATCATGAAATGGGTAGTAACTTCCCAATTTATGCGACGAGAAGCCGTGTCCGAAGAGATCGATAGCAACAAGGTGAGCATTGGGAGCAAACTTGGCGACTTGCTGCATAACCTGATTAAAGCTGGACGAATTATCCAACCACCCATGAATAAAAACGACCGTCGTTGCGGTCGTTTGTGGGTTGCCTATCTGTTGTGTGGCAAGCGTCCCGCTCGCAAGGGAGTATGACTTTTCAATCATTGATTTTAAGTTGTCCCTATCGTTAAGTGTGTCGGGGTTAGGTTCGACTATTCCACATCTTGAATCACACGCCCTGACTTAGGCATGGTTTGAAAACTGCGACAATGCAAACTGCGGCAAGAGTAATAGTTCGGCGCAAAATCGTTGATAACCACTCGCTCAGTGATCTGCCATAAACGTTGATTGTAGACATTCATGACTGGGAAGGTGTAAGGGTAGTCACCAATGGTGCCATCTTCAGTGCCATTTGATGTGCCAACTAAAGTGACTAAGCGGCCTTCAGCAAAGCTCAATGGTTCAACGTAGCCATCAATGTAACCAACAAAACGCCCTTTGGGCTCGGCGTCAATATCTGGCTTACCATTGCTTGAAATAGGTAAATTAACCACTTCAACTCGAGTCTTATCTTTCAAGTTGGTCACTTTAGCAATCACGCCACCCAAGCGAACGTCACCCGCATCAGGCACTGTGTTAACCCACTCTTGGTAATCGGTGACCACTTGTTCAGAGTTTGCATTAAGTTCTTGAGGTAGCGAGGAGCACCCCATCACCATCGAAGAGAAAGCGATAAGGAAGAATAAGCGAGATTTAGAAATGAGAGAAAACATAATGCTGGTCCTTAGAACAGGATAAATAAAAGCACAAAGCTAGATGTAAATATCGACTCCAATAAGCTTCGCAAGTTCCTCTTTTTTAGCTTGATTCATCACATCCATATACTCTTCCATCGCACGTCGACCACGCCCTTCTGGAAGATCATACTGAACCTGAGCTTTGTGAATCTCAGATTCTTTGACTTGGCGAATGGAATGCGAGACAGCATTCGCGACCTTAGTTGGCTGACCAACTGAGGTTTTTGCATCGCCTTTTTTTACCTCATTCTTTTTATTGGTTCGATTGGTTTTGGATGTATTGCCTATCGAAGAAGGAGGTAAGCCGTTTATTGAAACCATGCTTAAAGAATTTTGTACCTGATTTTTATGATGTTGTATCTAACGTTAATCTCGACTCTACAGCTAAGCAATAGAGCCAACTTCAGGCGTGCAACCACACGCCCTAGTATTTTTTTACTTACTCACGACCAGGCAGTTTTTTCCAAGTCACTTTATCACGAAGATAAACAGGCTCAGACTCTTCAGCTGCAACCGCCTTGCCTTCTGCATAAGCGAATTGAGCAAGGAAAGCCATATCTTGAGCTTCTGGGAATAGTACTTCACATGCTTTGGTGTTGATCGCTAGAGTATCCATATGTTCTGCGTACGCTTCCCAACCTGTACCTACTTTTGCCCATGTTTCAGAGTCCGCTTCAAGCTGCGCAGCCAACTCACTTGGTGGTGTAACACACTCTGCATCAACCGCAGTCCAGCGGCCATCTTCTTCACGGCTGTAACGAGCCCAGTACACTTCACTCATACGCGCATCAATCGCTGTCGCAACATGAGTTTCACCAAATTTACGGTAGCTGCCCTGCGCCATCGCAGCCAGTGTAGAGACACCGATCATCGGTAAATCCGCACCAAAAGCCAAGCCTTGAGCAATACCAATACCAATACGTACACCCGTGAAACTGCCTGGGCCTTGGCCAAACGCGATAGCATCAATATCGGTTAAAGCGACATTCGCTTCTTTCAGTACTTCATCAACCATAGGTAGAATTTTTTTTGTATGGTCTCGAGGAGCCTCTTCGCTACGTGCGAACACCTGGTCACCCATTACTAATGCAACTGAACAGTTTTCAGTTGCGGTATCTACTGCAAGAATTTTCGCGCTCATTTGTGTCTCAAATATCTGTTATCTAATCTAAAAATAATGGCTAAGCTCAACAATGCCAATTACTCAGCAGCGATTGAATGGTCTTTAGCTAAGAATTCTTTAATGACCCCTAAGTCACGGGTACGTGGGATAGGCGGTAAACTCGCCAAAAATATGCCACCGTAATCGCGAGTCACCAATCGGTTATCGCAAATAATCAAAGCGCCATTATCGCGCTTGTCACGTATCAATCGGCCGACACCTTGTTTCAAGGTAATCACGGCGTCTGGCAACTGTACCTGTGCAAAAGGATCACCCCCTTTTAACTTACAGTCCTCGATTCGAGCCTTAAGTAAAGGGTCATCAGGGGCGGTAAAGGGCAATTTATCGATGATAACACAGCTTAATGCGTCGCCCCTAACATCTATCCCTTCCCAGAAAGCACCTGTAGCTACGAGCAATGCGTTACCTAATTCCATGAACTCGGCTAAGGTTTTTTGCTTGCTTGTCTCACCTTGTAATAGGACTGGTACAGTGAGGGTTTCTCGGAATCGCTCACCCAACTCTTTCATCATGCTGTGTGAAGTACACAAGAAGAAACAGCGGCCTTGGTTTTGCTCAATCACCGGAGTCAGCATTCGAACTAACTTATCCGCCAAACCCGGACTATTGGGTTCTGGAAGATAACGAGGCACACATAAACGTGCCTGATTCGGATAATCAAATGGACTCGGCAGTGAAAACTGAGCCGACGGCTTTAAGCCAAGTCGAGAGGTGAAGTGGTCGAAATCATCTGACACCGCCAAGGTTGCTGAGGTAAATACCCAAGCGCCCGGTTTAAGTTCGATTTGCTCATGGAATTTATCCGCAACCGACAGTGGTGTGATGTGCAAAGCGAATTGCCTTGGTGTTGTGTCATACCAATAGGAGTAACCCGTAATCGACACATCGCACACACGTTCAATGCGTGACTTAATCATGTTCGCACGTTCAAAAGCGGTGTCTAACAGTTGGCTTCGACCCAATGCTAGCTTCAATACATCGACGGCCAGTTGCAACGCATCTTGTAGACGAACAAGTTCTCGTGCAATTGACTCAGACTTTAGTGCTTCACGCCAGTTACCACGAAAGCTGGTATCGCCCAACACAATGCGTAGGTCGGCAGCTGACTGAACAAGCCTGTCCCCCACCTTTTGTAACTGACGCATGTCTTTCGCTTCGGTTCGGTAGGCGATCTCGATGTCTTTAGCGAGCTCATTAATCTGTCGGCTCGACACGGACTGACCAAAGTATTGGCTGGCAATATCGGGAAGCTGATGGGCTTCATCGAAGATAAACACGTCTGCTTCTGGGATTAGCTCACCGAACCCGGTTTCTTTAATCGCTAAGTCCGCTAAGAATAGGTGATGGTTTACAACAACCACATCCGAATCCATCGCTTTTTTACGCGCCTTAAGCACAAAGCAATCGGTGTAGCTTGGGCACTCTTTACCTAAGCAGTTGTCGTTAGTGGAAGTAATCGTAGGAATGATTGGGCTGTCTTCAGCGATATCATCACAATCGCCTAAATCCCCCGTTTGAGTGGATGACGACCAACTACGAACTTTGACTAACTGAGCCAGCAGTGTTGGATCGGTATGAGCACCATGACTCTCGATCATTTGACGGCTGAGTCTGTCCAAACACAAATAGTTTGAACGCCCTTTAAGTAACGCAACCTGACCATAAAAGCCAAGCGCATCGACCATCAATGGTAAATCTCGGTGAAACAGCTGTTCTTGAAGGTTTTTAGACCCCGTACTAATGATGGTTTTCTTGCCACTAAGCAGCGCTGGCACTAAGTAAGCAAAGGTCTTACCGGTACCCGTTCCCGCTTCAACAACTAATTGGCTCTGTTGCTCAATAGCTTGTGAAACCGCTTCAGCCATGTCTAGCTGAGCTTGTCGTGGCTGAAACCCTGGGATCGCTTTACCCAGAGCACCATCAGCAGAAAACGTTTTAGATATCATAGAGTACGAAGTTTAGAAAAATAGAAGACGAATTATGGCAGGTTTAGTGAGCCGGCGCGAATCAAGAATGACTTCGCACCGGAGGTGTTTGGTTTGGTTTAGTTTGACGTGACTTGAGTTACCTTAAAGGTAAGAACTGAAGAAGTAAGAATTAGAGAGTCATTTTTATTTTCGACTTAGATAACGTGACAACCAAGAGGCGCCTTCAAAATGGTTATCACAAGGTTGCATGGCCTTCACAGCATCGGTTGGCGAGGTCTTGCTTTCCCACATTTCATCTAGAACATTACCATCTAACTCAGTGCCACCCGCCAATGAATTCACTCGCTTGCAGTACAGTTTTTTGGCTAATAACTCTTTATCCATAAGTATCACCTCTATTTTTGGCCAAGGCGTAAATGCCTCGGTTGAAGTTCAAATGCGTACTACGGTCAAAACTTTAAAAAATGAAGCTTCTGCCTGTTTTTCTATCTAAAAACTGATATTTCTATATCAAACAATTTATCAAAGCGATAAATCAGCAGCAGAATTTGTTGAAACCAAATTGATAATAGATTAATTATAACGGTGATATTGCGGCTCAGTTCACCGTTCGACAGCCTGCATTAAATTTGAAGAATCCCGATTTCATATAACAAGTGCAACATTTCATGGAAGTAAGATGCAGATGGAAAGAAAAACTTTATTAACACATTGTACTGACGCCCCGGGCCTCATCTCTAAGATCACCAACATTTGTTATAAGCACCAACTCAATATTATTCACAACAATGAGTTCGTAGATAACACAAGTGGCCACTTCTTTATGCGCACCGAGCTTGAAGGGTATTTCAATGACGAAACCTTGCTTGCCGATTTAGACCAGGCGCTGCCACAAAATACGAAGCGTAAACTTGTTGATTCATCTCGCAAGCGTGTTGTGATACTCGTGACCAAAGAGGCGCACTGCCTTGGCGACATTCTAATGAAGAACTTCGATGGCAGTTTAGACGTGGAAATCGCAGCAGTGGTTGGCAACTATGACATTCTACAAAGCCTAACCGAGCGTTTTGACATCCCTTACCACCATGTTTCTCACGAAGGGCTAAACCGTGAAGAGCATGAGAAGAAGATGCTAGAAGTGATTGACCAATACGAGGCTGATTACCTTGTTTTGGCTAAGTACATGCGAGTACTGACTCCGGGATTTGTTGAAAGATACAACCACAAGATCATCAATATCCACCACAGCTTCTTGCCAGCGTTTATCGGTGCGAAGCCATACCAACAAGCGTATGAGCGTGGCGTAAAGATCATTGGTGCAACGGCACACTTCGTGACTAATGATCTCGATGAAGGACCGATCATTAAGCAAGACGTTATTCCAGTGGATCACAACTTCAGCGCGAAAGACATGGCGCAAGCGGGTCGTGACGTAGAGAAGAACGTATTGAGTAAGGCGCTAAACAAGGTGATCAATGATCACGTGTTTGTTTACGGCAACAAGACTGTGATTCTGTAAGTTGCTAATTTAAGTTCGACTTCCAGCTAGAATCCAATAAAAAACGCGCAATAGGGTTAACCCACTGCGCGTTTTTTATATTTAATGTTCAGGGTAACTTTAAGAGATTCCCGACTACGCTCCTTCGTCGCTATCGGGAATGACGTCGTTCTCTAGCTAGCAAAAACTATGGCTCGGAAACAATCCACTCAAACCGAATGATTGTAAGGCACAAGCCTAGCCCACATCCGTCATTCCGACGAGCCTAGGCGAGTTCAGGAATCTTTTCCTAGCGACTCTCTACTCAAATTAAGCCTGTTCAGATTCAACAATACGCTTAAGTGAGTGTGGGTGCAGCTTGATGCAAATCCCTTGATGTTTAAAAGCCACTGTTGGGTTATTCAAGCGTTCCCCCTCGCCTTTCGGACTAGAGAGTTTGATCTTAATACCTTGCTCAGCCAGCGTTTCAAAGTTAGCAGCGAACTGCGGGTAAGTTTCTTTAAGATCCGCTAGATACTCATCAGCCGTTTGGGCATGAGACGGAATCACAAACTCTACATGTTCCCAATCTTGGCTTGGGTAAATCTTACCTTCTGCTGGATATGGCAACTCCAAGCATTCAATTTTCCAGCCAAGGCTTTGCAAGGGTTCATCGAAAGCCAACACCACAATTGGACGACCATTGATCATCGCCTCTGAAATGGTAGAGCCGTACTCAGACCATGCTTGATGCGCAGATTTGGCTAACTCAGTGTCATTGACTCGCAGCGCAATATGATCCGCTTGAGCAAAGCTTAAATCTAAACCCAGTGTATTTCCTAGGTTCTCGATTTTTGCCATAAAGGTATCAAGGCGGGCGATCATTTGTTGTGGTTCTAGTTCAGCTTGCTTCAGGCTCATCATCATTGTCTGCGTTCTCCAAATAATGGCTGCATGTTATCAGTTTTGCCTTTTGCAACAAGCGTTGCTTTTACAAAAGATACTCAATAACTATGTTCTTTCCGATCCTTAAACATGCAAACGCGTCTTGGTAAAAGTCGATTGTCAAAAACCACTCAGGAAATGTTAATTTTCTATCAATTCGACCTATAAGAAACCCCACAAAATTGGTATGATTACCGCCATTTCTGTGAACTTAAACAGAGTCTGCTGCTGATTTTGGCATTAAATCGTTAACTAGAAGCATAATTAACCAGTTTAATGACCAAGAATTAACGGCCACTCTTATCATCCTTGAATTGAAGGAAACGCGTGTGAATATCCAAGCACTTATTAATGACAAAGTATCTCAGGCTCTAGAAGCCGCTGGCGCACCTGCAGGCTCTCCTGCTGCTGTTCGTCAATCTGCAAAACCACAGTTTGGTGACTACCAAGCAAACGGCGTTATGGGCGTTGCTAAACGACTAGGCACTAACCCACGAGAATTTGCTCAAAAAGTATTGGACGTTCTAAACCTAGACGGTATCGCGTCTAAAGTTGAAATCGCAGGTCCGGGTTTCCTAAACATCTTCCTAGATGAAGCTTTCCTAGCAAAACAAGCAGACGCAGCATTGGCTGACTCTCGCCTTGGTGTTGCAGTTGCTGAAACGCAAACTATTGTTGCGGATTACTCTGCACCAAACGTTGCTAAAGAAATGCACGTTGGTCACCTACGTTCAACTATCATCGGTGATGCAGTTGTTCGTACTCTAGAATTCCTAGGCCACAACGTTATCCGTGCTAACCACATCGGTGACTGGGGTACTCAATTTGGTATGCTTATCGCAAACCTTGAGCGCGTTCAGGCCGAGTCTGGCGAAGTTTCAATGGAACTTGCTGACCTTGAAGGCTTCTACCGTGAGTCTAAAAAGCTTTACGATGAAGACGAAGAGTTCGCAGTTAAAGCACGTGGCTACGTTGTGAAACTGCAAAGCGGCGACGAGTTCTGCGCAGAGATGTGGAAGAAGCTTGTTGACGTTACAATGATTCAAAACCAACGCAACTACGATCGTCTAAACGTATCTCTAACACGTGATGACGTAATGGGCGAAAGCATGTACAACCACATGCTGCCAACTATCGTTGCGGATCTGAAAGAGCAAGGTCTTGCTAAAGAAGATGACGGCGCACAAGTTGTATTCCTAGACGAATACAAAAACAAAGATGGTGACCCAATGGGCGTTATCATCCAGAAACGTGACGGCGGCTTCCTATACACAACAACCGACATTGCTTGTGCAAAATACCGTTTTGAAGAGCTAGGCGCAGACCGCGTACTTTACTTCATCGACTCACGTCAGCACCAACACCTAATGCAAGCTTGGACTATCGTTCGTAAAGCAGGTTACATCCCAGAATCTGTTTCTCTTGAGCACCACGCGTTCGGCATGATGCTAGGTAAAGACGGCAAGCCATTCAAGACTCGTGCAGGCGGTACTGTTCGTCTTGCTGATCTTCTTGATGAAGCAGAAGTTCGTGCAGCACAACTGATCGAATCTAAGAACCCAGAACTAGCAGAAGACGAGAAGAAAGTGATCGCTAACACGGTTGCTATGGCAGCGGTTAAGTACGCAGACCTTTCTAAGCACCGTACAACTGACTACGTGTTCGATTGGGACAACATGCTTGCATTCGAAGGTAACACTGCACCGTACATGCAGTACGCATACACTCGTGTTGCTTCTGTATTTGCTAAAGCTGGTATTTCTATGGACTCTCTTGCAGGTGAAATCAAAATCACGGAAGAGAAAGAGAAAGCGCTTATCGCGAAACTTCTACAGTTTGAAGAAGCGGTACAGTCTGTTGCTCGTGAAGGTCAACCACACATCATGTGTAGCTACCTGTTCGAACTTGCTGGTCAATTCTCTAGCTTCTACGAAGCATGCCCAATCCTAGTTGCTGAAGACGAAGCTGTTAAGCAGAGCCGCCTGAAGCTTGCTGCACTCACAGCGAAGACTATCAAGCAAGGTCTATCGCTTCTAGGTATCGACACTCTAGAACGCATGTAAGCGATTCGAGATTCGAGATTCGAGATTCGAGATTCGAGATTCGAGATTCGAGATTCGAGATAATTAGAAAGGTTGGCGTGAAAGCGTCAACCTTTTGTTTTATTTGGAGGTTATATTTACTTAGCTATCGAGCTGCCCACAGACTTCCGTCGCAGAGATCTCCTACTCCGCTCCTTCGTCGCTATAGGAGATGACGAAACCTATTTCCCCACCCGTCATCCTCTACAATGAGGAACGAACGTGATATGGAATCTGCTTATTGAGATCGTAAGCGCTAGCCACATTCCTATTCCAACCTTATACTCAACTAAAACAATTAATTGGAAAGATCATGGGCTTCGAACTTCACCCGCAACTTGCAAAAGACACTACGCTTATCGGCGAGTTTCCATTGTGCTTAGCACTACTAAGTAAAGACAGCGCTGTACCTTGGGTTATCTTGGTACCAAAACGTGCCAACCTGAAAGAGTTGCACCACTTACCAATGAAAGAACAACAGCAGTTCTTACACGAATCTCAAGCAGTAAGCCAAGCATTAGAAGCGACGTTCCAGCCAGATAAGCTCAACCTAGGCGCACTAGGTAACATGGTTCCACAACTGCATATCCACCACATAGCACGCTTCAAAGATGATATTGCGTGGCCTGGCCCGGTGTGGGGAAACACTAAAGGTGAACAACGCAGTGAAGAAGATCAAACAGCTATCCTGACTCGTATTCAGAATGTGCTGTCACTAAGCTCTATCTTTAAAAAAGCTTAATGTTGTGAGTAAGGTAATGCCTAACCTCTAGGCATTATCATTATTACCAATATGTAATAATAATTCACAAAAACACACCATTATCACAAAAAAGACTCCCGAGTATACTCTCTTGCACACAACATAGAGAGAGCATCATGAAACAAACCTTCAACTTATTTCGTCATATCAGCTGGATCGCCATCATCTGTTCTATGCTTGCTTCACTGCTTTTGTTTTCTATGGGAGCAACCAAAACCTACTCTGCTTTTGCGATCTTTATGCTCAACCAGGTACCGCCAGAATCACTGGCACATCTAGACACCACAGACATCGCGATCTCATACTTAATTAAGTCCCTAGATACGTTTCTGATTGCTTTTGTACTCTTCATCTTTTCTCACGGTGTGTTCACTTTATTCATCTCAGACAAAAGTGACGCGGCAAAAAATGATGAACAGATCAAAAAGAACAAAGTGCTTAACTGGATAAAAACACCCAACATTGGCCATCTGAAAAACATTTTGGCTGAAGTGATTATCATCATTCTATTCGTGAAGTTTTTGGAGCTCGTACTCGTCAACTTCGACAGTATCGGATGGGACATACTTGTCCTGCCTGTATCAATACTGTTACTTAGTATCGGTCTTAAAGTTCTCGGCCTAGGCGGAACCAAAGAGTCCTAAGTAGATAAGCACAAACAAAAAACCGCAGCTAAAGAGCTGCGGTTTTTTATTCAAGCGATCTGAACTACATCATCACATTCAGCGATAAACCATCTTGTTTACTAATGGTGTAGCGAACACGCGTCGTATGACCATGTTTATTGGTGTCGACCAAACGGGATATTTTCCCTTTCTTGACCCACACACTCAGCATCGCATCCACACCATCTTCACTCATACCAAACTTCGTGGCGATCTCTTTACGAGCCGCTACACCTTGATTGTCAATGTACTGATGGAGTTCAGTTAAAATCATGCGACTTGCACCTCTAATGCTTTTTGCTTACTGCCGACTTTCTTGAACACGCGATAGGTGATCACAAAGCCACCTGCAATCGCTACCATCCATACAGCACTAGTCACAGGATGGGCTGCAAAGTTTGCCGCTTGATAGTAGAAGGTCGCGCCAAAGTAGCCAAGCGCCATCGTCCAAACCGCAATGAATCGCGCAAACATTTGACCAAATTCACGAACGTAAGCACCCATCGCAGCCACGCAAGGCGTGTAAAGCAGGATAAGGATTAAGTAAGCAAATGCAGCATGACCAGAAACGAATTTGTCTTTTAGGTTACCAAAGATAGATGAGTCAACCTCTTGCTCTTCGGCAACAGCACCTGAATCGCTTAAGTCACCAACCTCAATACCTAGAGGATCCGAGTAGCTTAGACCGGCTAGATTCTCAGGGATCGTCATCACAGCTTCTTCTAAGCTCGCCGCTAAATCAAACTCAGCAGCTTCTTCATCAGAAGGCGTTGTGTATAGGCTGTTCAGCGTACCGACTACCGCTTCTTTCGCGAAGATACCAGTAATGATACCTACCGTTGCTGGCCAGTTTTCTTCTGTAATACCAATTGGTTGGAATACAGGAGTCACAACTTGCGCTGCCTTAGAAAGTACTGAGTTTTCACTGTCTTCGTTACCGAAACTGCCGTCCATACCCAGAGAATTCAAGAAGCTTAAGATTGCTACCACAACCACAATCGTTTTACCTGCACCAAGCACGAAACGCTTCAGTTTTTGCCACGTTTTCAGCATCACGTTTTGTACAGTTGGCAGCTCGTAGTCTGGCATTTCCATTACTAAGCTGTCGCTGCTACCTGGGTAGATAGTGTTTTTAAGGAACAAACCGGTAAATACAGAAGCAAGGATACCCATGATGTACAAAGCAAATACCACGTTTTGACCAGCACCAGGGAAGAACGCCGCAGCAAACAGTGCGTATACAGGTAGACGAGCACCACATGACATAAATGGCGCCATAGATGCAGCTAGCTTACGCTCACGCTCTTGGTCAAGTGTACGAGTTGCCATAATTGACGGTACGTTACAGCCAAAGCCAAGAACTAACGGTACAAACGCCTTACCCGGCAGACCAATCTTTTGCATCACTTTATCAAGTACAAACGCAGCACGCGCCATGTAGCCTGAGCTTTCTAGCACCGCTAAGAACAAGTAAAGCGCCGCGATAACTGGAATAAAGGTGGCAACAGTTTGAATACCGCCACCGATACCATCTGCAAGAATAGTAACCAGCCAAACTGGTAGGTGTCCGTCTAATAAATGGTGTCCACCATCAACCAATATTGCACCAACGCCAATATCAAAGAAGTCGATAAACGCACTACCGATATTGATAGAGAACATGAACATTAGGTACATGATGACAAAGAAGAAAGGGATACCGACCCATTTGTTCAGAATGAATTGGTCAGCTTTCTCTGTGAAATTACGGCTGAGTTTGCCTTCACTACGGCGAACACGTTTACACAGGTCGTGTAAGAAGGTGTATTTGGCGTCTGCTACCGCAAGGTCGATATCAAACTCGGCACCAAGACGCACATTGTCAATTTGAGTACGTGTTTGCGGAGCTAAACCGTTTAACACCAAGTAATCATTTTCTAGAGCACGAATCGCAAGCGCGCGGTGAGAAACATCAGCATCATCAAAGTGTGATTCAACAGAAGGAATAAGTGCTTCTAATGCTTCGTCATAGTTAATAGAGATAGGGTCAAGGCTAACACCTTGAACAAGAAGCTTATGCAGGCGCTCTTTGAAACGAGCCACTTGACCTTTATCGTTCGCAGACAAGCTAAGAACCGGGCAACCTAGCTCTTTCTCTAGCGCTTTCAGGTTAATCACCTGACGCTCACGCTTTAATACATCCATTTTGTTCAATACAACGATCATTGGACGACCCAACTCTCGCAATTGCAATGTCATGTATAAGCTTCGCTCTAAGCAACTTGCATCAACAACATTAATGATCACGTCAGCAGGGTGAGTCAGAACAGCTCGCGACGCGATAGACTCATCAATACTATTTGCATCATTACCACTATCTAGTGCGTAGATACCAGGCAAGTCAGTTAACTGAAATTGGTCACCTGCGTGTGAGTACAAACCCGTTTTCTTTTCTACGGTTACACCAACCCAGTTACCAACATGCTGCTTGGCACCAGTCAGTGCATTGAACAGTGTTGTTTTACCACTATTCGGGTTACCAACGGTAAGAACTTGATAATCCATTTAGATAACCTCGATTTGTTCTGCAATGCTTTCACGAATGGCGATAGAAACACCTCTCACTTCAACTTGAAGCGGGTCACCCATCGGCGCACGGCGGATAAGCGTCACCTCAGTTTTTGGCAACATACCCATGACCATAAGTTTTTTTCTTACGTCAGGTGTTAAACCTGTTAGTGCAACAATAGAAGCCTGCTTTCCTTGCTCTAGTTGTGAGAGTTTCATAAGTACCCAATTCGTGACTGATAATGAGAAAGATTGTTATTAACGCTATGATACACATACATGCCCACAATTCTATTGTGTGAAATCAATGTTTTCGAAAATACACACTCGTAAATTTCGTTAAAAACGTTTACGTCAAAAACGTTACTTTCAACAACCTACGAGAACTACCTCACTAGTACAAAAACACCAAACCAATAACAAATTATTATTTATCAATAACTTAAGATAATGTCGGTTTTCTCATAGGCATCTGTCGTTAATTTTATAAGTAAAATAAGTACCTAGACGTATAGTTACTCCATCGAAGAGAAATTCCTTCTCTTTAATTTTATTCCAGAGGTGATGTGGCTCGCCATATCACTCCGGCAGCAAGCGAAGGTGTCATTGGCACCCGTGGTATAGTCCCCCCGGCTATGCCACGATATTTTTTTTCTTCCTTTTGTTTTACCCTACAAACTTTTTTAAACTCCTCCTACTATCTCATATCTCATATCTCGTATCTCGTATCTCGTATCTCGTATCTCGTATCTCGTATCTCGTATCTCGTATCTC
>NZ_JBGONY010000003.1:0-65084 GCF_041439375.1 Vibrio crassostreae | reverse complement strand
GTAGAAGCATAAAAAAGCCCCGGCACGAATGTCGAGGCTAAAGTATATTTATCTATGTTCTAGCAGAATATCTGCTGCGCGCTACTCTTCGTTGTTTTCAGCAAACTTGGATGGAGACATGCCAAAGTGGTGTTTAAACCTTTGACTGAAGTAAGACGGGTCATTGAAGCCCGAGTCAAACGCGACATCTGAGATCTTCTCCCCAGCAAGTAATCGTTCGCAAGCATGCTCTAGGCGCACTTCATTCAAATGCTCTTTAAAGGTCTTGTTATAAGCCAATTTAAAGCGTCTCTGAAGACTTCTCTCCGACATGAACAAGCACTTAGCAACTGATGCAGTACTAAATTCTGCATCAGCGTAGTGTTCACTCACAAGCTGCGACACCTTATTTTTCCACTCTTGTTCAGCACTAAGCCTTTGTTGCTCTTGCGTCGAGCTAGCAAGCTTAATAGTTTCAATCTGCTCGATTGTGCAGGCTTCAAGATTGTCGAACACTTGATATTCAATCGGCCACGAAAGCTGAACCTTATTTTGAGAGTCAGAAACAAAGGCGTTCAACTCCCCACCGCTCTGATTCATCAATAGAGGTAATTTCTCGATGTTTAGATCAGTCGATTTACCAGTGTTGTCGCTCATACTTGAAACTAATTTAGGAAAAGGCGTCCCATGATCTCGAATCGTAACTACAAGGTGTTCTTTCACTTCTTCAACCAGAACCACCATACTTTGTGACTTAAAGTTTCTCTTGATGATGCTCGCGACTAAACTGTTAAAAATAATATCGAGATTAAAATACGGCAAGCTTACATATCGTTGTTTTGTTTCGACTTTAATATCCAGTTCAATGCCAGCTTTGGCTAAATCATCCTGCCAAGCTTTGAGTACCGCTTCTAAGATTAAAATTATATCGTAATAAACCGGCCCCTCTCCTTGAGGGCTATTACTCAATTGAGCCAAACCATTTTTCAACGTTAAGATTGGAGACTTCCCTTGTTCATCATTCCAATTGGGGAGCATCGCAGCAATATGATTAACTTCAGAAGAAAGTTCATTTGCAGTGTGAGACACAAGTGCATTCTTAACCGATAGCTGCTTTTTAAGCTGTTGATTGGTCGCAAGTAGTATCCGACTTTGGTGCCTCAACTGGTCCGTCTTCAATGCAACTTGCGCTTTTAAGTGCCTGTTGGCAAAAGTGACATAACGCGAACGCCAAAAGACCAAGATAGTCACGACACCAATCAGTAGTATCAGAGAACTTGCTGCAGCCCAATTAGTGAGATACCAAGGCTCCGCAATCGAAAAGCTTTGGCTCGTTGACACGAAGCGATAATGGGAGTCTTTAACCGGCTTAACCTCAAGCGTGTAATCCCCTGGAAGCAAGTGATCGAGTGTTAATAGACCCCCTTCAAACTCACTCCAATGCTCATTGTCGTTCAGCCGGTACTCCATCGCAGGCGCGAACGTCGCTGGTAAGATGCCTAGCTTAAATCCTATCGATGAACCATAAGGAATCTCACTCAAATCTGCCGTTTTCCCACCAAGTGATACAGTATGTTGATCGACACTTATCTTACTCAGCAAAGCACGACTATGAGGTGTTGTGGATACCAGTAACTCGTTAGACAACGCACTGACTACACCATACTTTGAGCCGAAAATAAGCCTCGAAGATTGGCTCTCTTCATTGTAAAACAGAGCACATGCACCTGCCGCAAGTTCATTGGTGATCAAGCCAAATGGTGAACCTATATGTTTATGCAGCTGCCCATCCAATCCGTAATAACTGATACCTTTTGAGGAACCTAACCACACACCATTGTCATCACTTACCAGGCAGTTCGGGCTGATATTGTCTTCAACAAGCGGGATCTCTTGAATCGCGGAGCCGTCAAAAGGGATTCGATACACACCATAACTACTCGCAAACCATTGAGATCCATCTTTCGCTTTTTCAATATCGACGACTTTACCAAAACGTTCGCTTGAGCGACTAAAACTAATTCGCTTATCAATAAACGAATAGAAACCGTGGTCTGTTCCTATGTAAATACGACCTTGTAAGCCTATATTGAGATCGGTGATCTTCGCAGGCAAAAACTTGTCGACTAACCAGTCAGTACCGTATCCTGTCAACTTCATGGCTTCGATTGATAACGAATAGAGGCTCTGCCCTGAGGTCATCCAAAGAACGTTATCAGCCTGAAGCGCAAAATTCTCAACATGCACCCCCTCAATCGGTCTAGGTAAGTCGAGAATTTCAGGTTCTAACGTATTAGTATTAAAACTAATAATGCCTTCTTCAGTAGCCAACCAAATTGAAGTGCCAAAGATCTCAAAATCCTTAACAGGGTTGGAGTAAACACGGATTGGGTTATCTTCACTTTGAGAGTCAACTAAATAGAGACCCATTGAGGATGCAACCCAAGATAACTGTTCATTGACAGGCAGTACTTTGTTGATCACCACACTACTCGAACGCATGCCCATCCCCGTTAATGGCGTTCTCGAGAAAGTCTTGCTGAACAGTGAGAAATATCGGATACCGTTGTTTGTCGCGATCCACATCCCACCAGCATGGTCGTTGATCAACGAGTATATTTTCTCTCCCGGTAACGAGAAGTCTTGATTAGAGGCTTGTTCAAATCGAGTAATTTGGCCCGTAATAAAGTTGTAGCTAATAAGACCATGCTCTGTGCCGATCCAATACTGATCCGAAGTTTCGGTAAGCGAAAGAACATGTGACCCTCTGACGATAGTCTCTTTATCTGGATTCGCGAGATCGACAATCACAGCGCCATTTAAAGTGCCAATAACTAACTCACGTCGAGCCTTCGAAAAATAAACGGTCTCTATATGATTTTTGTCTGATGCACTGACATGAGTAAACTCTTGATTATCTGAAAGATAAACGCCTGAACTGGTCGCCAATACCCACTTTGACAAAACCCACTCAGCGTCATTTATCGCAATGTCACTGCTATTGTTGTAACGGTACAGTTTGAGTAAAGAGTAGGTGTTGAACTCTAAAGATTGAGTATTATAGGTATAAAAATTACTGCCATCGGTCACCCAAATATAATCACCGGATGCGCCAATATTCGCAATCTCAGCACCGGGACTTAAACTAAACGCCAATTCGTTGCCAATACCAGGGTTATGTCGGTACACCTCATTATCGAAAAAGGTCCAAAACTCATCGTTAAGAAATGCGACGCTTTCAGAAGAAAATTGCAGCAAGCTACCCTTGCGAGGGAATAGAGTTCGGCCATCGTAAAAGAGTATTTTTCCATGGACATCATGAACCCATAGCCCTCCTCCTGCACCTAGGTACAAATTTTTAGCCGCAAGAAAATTCCCTTGCGCTTGAACGGGCAAAGGATAGAAAACGGAAGGTGATGTATTTACCGCGATAGCGCTAAATGAAATGCTCATTAACATGAACATTCGGAAGACAATTCGATACAACTTCTGATCCTGAACAGCAACAACGAATGAAGTTTTGGTAGTCACAACATTTTATCATTGCTCAACCATAAACTGAGTTTTTTTGTGCTTATTATTATCTTTCCATTTTAGCGGAAATTAACCAAGGAGAAAGAAGGTTTGCCATTTGTTGAAAGGTTTTATCTTAGCGGTCACGAAAATGCCGCAAAAAGCGGCACTATTCATACAATATCGAGAGCAAAGTGCAGTAAAAGATACTTTCTACGAATTACTTTGCGTTTAAGCAGCTTGTGTAACTATCGGTAAGTTGCTGAAGAAAATCGAAATAACTTCCGGTCTTCACTTCAACATCAGAACCAACAGGGTCTAGCTGACCTTGCTTAGCGTTGCTTCCACGAGTCACAGATTCAATCACTGCAGGCGTAAACTGAGGCTCAGAAAACACACACTGAACATTTTCTTGTACGATCGTTTTCTTAATCGCAATCAGGCTTTTTGCTCCCGGTTTACGGTCTGGACTTACTGTGAAATGACCCAAGTTATTCAGACCAAATTCTTCTTCGTAATAACCATATGCATCATGGAAAACGTAGTAACCTTTGTCTTTTATTGGCGCCAGTTGTTCGCGAATAGACTGCTTCTTCTCATCCAATGCAATCAAGAATGAATCTAGGTTCTCTTGATAAGCCATTGCGTTGCCTGGGTCAGTTTCAATTAACTTATCTGAAATGTATTTCGCAGCAACTTCGACCTGATCGATACCCAACCAAAAATGTGGATCGTGGCTGCCGTGGTGGTGACCTTCATGCGCGTCATGATCATGCTCTTCGTGTCCATAAGCGCGTAAGTTGATACCCGGAATAGAGCTGATCTCAATAACATTTTCATTCGAGCTCACGACCTTAGTTAAAAAGGCTTCTAAGTCGGGGCCAAACCAAACGACCATATCTGCACTATGAACTTTTTTGACATCTGATGGTTTGAGCGCATAATCGTGCGGCGAAGCATTACTGTTCATCAACACATCCGGTTCACTAACACCTTGCGTTAGCTCTGTCACAATCATTTGAATTGGTTTGAAACTTGTTAGAATAGTATTAGCACTTGCAACACTTGGCGCTAAAAGCAAAGTAGCAAGTATAAAAGATGAACGTGACATAATTCCTCGATAATAGAAAAGTAGCTTAGGCTTGAGGTAAATGTTACATTATAACATTAGCGAATTGCAAATGAGTTCTATTCATGGATAACTTAATCCAACTAGATTCTGTGAGCGTCGAATTTGACGGTCGAAAAGTTCTAGACAACATCTCTCTAAATTTAGAGCGCGGCAGGATCACCACCCTGATTGGGCCAAACGGTGCAGGAAAGTCGACATTAGTAAAAGTAGTACTGGGTTTACAAACCAAATTTTCAGGCACAATAACAAAAGCTAAAAAACTGAAAATTGGCTATGTTCCACAAAAATTAAAGCTCAACGATTCACTACCGCTCAACGTAGATCGTTTTCTAAAGCTCACTGGCAAGTTCAGTCAGCAAGAGATCCTTGAAGCATTGAAGCTCGTGGGTGCTGAACATCTGCAAAAGAGCAACATGCACCAGCTGTCTGGTGGTGAAAACCAACGCGTACTGATTGCCCGTTCATTACTAAGAAGACCAGACCTACTGGTTCTTGATGAACCGGCTCAAGGCGTTGACGTGCAAGGGCAAATAGACCTTTATGATCTCATTGACACCATTCGTCACCGCTTTGGTTGTGCGGTGTTTATGGTTTCACATGATCTGCATCTGGTGATGGCCAAAACAGACGATGTTATCTGTTTGCATCATCATATCTGTTGCTCAGGTGCACCTGCAGACATCAAACATCATCCCTCGTATATTGCGCTCTTCGGTACCGCGACTCAAGAGACACTAGCGTTTTATCATCACCAACATGAACATCACCATCATGATCTTGCAGGCCAACCAGTAAAAGGTGGTGCTCATGAGTGTTCAAATCATAAACACGGACATCACTAATGCTTGAGTTTCTTCTTCCCTCTATTTTAGCTGGCTTGGGCATTGCTCTTATCGCGGGGCCATTAGGCTCTTTTGTAGTTTGGCGCAAGATGGCCTACTTTGGCGATACGCTTGCTCATGCCTCTTTGATGGGCTTAGCGCTTGGCTTTCTGTTTAACATCAACTTGTATTTCGCACTGCTGATTTGTTGTTTGATGCTGGCCGTGTTACTCGTGACATTGCAAAAACAAAAGCTAGTCGCGACCGATACCCTACTCGGTATTTTGGCACACAGTGCACTGTCTTTGGGTCTTGTAGCCGTTAGCTTCTTGGACAATGTTCGTGTCGACCTAATGAGCTATTTATTTGGCGACTTACTTGCAGTATCACCGACTGATTTGGTATTCATCTATGCGGGTGCGGCTGTGATTGGATTAGTGCTTGCTATCTTTTGGCGACCGCTACTTTCAACGACGGTTAATGAAGATCTAGCAGCGGTTGACGGCATCAACATTGATTTAATGCGTCTGATTTTGATGCTGCTTGTCGGTATCGTGATTGCTGTCGGTATGAAATTTGTGGGTGCGTTAATCATGACATCGCTACTGATTATTCCTGCAGCAACGGCAAGGAAGTTCTCGAGCACACCTGAGCAGATGGCCTTCCTTGCATCAGTTATTGGCTCTATTGCAGTATTCGGTGGATTAAGCTTGTCTTGGTTCTATGACACACCTGCTGGCCCTTCTGTGGTTATCAGTGCCGCTGCGATGTTTATGCTATCTCAAATGCTGAAGACCCGAGCGTAATCATATCTCGTATCTCGTATCTCGTATCTCGTATCTCAAGAACATAAAAAAAGGCTTGGTCAGTGACCAAGCCTTTTTAATATCGTTCAGTTAACTTCTATCTCAATCGATAAAAGCCAGCTGATTACCAACCCGTGATTTCACGTAGGCCTTTACCGATGTCAGCAAGAGACTTAACAGTCTTAACGCCTGCTGCTTCTAGTGCTGCGAATTTATCTTCAGCAGTACCTTTACCGCCAGAAATGATTGCGCCTGCGTGGCCCATACGCTTGCCCGGAGGAGCAGTAACACCAGCGATGTAAGATACAACTGGCTTAGTTACGTTTGCTTTGATGAACTCAGCCGCTTCTTCTTCCGCAGTACCACCGATTTCACCAATCATTACGATTGCTTCAGTTTCTGGGTCTTCTTGGAAAAGTTTCAAGATATCAATGAAGTTTGAACCTGGGATAGGGTCACCACCGATACCAACACATGTAGACTGACCAAAGCCTTCATCTGTTGTTTGCTTAACTGCTTCGTATGTCAGAGTACCTGAACGAGATACGATACCTACTTTACCCTTCTTGTGGATATGACCAGGCATGATACCAATCTTACACTCGTCTGGAGTGATAAGACCTGGACAGTTAGGACCGATCATGCGAACGCCAGTTTCTTCTAGCTTCACTTTAACGTCGATCATATCTGTTGTAGGGATACCTTCAGTGATCGTTACGATCAGTTCGATACCTGCATCAATCGCTTCTAGGATTGCATCTTTACAGAAAGGAGCTGGTACGTAGATAACTGTTGCTGTTGCGCCAGTTACTTCTACCGCTTCACGTACTGTGTTGAATACTGGAAGGCCTAGGTGAGTTTGACCACCTTTACCAGGTGAAACACCACCAACCATTTGCGTACCGTATGCGATAGCTTGGTCTGAGTGGAATGTACCTTGACCGCCAGTGAAACCCTGACAGATTACTTTAGTGTCTTTGTTAATTAATACAGACATTATTTAGCCTCCGCAGCAGCAACAACTTTCTGAGCAGCATCTGTTAGAGATTCAGCTGCAATGATATCAACATCAGAATTAGCAAGTACTTCGCGACCTAGGTCTGCGTTTGTACCTTCTAGACGAACAACTACAGGAACTGTTACGCCGACTTCTTTAACTGCACCGATAATACCTTCAGCGATCATGTCACAACGAACGATGCCACCGAAAATGTTTACGAGTACTGCTTTAACATTGTCATCAGAAAGGATGATCTTGAATGCTTCAGCTACACGTTCTTTTGTCGCGCCGCCGCCTACATCAAGGAAGTTTGCTGGCTTGCCGCCGTGTAGGTTTACGATATCCATCGTACCCATCGCAAGGCCTGCACCGTTAACCATACAGCCAACGTTACCATCTAGTGCTACGTAGTTCAGTTCCCACTGTGCTGCGTGTGCTTCGCGCTCATCTTCTTGAGATGGATCGTGCATTTCACGTAGTTTAGGCTGACGGTACATCGCGTTTGAGTCGATGTTGATCTTGCCGTCTAGACAAAGCAGGTTGCCTTCGCCAGTAATTACAAGCGGGTTGATTTCTAGTAGAGCTAGGTCGTACTGAGAGAACATTTGGCCAAGACCCATGAAGATCTTAACGAACTGTTTGATTTGATCGCCAACTAGACCAAGTTTGAACGCCAGTTCACGGCCTTGGTAAGCTTGAGGGCCCACTAGAGGATCGATCGCAGATTGGTGAATCAACTCTGGAGTTTCTTCAGCGATTTTCTCAATGTCCACACCGCCTTCAGTTGACGCCATGAATACAATTTTACGCGTTGCGCGGTCAACAACAGCACCTAGGTAAAGTTCGTTAGCAATGTTTGATGCTTCTTCAACTAGGATCTTTGTTACAGGCTGACCATTAGCGTCTGTTTGGTAAGTCACTAGGTTTTTACCTAGCCACTTTTGTGCAAACTCTTTAACGCCTTCTTTGGTGTCATGTAGCTCTACGCCGCCCGCTTTACCGCGGCCACCAGCGTGTACTTGACACTTAACGACTTTCTTGGCTGTACTGATACGACCTGCAGCTTCGAAAGCTTCTTGTGCAGTATCACATGCGAAACCTTCTGGTACAGGCAAACCGAATTCTGCAAACAGCTGTTTGGCTTGGTATTCATGCAAATTCATTTTGATATTCCGTTTATTTTCCCTTAAGGGATTATTATTTCCATAACGACACAGTTTCCTGTGTTACGTCTGTAGGGTCTTCTCAAAACAACTGCTGTCCATTTTCTAATGGCTTTACAGTTCAATTGAAGGCCAGACGTTGAGCAGCCTAGCCTTTGAAACTTTTTACGTCTAGCTAACGGGGTTAACTAGACGTTTTAGCGATACTAAACGTCTAATAGCAGACGTGCAGGATCTTCTAGAAGCTCTTTGATGGTCACTAGGAAGCCAACTGATTCACGGCCATCGATTAGACGGTGGTCGTAAGAAAGCGCTAGGTACATCATTGGTAGAATCTCTACCTTGCCATCAACAGCCATTGGACGGTCTTGGATTTTGTGCATACCCAAAATTGCCGCTTGAGGCGGGTTGATGATTGGCGTAGACATTAGAGAACCAAATACACCACCGTTTGTGATAGTGAAGTTGCCGCCCATCAGTTCATCAACCGTTAGCTTGCCGTCACGACCTTTGATTGCTAGCTCTTTGATGCCTTTTTCGATATCAGCGAAACCTAGTGTGTCACAGTCTTTGAGTACTGGAGTCACTAGACCACGTGGCGTAGATACCGCCATGCTGATGTCGAAGTAGTTGTGGTAAACGATATCTGTACCATCAATAGAAGCGTTAACTTCTGGGAAACGCTTCAGTGCTTCTGTTACTGCTTTCACGTAGAAAGACATGAAGCCAAGACGCGTATCGTGACGTTTCTCGAATTGGTCTTTGTACTGCTTACGAAGGTCCATGATTGGCTTCATGTTCACTTCGTTGAAAGTAGTCAGCATTGCTGTGCTGTTTTTCGCTTCTAGAAGACGGTTTGCAACTGTCTTACGCAGGCGAGTCATAGGCACGCGTTTTTGGCTGCGAGCCGCTGCTGGCGCTTCAACTGCTGGTGCAGATGCTGCTGCCGGAGCCGCTTTCGCTGCTGCTAGGTGTGCGTCGATGTCTTCACGAGTAATACGACCACCAACACCAGTGCCTTTAACGTCAGCTGGTTGTAGGTTGTGCTCAGCAAGCAGGCGACGAACAGCTGGGCTTAGCGCGTCGTTGTTCTCTTCTGTTAGCGCAGCTTTATGGCGCTTATCAGGAGATGCTTCTGTATCTTCAGTGGTGTCTTTCGTTGGTTCACCAGCGACAGCACCCGGCTTGATTTTAGCCAGAAGCTGCTTAGAAAGTACCGTAGCACCCTCTTCTTCGATGATAGCTTCCAGAACACCCGCTTCAGGAGCTGGTACTTCTAGAACTACTTTATCTGTTTCGATATCTACAATGACTTCATCACGTGCAACCGCTTCGCCCGGTTTTTTGTGCCAAGTAGCAACTGTTGCATCAGCCACAGATTCAGGTAAATCTGGAACCAGAATTTCAATTGTCATGTGCGTATTTTCCTTTTACTTCTAGTTCTTAAGTAGGGTCAAAGCGTCGTCAACTAACGCTTTTTGTTGTTTCAAGTGTACCGACATATAGCCAACAGCTGGTGACGCTGATGCAGGGCGACCTGCGTATTGAATATCAGCACCCACTGGGATAGCAGCTCGGAAATTATGTTGGCTACTGTACCAAGCACCTTGGTTTTGTGGCTCTTCTTGACACCAAACGTAATCGACTACATTTGTGTACTGTGCGATGGCAGCTCTCACGTCCTCGTAAGGGAACGGGTAAAGTTGCTCGATACGCACAATAGCGACATCGTCTTGCTCGTTCTTACGTCGTTGGTCAAGCAGGTCAAAGTAAACCTTACCTGAACAGAACACAACGCGTTTTACGTTCTCAGGCGCCAGATCATCAATTTCTGCGATAGCTGGTTGGAACGTGCCTTCTGCCAAATCTTCAAGAGAAGAAGTACACAGAGGGTGACGAAGCAATGACTTAGGTGACATTACGATCAGTGGACGACGCATTGGTCGAACAACCTGACGGCGAATCATGTGGTAAACCTGCGCCGGTGTTGAAGGAACAACAACCTGCATGTTTTGTTCAGCACACAACTGAAGGTAACGCTCAAGACGTGCAGAAGAATGCTCTGGGCCTTGACCTTCATAACCGTGAGGAAGCAGCATAGTTAGACCACATAAACGTGCCCACTTTTGCTCACCTGATGAGATGAATTGGTCGATAACAACTTGTGCACCGTTTGCGAAGTCACCAAATTGTGCTTCCCAAAGGGTTAGACCGCTTGGTTCTGCTGTTGCATAACCATACTCAAATGCGAGTACCGCTTCTTCAGATAACACAGAGTCAAACACTTGGAATGGCCCTTGTTTATCATGAATGTTCGCAAGAGGAACATACGTGCTTGCATCTGATTGATTGTGCAGTACTGAGTGACGGTGGAAGAACGTACCACGACCTGAATCTTGGCCAGAGATACGAATACGCTTACCGTCGTCAACAAGCGTTGCGTAAGCCAGAGTTTCAGCCATACCCCAATCGACTTGTTTCTCACCATTCACCATGGCAGTACGATCGTTGTACAGTTTATTGACTCGGCTTTGCAGCTTGTGGCTGTCTGGGTATTGGCAAAGTTTAGTACCAAGCTCTTTTAGGCGCTCGATATCAATCTTGTTATCCCATTCGATGTTCCAGTCGTGACCTAAGTAAGGAGACCAGTCTACTGAGTGAAGTGCCATAGGGCGCCACTCTTTAACCACAACTTCACCGTGATCAAGTGCATCACGATATTCGTTAACGAGTTGAGTTGCCGTATCAATACCAAACTCACCGCGCTCCATTAGCACATCAGCATAAAGCTTACGTGGTGTTGGATGCTTCTTGATTTTTTGGTACATCAAAGGCTGTGTTGCATTCGGCTCATCGGCTTCGTTGTGACCGTGGCGACGGTAACAAACCAAATCAATAACAACATCACGCTTAAACGTATTACGGTAATCCAATGCCAAACGAGCGACGAAAGCGACCGCTTCTGGGTCATCAGAGTTAACGTGGAAAATCGGAGCCTGAACCATCTTCGCGATATCAGTACAGTACATCGTAGAACGAGTATCGCGTGGGTTAGACGTTGTAAAACCAACTTGGTTATTTACAACGATACGAACCGTACCACCCACACAGAAACCACGCGCTTGAGACATGTTAAACGTCTCTTGTACTACACCCTGACCAGCGATAGCTGAGTCACCGTGGATAGTAATTGGAAGTACACGGCTACCGTCATTATCACCAAGGCGATCTTGACGCGCGCGTACTGAACCGATAACTACCGGGTTTACGATTTCTAAGTGAGATGGGTTAAATGCAAGTGCTAAGTGAACGTTGCCGCCTGGCGTTGCGAAGTCCGCAGAGAAACCTTGGTGGTATTTCACGTCACCAGTACCCCACGTGTCATCGTGCTTGCCCGCAAACTCGTCAAACAGGTCTTGTGGCTTTTTACCAAGCACGTTGACCAACATGTTTAGACGACCACGGTGAGCCATACCAACAACAACTTCGCGCATGCCTTGTCCGCCAGCATGACGAATAATTTCTTTCGTCATTGGGATAAGCGCATCACCACCTTCCAACGAGAAGCGTTTTGCGCCTGGGAATTTCGCACCAAGATAGCGCTCAAGACCTTCAGCAGCAGTTAGCTCTTCTAGGAAAGCTTGTTTTTCTTCTTTGTTGAAAGAGGGTTGACCAGATACAGACTCTAAACGTTGTTGGATCCAACGCTTTTGCTCTGTATTTGTCATGTGCATGTATTCTGCACCAATAGAGCCACAATAAGTTTGCTTTAGAGATTTGTAGAGATCTTTAAGCACCATCGTCTCTTGGCCAATGGCGTAAGAGCCGACGTTAAACGTCTCATTGAGGTCATCTTCGGTAAGAGTGTGGAAAGAAGGGTCCAGTTCATCAACTGTCGCTCTTTTCCATAAACCTAGGGGGTCTAGATTTGCTGCTTGATGCCCTCGGAATCGATAGGCATTAATAAGTTGCAGAACCTTTACTTGTTTCGCATCGACATCTGGATCACTAACTTGGACACTGTAATGCTTTGTTTCTTGAGCGAGTCGACGGAAGTATTCACGAACACGAGAGTGTGGTTGTTCCACTGTCTCTGAAGCTTGCACAGGCAGTTCTTCAAAAACACTTCTCCATTCGTCACTTACCGAATCTGGGTCACTTAGATACAGTTCATAGAGTTCTTCTACGTACGTTGCATTGGCGCCAGCCAAGTGTGAAGACTCGAGCCATGCCTTCATCACGCCGTTGTGCATATTTTCCCTTAACCAGTAGTTTTCACGTTTGCTGCGGTCTATGCCGAGCTATTAAAAGGCCGCCCCAAAACTTCTAGGGCGGCAATTTTTATATAACTTAAACCGAACGATTCACTAGCATGGTCTTGATGTGACCAATCGCTTTCGTCGGATTTAATCCCTTAGGACAAACACTTACACAATTCATGATGCCATGGCAACGAAAAACGCTAAATGCATCATCAAGATCGGACAAACGTTCGTCTGTCGCTGTATCTCGGCTATCAATTAGCCAACGGTACGCTGCAAGCAGGCCTGCTGGTCCGATGAATTTGTCAGGGTTCCACCAGAACGATGGGCATGACGTTGTACAACATGCACACATGATACATTCGTACAATCCATCTAAATGAGCACGCTCATCAGGGCTTTGTAAGTTTTCGCGAGCCGGTGGCACATTGCCATCAGACACTAAGAATGGCTTCACTTTTTCGTAGTTATCGTAGAACTGAGTCATGTCTACAATTAGGTCACGAACAACGGGTAAGCCAGGCAGTGGGCGAATCACAATCTTGTCTTGGCCAGAAAGCGCAGACAATGGCGTGATACACGCTAGGCCATTTTTACCGTTCATGTTCAAACCATCAGAGCCACATACGCCTTCACGGCATGAGCGACGGAATGAGATTGTTGGATCTTGCTCTTTCAACAGAATAAGCGCATCCAAAAGCATCATGTCTGAACCTTCATCCACTTCTAGAGTGTATTCCTTCATATAAGGCTTCTGGTCGACATCTGGATTGTAACGGTATAAAGAGAAATTCAGTTTCATGGTCATATCTCCTTAGTACGTACGTGCTTTTGGTGGGAACGCTTCACGATGGATAGGTTCCATGTTTACACCACGCTTAGTCATGCTCTCTGACTCTGGGTTGTAAAGTGAGTGGCATAGCCATTGCTCATCATCACGGTCAGGGAAATCGAATCGAGCGTGTGCGCCACGGCTCTCTGTACGGAAGTTTGCAGCAACAGCCGTTGCGAATGCCGTTTCCATCAAGTTTTCAAGCTCTAGACACTCGATACGTTGAGTGTTGAACTCTGTCGACTTGTCAGATAGGTGTGCATTCTTCAGACGTTCGCGAATCGCTTTAAGCTCTTCTAGGCCTTCAGCCATTGCTTTACCTTCACGGAATACCGAGAAGTTGTTCTGCATACATTGCTGAAGATCTTTACGAATTTGCGCTGGATCTTCACCGTCTGTGCTGTTTTCCCAACGGTTGTAACGCTCTAGTGAACGTTCAATGTCAGCTTCAGTTGCAGGCTTAGCTTCGTCTTGCTTCTTCAGTGTCTCACCTAGGTGTAGACCTGTCGCACGACCAAATACCACTAAATCAAGCAGTGAGTTACCACCTAGACGGTTAGCACCGTGTACAGAAACTGATGCAATTTCACCACAAGCAAATAGGCCTTGTATTTCAACATCGCTTCCGTCTTCAGTTTGCTTAATAGCTTGACCAGAAACTTGTGTTGGAACACCACCCATCATGTAGTGACATGTTGGGATTACTGGGATTGGCTCTTTCACTGGATCAACGTGAGCAAAGGTACGAGAAAGTTCACATACACCAGGAAGACGAGATTCAAGCGTCTCTTTACCTAGGTGATCAAGTTTCAGCTTGATGTGTGGACCCCAAGGGCCATCGCAGCCGCGACCTTCACGGATTTCAACCATCATTGAACGAGCAACAACATCACGACCCGCTAAGTCTTTAGCGTTTGGTGCGTAACGTTCCATGAAACGTTCGCCGTCTTTATTGAGAAGGTAACCACCTTCACCACGACAACCTTCCGTTACCAATACACCAGCGCCAGCAATACCCGTTGGGTGGAACTGCCACATTTCGATGTCTTGCATTGGAACGCCAGCACGAATCGCCATACCAACACCGTCACCAGTGTTGATGTGTGCGTTAGTTGTCGAAGCGTAGATACGACCAGCACCACCAGTAGCAAGGATTGTTGCCTTCGCTTTGAAGTAGCAAACTTCGCCAGTTTCCATACAAAGCGCGGTTGTACCTAAGATTGCACCATCTTCGTTCTTCACAAGATCCAGTGCATACCACTCAGAGAAAACCGTCGTTTTGTGTTTAATGTTTTGTTGGTAAAGCGTATGAAGCAGTGCGTGACCAGTACGGTCGGCTGCAGCTGCGGTACGAGCCGCTTGCTCACCACCAAAGTTTTTAGATTGACCACCGAAAGGACGTTGGTAAATAGTACCGTTCTCAAAACGTGAGAAAGGTAGGCCCATTTTTTCAAGTTCGATTACCGACTCAGGACCGTTTTTACACATGTACTCGATAGCGTCTTGGTCACCGATGTAATCAGAACCTTTTACTGTGTCATACATGTGTTGTTCCCAATGGTCTTCGTGCGCGTTACCAAGAGCAACAGTGATGCCGCCTTGCGCAGAAACCGTATGAGAACGAGTAGGGAAAACTTTAGAAAGCAATGCACAAGATAGGCCTTGCTCAGAAATTTGCAGTGCGGCACGCATACCTGCACCACCAGCGCCGATAACTACGGCATCAAACTCACGAACAGGAATAGTCACTTACGCACCCCACAAAATAAACAGACCAGAGAAGAAATATCCAAGAAGAACTGCAACAACACCAACTTGAAGACCAACACGCAGTTTTGCGCATTTGATGTAGTCAGTTAGTACTTGCCATAGGCCGATCCACGCGTGAACCAAAACAGAAGTAAGCGCTAACATGGTGAAGACTTTAGTGAATGTTCCACCAAAGAATTGCGTCCAAGATGCGTAAGAGATATCACCAGAGAAAGCACAGAAGCTTACTAGGTAGATAGTGTAAAGAGTCATAATGATGGCAGTTGCACGAATCAGTAGATAATCATGAACACCATTACGACCAAAAGTAGAAACGTTGTTTACCATACTAAGATCCCCGCTAGTAGAGACAATACCGCTGTTGCTGCGAATGCAACCTTAGCGCTCTTAGCGCCAGATTCCAGCTCTTCAAAGTGACCTAGGTCCATAAGAAGGTGACGAATACCACCAGCAATGTGGTAAGCCAAAGCGGTTAAAATGCCCCACAGAATAAACTTCACGAAGAAACCATCGACAATGTCGCTAGCTTCCATAAAGCCTACTGGGGATGAGAGGGAAATGGATAGTAACCAAAGCAAAATTCCAATCGCGACAAAAGTTATCACCCCAGACACACGGTGTAGGATGGAAGCTATTGCTGTGATTGGAAAGTGGATGGTCTGTAAATCTAAATTAACAGGTCTTGTCTTTCTTTCTTTCACGGGCTTGCTCACTCAGCTCCATTGAGCATTATGGTCATTAAATAACCTTATGATATTGTTATGGACAAAATTTGATTGCTAACCTTCAAAATTTAACATTAACTTAACAAATAACTGAAGTTGAGCCTTAGATAATTGTAAAATAATTGTTAACTGCTCGATTAAGAAAGACACCTCACATTTCTTCTTAGCCTTGCATTTATAAGGTTTTAACCAAACTTTTCAGCGCCACTATACGGCTGGCAACATTCTAATACAATTGATGTAACAAATAATGCTACACAGACCAGATTTTTAACGAATTTAATGTAAAAAACACTAACAAGTGCACACAAAGCTGCAGAAAAATTGACTTTCCCACGTAAGACCAGTAAAAAAATGGCACATAAACATCCTGGACGGATTAAATAATAAACAAAGGAGATTGTTATGGCGGATAAGAAAGCTACCCTTCACATTGAAGGTCAAGCGCCAATCGAGCTGCCGATTACAGAAGGTGTACTTGGTACTCCAGTGATCGATGTTCGTACACTAGGTTCTAATGGTTTTTTCACTTTTGACCCTGGTTTTCTTGCCACTGCATCCTGTGAGTCTCAAATCACTTTTATTGACGGTGGAAAAGGTATTCTTTTACATCGTGGTTACCCAATTGACCAACTTGCCAATAACGCTGATTACTTAGAAGTATGTTACATACTTCTTTACGGTGAAGCCCCATCTCGAGCTGAGTACGAAAAGTTCAAGACTACCGTGACACGTCACACTATGGTGCATGAGCAAATTGCTAGTTTCTTCCACGGCTTCCGCCGTGACGCTCACCCTATGGCTGTAATGTGTGGTGTTGTAGGTGCTCTAGCGGCGTTCTACCACGACTCACTTGATGTAAACAACGATACACACCGTGAAATTGCGGCATACCGCCTGATTTCAAAAATGCCGACACTGGCAGCAATGTGTTACAAATATTCAATCGGTCAGCCGTTTATCTACCCACGTAACGACCTTGGCTACGCAGAAAACTTCTTACACATGATGTTTGCAAACCCATGTGAAGAGTATGAAGTGAACCCTATCGTCGCTCGTGCAATGGATAAAATCTTTACTCTACACGCTGATCACGAACAGAATGCTTCTACGTCTACAGTACGTCTTGCTGGTTCATCTGGGGCTAACCCGTTTGCATGTATCGCTGCAGGTATCGCATCACTTTGGGGCCCTGCTCACGGCGGTGCAAACGAAGCTTGTCTGCGTATGCTTGAAGAGATCGGTAGCGTAGATAACATTGAAGAATACGTTGCGAAAGCAAAAGACAAAGATGACCCATTCCGTTTGATGGGCTTCGGTCACCGTGTTTACAAGAACTACGATCCACGTGCAACAGTAATGCGCGAAGCGTGTCACGAAGTACTTAAAGAGCTAAACATCCAAGATCCACTACTAGACGTAGCAATGGAACTTGAGCGTATCGCTCTATCTGATGAGTACTTTGTTTCTAAGAAGCTATACCCGAACGTAGATTTCTATTCAGGTATCATTCTGAAAGCAATCGGCATTCCAGTGTCTATGTTCACAGTAATCTTCGCGATGTCTCGTACTATCGGTTGGATTGCACACTGGAACGAGATGCACAGCGATCCGACGAACCGTATCGGTCGCCCTCGTCAGCTATATACTGGTGAAGAACAACGTGACTTTAAAGCACTTTACGAACGTGAATAGTCGCTATAAAGCATAATGTTAAAAGGGGTTGATGTAAGAACATCAACCCCTTTTCTTTTCTACGGGATACAATCGACTCGTATCCCTCATCTCGCATCTGTTCTTAAACCGGATTATCGATATCGATAAACTCAACATCCAATCCATGCTCTTTTGCTAACCACTCGCCCAATGCTTTAACACCGTCGCGTTCTGTTGCATGGTGACCTGCGGCAAAGTAATGGATGTCTTGCTCACGAGCCGAGTAAGTTGTGCGCTCTGAAATTTCACCAGAGATAAATGCATCAATACCTTGAGAAGCCGCCAGCTCAATGTAATCTTGACCACCACCAGTACACCAACCTACCGTTTCAATCATTTTATCGGCGTTTTCAGGAGCAATATGCAGTGGTTTACGATTTAGAACATGATCAATTTTTTCTGAAAACTCAGCACCTGTCATTGATTTTTTTAATTTACCAAACATTGCAACCGATTGTGGGTGCCCTTCCAAGCCACCTTCTACCTCAATATCAAGCAGCTCAGCGAGCTTGGCGTTGTTACCAAGTTCAGGGTGGATATCGAGAGGTAAGTGATAACCTAGAAGATTAATGTCATTCTTAATCAGAGTACGAATGCGCTTGCCCTTCATGCCACGAATCGCTTCTGACTCACCTTTCCAAAAGAAACCGTGATGAACCAACAAAGCATCGGCATTCAATTCTACCGCTTTATCAATCAGAGCTTGAGAGGCTGTTACACCAGTAACGATGCGCTTCACTTCAGATGCACCCTCGACTTGAAGACCATTCGGGCAGTAATCTTTAATCTGTTGTGGCTGCAGTTTTTCGTTAAGTAGCTTTTCTAATTGTAAGTTATTCATTTTTATTTCCAGCTTACCTTTATAATAACGTCGTTATATCAATTTACGGGTAGAATGTCGAAAGCCCCACGATGAGTTTATGAGGAAGAGATGACAGCACTGCAACGTTTTTACCAATGGGTCATCGACTCACCACCATTACTAGAAATCAAGCCACCGATTTCTGATCTCACAGCATTCTCAAACCACCAAGAGCTCGACGACGCACATACTTATGATGGTAATCCTAGATTAGGCTTTCTCTACCAACACTTATGTGAACAAGTCATCACTGCTTCGGATAATTATTCAATCAAGCACGATGAGATCCAGATTAATGTTGAGGGTAGAACACTCGGCGCAATCGACTTTATTCTCGAAAAAGCGAACGACCAAAAGTTAGAACACTGGGAAGTGGCGATTAAGTTTTATCTGCTCCACGAACAAACTTGGTTTGGCCCCAACTCTCACGATCAATTGGATAAGAAGCTCGAAAGGATGCTCAGCCACCAGCTTGGTATGTCATCTTCATCCGCTTTTATTGGGCAGTATCCAGAGATCGATGTCGACTCAAAACATCTCCTCATGCAAGGTCGTCTATACACCAACCCATTCTTAGAGCAAAACGTACCTACTGAATGTTTGGGCTACGACATTAACCCGAGCCAAGTAAACGGCTTTTGGTGCTATCAAAACCAAGCTCATCTAATCACTGAAGCGCTCTACCCTCTCACCAAAGAACAATGGGCGGCAGGGACGGATGATTTCAGCAGTAAGCCTATCACCGAGTTTGGTGATCGCTTCGTCCATGGGCAAACCAAGTCCGGGCAATTCTGGTTTGTGATGCCACAAAGTTGGCCACACGGTTAGTCGTCTAAGCTAACTCACTTACCTTTTCCCGCTTATTACACGCAACCAGCACAAATAAAAAGGGCTGATGTTTTCACATCAACCCTTCTATCTATTTAGCTTTTATATCCAGTAATCAAATTTCGATTACAGACCAGCCGCTGCAAATACTTGGTTCACAATCTCTTGAGCTTCTGCTTCGATTGCTTTCAGGTGCTCTTCACCCTTAAAGCTTTCACAGTAAATCTTGTAGATGTCTTCAGTGCCTGATGGACGAGCAGCAAACCAACCGTTCTCAGTGGTCACTTTCAGGCCACCAATCGCAGCGCCATTACCTGGAGCATGCGTTAAGCGAGCAGTAATCGCATCGCCAGCAAGTGTTTCAGCAGAAACCATCTCTGGAGATAGCTTTTTAAGCACGTCTTTTTGTGCGCCATTTGCTACCGCTTGAATACGGTTGTACTTAGATTCACCGTGTTTAGCGGCAAGTTCTTCGTAGTATTCTTGTGGGTTCTTACCTGTCACAGCTGTGATCTCAGCCGCAAGTAGGCAAAGAATCAGGCCATCTTTATCTGTTGACCAAGGCGTACCGTCTTTACGTAGGAAAGAAGCACCTGCACTCTCTTCACCACCAAAACCAAACTGACCGTTATATAAGCCATCAACAAACCATTTGAAACCAACTGGCACTTCACAAAGTTCGCGACCTAGGTCAGCAACAACACGGTCAATCAAAGCGCTTGATACTAGTGTTTTACCAACAGCAACATCTTTGCCCCAACCTTCACGGTTACGGTATAGGTAATCAATACAAACTGCTAAGAAGTGGTTTGGATTCATCAAGCCTTTAGGTGTCACGATGCCGTGGCGATCGTAATCAGGGTCGTTACCAAACGCTAGAGCGTACTCGTCTTTAAGAGCCAGTAAGCCTGCCATTGCGTATGGAGAAGAACAGTCCATACGAACCACGCCATCTTTATCTAGAGACATAAATTGGAATGAAGGGTCAACCGCTTCACTTACCAGAGTAAGATCTAGATTGTACGCTTTACCAATTTGACGCCAGTAATCAATACCGCTGCCACCCAGTGGATCAACACCAATCTTGATGTTTGCTTTCTGGATCGCTTCCATATCAACGACGTTAACCAAATCAGCGACGTATGGCGCCACTAGGTCGACTTCTTTTACTAGCTCAGACTGTTTAGCCTGTGCGATAGGCGTACGCTTAACACCTTGCATTTGCTCAGCAATGATCACGTTCGCACGGTCTTCAATCGCTTGAGTCAATTCAGCTTCAGCTGGGCCACCGTGTGTCGGGTTGTATTTAATACCGCCGTCTTGAGGTGGGTTATGTGAAGGCGTGATAACAATGCCGTCGGCTTTTTTGTCATTCACTAGGTTGTGCGTAAGAATCGCGTGCGAGATACCCGGTGTTGGAGTAAAGCCGTTGTTTTCTTGAATAATAACTTCAACACCGTTCGCTACAAGCACTTCGATAACCGTAGAGAACGCAGGCTCAGATAGAGCGTGAGTATCTTTACCTAAGAAAAGAGGGCCAGTTGTACCTTGCTCGGCACGAACTTCAGCAACCGCTTGTGCAATTGCTAGAATGTGATTTTCGTTAAATGTTGATTTGTCTGCTGTACCGCGGTGACCTGAAGTACCGAAAAGTACTTTATGATCTGGGTTCGTAGCATCCGGTTGCTGTAAGAAATAGTTAGCAACTAAAGCCGGGATATTATGAAGATCTTCCTGCTGAGCTTTCTGCCCAGCACGAGGGTGCATAGCCATTTTCGACATCCTTATATATAAAATTTAAAAACAAAAAAACCTCATAATATCTTCTTATCCATGGATATTATGAGGTTTAAATCAGATTTCGTTAAATTGAACCTGTTACTTTTTCTATCAATTCTGCTTGGAAACTCATGCGGCTCATAAGCTGCTCAACCATCTGTCTTTTTCGGCTTGTATTGTTATTAGTAATAACCCAAAAAGGACTTTGTGGAATAGCTTTAGGCTTAGTCGTGTTGCCGTTTGCTAGCAACGTCGCTTCGTTATCTGCAAAGTAAACGCGCTTACGGCCTTTTACTTGAGTTGCTTCTGAAAAGCTTAAAGGGTCGATTTTATGCAGTGTTGATAACACAAGCATGAAACGATCAATGGCTTTCTTTAGTGATGCAAACTCATCTGATATTAGTAGTGAGCGCATTTCTTTAACGCCATCGAACTTCTCTGGAGTAAAGCCTACCTCTTTGCTAACAACGATACCTTTTGGCTCAACGATCTCTTCGATCGGAGCCATGCCTTGGCTATCAACCTGTAACAAGCGGCGCAGAATATCTGAAGCGCTTTCGCCAATACGTTCTGTCTGACCCGCAATAAAACGGTATAGGTCCTCATCAACCTCAATTGTTTTCATTCGCTTTTCACAATCTCAATGTTTAAACTCTGGGGGATTATAGCGAGATCCGCGCGGATACTCTACGTCAAACCCACCATGAATAAGATAAAAATGTCAGTACAGCTCAACTATAAAATTGAAGGTGAGGGTCACACCATTGTTTTGATCCATGGATTATTCGGTAATCTGGACAACCTTGGCTTGCTCGCTAGGGATCTAAAAGCCGATCATCAAGTGCTTAGTATCGATCTACGTAACCACGGCCAATCTTTCCATAGTGACACTCATGACTACCAAGCGATGGCGCAAGATGTCTCTCAACTGTTGAAAGATCTCGAGTTAGACGACGTCACTGTGATTGGTCACTCGATGGGTGGCAAGGTTGCCATGGCACTCACCCAACACCTAGAGCTACGTAAACTGATCGTACTGGACATGGCACCGGTCGCTTACACCCAAAGTCGCCATGATAACGTATTCGCAGGCCTTCAAGCCGTGATAGAAGAAAAACCAGAATCTCGCTCTGAAGCACTTAAAGTACTCGCAAAACATATTGAAATCGACGGGGTTCGCCAGTTCTTAACGAAATCACTATTCAAGTCAGAACAAGGCATTATGGAGTGGCGCTTTAACGTCGCGTCACTACTTGCAAACTACGCTCACATCATTGGTTGGGAACCGATCGACAAAACCTCGGTCAAAACCTTGCTAATAAAAGGTGGGGATTCTGACTACCTCACGGCTGAGCACCAAACTGCAGTTCAGCAGCAATTTTCTAACGCAAAGGCGCACGTCATTGCCAATACGGGTCATTGGCTACACGCAGAAAAGCCAGCTGAAGTACTCAGAGCAATACGAAAATTCATCGCTTAAGCGCGCTTTTTCATGCCGATAAATGAGAGCTGAGTAATCACTGCAGATTAACTTTATCTCGCAACAGTGATATAGTGCGCCCAAGCAAAATTGGTATATAAGGTTCCCATGCTTTACGACTACATGAACATCATTGAATCTGTTGGTTTAGATCTCCTGTTTGCCGCGATTTTCTTTTTAATCGGTATGGCAATTAAGGACGTTCTCAAGCAGGGAAATGTTCCTCCATTTGGTCGTCGCATCGTATGGTTAGTACTTTTCCTTGGCTGTGCGGGTTTTATCGCCAAAGGGATAATCCAACTAAGCTGGGAAGGAACTGGGATCTAACGATTCTCTTCCGAACTTTATCACACCGACAACAGACAAAATGAAAGGTAATGATTCTATGGCAAGTGTAGGTCTCTTCTTTGGTAGCGATACAGGTAACACTGAAGCTGTTGCTAAGATGATTCAAAAGCAATTGAGCAAACAGCTCGTTCACGTTCAAGACATTGCAAAAAGCAGCAAAGAAGATATCGATAACTTCGATCTACTGCTGCTTGGTATCCCTACGTGGTACTACGGCGAAGCACAATGTGATTGGGATGACTTTTTCCCAGAGCTAGAAGCTATTGATTTCTCAACTAAGCTTGTTGCTATCTTTGGTTGTGGCGACCAAGAAGATTACGCAGAATACTTCTGTGATGCTATGGGTACTATCCGTGACATCGTTGAAGCGAAAGGCGGTACTATCCTAGGTCACACATCAACTGAAGGCTACGAATTCGAAGCATCGAAAGGTTTAGTTGAAGGCGATGACAGCCAATTCGTTGGTCTATGTATCGATGAAGACCGTCAACCTGAGCTAACTGATGAGCGCGTATCTAACTGGGTTAAACAAATCCACGAAGAGATGTGCCTAGCAGAGCTAGAAGACTAATTCTCTAGTGGTTGTTAATTGTTACAATTAATAACCATTATGTAGATATGAAAAAACCTCCTTATGGGAGGTTTTTTGCTATTTAAAATCTATTAATTAGCACTCAGCTTCTAATGCTTCATCATCATCTCTAAATTGCGGCTTCTTTCTTACATAGAGGGTGCGTTGAATTTCTGAGACCACATTACCCTGCTTATCTTTCACGTGAATAATAAATTCAGGAAAACACTTTTCACCGAGCTGTGTCTGACGATAGATATCGTCAAGCTGCCCTTGGCTTATCTCAAAATCTGCATACAAGTCCGATTGCCCCGGCTTGATGAAGTTAATGCTCGCTTCTTTATCCCAAACATAATATCGCTCACCTAAAATTCCCATTAACATCAATGAGTAAACGGGATCGGTAAGAGAAAAGATACTGCCGCCATATTGAGTACGATTGGCGTTCTTATTCCACCAGCGTAGCTTAAGTACCGTCTTAACAACCCTAAAGTCAGCGCTAATGTGGGCTATTCGAATACCCGCTCCCCAAAAGGGAGGCCAAATATTAAGAGCAAATTTTACAATGTTGGGTTTATATATTTTTGCGAGTTGCTTATTCATAACAACATTCCATGTTCATATCAGAAACACCGCCACCTTGACTGGTCGTACCTCCACTATAAGTGAGATACTTCCAATTTACAAAACAGATTGTGATGTCAGTAAGTAACCCTTTGAAGTTCGTGGTTTATTGTTATGCCTGACTAAACTATAATGGTATTAATATTGAATTCTGTTAATTGCTGCAGATCATCAACAGGAAAGTATATGTCAGACAATAATCAAGCGCTAAAAGATGCAGGTCTTAAAGTGACCCTTCCACGGCTCAAAATTTTAGAAGTATTACAACAGCCAGACTGCCAACATATTAGTGCTGAAGATTTATATAAGAAGCTGATCGACCTAGGTGAAGAAATCGGTCTTGCAACCGTTTATCGAGTACTTAACCAATTCGATGACGCTGGCATTGTAACTCGTCACCACTTCGAAGGCGGCAAGTCTGTATTTGAACTTTCTACACAGCACCACCACGACCACCTTGTATGTTTAGATTGTGGCGAAGTGATCGAATTCTCTGATGACATCATCGAAGAAAGACAGAAAGAGATTGCTCAGCGTTACAACGTGCAACTGACAAACCACAGTTTGTACTTGTACGGCAAAAGCATTAGCGGAGATTGCAAAGGCAATCCAGACGCCCATAAAGCGAAGAAGTAATACAGAACGCTGGCTTAGGCCGGCGTTTTTTATATAGGGCTCCATAAAGTATCCATGAAAAGAATCCCGCTAGTTAAGGCTTTTACTTTAATTGAGATGTTGGTTGTTGTGGTGATTATCGCCGTACTTGCTGTTGTTGCCCTTCCCCGTTTTCTTAACATTCAAACTGATGGCCGTATCGCTCTGTTTGATGCTTCTCAATCTCAATTTCAAACTGCGATAACGTTCGCGCATAGTAAATGGCTAGTGAATGGAGGCGGTAATTCAGAAATGAACGACCTTCCAGGCTTCGGCGAGGATGCTAACGGTAACCCACAGCTAGATATCAACGATGAGGGTTACCCTTTAGGTGTTGATAAAAATTCGCCAATGGGCGCGCCCTACAATATAGGTCAAGGCCATCAAGGTTGTGTCGCTATCTGGGACGCGATTATGAACAGCGATCTTACGGTTACAACCGATCGAGACAATTTTGATGGATTCGATTTTGTATCGCGCCGCCAAAATCTAACCTTTTTAACTAAAGAGGGCGATTCTGTTACTGCTCAAGCGCTCTGCTATTACATCTTCACAGCTGAAGGTCATCATAGAAATCCAGACAGAGCTGAATACGTATTTTGGTATAACTCCCGCACTGGTGAAATCACGAACTCTCGACCAGATGATATATAACTTGAGCGAGTAGAGTAAATTAGCAACGTCCTCTCTAGGCACATATCCGCAGACACAAAAAAACCGGCTCTAAGCCGGTTTTTTATTGGGTCGTTTTTAACAAACTAAATGCTCAAGCATTAAGCTTCAGTTTTACCCCAAGTATCACGTAGACCAACCGTACGGTTGAAGACTAGTGCATCTGCTTTAGAGTCTTTCGAATCCACACAGAAGTAGCCTGTACGTTCAAACTGGTACGCTTGCTCTGCAACACCTTCTGCTAGGCTAGGTTCAACAAAACCGTTTAGCGTAACAAGTGATTCAGGGTTTAACGTTGCAGCGAAGTCATCAGCAGCGGCTGGGTTTGGCACTGTGAATAAACGATCGTACAAACGAATCTCAGCAGGTAGCGCTTTATCAGCCGACACCCAGTGGATAACGCCTTTCACTTTGCGGCCATCTGCAGGGTTCTTACCCAGTGTTTCATTATCGTAAGAACAGAAGATAGTCGTAATGTTGCCTTCTGCATCTTTTTCGATACGTTCAGCTTTGATCACGTAAGCGCCACGTAGACGAACTTCTTTGCCTAGAACCAAACGCTTGTACTTCTTGTTTGCTTCTTCACGGAAGTCATCACGCTCAATCCAAACTTCACGGGTAAATGGTACTTCGCGAGTGCCCATTTCTGGCTTGTTTGGATGGTTTGCAACAGTTAACGTTTCTACTGCATCTGCTTCGTAGTTTTCGATAACGATCTTAACTGGCTCCAGAACGGCCATTGCACGAGGTGCATTTTCGTTCAGATCATCACGAATGCAAGACTCAAGTGAACCGAACTCAATCATGTTCTCTTGCTTTGTCACGCCAATACGCTTACAGAATTCACGAATAGAGCTTGAAGTAAAACCACGACGACGCAGGCCAGAAATAGTAGGCATACGTGGGTCATCCCAACCTTGAACTAGGTTTTCAACCACAAGTTGGTTCAGCTTACGCTTAGACATCACTGTGTATTCAAGATTCAGGCGACTAAACTCGTACTGACGAGGTTGGCAATCAATCGTGATGTTATCTAGAACCCAATCGTACAAACGACGGTTATCTTGGAATTCAAGCGTACAGATAGAGTGCGTAATACCTTCCAGCGCATCAGAGATACAGTGAGTAAAGTCGTACATTGGGTAAATGCACCACTTGTCAGCTGTTTGATGGTGGTGAGCAAAACGAACACGGTAGATAACAGGATCGCGCATAACCATGAACGAAGAGCTCATGTCGATCTTAGCACGCAAACACGCTTTACCTTCTTCAAAGCCACCGTCACGCATTTTTTCAAACAACGCTAGGTTCTCTTCAGGGCTGCGGTCACGGTATGGGCTCGCTTTACCTGGCTCTTTTAGCGTGCCACGGTACTCACGGATTTGATCAGGACTTAGCTCGTCAACATACGCTAAGCCTTTATTAATTAATTCCACAGCATAAGCGTAAAGCGTATCGAAGTAGTTTGATGAGTAACAAATATCACCAGACCATTCGAAGCCTAACCAGCTTACATCATTCTTAATTGACTCAACGTATTCAACGTCTTCTTTTTCAGGGTTTGTATCATCGAAACGAAGATTACATTGTCCCTGGTAGTCCTGAGCAATACCAAAGTTCAAGCAAATAGATTTAGCGTGACCAATGTGCAGGTAGCCATTTGGCTCCGGCGGGAAACGAGTATGCACGCTACTGTGTGTACCATCCGCTAAATCTTTATCAATAATTTGGCGAATGAAATTCGATGGACGAGCCTCAGCTTCACTCATCTATAGCACCTCTATGTATTTAGTATTGTCAGAGAAAGTTATCTTTCGTCCCCAAGAAAACGGTCGCTTTTAGCACCGGTCAAAGATTGAAAGATCATTGTTGCTAATCATCCACAATTCTTTGCCTTTGCACAATAAGAACCGTCCGTTAATTGCGAATATTTCTGCTATTCGATGAAGAATAGAACGAACCGTGTTCAGTAGCCTTAAACAGCAGGCACAAAAAAGCCTCCCATGTGGGAGGCTTTCAATTTGATACTTACTTAAGAGTAACTTTACGTCTTAATTAAGTACTTCCTTTACTATGGAAGTTTTACATCAGATAGGTCTTCACCTGCACCGATAGCTTTCATTTCGCCAGCTACGATTTCAGCTAGTGGGCCTAGGATAACCTGTAGGTTGTTTTCACCTAGTTTTACCACACCTTTAGCACCTAGTTTCTTAAGAACAACTTCATCAGCGACAGAGCGGTCTTTAAGAGTTAGGCGTAGACGAGTGATACAAGCGTCGATTGAAGTTAGGTTGTCGTGACCACCTAGAGCTTTCAGGTATTGACGTGCAAGGTCGCCCTTTGGTGCGTCGCCAGCAGGAGCTGCAACAGCTTCGTCATCATCTTCACGACCTGGCGATTTCAAGTTGAAAGCGCGGATTGCGAAAGAGAAAGTGAAGAAGTATAGAGCACCGAAACCAAGACCGATTAGTAGTAGTACGAATGGTTTAGTTGCTAGACCCCAGTTCAATACGAAGTCGATAAGACCAGCAGAGAAACCGAAACCGTGCAGAGTACCAAACATGTTAGCAACTACTAGAGACAGACCTGTAAATACAGCGTGCATTGCGTATAGAGCAGGAGCTAGGAATACGAACATGAATTCTAGCGGCTCTGTGATACCGGTTAGGAATGAACAGAATGCAACTGAGAATAGTGCGCCACCAACTTGGCTACGTTTTTCAGCAGGAGCAGCTAGGTACATTGCAAGTGCAGCACCTGGTAGACCGAACATCATTACTGGGAAGAAACCGTTCATGAATACGCCAGCGCCTTTATCGCCGCCGAAGAAACGGTGTAGGTCACCAGATTTAACAGTTTCAGTCACTTCTTTAACTACAGTAGTGATTTCTGGAGTTACAGAGTTAGCGAATGTGAATGTGTGCTCTTGGCCAACAACTAGAGTTTTAGCCAGTGCTGGGTCAACACAAAGTTGAGTGATGTTAGCGAATGCGCCTTGACCAGCAACGATGATCTCTTGACATGTACCCATACCAAACCAGAAGTATGAGTTCAATACGTGGTGTAGACCTACAGGGATAAGTGCACGGTTAAGAGTACCGTAAACGAATTGGCCGATAGCGCCAGACGTTGATACTGCGTGAGCCAGTGCGTCTAGACCAGATTGAACACCAGGCCAAACCACACCAGACACAGCACCCGCAACAAGTGCAAATAGACCGGCCATGATAGGTACTAAACGTTTACCCGCGAAGAAAGCCAGCCACTCTGGAAGGCGTGTCGCGTGGAAAGCGTTGTAAGAGTGACCTGCGATGATACCTGCGAAGATACCGCCGAAGAATGACATGTTAACGTCTGCGTTAATTGTCGTTGCTGTAGCAGTTAGTACGAAGTAAGCAACTGCACCAGCAAGACCTGCTGCGCCGTTACCGTCTTTAGAAAGACCAATCGCGATACCTAGACCAAAGAGCAATGGTAGGTTACCGAAGATAGCACCACCAGCTTGCGCCATGAATGGAATATCAAGTAGATCGCCTTGACCTAAACGTAAAAGAAGCGCCGCAATCGGAAGCGTTGCGATTGGTAGCATTAACGCCTTACCAAGCTTCTGTGCATATCCTAGAATATTCACCAGTTGTTTCCCCCTATAGGATTTTTTAGAATTCGTTTGAGAAACTTATTTTAGTCGCTCAATTTAGTCCTATTCAGTGTATTCAATTAATTTTGCTCCGCAAATTAAAACCTTACCATTTGTGATCCTAATCACCAGTTTTTACCAAATCCAGAGGTTTTTGCTAGCGAGATCATAAAACTTATTTTATCATTCAAAAAAATGAACATTTATAGATAAAATCCAAATCTAATCATTAGGTAAAAAGATGGTATCTGCGGGCTTCTATTGCCGTATGAATAATCATTAACAATGAACCTAAATGTATAATAACGATCAGTTGTTCATATATTTTTCAACTACTTAAATAGCTTCCCATATTGAAGCCGTTTGCCCATAAAAGATAAATCGTTACGTAAATGATGCTCGCAAACTAAGTCCGCATTTAGGTAACGAACGAATTTAAAAGATCTCACGAAATAAGGATTAGCTGACTATGTACGCGCTAAGTAACTGTAAAATTTACACTGGTAGTGATGTTCTGACCGATCATGCTGTTGTAATCGAAAACGAACTGATCAAAAAAGTCTGTCCTATCTCTGAATTGCCAGAGGGAATCGAGGTTCGCGACCTAGACGGAGCAAACCTAAGTCCAGGTTTCATTGACCTACAACTGAACGGTTGTGGCGGTGTAATGCTTAACGATGAGATCACTGCAGAAACCATGCAGATCATGCACAAAGCAAATCTGAAATCTGGCTGTACTAGCTTCTTACCAACGCTTATCACCTCTTCAGACGAAGATATGCGTGCCGTTATTACGGCAGCTCGTGAGTACCACAACCAGTACCAAAACCAATCTTTAGGTCTGCACCTAGAAGGTCCGTACTTGAACGTTGCGAAAAAAGGCATCCACAGCGTCGATCACATTCGTAAGTCTGACAACGAAATGATTGAGCTTATCTGTGACAACAGTGACCTTGTTGCAAAAGTTACATTAGCTCCAGAGTTAAACGACCCTGAACACATTGAACGCCTGCACAAAGCTGGCGTTGTCGTTTCTATCGGCCACACCAACGCAACTTACGCAGAAGCACGCCAAGGTTTCGAATCTGGTATCACGTTCGCTACTCACCTATTCAATGCAATGACCCCTATGGTTGGTCGTGAACCGGGCGTTGTAGGCGCGATTTACGACACACCAGAGGTTTACGCTGGGATCATTGCCGACGGTTTCCACGTTGATTACGCAAACATCAGAATTGCGCATAAAATCAAGGGAGAAAAGTTGGTATTAGTGACGGATGCCACAGCTCCTGCAGGTGCTGACATGGAATACTTTATTTTTGTCGGTAAGAAAGTATATTACCGTGATGGTAAGTGTGTTGATGAAAACGGCACACTGGGCGGCTCAGCTCTGACTATGATTGAAGCAGTTCAGAATACAGTTGAGCACGCTGGTATCGCTTTAGACGAAGCTCTTCGCATGGCTACGCTATACCCAGCTACGGCTATCGGTGTAGAAAGCAAGCTAGGTCGAATTAAAAAAGGCATGGTTGCAAACCTAGCTGTATTTGACCGAGACTTTAACGTTAAAGCGACTGTTGTTAACGGACAATACGAGCACAATTAAGTATGAATGGCGGACAAATAGGTAACGTAGACTTAGTTAAACAACTAAACAGTGCGGCGGTATACCGACTTATAGACCAACAAGGGCCTATCAGTCGTATACAAGTGGCTGATGTAAGCCAACTCGCACCGGCAAGTGTTACAAAAATTACCCGCCAACTTTTAGAGCGCGGCCTAATTAAAGAGGTTGCGCAGCAAGCGTCTACTGGCGGTAGACGCGCTATCTCCCTAACCACAGAAGTAGAACCTTTTCATTCTGTCGCTGTGCGTTTAGGTCGAGACTACATTCAAATAAGCCTTCATGACCTTGGCGGTCGTGAGTTGGCTTTCCAACAGCAAGACCTGAATTATTCAGACCAGTCAGACCTTACCCAAGGCTTGGTTAATAATTTGAAGGCTTTCATTGCTGAACACCAACCAAAGATCGATCAGCTGATTGCTATTGGTGTCACGCTTCCAGGCTTGGTTAACCCAACGACAGGTGTTGTTGAGTACATGCCAAACACGGATATCGATAACCTGGCTTTAAGTGACATTATTCGCGACACATTCCATGTCGCTTGTTTTGTTGGGAATGATGTTCGAGGAATGGCGCTTGCTGAGCACTACTTCGGAGCAAGTAAAGACAGTCAAGATTCTATTTTGGTCAGTGTTCACCGTGGTACAGGTGCAGGTATTATCGTTAATGGCCAAGTTTTCTTAGGCCATAACCGTAACGTCGGTGAAATTGGTCACATCCAAATTGATCCGCTAGGCGAGCAGTGCCAATGTGGTAACTTCGGCTGTCTTGAAACCGTAGCCGCAAACCCAGCTATCGTTGAGCGAGTACAGAAGCTGATTAAGCAAGGCTACGAGTCTTCTTTAACAGAGCTTGAACGAATTACGATCCAAGATGTTTGTGATCACGCGATCAATGGTGACGAACTAGCCAAGCAAAGCTTAGTTCGAGTAGGAAACCAGTTAGGTAAAGCTATCGCGATGACGATTAACTTATTTAACCCTCAGAAAGTTATCATTGCCGGTGATATTACCAAGGCACAAGAGATTGTTTTCCCTGCAATTAAGCGCAATGTAGAGAATCAGTCGTTAACGACTTTCCATAGCGGCTTGCCTATTGTAGCATCACAGATCGATAAACATCCTACGATGGGAGCTTTTGCAATGATCAAGCGCGCTATGCTCAACGGTGTGTTGCTTCAAAAGCTTCTCGAAGACTAAAGAAAAACAATTCTGATTTTCCGCGGGCCGTGTTTGTATGAACACGGCCCGTTTTTTTAAGCTAGGGAACTACAACAACAAGTTATGGAACTTATATTAATATCCACTGCGTTTATCGCAGGATTTATTGCTTTAAAGTGTCACCTTCCCCCATTAGTTGGTTTTTTGGTTGCAGGCTTTGGGCTTTTTGCCTTTGGCTTTGAAACCAATGACACCATCATTACTTTAGCTGACCTTGGTGTCACGCTGCTTCTATTTACTATCGGCTTAAAGCTCGATATCAAAACCCTACTCTCTAAAGAGATCTGGGCTGGCGCGACAATCCACAACCTTTTGTCCACTCTGTTTTTCGCCGTCGCCCTGTTTGGCTTTAAGTTCTTAGGTATTTCATCGCTAGCTGCCATGTCGGTAGAACAGATCGTTCTGCTCGGTTTTGCTCTTTCATTCTCTAGTACGGTATTTGCGGTTAAGACTCTGCAAGAGAAAGGCGAAATGAATGCGACCTACGGAACGTTAGCGATTGGTATCTTGGTCATGCAGGATATCTTCGCCGTAGTATTCTTAACGGCTTCTACGGGCAAAATACCTGAGTGGTATGCGATTGCTCTGTTTGCCCTACCCTTATTACGCCCACTGTTCTACAAAGTGCTCGATTGGGTTGGTCACGGTGAGATGCTGGTTCTTTCAGGCATCTTCTTCGCATTAGTCGTCGGTGCTGGTTTATTCCATTTGGTTGGTGTGAAACCAGACTTGGGGGCTCTTGTTTTAGGTATGTTACTTGCTGGTCACCCAAAAGCCTCAGAATTATCAAAGTCGCTGTTTAACCTTAAAGAACTTTTCCTTGTCTGTTTCTTCTTGAACATTGGTTTGTCAGAGCAACCAACCATTCAAGGCTTTATGCTCGCAATCTTGTTCTTGCTGATGCTGCCAGTGAAAGGTGTTCTCTACTTCTTGGTACTCAACCGCTTCAAGTTCCGTGTTCGAACGTCTCTACTTGCCTCGCTATCACTGTTTAACTATAGCGAGTTTGGCCTCATCGTTGGTGGTCTCGCCTTCAAGATGGGCTGGATGTCAGGCGACATCTTGGTGGCTGTGGCGATTGCTGTTTCACTGTCGTTCTTAATCGCAGCACCTTTAAACCGAGCTGGTCACAAGCTTTATCAGCAGTCAGGTAAATGGCTAAAAGAGCATGCGTCAGAAAAGCTTCACCGACGTGATAAGCGAATTGACCCAGGTCGTGCCCAAGTGCTGATTCTTGGTATGGGACGAATTGGTACTGGTGCTTATGACGAATTACGCACTCGCTATGGCAAAGTCAGCCTAGGTGTTGAAGTTCGCGAAGAAGCCGCGCACAATCACAGAAGCCATGGCAGGAACGTGATCTCTGGTGACGCGACTGACCCGGATTTCTGGGAACGAATTCTAGATACAGCAAACGTAAAGCTAGTGATCCTGGCTATGCCTCACCACCAAGGTAATCAAACCGCTTTAGAGCAATTGAAGTCACGTAACTTTAAAGGCCAAATTGCGGCTATTGCTGAATATCCAGATCAACTCGAAACACTGAAAGAGAATGGCGTTGATGCGGCATTTAACATTTACAGCGAGGCTGGTAGTGGTTTTGCTCGCCACGTTTGCGAACAGTTAAATCCAAATATCAATAAAATCTAGTATTAGACCGTGTTCAACTAAACCTCTCAAAACTGACTATTTTTCGCACTTTTGAGAGGTTTTTGTTTAAAAAACCAACCGCAATTAAACATCACACACCAAAAGCACATAAAAATTAGATAATTTCTAACAGAACACCCTTTATATTATTTTTTTGCTCACATCCGGTTGCTTTTTTTAGCCAGAATGGCAAATTGAATGCAGTTGATTTAGAAATTATTTAAAAGGAAGTTCTATGTGTTCAGTATTTGGCATTCTCGACATTAAAAGTGATGCCGCAGCACTTCGCCCTATTGCTTTAGAAATGTCTAAGAAGCTTCGTCACCGTGGTCCGGACTGGTCTGGTATCTATGCTGGTGAAAAAGCAATCCTTGCTCATGAACGTCTTGCTATTGTTGGCTTGAACAGTGGTGCTCAACCACTATACAGCCAAGACAAAAAGCACATTCTTGCAGTGAACGGTGAAATTTATAACCACAAAGAACTTCGCGCACGCTATGAAGATAAGTACCAGTTCCAGACTGATTCTGACTGTGAAGTTATCCTAGCGCTATACCAAGAGATGGGTGCAGACCTTCTAGAAGAGCTTAACGGTATTTTCGCCTTCGTTTTATACGATGAAGAGAAAGACGAATACCTAGTGGGCCGCGACCATATTGGTATCATCCCGCTTTACCAAGGTTACGATGAGCACGGTAACTACTACGTTGCTTCAGAGATGAAAGCATTGGTTGAAGTATGTAAGACGATCAGTGAATTCCCTCCTGGTAGCTTCTACTCTTCGAAAGATGCAGAACCTCAACGCTACTACATCCGCGATTGGAACGAGTACGCTGCGGTACAAGGCAACAGCACAAGCAAAGAAGAACTGACTGAAGCACTAGAAGCAGCTGTTAAACGCCAACTAATGACTGACGTTCCTTACGGTGTACTTCTATCTGGTGGCCTTGATTCATCAATTACTTCAGCGGTCGCTAAACGCTTTGCTGCAATGCGTATCGAAGATGATGAGCAATCTGAAGCTTGGTGGCCACAACTGCACTCATTCGCAGTTGGCCTTGAAGGCGCACCAGATCTTATCGCTGCTCGTGAAGTTGCGGACAAGATCGGTACTGTGCACCACGAGATGACTTACACCATTCAGGAAGGCTTAGATGCGATCCGTGATGTTATCTACCATATCGAGACTTACGATGTAACGACGATTCGTGCATCAACGCCAATGTACTTACTTGCTCGTAAGATCAAAGCAATGGGCATCAAAATGGTATTGTCTGGTGAAGGTGCTGATGAAATCTTTGGTGGCTACCTTTACTTCCATAAAGCGCCAAACGCAAAAGAGTTCCACGAAGAAACAGTACGTAAGCTACTTGCTCTAAGCATGTTCGACTGTGCTCGCGCAAACAAATCATTGGCAGCATGGGGCGTTGAAGGTCGTGTACCATTCTTAGACAAAGAGTTTATCGATGTCGCAATGCGCCTGAACCCTGAAGACAAGATGTGTGGTAACGGTAAGATGGAGAAGCACATCCTGCGTGAGTGTTTTGAAGACTACCTACCAGATTCAATCGCATGGCGTCAAAAAGAGCAGTTCTCTGATGGTGTTGGCTACGATTGGATTGATACATTGAAAGCAACGGCTGAAGCAAAAGTAACGGATCAACAAATGGAAGCTGCTAAGTTCCGTTTCCCTTACAACACGCCAACAACCAAGGAAGGTTATGCTTACCGTGAAATCTTTGAGGAGCTATTCCCTCTAGAATCTGCGGCAGAGTGTGTACCAGGTGGACCTTCAGTTGCTTGTTCATCAGCAAAAGCGATTGAGTGGGATGAGTCATTCAAAAACTGTGTCGACCCATCGGGCCGTGCAGTACAAGCCGTTCACAACGATGCTTACAACGCTTAGAGCGTTTTGAACAAACCCTAAAGACTAAAAAAGGCGCATGATGCGCCTTTTTATTTTTAAGCCTATTTTTTATTGTTGCAGTTATGCGTGAGCTTGTAGTGCTTCGTTCTCAATACTGATAGGAACCACGTGGCTGATCATTTTTACCAACATAATCGATCGAGCCTCACCGTCTTTCTGATCGAAAATAGCCTCAACCCCGGCAAACTGGCCACTCTGAATCTTAACCACCTGCCCAGATTCAAACTCAACACAACAATCTTCAGTTTCTATGCTGCAGCACTTCTCGAACTCTTTGAGCTCAAACACTAAGTCTCCTTGGACCTCGTGCGGCCGAGCACCGAACTTAATAAAGTCCACAACGCCACGTGTTGAACGAACGGTCGTGAAGCTAGGACCTTGCTCATAATCGAAGCGAACAAAGATGTAAGACGGAAACAGCGGTTCTTTGACCTGCTTTTCTTTCCCTCTCACCACCTTTTCGACTTCTATTTGAGGGTAAAAGCACTCTACCCCTTGATTCTCTAAGTGCTGCTGAGCGCGTTTTTGATCACCTCGCTTACAGTAAAGCAAATACCAACGTTTCATTTAACTAGCCATTTTATATTTTTAGATATTTTACCACATGCCTAAAACGGTTGAATCGCCATTAATAAAATGAATCGTTGCTAACGAAAAATAATGCGTAGCAGACCAATTTATCAACAAAAAGTTATAGGTGTCGGAGTGGTTAAGCATTGTACAGAGATCATTTAGAGATCAAAAGACTCATTGTTGTAAGCATATGTATACCCCACCTAATGAGCACACCACTCCCTTTAAACTCAAAATGATACACCAGAGCAATGCATCTAAAGATTTTTATTCAACACGACTTTAATAAAGGTTATTAACCAACCAGCTCAAATCTGGAAAATTAGTTTGCAGCACACTTAAAATGGGCAACATTAAAAGTAAAGATGATTAATATCAATACCTTAGCTAAACCAAGTTGTCGTAACCATAAAATACGTCTATTGCAGACTTTTATCCCACTGTGTATACATGAATGACTATAAAATCTTTTAATACCTAAAATTAGTAAAACTTATGCCAAGCAACCACAACATCTTTGGCCACCCTAGAGGCCTATTTCTACTATTTAGCACAGAGCTATGGGAACGTTTCTCCTACTATGCAATGCGTGCAATTCTTGTTTTATTCTTAACTGATACCACCCTTAATGGTGGCCTTGGTTGGTCAACAAAAGACGCACTCGATCTCTACGGGATCTACACGGGTTTAGTCTACATCACACCATTAATTGGTGGCTGGATTGCCGATAACTACCTAGGACAACGTAAATCGATCCTGATTGGTGGTGTATTAATGGCTCTAGGCCAATTCACACTTGCCCTACCTAACGGTTTTATTGGCTTAGACCAAGTCAACGCTCTGTACCTTGGTTTAGCACTGCTTATCAGTGGTAACGGTATGTTTAAGCCAAACATCTCGACCATGGTTGGCGACTTGTACCAGGAAGGTGATAACCGCCGTGATGGTGCTTTCACCATTTTCTACATGGGCATCAACTTAGGCGCACTACTTGGTGGCTTGATTTCGGGTGCAGCAGTCGATTCATTCGGCTGGAAAGCAGGTTTCTTGGCTGCTGGTATTGGTATGGTTATTAGCTTGATCATGCAGATGACGATGGCTCAATCTTGGTTAGGCAACATCGGTTCTGTACCTGCGGCTGCTCGAGCAAAAGAGCTGAACAAATCGAAAGAGAAAGCGCCACTGACTAAAGAAGAATTCGACAGACTAAAAGTTATTCTGATTATGGGTCTGTTCGTAATCGTTTTCTGGGCTGGCTTTGAACAAGCTGGCGGCCTAATGAACATCTACACTCAACAATATACTGACCGTATGATTGGTGGTTTTGAAGTTCCTGCTGCTTGGTTCCAATCTCTGAACCCATTCTTCATCATTACACTTGCACCGATCATCGCTGCGTTTTGGGTGAAACTAGGTAAGCGTGAACCCAACTCACCGGTTAAATTTGCGATGGCGTTGTTCTTCTTAGCACTTGGCTTTGTGTGCATGATGGGTGCGGTAATGGAACAAGGTGGCGACCTAACAGTGAAAACATCGATGTTATGGCTAGTAGGTGCATTCTTCTTCCATACCCTTGGTGAGCTTTGTTTATCGCCTATTGGCCTGTCGTTGGTCACTAAGCTAGCTCCACTTCGTTTAGCATCACTAATGATGGGTGCTTGGTTTGGCTTCAATGCGGTTGCAAACTACGTAGCAGGCCTAGTGGGTTCTCACGTTGGTGAGCTTGGCGCGATGTCTATCTTTGGTGGTATCGCGATTACAGCAACAATTAGTGGCGTATTACTGCTTCTTTGTGCTGGTAAGCTTGTATCCTGGATGCATGGTGTAGAAACCAACATGACGCTTGAAGCAGAGCCAAAAGCTGAGACAGCAGAAACGTCTGTTGCTTAATATCTAGAGCTATTTCAAGAAGAAACTTCAAGTTCAAAAAGGGCTGCTCAATGAGCAGCCCTTTTGTTATTTATGCGATAAGCCGTAATCAAGGCTCAGCAGCTGCTAGCGATATAGAGCGACTAACTCTGCCATCATATCGATGTGCGAGTCTCTGTCGTTCAAACACATAATGTAGCTAAAGTCCGAACCACCAGCGTCAATGAAAGTATCTTTACACTGGTCTGAAATCTCTTCCAACGTTTCCAAACAGTCAACCGAAAATGCAGGTGCCATGATGTCGATCTTCTTGATACCTTTGCTTGGCAGTGATTCAAGTGTCTCGTCAGTGTATGGCTTCAACCACTCCTCTCGACCAAATCGCGATTGGTAGGTCATGGTGATGTCTTCTTCAGATAAACCTAGCTCAGCAGCAAGCAGCTTTGTCGTTGCTTCACAATGCTGTGGGTAGATATCGCCTTCATCAGCTAAGCGCTTCGGAATACCGTGGAACGAACAAACCAAGTGATCGGCTCTGCCATTTTGTTCCCAATGGCTACGAACGCTTTCAGCCAATGCTTTGGCATAGCTAGGGTGTGAGTAGTAGTCACGAATAAAGCGATAGCTTGGGATAACTGGCATCTGTTTAAAGGCTTTGGTTAAACCATCAGAAACTGCCGCTGTGGTTGTGCCAGAGTACTGAGGATATAAAGGCAGTACGATGATGTCCTCAACACCCTGATCCATCAGTTGCTCAACACCAGTCTTAATGCTTGGGTTACCATAGGTCATACCCAGTGCAACCGGCATCTCTAGTTTCTTCTGGAGCTTTTCAGCTTGTCTTTGAGAATACACAAGCAGTGGTGAGCCTTCATCCATCCAGACAGATTGATACAACTTGGCTACTTTGGGTGCTCGAATCGGTAAAATCACCCCGTGCAAGATTGGGCACCAAAGCCAACGGGTTAGGTTTACTACTCGCTTGTCGTGTAAGAATTCACTCAAAAATCGACGAACGCCAGCTGGGGTCGCCGAATCTGGTGTTCCTAAGTTCACCAGTAAAACGCCCTGCTTTTTATTATTTTCCATAGATACCTGAGACCAATATGTGATTTTCTGGAAAGTAATATACTAATCTGCATAAGTTTAAGATCATTGGTTCCCACTAAATGTCTGAATAATCATTCTTTAAATGGGATATCGCAACATCTACTCTCGATTGTGAGCCACCTTCATCAAAAACGGTTTCATCTTGAATGGTGTGTAATCGAATTATCTAGATTGGTATCGTACTAAAAACTGAAACAAAAAAAGCGACCCTTAAGGTCGCTTCCAATATATCAAATTCTAAAACTGGCTGTTAGCCAATTATGCTAGTGCTTTCTCAAGTTCTGCACTAACTTCAGCAACTTGCTTAGTACCGTCAAACTTAAGGTACTGAGTGTTGCCTGCTTCAGCTTCTTTACCGTAGTAAGAGATCAGCGGAGCTGTTTGATCGTGGTATACGCCTAGACGTGCACGAACGGTTTCTTCTTTGTCGTCATCACGTACAACTAGCTCTTCGCCAGTTACGTCATCTTTGCCTTCTTCTTTAGGCGGGTTGTACACAGTGTGGTATGTACGGCCTGAAGGAAGGTGAGCACGACGACCAGCCATACGCTCAACAATCACATCGTCAGCTACGTCGAATTCAACAACGTAATCAACAGCGATGCCCATTTCTTTTAGGCCATCAGCTTGTGGGATTGTGCGTGGGAAACCGTCTAGTAGGAAACCTTTCTCACAGTCATCTTGAGCGATACGCTCTTTGATAAGACCAAGGATAATTTCATCAGAAACTAGCTGACCAGCGTCGATTACTGATTTTGCTTGCTTACCAAGCTCAGTACCCGCTTTGATAGCAGCACGTAGCATGTCACCAGTTGAAATTTGAGGGATACCAAATTTGTTCATGATGAAGTTAGCTTGAGTACCTTTACCCGCGCCAGGAGCACCTAGAAGAATGATGCGCATGTTTAATCCTCTTATAAAATTATGATTTATACCGAAGCTCACTATCCCACCTTCCTCGTTCATATTTAAGATAAACAGGAAAAGTTAGGTAACAGCTGAGGTTAAGCAAAACTGTAAACAGAAGCAAAACGGTAAGTTTCGGTATAACGTTTAAAAATCATACAACTGGAAGGAATTAGTTCCTAGCTCCAGCTGATTAGGTCGAGCATTCTATCACATTAATATTCAATTAGGCTGAATTTACGACTAAAGAATGTATCGACAACATTTGTTGTGACGATAACGGTGACGTTGACCACGTTTAATGGATTTTCAGCGACGTTCATAAAAAAAGCCCGCATTTGCGAGCTTTTTATTACAATTTTGGGCTTAACCTAAAGTCGAAAGACTAACGCTTTGTCAGTAGCTCGTTGATTGCACCCAAGAATTGTGACGGATCTTCCATTGAGCCCTTTTCAGCCAGCATCGCTTGCCCAAGTAGCAACTCAACCCAACGACCAAACGCTTGCTCGTCTGCTTCATCGGCCATCTGTTTAACCAGAGCGTGCTCAGGGTTAATCTCGAAGATGTACTTCACTTCAGGCGCAGCTTGACCAGCAGCTTCAAGAAGCTTAGCCATTTGCGTGCCCATTTCGAAGTCGTCCGTTACTACAACCGCAGGTGTTGTTGCTAGCTTGAAGGTCGTACGAACTTCTTTAACACGACCACCTAGGTAAGATTGAGTGCGCTCTACAACAGACTTGAACTCTTCTTCAGTCTCTTTCTGCTTCTCTTTCTCTTCTTCACCTTCAAACTTGCTTAGATCTAAGCCTGCTTTTGTGATCGATTGGAATTGTTTGCCATCAAACTCAGTTAGATAGTTCATTACGTACTCATCAATGCGATCGTACATTAGAACCACTTCAATACCTTTCGCTTTGAACTGCTCCAAGTGTGGGCTGTTCTTAGCTGCAGCGTAGCTATCCGCTGTTAGGTAGTAAATCTTATCTTGGCCTTCTTTCATGCGTTCAACGTAAGATTCAAGGCTGATGGTTTGTTCAGCAGAATCCACTTCCGTTGACGAGAAACGGAGTAGACCAGCGATCTTCTCTTTGTTCGCCATGTCTTCAGCTGGGCCTTCCTTCAATACTAGGCCGAACTCTTTCCAAAACTCTAGGTACTTGTCATTGTCATTCTTTGCCATGCGCTCAAGCATAGTTAGTACACGCTTGGTACATGCGCCACGAAGAGACTGAGTTACCTTGTTGTCTTGCAGGATTTCACGAGACACGTTCAATGGCAGATCGTTTGAGTCGATCAGACCGCGAACGAAACGCATGTAAGATGGCATGAACTGCTCTGCGTCATCCATGATGAATACACGCTGCACGTAAAGTTTCAAGCCACTCTTGTGGTCACGGTTCATCATGTCCCAAGGTGCTTTCGCTGGGATGTAAAGCAAGCTTGTGTAGTCGTTCTTACCTTCAACCTTGTTGTGGCTCCACGTCAGTGGATCAGCAAAGTCGTGAGATACGTGCTTGTAGAACTCTTGATACTCTTCTTTCTCGATATCAGATTTGTTACGAGTCCAAAGCGCTTGCGCCTTGTTAATCTGTTCCCAATGCTTCTCTTCGGTGTCTTTACCTTCGTCATCTTTCACGGCTGTGAAGATAGAAACAGGGATACCGATGTGATCAGAGTACTTACCAATCACTTCACGCAGGCGCCATTCGTTTAAGAACTCTTTACCGTCTTCACGCATATGCAGAATGATGTCAGTACCGCGAGATTCTTTAGTGATGTCTTCGATGGTGTAATCGCCTTCGCCAGCAGAGTGCCATTGAACGGCTTCATTGTTTGCTAGGCCAGCCGCACGAGTGCGAACCGTTACCGCGTCAGCAACGATGAACGCAGAATAGAAACCCACACCAAATTGACCAATCAATTGAGAGTCTTTGCTTTGGTCTTCAGATAGCTTTGAGAAAAAGTCTGCTGTACCTGATTTAGCAATCGTACCTAAATGCTCAATAACGTTGTCACGGCTCATGCCGATACCGTTATCAGAAATCGTTAAGGTGTTTGCTTCAGCATTGAATGAAAGTTTCACACCTAAATCAGCATCACCTTGGTAAAGGTCACCATTAGATAGAGCTTGAAAACGAAGCTTGTCAGCCGCGTCAGATGCGTTAGAGATCAGCTCACGTAGGAAGATTTCCTTATTTGAATACAGTGAGTGAATCATTAGATGAAGTAGTTGTTTTACTTCAGATTGAAAGCCACGAGTCTCTTTATTTTGCGTTGCCGTTTCGCTCATTTTTACTCCAAAACATCTATACTTTATGTTGAATAACCATAGGGGGAGTAACACTTGATGCCACTCTTATGTTCATTAACATGAGGATGACAAATGTAAATTCAAGGTCAAAAATCATAAAAACACTGTTTTTTTGATCTGTTTTTATTATCCTTGAGTCTGATAAATATAAAAGAACATAAAAGAAGCCATGATTTGGTGAAGAATTAACTGAACTTCACCTGAGATTTGTCTATTTCGCACCCCAAATCATCCAAAAGTAGAAGAATTCAATGAGCAATATCGGCACAAAGTTTATTCTCGCACAGCGGTTTGTCTTCGATCCAAACAGCAACTCACTTGTTGACCAAATGAGCGACGGCGAAGTCGTACGCCTTGGCAGCAATGAAAGCCGCATTCTCCTGATGCTGTCAGAAAGACCCAATGAAGTTATCACTCGTAATGAATTACACGAGTATGTTTGGCGAGACCAAGGCTTTGAGGTTGATGACTCTAGCTTAACGCAAGCAGTATCGACACTAAGAAAGATGCTGAAAGATTCGACCAAATCTCCAGAATTCGTAAAGACCGTGCCTAAACGCGGTTATCAATTTATTGCAACCGTTGAGCGCTCTGCCCCACTTTCATCAAATGATCAGCCAGTAGCTGCTGAAATTACCGAAAATGACGTAGAACCTATCTTGACGTTTGCAACGCCTGCAGCGACTGAAGAAACGATCACTGAAACGGTTGAATCAGAGCCAATTGCAAAAGTTCAAGAGACCAAGGTAGAACTAGAACCAGCAACCGCTCCTGTTACGGCTCCCGCTAAAAACACCAATAAGTGGCTAACATTTTGGTTACTGCTTGCCGCCTTCATCATGCCGATTCTCGTTTTGACGTTTACCAACCCGGCAGAGTCCGAGTTCAAAACATTGGCTGAAATAGATGGCGTAAAGGTTCAATCACCGATTAACCACCCAGATCTTAGCAGTTGGCTGCCAGCGATAGAGAAGTGTGTATTACGTTACAACACGAATCACACTGGCATGCTAAAGCCGACTGAAGTGATTGCAACAGGTGGGCAAACCAATAACCTTGCCCTCAACTACATTCACCCGCAAGAATACTCAAGCGAAAATGTAACTCTAAGAATTTACGCAAACCAGTCGGATGTAAACGACATTTGTAACGGTGGTCAGTAACATGAAATTAAAAGTATCGATTATTTTACTGGTTCTATCTGCATTTTTGAGTGGTTGGTTGTATTGGGGCAGCGATGCAAAAGTAGAGCGCTTGCTCACTCAGCATGAATGGCAATCTAAGATGGTGACGCTGATTAGCGATAACAAGCAAGCTGACTCAATCGGCCCACTTCGTAGAGTTGAACTATCATCGAATGCGAAGTACCTGCCAAATGGTACATATTTGAGAATGTCAGTGGTTAGACTTTACGGTAATCAAACTGAGCCTGCGAATGTCATCAACATCTCTGAAACGGGTCAGTGGGATATTAACGACAACTACTTACTGGTTTCGCCAACGGAGTTTAAAGATGTGACTTCGGCTCAGCGCCAAGACTTTTCAGAAGAGCAACTAGAGCTTATCACTCAAGTCATTAAGATGGACGCAGAGCAAAGCCGCCGCATAGACATTGTTAACCCGAAGGCACTGTTACTGACTAGCTTAAATCATGGTTCTACCGTATTGTTTTCGAACTAAAATCGAATAGCTCTTTACGGCATAGTAATAAAAAAGGAGCATGATGCTCCTTTTTTATTACCCTTAGCATCTGTTTTTTCATTGATGCAGTGATATTGGTATTAAGAATTTACTCGCATTTAAAAGGATTACCCATGAGTACAGAGTCAGATCAAACAGCTTCCCCTATCGCTAAAGCAACAATCACCATACACTATTGCCGTCAATGCAATTGGATGCTTCGTTCTAGTTGGCTATGCCAAGAGCTACTGCATACCTTCAGTGAAGAAATTGAACAAGTCAGTTTACATCCAGACACAGGAGGCAGGTTCGAAATCTTTTGCAATGGTGTGCAAATCTGGGAAAGAAAAGCAGATGGCGGCTTTCCTGAGGCGAAAGTTCTGAAGCAAAGAGTGCGAAACATCATTGCTCCAGACAGAGACCTCGGCCACGTAGACTCAAAATAAGCCCTTTTACCGCCGATCCAATGGTTTAAAGCTGGCCACTCACGAGAGCATCACCTTCAAGGCTAATGACTTTGAAGGTATTGTTTTCATAGATGCCATAGCTCGCCGCGTGTCCCTCTCGTGGGAATGTCACCGAGCTAGGATTAAAGATAAAGATGTCATTTTGGTATTCGGCGACAGGAATATGGGTATGGCCGTGTGCAATAATATCGCCTGCCTTCAGCGCAGGGCGTTTATTGGTATTGTACAAATGACCATGGGTTAAGAAGATACGTTGGCCTGATTCTAATAGCACCCACGAGTAATCCATCATCATTGGAAAAGCCAACAACATCTGATCCACTTCGCTATCGCAGTTACCACGAACGGCAATGATCTCTTGAGAAAACGCATTCAACTTATCTGCAACCGCCGGCGGGTTGTATCCCTCTGGGATCGGGTTTCTTGGACCATGATTCAGAATATCACCCAATAGAACCAAATATTGTGCACCAGAGGCTTGGTATAGCTCTAATACTTTTTCTGTTGCTGGCAGCGAACCGTGTAGGTCTGAAGCAAAAAATAATTTCACACGTACTTCTCCATAAAATTTATCAGCCTATTGTACGTATCAAAATGCTACACGTCATCTCTCGCCATACCGTTGATTACGATATTATTGTAACTAACCATACCGACTATCTTGTTGTCACAAACGACTGGCGCACGACTGATACCAAAGCGTTCAAATAGGCGAGCGCAGTATTTTACGTTCATCTCAGCAGACACGCTTAGCGCTGGCTTGGTCATGATCTCATAAACATTGGTTCGCTTCGGAGAACGGTTCTTAGCCAGTACTTTCTTAGCAATATCATTCATCAATACGATGCCGTATTCGTCATCTTCGTGGCGCTTATCGACAATGATGGCTTTCACTTTATGCTTCTTAGCCATCTCTATCGCTTCTAACACTGTAGTTAGCCCATCAATAATCACATAGGTGTTGGCCATTACGTCACTGACTCGAATCTTGTCATTGGTATTCATAGTTCATCCTCCACAACCTTAGTTAATGTCTCGACCTGGTGTGCAACCCCGACTGCATCTTCGACATCAATCTGCACTGCTATACCTTGTCCCGATTCTTGGTCAAACTCACCCACGTCACTAATTCTTTCGAGAATATGCCTTGCTAGATGCTCCTCGACGACAAACAGCAACACATCTTTTTGCACCTCTAACGTTAAGCCAAAGAAGGTGGTTTTTTGGTTTAAGCCCTGCCCTCTGGCATTATTAATCACGGTTGCTCCGGTTGCGCCCGCATCACGCGCGGCATCGAGCACACTGTCTGTCTTGCTCTCTTCTACAAACGCTAAGATAAGTTTAAAGCGCATCTTTGCTCTCCTTAGAGGTGTGTAAACGGTTTAACCATTGTGTTATTTGGGCATAGCTCATCACTGAAATAATGGGAAATAAGCTGGCAAAAGCGATCAATCCAAAACCATCAATGACAGGGTTTCTTCCTGGTACGGTTGAAGCAAGCCCAAGCCCGAGCGCTGTCACCAAAGGGACTGTCACCGTTGATGTGGTTACACCGCCCGAGTCATAGGCCAATGGAATAATGAGTTTTGGGGCGTAAAAGGTTTGAATGACCACGACGACATAACCAAAAATGATGTAGTAATGGATCGGGTCTCCAGCAACAATCCGATAGCTTCCAAGCGAGATACCAATAGCGACACCCAATGCCACGGCGATTCTCAGCCCATTAACACTGATACTGCCGCCCGAGACTTGATTCGCCTTAATTGCCACAGCAATCAACGAAGGCTCGGCGATTGTGGTGCTAAAACCAATACAGAATGCAAAAAGATAAACCCAATAATAGTCAAACCAAGCCAACGTAAGGCCAGAGCTGACCTTAAACTCAGTCAGGAAACTTAGCTCGGTCAGTTGCATGGCCATCGTCTCCCCTAAGGGAAACAGTGCAAGTTCCAATCCCATCAAGAAAAGAGACAAACCAAGGATGACGTAAAAGAAACCAATCAGCACCTTAGCTAAATTGTTCACAGGCTTACGTAATACCGCCAACTGAAAACCAAAGATGATCACCGCAATCGGAATTACATCCATCACGGTATCTAAAAAGGTGTCGATAAATTGCTGCACACTGATCATGTCACCACCATCCCATAAACCATGACAAACATCATCGGCAACAACGAAGCAAATGCAATCAATCCAAAGCCATCAATCATAGGATTTCGTCCTTTAATCGCCGAGGCTAACCCCACCCCCAGTGCCGTCACCAGTGGAACGGTGATCGTCGATGTTGTCACTCCACCAGAGTCATACGCAATCCCAATAATGTTTTCCGGGGCAAATGCAGTAAGCACCACAACTCCAATATAGCCACCGATGATCATGTACTGAATTGGCCAACCTTTTAAGATTCGCAGCACCCCAAGTAAAATAGCGATACCGACAGACAATGCTACGGTGAAACGCAGACCATCTGCATATTCTTCCATTTCATCTAACGTATTAGGGATGACGCCTCCCTCGGCGGCCACTTCCGCGGCTTCGGCCGCCACTGCGGTTAACGCAGGTTCGGCAATGGTGGTACCAAAACCTAAACAGAAAGCGAAGGTCAATAGCCAGAACACACTGCCCTTTCGCGCAAAAGCTTGAGCCATCGATTCGCCAATCGGGAACAACCCCATTTCAAGGCCAAAGATAAAGAAAGTCAGACCAAACACCACCAGCACTAAGCCAGTTAGAATTGATAACAGATGAGGAAGTGGCTCTTGCAAGACTGCAAGCTGGAAAAAAGCGATCACCGCCACGATCGGCAATAGATCTCTCAGGCTACCTAACATGGCTCGAAACAAAGCAAGCACCGCCGTCATCGCAATTCCTTGTCGCTGATTATGAGTTACTAATAATCATGGCAAATCCTTATCATTCCTTATGTGATAAATATTACGCAGTTGGTAACATATCCGAGTAAAGCCCATAAATGTGATAGCGGTATACTTCCTAGCCAAATGAATTTTATTTCACTCATTCTTAAATTTAAAAGGCGTAATTCGGGGATCACACTATTGAAACCAACTGATCGTTATAGTGATTTTTTCGTATTGATTGGCGATTAAAAACAAGCCGTGTCTATAATTATGTTTAATAGGGAGATTGGTATGAAGATATTGTTAACGGGTGGTACTGGATTTATTGGATCTGAATTGGTCAAGAGTTGGAACACTGACGACGTAACATTGCTGACGCGGAGTCCTGAAAATGCGAAACAAAACCTAAACCACCTCAACCAGAACAATCTTCATTACATTCAATCCCTTGATGAGCTCAGTGATCTCAATGATTTTGACGTTGTAGTCAACCTCGCAGGTGAACCGATTGCAGATAAGCGTTGGAGTACAGAGCAAAAAGAGAGAATCTGTAATAGTCGCTGGCACATCACTGAAAAACTGGTCGAATTAATTCAGGCCAGTAGCAACCCACCACAAGCTTTTATTAGCGGGTCAGCCGTAGGTTACTATGGTGACCAACAACAACACCCGTTTGACGAATCACTGCAAGTAGAAGATGAAAGCTTTCCTCATAAAGTGTGTGCTCACTGGGAAGAGATAGCTAAGAGAGCACAATCAGAAAGCACACGCGTGATACTATTGCGAACAGGGATTGTGCTTGGCGAAAATGGCGGTGCACTCAAGAAGATGCTTATGCCGTACAAGCTCGGAGTAGGCGGCCCATTAGGCTCTGGGGAACAATACATGCCTTGGATTCACATGCTTGATATGGTGAGAGCCATCAACCACTTATTGTCGATTCCTCACGCTCAAGGGGAGTTTAATATGTGTGCTCCGCACCCTGTCACCAATAAACTGTTCAGCAGCACACTAGCCAAGCAACTACGCCGACCGCATTTCTTGTTCACTCCGAAATGGGCTATGTCGCTTCTGATGGGAGAATCATCTTGTTTGCTATTTGACAGCATTCGATCCAAACCGAAGAAGCTCACTGAAACGGGATTCAACTTTAGTTACTCTAGGATCGAACCTGCATTAAAAAACTTGTTACAACATCAAGACTAATTCTTTACCCTAGAGCGATAGAGACTCTAATAAAGGATTAAGTGTGAACAAGTCGATTCTTATTACCGGTTGCTCAACAGGTATTGGCTATACATGTGCCCATGCACTTCAAAAGCGCGGCTTTCATGTCATTGCATCTTGTCGTGAACCACAAGATGTTCAACGCCTTCAAGATGAAGGTCTCACCTGCATTCAACTCGATCTTTCCAACCAAGAAAGTATTGAAAATGGTGCCAAGCTTGCGATTGAACTCGCACCTGACGGGTTGTATGGATTATTCAACAACGGTGCTTACGGCCAAGCGGGGGCGCTAGAAGACTTACCGACTCAAGGCCTCAGAGAGCAATTCGAAACCAACTTCTTCGGCTGGCACCATCTTGTTTGTCAGATCCTTCCGCATATGCGTGAACGTGGCGAAGGCCGAATCGTACAAAACAGTTCAGTGTTAGGCTTCGCCGCTATGAAATATCGCGGTGCTTACAACGCTTCAAAGTTCGCTATTGAAGGTTGGACTGATACTCTACGTTTAGAACTACATGGCAGCGGTATACATATTTCATTACTTCAGCCCGGCCCTATCGATACCCAGTTTAGAGCCAACGCCCTAAAGGCCTTTAATAAGTGGATACGCATCGAAGGCAGTGTCCACCAAGAAGCTTACCAACAACAAAAAGACCGACTTGAAAAAGAGTCGTCGAACAACGCTTTTGTCCTGCCTGCTGAAAGCTGCATTGAACCCGTTTTTCATGCGCTGACTGCGAATAAGCCGAAGTTAAGGTACCGAGTTACGACACCAACCAAGGTATTCGCTGTGTTAAAAAGGCTTCTACCAAGCCGCTTGCTAGACCCTATTTTAAGAAAAGCAGCATAAATTAGTAACTTTGAATGCACAGTCGCAAACTTTAATGTAACGATGTAATTTATTCGTAACAATAAGATGTCATGATTTAGCCTATCTCATCAATTATTCCCAATTGATGAAGCTACTTCTGGATATTTCATGACTTTAAACCGCCTTAATTGGGTAGGTGTGAGTTTGGCTATTACGTTGTTTATTCTGTTTTGAATATCTTAAGTAATACCTCACTGACCACCTCAATGAGAACGCTGTGTCTTCCGTGTTGAGATAACAACTCTATCAACATTGAAGCATGGCGTTTTTCTATTTTTGGCGCTTTTTATCTGAGATAACTGAGTTAGATCTTGAAGTTACCGACTTCTCACCCCATATTTGCAACGTATCCACAAAACAAACCTCAAGGAACGTAAATGCAATCTCCGCATATTGTTGAACTTAATGAGCAGAACTTTCGTCAAGTATTAGAAGGTTCGATGCAGACCCCTGTACTCATCCATTTTTGGGCACCAATGAGCCAAGAGAGCGCCCAAGTCATTCCTGAACTCCAAACATTAACTCAGCAATACAACGGTGCTTTCACGTTAGCCCTACTGAATTGCGAGCAAGAACAAGCGATTGCTAGCCAGTTTGGTGTTCAAGCACTGCCTACGATTGCACTGTTTGTTAACGGTCAACCTGTCGATGGATTGGGTGGTCCTCAAAGCTTAGACGCGATTGTAGAGATGCTAAGCAAACACCTTCCTAGTCAAGATGAACTCGCGCTGCGCCAAACTCTTGAGTTAATGCAAGCAGGCGATCACACTCAAGCTCTAGCAGCAATGCAGCAACTTCCAGCTGAGCTTACAAGCAAAGGTGAAGTAAAACTGGCGATAGCAGAGTGTTTGTTAGAAACACAACAGTTTGACCTTGCTGAAACTCAGCTAGCAACCATCCCTCTTGAGTACCAAGATAATTACTACAAAGGCTTAGTTGCGAAGCTTGAACTTCATAAACAGGCTGCAGACAGCCCTGAGATTCAAGCCCTAGAATCCGCTCTTCAGCAAAACCCAAGCGATGCTAAAACGGCCTCTGAATTAGCACTGCAATACCACCAAGTGAACCGTAGCGAAGAAGCAATGGATCTACTGTGGTCTTTCCTAGCAAAAGATCTTAATACTCTCGATGGTGACATGAAGAAAGAATTCATGGATATCTTGAGTGCGCTTGGACAAGGTAACGCGGTTGCGAGTAAATACCGTCGACAGTTGTACTCTCTGCTTTACTAGTCAGGTTCTGTAACAGCTGAGTCGTAAGTTAACTATCAAATCTAAATTCAAGCAAATCCACCTATTAGATTTTCGAATGTAAAACATCACAATGGGCCATAAAATCAATGTTTTATGGCCCATTTCTCATTTATAAATTTGCCCCACCTTTAAATATGCGCCAGTATGAGTAATAAACATTCAAAAACTTAAACTTGCAAAGGACTTTGTATGCCTATTGATACCTTGATTACTATTGGCGTCTTTACTGCCGTCGCACTGTTATTTATTTTCGCCGGCGTAAAAACCGTTCCACAAGGCAACAACTGGACCGTTGAACGCTTCGGACGATACACACATACTCTCAAACCGGGTCTTAACTTAATCATTCCATTTATTGATAAAGTTGGACAGCGCATCAGCATGATGGAGCGTGTACTCGACATCCCAGCACAAGAAGTCATCTCTAAAGACAACGCGAACGTAGTTATTGATGCGGTGTGTTTTGTTCAGGTTATCGACGCCCCTAAAGCAGCTTATGAAGTAAATGACCTTGAGCACGCGATCCGTAACTTAACCCTCACCAATATCCGTACTGTACTTGGCTCGATGGAGCTGGATGAAATGCTCAGCCAACGTGACATGATCAATACCAAATTGCTTAACATCGTCGATGAAGCAACTAATCCTTGGGGCGTAAAAGTTACGCGTATTGAGATTAAAGACGTACAACCGCCAGCCGATCTTACCGCTGCAATGAATGCTCAGATGAAGGCAGAACGAAACAAACGTGCTGATATCTTAGAAGCAGAAGGCGTAAGACAAGCAGAGATCCTAAAAGCAGAAGGTCACAAGCAGTCAGAAATCCTGAAAGCGGAAGGTGAAAAACAAGCTGCAATACTTCAAGCCGAAGCTCGTGAACGTGCTGCAGAAGCAGAAGCGAAAGCGACAGAAATGGTATCGACGGCGATTGCTCAAGGCGACATGCAAGCTGTAAATTACTTTATTGCACAAGGCTACACCGACGCACTGAAATCAATTGGCCAAGCAGAAAACGGCAAGATCATCATGCTACCGCTTGAAGCAACAGGCCTAATGGGTTCTGTGGCTGGTATTGCAGAGATGTTTGCACATAAGAATGACAAAGGTAGTAAGGACTAACTTATGGTCGAATTACTAGAACAAGTAAACCACTGGCACTGGCTGGCATTTGGTCTAGCACTGCTTGCACTTGAACTGGTTGGAACCGCTGGTTACTTTTTATGGATAGGCATATCTGCCATGTTGGTCGGTGCACTTTTGGGTGCTCTACCAATTGGTTGGCAGATGCAATGGCTGTCCTTTGCAAGCTTCTCACTTATCACGACTTGGTTGTGGTGGAGAAGACAACTCTCGAATGACAAGCAATCGGATGCAGGGCGAGAGTTAAACCAAAGAGAAAAGCAACTGGTAGGTCAAACCGTTATTCTAAGTGAAGACGTAAAGAAAGGTAGCTGTCGAATTAAGTTCGGTGACTCTTCTTGGTCTGCAAAGGCGAGTCAAGATATTCCATCTGGCACCGAAATTAAGATTGTCGCTTTAGACGGAATAGTTCTAATAATAGAACCTTTATAATCAAGTGCTATATGGAGCCTGCATTTTCAATAAATGCAGGCTTTTTCTATTTTTGAACCTTAATAATATTCGAATTATCATTGCGATAGATTGAATTGAAAAAAAAATAAGTTCTTATTTCGTAAAGCTAAAAAGTTTGATTAAGCTAAAAAGGTATAAGAAAGCCAGATTTCTTGCCCAAGATATATATGAATAATTAGCCTGACTCTCGCTTAATTATAATTATTAAAAATGTTAAGTCCGTCCAATTTTTGAAATTTTCTTTCCCTTGTCCATACTTTCATTTATCTCAATCAGAGATAAACCTAATGGAGTTTGTATGAGACATTTTTTAATCATTCTAACGGCTATTTTCAGCTTATCATTCGGAAGTGCTCTCGCGAGCAGTCAGTCTCCTGGTAACGGAAACATGGGGCCAATTGTAAAATGCTCAGATGGTAATGCAGTCACTCACGTACCATTGCTGATCTGTAAACATTACGGCGGAAAAGTGCTGTGATAGGAGACTAAAGTCAGGCTAGTAATGTAATTGCGGCCTGACGATTCTTTTTAGCTGACATAACCTAACTGCGGCCAGATAAATTGTTTAAGATAGGACATTCCGTTGAAGCATCACCAGGGCAATCATGAACCCAAGATTGCAGTTGAGCTTTCATCTTATTTAATTCAGCAAGCTTCAACTCTATTTCGTCTAACTTCTGCGTTGCCTTCTTTTTTACCTCGTAGCTTTCTCTATCGGGGTTCATTGCCAAATCAACTAGTGCTTTACACTCATCAAGGGTAAATCCAACCATTTTAGCTCTTAGTACAAACTCCAACTGTTCGATGTGAATCTCGCCGTATTGCCTATAGCCGTTTTCTGAACGATGTGGAGGACTCATCATGCCTTTACTTTCGTAAAAACGAATGGATTTCGCTGTTGTACCAACACGCTTCGCTACTTCACCAATATTCACAATCTTACCTGTAAGCCTAAAATGAAAAACCGCAGTACTGCTGTTATACAATACTGCGGTTGAAAAACATAGCTAGAGACTTACGTTAGAAGCCTACTCTTGCTCTAACAGCCAAATCATAGTTTGAGATTTTTCTTCGCTATCTAGCTTATTAAACCAATATGAAACCATTTCGATTTCTTTTGAGCCTTCTAGTGATGCAGGGTTAGCGTTCTTACGGTTCTTGAATGCCCAATCTGTCACTGCAGATTGTTCTTCTTTTGTTGCTTCGCCGTACCAGTAGTTAACCATCTCTTGTGCTTGCGAGGCTTTTGGTTCCTCTGCAGAAACTGCTGCTACTGGCACTGCAGCTAAAGGAGCAACCGCAATAGCTGTATGATTATTCGCACCGTTGTAGATTGTGTCGATATACGCTTTCGGCACAATAAAAGTTGTACTCATTGTTGAGTTTTGTCCATCAAGCGTAAACTCTAAATTCTTTTCTCTTGATTGCTGAATGTCAGCATCACTTAATGGAAATTTAATATATTGAGTCTTTGTACAGTGCTCACTGCAGCTTTCTCTTGGAACTTGTCTCTCTTCTAGCTCTATCGTCTTACCAAAAAAGCTAACAGTTTCGTACTCTTTATAACTTTGGAAGTAGCTTACATCCATAGTGATTGAAGATTCTGGAGCTGAATTCTGTGTTACTTCTTTGTTATACGTAAAGTAAAGTGACGATTTCAGGATATCCGCCCCTACATTAGCTTTACTTTCAGCCACATAAGATTGTCCAGTCACTTGAATGTAACCACCTTTTGGCTGTACATCTGCAACTGAGTCTGCAAAATTACTTTGTGAATCGAGTGAACTACAAGCTCCCAAAAATAATGATAATACAACTACACTAACTTTATTCATTATGACTAATTCCTTATGTTCACTATGGAAAAACGCTGGCAAACAAAATTTACCAGCGTTTTGATTTTTATCTAACTGTTTAAGCTAAAGATTCTAGCTTAGAAACCGTACTCAAGACCAACGCGAGTTACGATATCTGTATCAGCGTCACCAACAGTACGACCCGCTACACGTAGGTAAGGTACGAAACCGTTATGAACAGCCATTAGCTGACCAGAAATAGTGTTGCTGTCTGAGTTAGCATCTTTAGAACCATTTGTTTCAGACTCAAGGTTAGCTGCGTAACCTAGTTTGAAACCGATTGGACCATTCCAGTATTGACCAATGATTGAGTAAGAATCTTGAGTCACTTTACGGATTCCGTTATCTAGCTCTTCACCTTTATATGCTGCTGCGATACCGAAACCAGCTGGTAGACTAGCTTCAAAACCTACGATGTATGCGAATGTATCGTCATCGTAACCAGCTACAGTATCAGTTAGGTAAATTTCACCTTTAGGCGTAGTTACGTTGCCGTTTGCATCTTTAATGTCTTCTTGAGCTACAACATACTCACCACCAGTCTCCGCTACTACACGAGTACCAGATTCAACCGCACCCATGAATGTTACTTTTTCGAAGCTGTACTTAGCACTTGCACCAACAAAGTTTGCATCACGAGTCGCTGCACCGCCACCGTTGTCGTTATCATCACGACCAACAGAAGCTGCAAAAGAGAAACCACCAAATTTAGCTGAATCGTAACGTACTTGGTTAGATTGACGATCGTAGTGACCGTTGATGCCGCCCCAATCGAATACAGAACCTAAACCAGGGTTAGAGAATGGCCAGTCGACGATTTCGTATAGTGGTGTAAGAACACGACCCACACGAAGGTTACCCCAAGAGCCAGAAGCACCAACGAACGTATCACGGAAACCTAGAACACCACCTGAAACGCCACCGTGAGACCAGTCTGTGCTATCTACGTAGCCAGATTCGATCTGCATTGTGATAGTAACGTCTTCAAACATATCTTTGTGAGCACGGAAGCCGATACGAGATTCGTTCTCTACTGCGTAACCAGAGCTAGAGTCATTGTTGTCAGTTGTGTTGTAGTTCACTAGAGAGATAGCTGCAACACCGTAAACGTCAACGTTGAAGTCAGAGTTGATACCAACTTCTTTCGCCATTACGCCTGTCGATAAAAGTGCAACAGATGCACCTAGTAGAGTACGTTTGAAAATTTTGTTTTCCATGGAATAAAACTCCTAAAAATGGATATAGCTGTTTGAATATTCCCCGCCTAAAGTTGGCCGCCGTAGAGAGAAATACCTTTTCTTGTTTGAGAACCCTAAACTCTGAATTCTCTATTTCCTTTCTGGTTATACACATCGTGTGCATCCATGGCATTAAGACTAACTTCGCCCTCAAAAAGATCAATGAGAACTTAATTTTCACCTAAAAAAATATGAGTTGGTGCAAATTTAGTAGGTACTTAGTGATCCAGATCGATAAATTGTAAAGCTCACAACCAAAAACAATAAAAACAATAAATATCAACCACTTGAATGGAGTGCGCTCTTATAAAAATAGAAGTGACTCGCATTTTTGATACAACTACAATGGTATTTCATTAATGTTGAGCTGCGTCACTGTCCTGATTTTAGAGTTCGTATAGGAACAAAATTCTCAACAATTAAAAAGCCCTAATTTTTATATCAGAAACAAAAAAGGCACTCCCTTGAAAGGAGTGCCTTTGAGCTTTTTTTATCTGTATTTACTTACGAAATAAGGGCTATTAGATCTTCTTCTGTTCTTATTTCGATACCTAAATCTTGTGCTTTAGTTAATTTAGAACCCGCAGCTTCACCGGCAAACAAGATGTCCGTTTTCTTCGATACGCTACCCGTCACTTTCGCACCTAATGCTTGTAACGCAGCTTTAGCTTCACTTCGACCTAATTGCGACAATGAGCCTGTTAACACAACGACTTTACCTTCTAATGGTAGATCTTGGTCATCGGCAGCTTCTTCGATGATTGGCCAATTCACACCTAGCTCTATCAGCTGATCGACGACCGCTCTGTTTTTCTCTTGTGAGAAGAAGCTGGTGATATGGCTAGCAACGATGTCACCAATATCTGACACTTCAACTAATTGTTCATGAGTAGCTGCTTGAACCAGTTCCAGCGTCTTAAAGTGTTGCGCTAAGTTCATCGCTGTCGCCTCACCGACTTCACGAATACCGAGTGAATAGAGGAAACGCGCTAACGTCGTGTCTTTAGCTTTATTCAACGCACTCACGACGTTCTGTGCCGATTTAGGCCCCATTCGGTCAAGAACAGTAATCACGCCAGCACTTAGCTTAAATAAATCAGCAGGTGTTTCGACCATTTCACGGTCCACAAGCTGCTCAATAACTTTCACGCCCAGTCCATCAACGTCTAGCGCCTTTCTAGAAACAAAGTGTTTAAGTGCTTCTTTACGCTGCGCCTGACAGACTAAACCGCCAGTACAACGCGCTACAGCTTCACCTTCTACACGCTCAACCGCAGAACTACATACTGGGCAAGCATCAGGGAAAACAATGTCTCTAGCCGTTTCAGGGCGACGATCTAGTACAACAGCCACTATTTGTGGAATAACGTCACCTGCACGGCGAATAATAACGCTGTCTCCTACCTTCACGCCTAAACGCGCAATCTCATCGGCATTGTGTAAAGTGGCATTGCTGACTGTCACGCCGCCAACGAAGATAGGTTCCAGTTTAGCAACCGGCGTAATAGCGCCAGTACGGCCCACCTGGAACTCAACATCGTTAAGCAGAGTGATTTCTTCTTGCGCTGGGAATTTGTAAGCAATCGCCCAACGAGGAGCCCTAGCAACAAAGCCAAGTACTTCTTGAGCCGCGATATCATCGACTTTAATCACCACGCCGTCGATTTCATAAGCTAGTGCATCACGACGAGTCATAATATCTTGGTAATAGGCTTTTACGTCTTCAAGAGAGCTCAATTGCTTGGTCTCAGGACACATAGGTAGACCCCAACCTTTAAGCTGTAAAAAGCGTTGGTAGTGACTATTTGATAGCTCAGCACCTTGTACAACACCGACACTGTATGCGTAGAAAGCCAGTGGACGCTTCGCTGTAATACGAGAATCAAGCTGACGCAGGCTACCTGCAGCGGCATTACGTGGGTTAACAAAGACTTTCTCGCCTTTCTTCAGCGCCATTTCGTTCAGTTTATCGAAGCCGGCTTTTGGCATAAACACTTCGCCACGCACTTCAATACGTTCTGGCCAACCTTCGCCTTGTAGCTTAAGTGGAATTGAGCTAATCGTACGTACGTTTTCCGTGATGTTTTCACCCGTTGCGCCATCACCACGAGTCGCCGCTTGAACTAATGTCCCGTTCACGTAAAGCAAGCTCACAGCGAGGCCATCGAGTTTAGGCTCGCAACAGAAAGTTTTAAGGTTCGCGGTTGGTGCTCTATCGGACATACGCTTATTGAACGCATCCAAGTCTTCGTCAGAGAATGCATTGTCTAGAGAAAGCATTGGGATTTCGTGAGTCACTTGCGTGAAGCCATCTAAAGGCTGACCGCCAACACGTTGGCTTGGTGAATCCACCGTAACAAGCTCTGGATTCTCTTCTTCGATCTTTAGCAATTGCTGCATTAATCGATCGTACTCGACATCAGGGATCTCATGGCTATCTTCTACGTAATAACGAACGGCGTGATAATGCAGAGTTTCTCTTAACTGCTCTAAGGTAACTTGAATCGATTCTTTCATATCATTCTCTGTCGTGATTGAAATATCAAAAAGGGCTCCCTTAGGAGCCCTTTTCTATAAATATAGATTATTTACAAGGCTAAACAATACGGCTAGGCGTTCGATGCCGTCATAAAGTCTCTGATTTGCTTGCGGTAATCAGATAAACGGTTTGGTGTCATTAAGTTACGTGACTCATCCAATACGTTTCCGCCCATATCATCAGCAATTTTCTGCGCCGCACTCAACATTACATTGAAGTTTTGATCAGCCTGACCGTAACAAGGTAACGTCATAAAGAACGAAATACCTTTAGTCGTGAAGTCAGCAGGGTCGTCATGTTCTAGAGTACCTGGCTGCATCATGTTCGCTACGCTGAAAATAACTTTTGGTTCGTCACTCGATTGTGCAAAGCAGTGGTAGATAGACATCTCACCATAAGTTAGACCGTTGTTTTCCATGCTGCGGAACAGCTCAGTACCCACGAATGGGATCTCTCCAGCACAGTGAACATTAAGAACGATAACTTCTAAACCAAGTTCTTCATCTGACTTCGCTTCTTCAACAGGCGCACTTTGCGGAGTAACAACTTCTTTCGCAACAACAGGCTCACCAGGGGTGAACGTTTCGTTTGGAACAAGTGGCTCATCAACCGTCTCAGAAGTTTCTTCAAACGAACCGTACTGCTCTTTAAAGCCTGCATGGTTTTCTTTTTGTTCGTCGGTCAACTCAAAGCTTGGAACTTCAGGCTCAATAACCTTCTCCTCCTTAAGCTCTTCCGGTTCACTTTCAACCTTGATTGGGTCTTCAACGCTGAAAGAAGGAAGATCATTCAATTCGATGTCGTCTTCGTGAACTTCTTTCACTTGTGGCGCTGTAAGCGGATCTGAATCGATTAGAGGATCAGTCGCAGATGGCGAAACAGCAAAATCCGGTTCTTTGCGTTCTTTTCGGATTATCTCAAAATCATCTTCTGGGGCGAATGAACGATTTGGGATAGTTTCTGCTTCATCTAAGCTATCGTTATCAAGCTTACCAAGCGGCTTATCTCCAAACTTTGCTTTCCCTTCTTTTTTACTCGTCCATAGACCATGGAACAATAATGCGGCGATAGCTAATGCGCCAACAATAATGAGTACAAATCGCAATTCCTGCATTTTTCGCTCTCAGCTTTCTTAGTCAACTAGCGATAAACACGCTGTCACTAAGTTGGTTTAATTTGGCTAATCTCACTACTCTATCAAAAGTAGCTACTATTTTAGAACAACTTAATACAATTAGTTCCTTACATGGTGTGATTTTCACCACGCTTTTTTTCTTAATTTTGGTCGAGTACACTAGACATGTTTGCTATTTAATCAAATTCACATGTGACCTAATTTAAATATGACTATTGAATCTGTTCCCCGCTCCGGCTTTGGCTATTTTATTTTCGGAATAAAAATCGCCTTGTCGCCGAGCATTCGTAAGTTTGTACTCATGCCACTTATCGCGAACGTGTTACTCGTTGGCGGTGCTTTGTTTTATATCTTCTCCAACCTAAACACTTGGATTGAGGGTTGGATTGGTACATTACCAAGCTTCTTATCGTGGTTGTCATACATTTTATGGCCATTACTTGTGTTAACCGTATTGGCCACTTTCTCGTATTTCTTTAGCACCCTCGCGAACTTCATTGCCGCGCCTTTTAATGGATTGCTCGCTGAAAAGGTAGAAGAGTTACTCAGTGGCAAAAAAGTCAATGACGATGGTTTACTGGATGTACTCAAAGATACACCACGTATTTTAGCGAGAGAATGGCGCAAGCTTGTCTACGTTCTGCCAAAAGCGATAGGTTTATTCCTACTTTTGTTAATTCCAGCACTAGGGCAAACCGTTGCACCGTTTTTATGGTTCATTTTCACAGCATGGATGTTAGCGATTCAATACGCCGACTACCCATTCGATAACCATAAAATCAAGTTCGATGACATGAGAAACAATTTGAAACAAAAACAAGGTAAGAGCTACAGCTTCGGTGCGCTTGTTTCTGTTTTCACGACCATTCCAATTTTAAACCTGATTGTAATGCCCGTTGCCGTTTGTGGCGCAACAGCAATGTGGGTTGCTGAGTTTAAAGACCAAGCCCTACGCTCACGTCTATAACCCTTCTTAGTTTCGCCTATCTTTTTGAAGTTCTGATTTCAATAAAGATAGGCGTGAATTCTGCTACATATCTATATGATATAACTTTTTAATCCTTTTACCTTTTTTTCAACTTGTTTAATCTAAATTCAAGCTGAACAAACATCGAAAGACACTAGACGGTAAAGTGATTGATATACTACGTTTAGTTCTGTCATTAAATGAAGGAATATCGCATGAGCAAGATCTACGAAGACAACCCCCTAACGATTGGTAACACACCTCTAGTCCGCCTTAACAAAGTAAGCAAAGGTAACGTCCTAGCTAAGATCGAAGCTCGTAACCCAAGCTTCAGTGTTAAGTGTCGTATCGGTTCAAACATGATCTGGGAAGCAGAAAAAGCAGGTACGCTGAAGCCAGGTATTGAGCTTGTTGAACCGACTAGTGGTAACACTGGTGTTGCTCTTGCATTCGTAGCTGCAGCGCGCGGTTACAAGCTAACACTAACGATGCCTGAGTCAATGAGCCTAGAACGTCGTAAGTTGCTTAAAGCGCTTGGCGCAAACCTAGTGCTGACTGAAGCGCCAAAAGGCATGAACGGCGCGATAGCTAAAGCAGAAGAGATTGTTGCTTCAGATCCAAGTAAATACCTACTACTACAACAATTCAATAACCCAGCAAACCCACAAATTCACGAGCAGACGACTGGTCCTGAAATTTGGGAAGCAACAGACGGCGAAATCGACGTGTTTGTAGCGGGTGTTGGTACGGGTGGTACTATCACTGGTACAAGTCGTTACATTAAAGGTGAAAAAGGCAAAGCGATTACTTCAGTAGCAGTTGAACCAGCTGAGTCTCCAGTCATTGCACAAGCGCTTGCAGGCGAAGAAATCAAGCCAGCTCCACACAAAATTCAAGGTATCGGTGCAGGTTTCATCCCTGGAAACCTAGATTTAGATATTATTGACCGTGTTGAATCGGTAACTTCTGAAGAAGCGATTGAGATGGCTCAACGCCTAATGAAAGAAGAAGGTATTCTTGCAGGTATCTCATCTGGCGCGGCAGTTGTAGCTGCGAACAGAATCGCAGAACTACCTGAATTTGCAGGAAAAACTATCGTTACCGTACTACCAAGCTCTGGTGAGCGTTACCTAAGTACAGCCCTATTTGCTGGCATCTTTACGGAAAAAGAGAACCAACAATAATATGTGGTCAAATCAATTTTTCGTCCAAAAAAGCCCCGTTTAGGGGCTTTTTTGTTGATCCCTGCCCCACCTTTGGTAATATCGGGTCTGTTTTATTTTTCGCTTCAAAATAAAAGAAGCAATAAACAAATTCTGAAAGTCATGAGTACTCAACAAAAGACGACCATGGCTGGATAAAAATTTATAACCAGTCTAAGTTCTAACACGAACATGGCGTACTAGCCTCTAGCGCATTTGGGCTAAAGCAGTTAAGCTAATCTGGTTACAAACTTACAAAAAATAAATTAATTGGGGTATATAAAATGTACGAGAAGCAAGTAGAAATCACAGCAGAAAACGGTCTTCACACTCGTCCAGCTGCACAGTTCGTTAAAGAAGCAAAATCTTTCGACGCTGACATCACAGTGACTTCTAACGGCAAAAGCGCTAGCGCGAAAAGCCTGTTCAAACTACAAACTTTAGGCCTAGTAAAAGGTACTAACGTTACTATTTCAGCTGAAGGTCCTCAAGCTCAGCAAGCAGTTGACCACCTAGTTGCTCTTATGGATCAACTACACTAATACGGTCTCCTTCTTTCAAAGCCATTTTGCATAGCAAAGTGGCTTTGTTCGAAATAGATAGGAATAAGCGCGACATTAGTCGACGACTTAAAGTCACACACTCTCCCGTTTACAGTTGAACAACTAAGGTAAGGCTATGATTTCAGGCATCCTAGCATCTCCTGGTATTGCTTTCGGTAAAGCACTACTACTTCAAGAAGATGAAATTGTCCTAAACACTCAATCTATCTCTGACGACCAAGTTGAAGCAGAAGTACAGCGTTTCTTTGACGCTCGTAACAAATCTTCTCAGCAACTTGAAGTTGTTAAGCAAAAAGCACTTGAAACTTTTGGCGAAGAAAAAGAAGCAATCTTTGAAGGCCACATCATGCTGCTTGAAGATGAAGAGCTAGAAGAAGAGATTTTAGCACTCATCAAGAAAGACAAAATGCACGCAGACAACGCGATCCACACTGTGATCGAAGAGCAAGCTGTTGCACTAGAGTCTCTTGATGATGAGTACCTAAAAGAACGTGCAACTGATATCCGTGATATCGGTACTCGTTTCGTTAAAAATGCTCTAGGCATCAACATTGTATCTCTAGCAGACATCAATGAAGAAGTTATCCTAGTAGCTTACGACCTAACGCCATCTGAAACTGCACAAATCAACCTAGACTACGTTCTTGGTTTCGCTTGTGACATCGGCGGTCGTACATCTCATACTTCAATCATGGCACGTTCTCTTGAGCTTCCAGCTATCGTTGGTACTAACGATATCACTAAGCAAGTTAAGAACGGCGACATGCTTGTGCTAGACGCGATGAACAACAAGATCATCATCAACCCTTCTGAAGCTGAATTAGCGGAAGCTAAGAAAATCAAAGCAGATTTCGAAGCAGAAGCGGCTGAACTAGCAAAACTAAAAGATTTGCATGCTGAAACTCTAGACGGTCACCGTGTAGAAGTTTGTGGCAACATCGGTACAGTAAAAGACTGTGACGGTATCCTGCGTAACGGCGGTGAAGGCGTTGGTCTGTACCGTACTGAATTCCTATTTATGGACCGTGACGCGCTTCCTACTGAAGAAGAGCAATACGTTGCTTACAAAGAAGTAGCTGAAGCAATGGAAGGCGAGTCAGTGATTATCCGTACTATGGATATCGGTGGCGACAAAGACCTACCATACATGGACCTTCCACAAGAGATGAACCCTTTCCTAGGCTGGCGTGCAGTACGTATCAGCTTGGATCGTCGTGAAATCCTACGTGACCAACTACGTGGCATCCTACGCGCATCTGCACACGGTAAACTACGTATCATGTTCCCAATGATCATTTCTGTTGAAGAGATCCGTGAACTGAAAAAAGCAATCGAAGAGTACAAAGTTGAACTTCGCGATGAAGGCCTAGCTTTCGATGAAGAAATCGAAATCGGCGTAATGGTTGAGACTCCAGCTGCTGCTGCAATCGCACACCACCTAGCGAAAGAAGTATCTTTCTTCTCTATCGGTACTAACGACCTAACGCAATACACTCTTGCGGTAGACCGTGGTAACGAAATGATTTCTCACCTATATAACCCACTATCTCCTGCTGTTCTTACAGTAATCAAGCAAGTGATCGACGCATCACACGCTGAAGGTAAGTGGACTGGTATGTGTGGTGAACTTGCTGGTGATGAGCGTGCAACGCTACTTCTTCTTGGTATGGGTCTAGATGAGTTCTCTATGAGCGGTATCTCTATCCCTAAAGTTAAGAAGGTAATTCGTAACTCTAACTTCGCTGAAGTTAAAGCTATGGCTGACGAAGCACTATCTCTACCTACAGCTGCAGAAATTGAAGCTTGCGTAGAAAAATTCATCGCTGAGAAAACTCAGTAATCGCCAAATGCTTAATAAAGTTAGACGGCTAAAAATAGTCGTCTAATTTGTTAGATTGGTATAGTATATTCTACAGAATAAAACTAAACGTTAGGAGCATGACACAATGGGTCTGTTTGACAAACTGAAAAAGCTTGTATCTGATGACAGCGCTGATGCTGGTGCAATCGAAATCATCGCACCTCTTTCTGGTGAAATCGTAAACATCGAAGATGTGCCAGATGTAGTTTTCGCTGAAAAAATCGTTGGTGACGGCATCGCGATCAAACCAGCTGGCGACAAAATGGTAGCTCCAGTTAACGGTACTATCGGTAAGATCTTCGAAACTAACCACGCATTCTCTATCGAGTCTGACGACGGTGTTGAGCTTTTCGTTCACTTCGGTATCGATACTGTTGAACTTAAAGGCGAAGGCTTCACTCGTGTAGCTGAAGAAGGTCAATCTGTTAAAGCTGGTGACACTATCATCACTTTCGACCTAGCGCTTCTAGAAGAGAAAGCGAAATCTACGCTTACTCCAGTTGTTATCTCTAACATGGACGAAATCAAGGAGCTGAACAAGCTTTCTGGTTCTGTAACTGTTGGCGAAACTCCAGTTCTTAAAGTAACGAAGTAATCTCGATTACTTATCTGCTTTAATGAAAACGCTACCTAAGGGTGGCGTTTTTTGTGCCTGCTGTTTTTTTCAATACCTCAGATAGCAATACTGACTATCACACCAAAACTCTTCTCCAAGCTCCCTCAAAGAATCACAACCACACTGACCGTTTGCGCCCTACTATCCAACTAGGTTTTGACTAAACGTTATTAAGCGCTATTCAATGCATTTCGCCTATACATCAAATTACACTTGTGATGTGTAACAAACAGCAGTTCTCTGATATCTCGTTCTACTCGATTCTGAGATGACGACTAAAGACTTCGATTCAGGTAAGCAATAGAAGATCAATACCACCCTGTAGTCGTCATTCCCTACAGTGAGGAAAAAGCGTGATAGGGAATCTCGCTTTTGCTTCTGTTTACCCGCACTACACTTTTCCAAATACACCTTCACCAAATTTCAGGCAATAAAAAACCCAGCCGAAGCTGGGTCTGTTTAGCGCTCATCTCTCACCACGAGCTAATTTGTGGAAGCCTAACGTTAACGCTTATGATCAAAAGTACTTATGGTCAACGTGGCCTTTCAATAGATTAACCTAGTAAGCTAAGTGCCGAGTTCGGTGCTTGCTTCGCTTGAGCAAGAATCGAGCTTGAAGCTTGAGAAAGGATCTGAGACTTAGTCATCTGAGTCGTTTCTTTCGCGAAATCGGTATCTTTAATACGGCTCTTAGATGCGTTAACGTTCTCGTTAATGTTGTCTAAGTTGCTGATAGCGTGGTCGAAACGGTTTTGGAAAGCACCTAGCTCAGCACGGTGGCTGTCTAC
>NZ_JBGONY010000002.1:103328-195006 GCF_041439375.1 Vibrio crassostreae | reverse complement strand
CTTTGAAAAGCGAAATGTCGCTTAGCTAAGTGTCCAGTCTGACTGGAGCAGATCAAACTCATTTGATCCAGAAATGTAGACAAGTCGCCATTGAGAGCTTGGGCTATTTCACTACTAGGTTTGTAACGTGGAAAATCGATAGATAGATCATTCCCCCAAATACAACAGCAACAGTGCTTGAGCCAAAACTGCCAATGGAATTTTTCTTGTGGCTGCAGAACCTCTGAAAGAAAGCCTGGGTCGATATCAAGCTTACTTACTTGGGGATATGCTTTGGGAATGGTGTCATAAAGGTGCTGAAATAGTCGCTTCTCTTTTTGACCAATAGGTGTATTGAGTACGATAGAAACATCCAAATCCGAGCGACCAACAACCGCCGTTCCTCTCGGCACACTTCCGTATAGATAGATACCATCAATTTGATTCGGAAGGCCACTTAACAACGAATCAATAACGGCACTCACAACCTCTTGGAATTCGGGAGCGATATTCTTATGAGAGTATAGGTTTTCGATGAACCCGTCTTTGTCGAGACCTCTAGTTTGATTCAGCATGCCACTTTCCAGCTAGATTAAGATCCGTTTCACAGCCCGAGATCGTACATAGAACAATGCCACTCTCTTTTGAGTTTGCACTAATCACGAGCTCTCCTTGCGAACTCCAAACCGAGCTCTTGCCACACGTTTCCCAACCTCCCGTCATAGAGATATGGTTACTCAGTAATACTGGTATACCGTGTTCCGACGCAATTCCAGATAAGATTTTAGAATCCGGATCAAATCCATTCTCAGAGATTAAAGCGCTCGCTAAATAGATATCAGCATCTAGATATTTAGCTCGTTGGGAGTGATCCGCTTCTATGAAGTCAGCACATATTGCTAGCGCGATTTTATGCCCATTCACATCAAATACATAATCAACATCGCCAGCGGAGCAGTATTCACCCTCACCATCATGCAGGTGCTGTTTAGAGTAGAACTCAACTCTGCCATCGGGAAAGCAAACAACGGCGCCTATGGTGGGGTGGGATAAGCCAGGAACTCGCAAGGGACACCCAGCCACAACAATCATCTCACTTTGAACTGAAGCACGGGAGAGTTCTTCAAAATTTGATGGCTCAAGAGACAATGCAAGTTCTTCAGCCAAATCAAGCTCATAGCCAATCAGTGATAGCTCGGGGAAAACAACCACATCCGCATTGTACTTTGACGATTGCTCTACCATTTTTAGATGTTGCTTAAGGTTTTCTCTCCAGTTGCCTCTTACGACAAGAATTTGAGCCAAACTGATAGTGACACTCATTTCAAACTTCTCCAAAGAACAAAAATCGCTACAGAAATCTCAACATAGTTAAATGCGGTTTACGTTAAGGTGTTGTGGTTATAATTTGGCTTCAAACACTGCTAATCAAAGCGACATTAACTTTCGCTTAATTTCATTGTCCAACTTTTCAATCGCGTAACGAAAAGCCACTCTTGGTATTGCGGCATGCTTAGCATTCAGATAACCAATAACCTGTTGATGTTCTCTTTGACTGAGTACTTTAAGCATCCAACCATATCCTTTCTGCACTAAGTCATGGTTATCTTCGAGCAATAGATTCGCCACGCGAAACGGATCCAACGCAGAGTATCGATTCTTATTGATAGGATAAATTAAGATGACCGCAGCGGCCCTGCGTACAGCAAAATTCGAATGCTCGACCCATTTGGTTGTGAGATCAAACAAATCATTGTATTGAGACAGTAACTCCCCAAAAGCATGAGTACAAAAGTCGTCACAATCGCTCCAGTCTGTGACGAACTCTTTTAACCAACGCTCAAAAACAGGAAACGTGTCTCTTGAATATTGTTTTCTTACTCTAAAAGCCCAATCGTAAGCAATAACACCTAACGCCCAATCCCTTTCTTCAAGCAATTGAGTACACAGGGACAAAACATTAGAGATATCTTTGTTTTTGATGGTTTTAAAAACGAGCGCCGATATAGATCGAACCTGCCCTGTTTTAACACTAGCCTCTGGATAACCAACGCCTGAAAGATGAAGCTTTACCGTTTCTACGAAATTCATTAATTGCCAAACCTTCATAGAACTAAAATTAATATCAAAGTGAGATACACAGCACTTAAACCATACGCATGAAATTTATAAAATATAAGTTACCTTAATCACAACATTCATTATTGAGCATTTAAATTACCACTAAAATAAGGATATTCCCTTTGGTAAGAGTAACTTATAATGCATACTAGCGGCCTTTAAAAGAGGTGCTAAATGAAAAAGAACGGTTTTACACTTATTGAGCTTGTTGTCGTTATTGTGATCCTTGGAATACTCGCCGTAACTGCTGCTCCAAGGTTCCTCAACGTAAGTACTGATTCTCATATTGCAGTTGTAAAAGGCACTGGAGCCTCTTTTAAAACAGGTGTCGATCTTGCCTATTCAAAAAATTTAACCTCAAACGGTGGCGGTGCTTCCACAAACGTCCCTATCTATGATGACTCCGCGACCGGCCAGCTTGACTTCAATGAATGGGGATATCCAGCCCAGCAATGGCACTTACCTGAAGAATCTCCAAGATTAGATAACGCTGAAGATTGCATTTCGGTATGGGGCGCACTGCTCCTCGATCCACCTAGTATTTCAAGTTTCAATTCACCAGAAGAAACCGACTACATTGCTGAATATATACAGACGGATCAGTGTATCTATCATTATCGAGTCGTACCGGGAATTTCCATTGACTACAACTCAATGAATGGTGACGTCACTGTAGACGATGAGCCAGATAACTAAGCGCTAAATGTTGGTCTTTCAGAGTACTTGGGAATTTACGGTTTCTCTCAATAAAAGTGCCACACATTAAGAATCAACAGCACACATTTAAGACTAGCTTATTTTGGCGTAAACGAGCGTGCTGTCCATATCTCCTGATGGCAAACGTCGATCATTGGCTAAGCGATCTTCAAGTTGATAGCCACATCGTTTGGCCACGGCCTGACTTTTAAGATTCGAGCCTGCCATCCTAATTTCGACTCTTTTCGCACCTTTTTGAGTGAATGCATATTCTTCGATAATTCGGACAGCTTCACTCACGTAACCCAAGCCCGTTTTTGATGTTTGCAACCAGTAGCCGATTTCAAAGTAAGGGACAGTATCGTCTCTGATCATAAAGCCAATAGCCCCGATAAATGCCCCTATTTGCTTTTCAATAATATTGAACCAGAACTCGCCAGTAAAGTTGGCGAAATTATTGGTAGCATCTTGAATGTTAAGTTCTAGCTGCTCTTTAGTTAGAGAATCAGAAACCCAAGCTAAGAATGGGGAAAACTCGGCCTTGCACTCATTTATCACCTCACACATCTCTTCGCTGTATTTTAATGATGGAGGGGTTAATTTGAGCCTTTCACTTTCCATCACTAAGCCTTTCCCCAATCAGATCGAACAACCGCCAACACAACTGTATCCCACCATTGACCTTTGAAGAATCGATGAGCTTTAAAACACGCTTCTTGTTTCATTCCCAGTGACTTACATAATTTAATCGCAGCCAAGTTCTTGCTGATGGTTTCGGCGTAGATACGGTGTATGCCTAACTCTGAGAAACCAAAATCAGCGAGGGCTTCAGATGCTTCTATAGAAAGCCCTTTTCCCTGAGTTTCCCTCGATAAAGCACAGCCCATTGAAGCTTGTTTATCGCGTTCAAGACGTAAACAAACGGTTCCAATAAACTTCCCCGAATCTTTGCTTTCAACCGCTAGCTGATAGGACTGGCGTGGTACTTCCAAAGCCTGTGCAACAAACAACTGAGTTAGCTCTCGATATTTGTTAGGTTCGCAATCACTTCCATCATAGAAACGCTGATACTTTGCGTCTTGAGAGATCGCAACAAAGGCACACTCGTCTTCGATACTCATATCTCGAAGAATCAACCTGTCAGTTTCCAGCTTAAACATCAAAATTCCTTTTTATTTTATAGCCATGAAGGGAAAAGCCTCGGAGGTGTTTACTCGTATACTTTCCCGTTATGCTTCAACCAACCATGAGTGTGATGATTACGAGGGTCTTTGTGCGTCCAGTGCATTACGCCACCTTTCTTGTTCCATTCATATTCACCATAAAATTCAACTCGATCGCCCTTTGCCAACCCCAGAACACGAGGCGCTAAGTCAATATTATGTGCGACTAACAAAGTTTGTCCGCTATCGAGTCGCAAAATGAATTTCTGATGTCGAGAGCCTTTATTATCATCAGGAAGTACTCGATACACCGTACCCGATCCGCGCACCTGAACGTCGCTTTGGTGATTTTCGTAAGCTTGCTTAAGTCGCGTATCATTCGCTTGAACATGACTGATGCCGAAGCTAAGCAGCACCAAAAGTAGAGCGAAAAATTGTTTCATTCCTTTCATTTCCCATATCTGTATGTTGATTTGGGATACTGGCTGGGCATCCCCTCTTTTAACGATGCTTGTACTGAGTCGGACAATAACCTCTCGAAACGCACGAACTGCGCAGTTTTACGTGCTTGGTCGAGCGCCCAGAAACACGTGAACGCCACAGCTTAAAACTGCCAAGCTTGAGATGGCTACGCATAAAACGAATCACTTGTGATTCATTTAAACCAAATTGGTGCTCTATTGCCTCAAATGGCGTTCGGTCTTCCCACGCCATTTCGATAATTCTTGATTCATTCTCTTTAGATAGCATCATGCATACTCTTCCTTAATTAACTGGGAGAAATACGCTCGTTCCAAATTTAAAGATCACAGGACAAACACTTTGAATTGAACGCGTTATAACGTTCGATAAAACAACAGACTACCAACTAGGCAATCATGGGGTTAAATAAGCTTGTGCGAACTCTCTAAGCACTCTCGCATTATTGTGGTATTTGCTATCCCCGCACTTTATGTCATCCACTCTGATGTCCGGGCTGGAATAAGCAGGTATAACATCTCGCTCATAAGACATCACTGTGCCTCTGTCAGCACAAATTGCACCGAAGGAATATTGAGGAGCTCTTGGATACGTTCCAGAAATGTAACTTTCTATACTATCAAAATCTTTCAATAACGTTTTATAGTCATGATTAGCACCACTTAAATGGCCAATTTCATGCTCCATTAAGTAATCAGGGCAGTTTATCGCTAAAGAAAAAAAGTAGGATACCGAAGATGACATACCACAATAATCAGACTCAAAGCTAAAATTATAATTAGAAAATACTATCCCAGTAAAAATGGGAACGCCGTCTTCTGTTGTTTCTGGGATCGGTTCTTCCATCGAGAGTTTTAATAACCTCTCTGCAGTGCTCAAATCTTGAAACCAAAGGCTGTCGATTTCCGACGTGTAAGTCACCTTGGTGACTTTTCTCGTCATAGGGATGCAGGAGTTCTTCAACACCAGATTCGAATAGCTTTCCCATGTCGCTATTTTAGAGGCAACAAATGCTTTGGAATATTCGGCTAATACAGATTCATCAACATAAAGATGGATCTCTGTATTCAATATCTCACTCTGTGTACAAGTGGGAAACTCGATGCTTTGAGCATTAGAGAGTCGACTATTGCTCAACACTATAATCAAAACACAACCAACTAACTGGATGAGCCTTTTAAAAGAACTCTCACTGACTCGTGTATTCATTTCCATCCTCTCCCTATCTTCAAAACCACAAAGAGCATCACAAATACGGTGACTTAAGATTCATATCAATCACCATTACACATATAAGCATTGGCCTCTCAAAGTAACCTGCACTATCTGTGTTTTTCAGAAAACAAAAAGCTCGCCATGCAATGACGAGCTTTATTGATTATGGGAGCTTAACGGTTATAAGACCCAAGCCTTAACCGATCTAACCATTAAGACACCTGATCGCGCAAAGCCAATTCAACGTTTTTCAACACTTTGAACTCTTCTCGAGTACAACCGCGCGCCACGGAAACCCAGTGGTCGCCAGTTTCATCGGCTCCTTTAAACTCTGCACGCAACTCATATCTTCGCCATGTAACAAACGCCAAGATAAAGGTCAGTGCAAGCATCGGTAAACCGAACTGAGGAACAAATGCCCAAGTCGCAGCCGAGAGAACTAAAGCCAACGAAACAATATTGATTGCGTTTTCTTTAAGACCCAATTGGCGAATTTCTAACTGTTTGATTTTACGTAAGCTGTACACATCTTTCTTAACTCGGAGTTCGTTAGAGCTCACCAGAAAATCTGATGCTTTGTATGACCTACGAAGTCGCACTAAATTCGCTAACCTGTTGCGTGTTTGATTCTTTTTCATCGCCTTTCTCCATGTTATTAAAGGTTAGTAAAAACTAATATAATCATGAAGTTAATGAACGAGTGCTTATTTTATAAATCAAACTAATATTAAAATCAAGCTTATGCAATTAATAACACTTATAACAACACCGTCTTACATTTGAAATTTTAATAGAAAGAAGGCTTATTAAGGAATCTACTCATCATAAATCGATGTACTTTAGTTAAGTTAGATATAGGCCGATAGTGATTCCGATAATCGACCGAACATACTAAACGGCGGCCATGGTTCACCCTGCTTTGTAACTACTTATTTCAAAGAGATTTTTGCAATGAATCTCACGCTCTAGGAATGCTGAACCACGGTCACATAACGCTCCATCTTCCATAATCAGAACATTCACCCTCCCTCTTGATCATTGATTTTTTGAATACCAAAATCATTCAATTGAACATATCAACATAGCTTATCGATTAAGCAATTGATCCCATAACAAAGAGACTGTACGCTTACATTATGCACACGGTTACCTAATGGAGATCACGATGAATGAACTACTGACATGCGCTATGGAACAGAAACAACGAACAACAGTGACGAGTTTATTCGCAAGAAATGGATTCAAGATCGCGGCTACTGACTTTGATGATGTGACTTTCGAACGAGAGAGTGTGTTGGTCAATGTTCGTTTTGATGCGTCTTCAAACGTTGAATCGATTTCAATTCTAAACAACTAACGAGCTCACAAGCAGGTCGCTAAAATAATGAATGGCCAACATTCGAGTCATTTTAGCGTATCTTGCGACCTGCCCTTTTCTACTTCATCCCCATCCTCTTCTTTTCAAAAGCCACCGAGTGACAATTAAATCAATAACTCGCAATTCCATGAGCTTGGCTTATATTTATTAATACCCTTTGAACAAAAATTCGAAATAATGCCTATGTTCCTAACTCGGTTGATTTATGTCAGTACACTTTCCGAATGTTGTGATTCCAAAGCATTGGAGGAGATACTCGCTATCTCGCGAGATCATAATCGGCAAAGCCATTTAACGGGGCTCCTCAGCCATAATCAAAAGTATTTTCTTCAATGTATTGAAGGGTCTAGAGAGGCCGTTAACCACACGTACAATCATATTCTTAACGACGAGAGACACAATCACGTCGCAATACTTTATTTTAAAGAGATTGATAGCAGAGAATTTGGAGATTGGTCGATGGGAGACATTCCGCAGTCCAATTTAACCGATCTGTTGAACTTACAGTTTTCAACGTCAGACCAATTTAACCCGTACGAAATGTCTGGCGAAAGTGCTTACCGAATGCTTTTAGAGTTAAAGAAAAATTTGCCATCTGAATAGATATTCGACCCGACTTAATCCCTAGAGCGAGCAACAAAAAGCCCCAACGTAGGGGCTTTTTGCGTTTTATAGAGGCATCTATTTGTTATTCTTCAGTAATTTCTACTCACTCTCGCTGCTCGACGCCTCTTGTTCACTGCCAGAAAGAGCTTGCTGTTCGGCGGTAATATCAGACTCTTTGAACACAATGAACGCGCGGCGGTTTAATGCATCGGCTTTTTCAGAGCGTTCATTAATCGCAGGCTGCAACTTACCAAATGACTTCACTTCCCAGTTGAACTGCTTAGGGTCAAGTTTGGTTTTGAGGTATTCAACCACCGTTTCTGCGCGGCGCTCTGCCAACTTTTCATTGTAAGAAAGTGAACCCGCTTGGTCGGTGTGCCCTGCCACCATTATGCTACCTTGCAGGCCGCTCAACTTCGTTGTGAAGTCATCTAACTGAGTTAGGTCTTCTTGCTTGAGTACTGACTTATCGAAATCGAAGTGCGGCGTCATTGCCATATAAACTTTACGTTCTGGTTTTGGCGGCTCACAGAAAGGCATCTCTTCGTACTTCTGAGCTTCTTCAAACACGATAAATGCACGGCGGTTCTCCGCTCGGTCTTTATCTGTCTTACCAAACAGAAGAGGTTGAGTCTCACCAAGATGTTTCACTTCCCAGTCATATTGCGTTGGGTCTAGTTGCCCTTTCAAATAATCTGCGACCGATTTAGCACGGCGCTGTGAAAGGCGCTCATTATATTCGAGAGAACCCTTGAAATCAGTATGGCCGACAATCGTGATGCGCCCTTTTAAGCCTCTGATCTCTTTAACAAAGGTATCTAAGTTGATCTTGTCGAGGTCGCGTAATTGATATCTATCAAAGGCAAAATGTTCTGCGATGGCAATGTGTACCTCACGCTCTGGCGCCAAACACTCGCTGATTAAAAACTTAGACACATCGATACCAGCAAACTTGTCTCGGTTCTCCTGACTCACGAACGTGTCGGTTGCACAGCCGGACAGCAGCAAAGTACTCATCACTGCGCTTATTAGGAAAATAATTGTTTTCATCTTACTCTTAACTGTCACTTCGAATTCTCAACTCTTAACTTTCAACCCACTTTGGGGCTGGCTTAGATCTTACCGACTAAGTTAATGAACACACCGGATGCGTCGTAGTCGTCATCATTGGTTAAGTCACTATCAAACGCAGAGAAGTTATAACCAATCCCCATTTTAAAGTTCTCGCCAATGTGCTTGTTCACCGAAACTAGCGCACCGTGTTCTAGCTCATCGTTGAGTGTGTCTGTTTTCCAGTGGTATTCACCCGTCACATCCCACTCTTTCATCACGCGATAAGAAGCGCTAAGTCCATATAGGTCGATGTCACTTTTAACCATCTCATTCGCACCAGATGCTCGTTCAAAAGCTTGCTGTTTGTCTTTATGGGCGTACTTAGTACCGACGTCCCAATGTTGGTCAATCGAATAGATCGCTTCAACTTCAATGATCTGACTGGTTTCGTCTTGATAATCCACATCGCGATCCAGTTGATCGAAATCTGCAATATACGTGTAGCGGCTCAGTAAATTGAGTCGATCGTTGTAGATCGGACGATACGCGAGGCCGCCAGTGGCTTCAGTAAATTGCGCCATGGTTTCGCCCGTAGTCTCGCTTTCGGTAATGGAGTAGTTGTACTTGCCGAACAATGTGTACTCTTCCGTTAAGTGATGCGTATAACGGTTGGTCGTCACGATTTGTTGAAGTTCTCGCTGAGCGATGTCAGGGTCGTCTTCACTCTTATCCACTCGGTATTCAAATTTGTGGCTAAGGGTTATGTCATCTAGGTCAATTGAGGCATTGAAGCTGATAGATTCACGCTCTGTGGTAATGTTCTGGTCATCTTCAATTTCACCAAGCTGATAACCAATCCCCATCTCGACATCTTCCGTCACATCGTAGCCAAAGCCGTATGAGTCGATACGGCCATGACCATCATTTTCATCAACAAACTGGTTCTCTTGGTAAAAATCGACACTGCTGGTGAGGTCTGCACGCTGACCAACAATCACGTTGTTTTGGCCTTCGTAGTTATCATCTACATAAGTTACGTAGGTTGAGTGGTCATCGGATACATCGTAAGTCACAGTCGCTTCTGCTACTTGGCCTCGGTCGCCATCGGTGTATTCGCCACCAAGAGACAAGTCTTCCAACACTTGGAATTCAGCACCAATCGACGCGCTGTCGTTTTCATCATAGTCATCCGACTGGTCGACGGTCTTTTGCCCTTTGACGTAAACGCTGTTCTCACTGTCCCACATGTATTCCAAACGCACACCCGCTAAGGTGGCATCACTGTGCTCGTCGTTTTGGTTAAGCTCTTCAGTTTGTTGCCCTGCCGCCGAAACCTTAATGTGCTCGGTGATTTTAACTTGAGTCTCAATCTCAATCGTTTCAGTATCTGTTTCTAGATTACCATCGACATCGCGCTCTTCATTGGTCGAGAAGCGAGAGAGAACCGCCAAGCGATCAGTAGCTTGTAAACGAAGTTCAGCACCGTATGCCTCTTGCTCTAAATCATCGCTGCTGCTCGCGTAGCTGTATCCCGCGTCTTTGTCTCGATACCAAAGTTTCAGGTCATTACCAACGGCACCAAAGACGGTTGGGGCAAGGTCATAAAGACTGGTGACAGCTGTGATTTGGACACTATCACCCTCGCGGTCTTCCAACGTGTCGCCAATGGGCGTAAAGGTTAAACCACCATCGGTAGAGACAAAATTCGACTCGGTTTGCCTACCTTCACTATGTGCAAACTCAGCCTTAATGTAGGTCCCTTCAGTGGCACGTAGCGTTAAGTCCGTACCATAAGACTCGTAATCTTGATTGTCTTTCTCTTGGGTCGCGTACGTCACGCCAACACCAATGTAGTCGTTAATCCAGCCTTTGGTACGACCACCGTAAGACATCGCATTTAATGAATCTGAACCTTGTGGGACGTACTCATAATCGACAACCAGAAAGTTTTCGTAGTCATCTCCGTTTTCAATCACGCTACCAAAGCTGTCGGATAGAATGTTATCGAGTGGCTTGGTCAAAATAATTCGACCTTGGTACGGGTCAAAGTCATAGTCGACACCCGGCTCAAGTGGGATTTCATTCTGCACTAAGCCAGATTCATCTTTTACTTTTACATAAACCTTATCGCTTCCTGGTACCGCTTCACCATGACGAAGGAAGTATAGAGAGCCACCTGTACCCAAAAACTCATCGTGTGCATACAAAGAGTCTGCTTCGGCAGTAAAACCGACCACGTTCAAACGATCTTCACCGTATTGTGTAGTATCGCGAGTACGATAATCAGCTTTGAAACCATAGAGGCTACGATTGTAATCGTTATTCTCGGTGCCTGTTAAACCCGTGTTGTAGTTACCCCACAAGTATTGAGACTTATCGTATTCGACATTGAGGTAAACCTTGCCCTTGGTGTTGACCACTTTTTCAATGTTTGAGCTATCGCCATAGTTGCCGTAATAAAGCTCATCGTCGTCTTCGAGGATATCGAACACATCCGAATCGTCCGAAGCGAACGGATGTTTGAACATGTCTTTGATTTCACTTTCTCGCGTATCAAAGTGAGTCGTAACGCGAAGCTTATCGCCAAATTTACCCTGACCAAAGTACGCCAAACGCCCTTGGTTATAGATGTCATCTTGATATTGGTCATCGACGCTCAGCGCACTGTTATTACCAGAAACATTGTTCTTACCAACATAAAGATCAGCCAAACCCGTTTGAGCGTAGTAGGTATCTGGAATACGGACGTAAAGCTTATAACGACGCTCATCGCCGTTATCAAACACAACCTTGGTTGGGAAAATGTAAGAGTCTGTCGGTAGATACTGTTCTGCGTATAAGTTACCATCTTCAACGTCAAATTCGTCTTCACCGATGATGACTTTATCGACGCCTTTCAAACCGGTACCAATGAACTTGGCTAAGCCCGCATTGGTCGGGATGTTGTGACGCATCAACTTAGCTTGGCCGTAACTTTTGTCTTTGCTCTCTTCATCGTCGTTATCGTTGCGATCGATATCGACTTCAGAGTCTGGCTTCACCAAATCCGTCACACCAACGGTGGTCACGTCCATGTTGCCATCTTTGTCCCACGCTTTTAGACGGAACATCAGCTGCTCACCCACCTCAAACTGGTAGTCGACATCGGTTTGACCATCCCAGTTAATATCAGAATCGTTTGCTAGCTTTTCGCCACCAAGTACAGCGATGGGTTCAGACAGCCCAAAATCGCCGACACGGTACACTTCTAGCTGATACTTCTTGATGTAATAACCATAGTTAGTCGTGATGGTGAAACCTACGCTATCGCGCAGTGTACCTTGTTCGACTTCCAGCTCGTCACTGACACTGACATCTAGAACAGGGTCAAAGCGAGTGATATCACGGCTTGCCCAAATAGCACCTTGTTCAAGGTAAATACGCGAGCTGTCTTGGTCTTGGTTCGGCTTAGTGATTTCAATGCCCGTTGTCTCTGAACCAAGCTTTTCCAGCTTACCCGTGTCTTTCGCTACCGCCATCACAGGAATGGCAGTCAACACACACGTCGCTAAACGAGACTTACTAAATACTTTCATACAATTTCCAGATACGGTTCCAATGGCTTACTGCTGTTCACTTTCTTGCTCTTTGCGATGAACGCTAAAGTTGAACTTGGTGAGCTTATTCGGGGTAATTCGCAACACTTTCGGGTTTTCGCTCACCACTTCCATGGAGGTGGATAGCGAGTCAGTGTCCAACTTCACGAGGAAGTTCTTACCTTTCTTATTGAGTACCCATTGGTCGGGCACGTGGTAACGACCGTACTGGTCTGTGTAAATAACGATTCCCTCAACCGTCATCAACTTAACGCCCGGAATACCATCTTCGTAAATGCCTTTGTTCTCGATAACGATTTCCCACAGGTAATCCTCGCCATCGCGATACAGGTTTCTTGTTACGTTGAGGTTTTCCGCGCTCAGTCCCTTCTTCTTATCGGATTCATGCTTAAACTGAATCTGACCTTGTGCATCAAACTCGATACGAGAGCCCGCATCGGTCGTGACATAGAAATCAAAGCTCTGCTGTGTTCGAGTCCTGAATTGAATCACCACTTTGCTGGTTTCTGGCAGTGTTCGGTTCACTGAGTGACCCCAAAGATCACCAAGATCCAAACCTTGCCCAAGTGCAGTGGTTATTGCACCATCTTCGACAGCAACGTCTTGCCCATCACGGATGATGTGTGTCGAATCAGCGATGTAGCCTTGTGTTGCTAGGTTCGCAGTTAACTCAACATCAAACGCAGTGGCATCCGCTTGGAACCCATCTTTGTTGTGATCTTCAAAGACTTTGCCGATGATCGATGAGGTATCGAACACCTTGTCCGGTTCTACGGTCACTTTGGCGGTGTCTTCATTAGAAACCGCTGAGCCATCCACTTTCGCGACTGCGGTGTTGATGTAGTCACCAAAGGTCGCACCTACCGATACTCGCAATAAGTAACGAATACGCAGTTTCTCGCCCGGGTCAAAGTTCAACGAAGTGAACATAAGCTTGCCTGTGTCCGATGGCTCTTGAGAAAGAACCTGATCGTCTTCCGTACCAAACTCACCATCAATACCACTCAACACGATTTCTGACGTGTCCACGATGTATTTCAAGCCACCTGGGTAACGGTCTTCTACCGTCACGTTCTTAAAGTAAGATTCATTGTTGTTTTCAACGATGATCTCGTACTCAACCGCATCACCGACTTGCGCGGTATCTTGCAGCGCCGACTTGGTCAGCTCCAATTCCCCAGAGTTATCTGGAATTTTCCTGATGTGAGTAGTTACGCTGTCGCTGGTTTCAGTACCGTCAGATTCAGTCGCCGTGAAGGTATTGGTAATGTCATCATCCAAGCCCTTACCTAGCGTGCCCACCACTTCAAACGCGTAAGCATTTCGTTTGTTGGATTTCAGGTTAACGCTGGTATCTAAGTCTTTGCTCGACGGGAAAGTATGACGCTGAATAACCGCGCCCGAGTCGTCGACTTCCACACCTTCAATGGTCCAATCGATAAAGACTTTATTACCTGTGCTGTTTTGTAGTTCACTGATCTCATCGGTTAGACGAACATTAGCCGCGTTACCTTGACCGTTGTTGGTCACGGCTAAGTAATAAGTGACACTGTCGTCATCTTCGGTGTATTCAGGCTTATCAGAACGTTTTTCAACAACCAGATCAGCACCCACTGGCGGCAAATCCAAAGCAGATACTTGATCTGCCACTGCCTGCATCGAGGTTTCAGACGCCAACATGCCCTTAGAACGAGCGCGCATCGCTGGGCTACCAGTTAAGTCGAGGTAGTAACCAAGCACATCGATGTTAGTCAGCATGTCTTCATTGACCGTCAATGTGAACGTGTAATCAATCTTGCCGCCCGGCGCGATGTCGACCAAGGTGAACAGGTCTTTGTCGTTATCAAAGGTGCCCGGTTGAGTTTCAGCCCCTTCTGATGTTGCCGTTAGTGTCCATTTATCAAACGCATTACTAAAATCACCATCAATATGATCACCCATGGATTCAGAGAACTGGGTGTAAAGCGCCACATCTTTGGCTATACCACGGCCTATGTTTTGCACCACTAAGTGATACTCAACTTGTTCTCCCGGCACGTAATACGGGGCATCGGTAAACAGCTCAGCTTGAACCACAGCCGCCACGGTGTGAACTGGAGGGCTGATAACATCGCCGCCATCGACTTGCGCAGTATTAATGATGTGTCCGGTCGCGGTATCGACTACGGTGCCTTTTGAGCGGAACACAACAGTGCCGTGTGGGGCGATATCTACGTTGTATTCCGTCGGGCTAACTTGCTCGGTGGTGGTGCCTATTGTGGTTGAATCGACCAACAAAGAAGTGGAACCAGCCACAAAAGCAGGACCCGTCGAACCGTCGTAATACGACACCTCAATAGATTCCATGTCATCAACAACACTTAAGTCACTGATGTAGTTGTTCGAGGTGTTTTCAATGGTGATCAGGAACTCAAGCTCACCACCCGGCTCATATTCGGTTTGCACGTTGGTTTTCGTCGCAACAAACTCCGCCTCTTTCGGTGTGATAATCACTACAGAGTCTTGTGGGGCACCGTTGTAAGTGATGGTTGCCGTATTGCTGATATCACCAATCGCTGTCGTGCGAATTAACGCCTTAACGTGGAAAGTCACTGTGCTCTGTGGCGCAACATCCATACTCACATCGATGTCTTCACTCAAGTCGAACGTCTTGGGAGTGACAACAGAGCGATCGTCGGAAGCTTCAAAGCTCACTTCCCAAAGCAGGAATGCCGACTCTTGTTTATCAGCCGTCGTGTCGACTTGAATATCACTGATGATGTCTTGAAGTTGAACACCAGATGCAAACGCATCAGAGCTGTTGATTACGGTGATGTCGTAGTTAATCAGCTTGGTTACTTCATACGATGGCGTATCAACCGTCTTCTTGACCGAAACCGTCGCCAACACTGGAGTACTGGTAGCACTGTTATCAAATGTTGTGCCGTCAAAGGTCGCTGATGCAATGTTAGTGATATCGCCTGTCGCCAACGGATTAGTCGTCACTTGAATAGTGAAAACAATGCTGTCTTGAGGCGCAATATCGAGCGTCTCATTAAGGTCTTCACCACGGGTTGCATCCGGTACTGGGGTTTCACCCGTTGTCGATACCGCAGATATTTGGATTGAAGCAGGGTCAAAAGCTTGTTCAGTCGTACCACCTGCGATCGTGGTTTCAACCGACTTCAGCGCATCTTCAATAGCAACATCTTTAGCCCAACCTAAGCCGTTGTTCTTAACAGTTACGGTGTACTGAAGTGCCTCTCCCGGAAGGTACTCTGCTTTATCGACCTCTTTAGTGATCTCAACTTGCGCGTCTTCTGGAGTGTAGGTCGCGTCTGCAGAGTGCTCACCGTCGTCGCTATCAACTTTAACGACGTTAGTGATCTCGCCTTTGGCTTTATCATTAACAGTGTTGGTCACGACAAATGAATAACTGTCACCCGGGTGAATGCTGTAAGTCGCACTATAACCCTGCGTGTTATTAACCACATCTTTGCGAGCGTTCAGTGCTGGATCGCCACTGCCATCAAGCTGTTCGTCACTAATGACCCAATTACCTGTCAACGCTTGTTCTTGATCTGGGCTGTTAGCCACCTCTGTCATGATGGTGTCGATACGATCGGTTAAGACTTGATCGACAAGGTAACCTTCACCCGTGTTAGCCACAGTGATCTTGTAGGAGATTGGTTGACCCGGTTGGTATTTGGCATCAGGTTCTGCAATTGGCGTCGTTTCTTTGGTTAGAACCAATTGACCCGACTTCGGAGTGATAAAGCCTTCTCGTAAGCGAGCGATCTTCGAATCGTCCAAACCATGTCGCAGATAAGCCGTATTGGTAAAGCGCCCAATCGCGTCATCTCGTACCTTGCCTTGGACGTGAATACGGACAACTGTGTACTTATCGCCGCCACCCGTACCGGCATCGTCACGCCCTGCCATCTTGATCGATTCGACAGGTAAATCGATGTCTGGACTGTTTTGAGCAACTAGCTTATCTAGCTCTGAAAAATCATTAGCGTTAGGATCTGATGGCGCGGAGTTATAAAGCACATCATAATCAACCGTCCACTCCGTGAGTGCGGTTTTCATTGAGCCATCGACAATTTCAACTTCAAAGCTGCTAATGATGTCACGAATCGAGAACAAGCCAGTGTCCACATCGTCATTGGTGATGTCGATGTAGTAATTCACTGTTCCACCCGGCACGTACTCAGGCGTATCCGTCCATTTATCAATCAGGATATTCGAGCGGCCCGGATCAAGTACGATGTCGTTGGTGTTATCACCGTTCACTTGCGCCGTGTTGGTAATAGTGCCTGTCGCTGAAGTCGACACGGTGCCTTTCACGTCAAACACAATACGCTCACCAGGACGAAGATCGACAGTTGCATTCAATGGGACGCTACCGTTGTAGTTACCTTGCACGTCGTAAGTGCCAACAGGTTCAACCGCAATAGCCGTTGTCCAGCTAGAGAACGCATCATCGCCATCTTCAGTTTTGATGGTATGAATCGCATCGATAACACTCACGTCATTTGCGATGCTATCGCCTGTGTTATCTAACGTAACTTGGTACTCAACATCACCACGTGGTGCGTAAGTACAACCGCTGCCATCGTTTGAAGGAACAGAACACCCTGCCGATTCACCATCGGTATAAACCAAAGTTTTGAAGTAATCGAGCTCGGCATCTTTAGGTGGTATCACTTGCGACGTCGCAGAGCCACTTCCTGCGGTCACTTGGTTCGCATCAATCGTGCCCAAAGCGTCGTCACGAACGACACCGGTTAAGTTAAAGGTCAGCACTTCTCCCGCGGCAATATCGGTTTCAATATCAAGGTTGCCACTGGTGTTGTAGCTTGGTACATAAGTATCCGCGTTGGCATCAATACCATTGCTGACTTCATGGGTGATATCGCCAGAAACAAAAGCGGATTCCGTTTTACCGCCAATCACTTCGACTTGAATGTCTGTGATTGTGTCTTTGATTTGAATATCATTCGCCCAACCGTTTTCAGGGTTTGTGACTACAAATTCATACTCAACTTCGTCACCCGGAAGATAGGTATCACCATCACTGAACGGGTTGCCGTTGATCGACACCACACGTTTTTCAACACTGGTATTATTTTCAAGCGGCATTAAATTCGCTGTTCGAGCACTACCGTCGTACGTCGCTTTATTTTGAATGTCACCCAATGCATCTTCACGAATTTGAGCATGAATAGTGAACGTTAGGCTTTCTTGAGGCGCGATAACAATTTCGTTATCAATATTGATGTTATTGCCCGGAACAAAGTCAATCGCGTCGGTAATAGAGCCTGTCGCAGCCGTTTTATCTAGGCTAACTTCCCAGCCAGCCAAGAACGGTTGTCCAACAGGATCACCACCTGCGGTGGTGCTGTCTTCTGCAATACGAGTTTGAATTTCCGAAATCGCATCTTCTAGGCGAGAACCATATTCTATACCATCACCCGCATTCTTAATCTCAACGCGGTAATAAACCTCACTCTCACCAGAAGCTTGAGAATATTCAGTTTTTTGCGAAGAGAAGCCTGCATCATAAAACGCTTTTTTAGAGAACGTGACTTCAGGATCCGCCATCGTTGATGGTGGCGATACCGCGATCAACTCATTGCCATTGTCTTCGTCGATGAAAGCTTTGTTGGTAAAAGAACCAACCGCTTTCGGACTGATCTTGGCTTTTATGACATAGCGGACAAACGCTGACGATGCAGCTCGGCCAAAGTTGTCTGCCGAGATATCGAAGTGAGTATCAATCGGCTTATTATCTTGGATTGAGTTATCAACATCTGGGTTGGAAATACCTGAGCTATCAGTGAATGTTTCAATCGTCCAGCTATCAAATGCAGGGCCACGAGTTCCATCAAAGTATTGAGTGTTAATTTGGTCGATGTCATCACGCAAGCTCATATCATCAACGTGGGCGCTCGCAATGTTCTCAATTAAAATTTCATACTCAACATAACCACCTGGCATGTAGTTAGTTGCGCCAACCAGTTCGTTTTCATCCGTGTCGTAATACGCCAGAATGTTCTTTTCAAAATCAACTTTTCGAGCTTCTTGACGAATATCATGAGATATCGTGTCGCCATCGACGGTTAGAACGTTGACAACATCGCCATTGGCTTTGTCATTGATGGTCGCGACGACTTGGTACTCAAGCTTAGCGCCCATCGGGATATCGGCTTCAACATCTAGGTTACTCTTGGTTGATGTGTATACATTGCCAGCACCTGCGCCCGCATCCACATACTCAGAATCGGTTCCAGTTGCGATCGATGTGATGGTCCAATCTGAATACGCTGGTCCTGTCTTACCGTCCACTAAGCTGACCGTAACATCTTCGAGGTTATCGACGATTGGAATATCGTGAGCGTTACCTTTGCCGTCATTCTCAATCACTAAATGATAGGTCACGGTTTGAGCGGGTTCGTACACCACTTCATCGGTCGTTTTATCAAAATCTAAATGGTAGTCATCGGGAATCACGACGGTATCTCGGTAATGAATATCACCGACCGCATCCGGTCTTACGGTGCCAATAACTGTGTAAGTCACGTCTTCGCCAGCATCGATATCAATCGAGGTTACGATGTCAGTGTCGTTCGCAACATCACCGTCTTTGGTACCATCGGTTGTCCCCGCGTTTGCAGGATCGCTCTTAGCAACTGCCACCGTAAACTTGTTTGAACCTAACGAATCATCGAAAAATGGATTGCCTGAATTGCCATCTTGTAGCTCCACTGATATGCCATTAATCAGTTCGTTAACGTCAACGTTATTTCGATAACCGTGCCCGTCTTGAGAGTTGTACTTGATGGTATAAGTCAACTGATCGCCCGGAGAGTAGCGGTTAATGTTAGTTGTGCGAACAACGCCGCCACTGTTATGTACCTGATGGTTTTCAGCCACGGCACGTTTCGCATACTCACAATCGTCAGTACAACCGGCATTATCGTCATGAATCAGCACGGCTTCGTTGCGGATTATACCGCCGTCTCTGTCAGCGACACCGTTAGATACCGCATTGTCTTTGACATGCGCCTTAATACGCACCGTGACAAAGTCTTTGGCCGGAATTGAAACTGGGAACTCCACATCTTCAGTCGTTTGAGGGCCGAAACCAGAACCAGTATCCACAGACCAATAGTCAAACGGGTTTTGGTCAAGAACATCTTCTACTTCACCATCTTTATCATTCGCTAGCGTAGTGGTGATCTCACTCAGGCGATCCATGAAGATAAGATCGGTCTCATCAGTGTCGCTATTATTGCCAATAACGATGGTGTAGGTGAGATCTTCACCCGGCGTGTAACGGACAACATCAGTCGTTTTGGCTAGTGAGACATTGATGTCATAGGTACTGTGTGAGTTATCTATTTGAGCGGAAGAGCTGTGGTCACGGTCTGTAATAGGATCGTAAACATCAACACGGTTCGATACTTGTTCTTCTTCATAGTCAGACTTAACAATGCCGCTCACCTCATAGTGAACCCACCCTCCGGGAGTGATATCAACGTCGGTATCGATGTCAGTGTCGTTAGCAATGTCACCATAGCGAGAACCCGGTTTATCGGTGTTGGTCGAACCTACAATTGTCCAGCTATTAAAGAAGTTAAGCGCTGAAATACTATCTTGTACCGTTGCGTCATTTGCATAGCCAACACCGCGGTTATAGATATAAATATCGAATGTAGCGTGCTCACCTACAACAAAGTCGGTATTTTGAGCGGTCTTAGCGACTACAAGATTCGGTTCGCTAGGATAGGTACGTACCGTATCCGATAGATTAGTATCTGGTCCCGTCACTGTTGCGGTATTGGTGAATGCTCCCCAAAGAATCTCACTGTCGACACTGCGATCGAGTTTCCCAACAATGGTATAAGTAATCGTCGCACCTGGCGGGATCTGAGCGGTGGCATCCAGATCATTGTTATCCGAAAAATCCCCTGGGTCAGTCACGGCTTTCACCCACGGGGAGTCTGCCTCTCTTTCTGCATTGATCGTCCACGAAGAGAACACGGGCTTGGTTTCACCCGGCTCATGAAGTAACTCCGCTTCTATGGTACTGATTTCATCTTTAACATTGATGTTAGAGGCGAAACCGTTCCCTGCTGGGTTGGTAATGCTGATCGTATAAGTGACAGTATTGGTGGTGTCGGTATACGCGTTTTGTTCGTTATGGCCATCAACACGCTTATCCAATACTAAGTAGTAATCTCGTGGGTATGAGCCTCTGTCGGAATAAAGCACGCTGTCGACTGTCACTTCATTACGGATTTCATCATCGGCAATGGGGTTTACGATCGCCGCAATGCTATAAACGATCTTATCGTGTGGAGCTAGCTTTGCCTTCACATCTAAGATCTTTTGATTCTTCTGATTACCTTCAATTTGACCAGTAAAGCCGGGATCACTGTTTGTCGAAATTGAGCCGTCAGAGGCATAGGATTTCGCAGTAATAACCCAGCTCAAATATGCTTTAGTCGGTGTATCGTTAATAGACTGAGTCATGACAGAGACTAAATCATCATAAACCGGTACATCAATCGCGTAGCCGTCACCGTTATTCTCTACCGTGATGTCGTAGTTCAGGGTACCGCCAGCTGAGTAGTAACGAGAATCCACTTCCTTTTGGACTTTTAATTTCGAGTTTGGCATTTGTACACCAGAGCCTGACTCGCCTAAGTTATCCCCTAAGCACAAGCCCGCATCGGTACCATCATCAACAATCTGCCCCACACTGGTGTCTGCCACTTTTGCGGTCAGCTTATAATGAACGAAACCCTCAGGTGCGAGGTCGACTTTCAAATTGATGTCGTTTGTTGTCCAAGTATTGTAATTAAATGAGCCATAGTTCGATCCGTCACCACTTCTATCGGCGACTTCAAGCTTCCACTCGGAAAATGCTGAAGCGTTAGAGCCATCCGCTTGCTCTGTCACGATACAAGCAAATTTATCGACAACTTCAATATCGTTGGCAAAAAACTCTGTGTCCTTGTTAGAAATAACAATGTCATAGACCACTTCGTTATCACCGGCTATCCCCGGAACATAAGTAGTATCTGTGGTGTTCTTATTACGTGTAATTTGACTTGATGACGTTGTCAGAACGTCTTTCGAATCAAGAATATTAGCCAAAGCATCGCCAGAATCCGCGAGGCCATCAGCATCAACCACTCGGGCAGCAACTTGGGGAATTTGACCAATAGACACAGGGCTAACGTCCACCACAACGGAATAAACAATCTGCTCACCGGGATAGATAGACACTTTGTCTTCTAGTGACTTGTTGGACTCCTTTCCAGATACATTGAGTTCAGAAAGGCTATTAGAACCAATCGAGGTCACTTCATTGGTCCAAAAATCGTAAGGATTACCAACAGTGTCAGTTGCGTTCTTTTCGTTGCTGACATCGTTACCTAGATCGGTTTTAAGATCTGCAAGAAACTGCTGAACCGAATAATGGTAAGCAATACCGGAGTTTGCTTGGTTGGCAACCGTGACCGTATAGGAAAACTCATCGTCGACTAGGTAGCTATCCGATTGGTTCAAGGTATGTGTCAGGGTGATACTAGGCTCAGTGGGCGGAGTGATAACCTCATCAACTGTGACCAAGTCATCGCGTGTTTCAGCAGTTATGTCGTCATTAACAATGTCGCCGACTAAACTGTCGGCAACGGTCGCTTGAATTTCGTAAGTCACAGACCCGCCTATATCAATCGACGCACCACTTACTGATAAGTCCCCTGATTCGGCGAAGGTGCCTGGTTCGCTCTTGCTGCCTTCAACCTTGCTGACTGAGTTAACGTTGTCAGTAAAGGCTTGTTGCAAAGCCCCTTCAATATCGAGTGCCTTTATGTCTGAAAGGACATCTTGAACGTCGAGCGTCTGAATAAACGTATCGCCAGTATTCGAAACCTTAATCTTATAGGTGAGCTTGTTATTGAGTTGATAGTTCGCCTTATCGACCGAAACAACAACATCGTGTTGATACACGCCACGCTGAATGGATTCTGTATTTGATTCAACAGCATCCAACAGTCCAGTGCTCGCACTTGCGACGTTATCAATCGTACCGGCTGCGTCAGCAGAAACGGTGGCGACCATGGTGTAGGTCACCGACCCACCAGCCGCAATACGCACACCTGATGCATCTAAGTTTCCGAAGCGACTGTAATCACCTGGAGATGAAAGGAAGGAGGATTGCGCTTGAGTCGAGACTTGCGAGAACGCGTTGACATTATTCCCTTGGTCATCTGTCGTTAAGATATTTAACAGCTCATCTTTAACGTCCAACTCAGCGATAGCTTTATCCGACTCATTCGTTAAAACAAGCGTATAAGCCACCTCTTGGTCGTTGTCGTAAGACGCGCTGTCAACAGACAGATCCATAACAAGACCCGTTGTGTCCGCATAGGAGGCCAATGGAAACAATAGAATGGATAAGAAAAAGGCAAGATTGTATCTGAACATTAACGCGCACTTCACAGTAGATTGACAAGCGTCTAGGCAAAAAGCCATAGATTTGACGTCACTAATTTGGCACTTAGCCTGTTAGGGACATGCGCAACATACAGTTCAAATAATCCGAACAATTAACATCCGTAAAAAACAAATTACTGAAGATGTTAAATAGAGAGTCTGATGTCTAAATTAGAATCAAGACATTGAGTTAATTATCAGAAGGTTAATGTTTTAATGAGTGAGTTTTCACAGTTGTTACGTAACTTCAGAAAGGAACTTCAATTTACACAAACAGAGTTTGCAACCTACTTAAATCAGCTGGACGATGAGTTTAATGCGGTTGACGTCGTAACGATAAATCGTTGGGAAAACAGTAAGGTAAAACCTAGTACATACAAAGCACTCAAGATATTACAGTACCTTGGCGGAGATTTGTTTGAGACAATAAAGAGCTTTAAGTCCGAACAAAAAGACACACTAATCGAACTGTTTTTAAACGAATCCTATGGCTCATTTCAAAGTAGAATTTCAGCTCTATCAGGCCTGAATCAACAACAAGGCGAACGCAACTTTAAGTCACTGCCTTTAATGTCAGAGCCGTGTGACACTGGCGTTATCGACAGAATCAAACTACTTTCTAAATTCACAAAAGTCGATATTTCGCCACTGGACCAAATTGATTTATATCTCTACTACTGTGAGAAAAAAGCACATGGTCACAAGCTGATCAATGTTGATGGCGACATTGTGAGTCACAACGTAGGCTTTTTCTTTAAAGACCATCAATTTGAGACATTAAAAACTCAAGAGCTAGATCTAAGAATGGCCTGCTCTTTAAATTCAAGCAAAAGCATAAATTATTTTAATATAAGCTCACACTCAGAGACAAAAGATCATGTTATTGAGCATATAGTTTCAGATATACAGTTACTTTCTCAGAACAAAAACATTAAAAAATATTCTGTTTTAGTAAAAGACCCCAATATGATGAGACTCTTGAAGAGTGTGGGATTTGAAGTATTTAAATTTTCAGAACCTTCTGCTAAAAAATGTAATATTACATTCAAAAATAAATATTATAGCTACTGTATATTAACGATTGATAAAATAGACTATCTGACTAATCGGAACGTAATGTCACTAATCAAAGATGAATATTCTACCATGATGAAATTTCCGCAATTACTGCGCGAAGCGCGCAAGAAATTGAAGTTAACGCAAAAGGATTTTGCGGCATACATTAATCACTTAGATGATGAATTCAGCTCTGTAGATGTCGTAACGATAAATCGATGGGAAAATAGCAAAGTAAAGCCAAGTAATTACAAAGCCCTAAAGCTATTGGACTGCCTTGGTCTGGACTTGTATACAACGTTGAAATCCTTTGATTCAGAAGATAACGAAGACAGTGCACTACTTGAAGACTTCCTTCGTGAGAGGTTCTTTTCGTTTCAAAGCCGAATATCGTCTATCACTAAAGGGGAAATAGAAGAAGGCTGCGACTGTCAGATCATGCCACTAATGACAGATCAGAATGACAAAGCAGTAATAGATAGAATAAAGCTGATTTCACAATATACAAAGATGGATCCTTCAGCTCTTGATACTATCGATCTGTTCCTCTATTGCAGTGAAAAAAAGGCGCATGGCCGAAAAATGGTCGATGTTAATGGCGATATTGTTAGTCATAGCCTAGGTTTTTTCTTCAACGAAGAGGTATTCGAGCAATATCAAAATAAACATCTGCATATTAAACAAGCTTGCTCTTTAGATTCTAACCAGAACTTAAATTACATTGTGGTTAGCGGTCACTCTGAAAAGCGCGAACAATCTATTGCGAACCTAATTTCCGATATGAAGCTTCTTGCAAGAAATACTAAGATTAAAAAGTATTCCATGATCATAAAGAACCCAAGTGCATTGGAACTTATGAAGAACATCGGATTTGAAATATGGAAGTTTTCAGAACCAACAGAACAAAAGTCGAACATCACCTTCAAAAACAAAAACTACCGCTATTGCGTACTGACTATCGACAAAATCGAATTACTGAGTAACAAGAATGTTATCGCATTTATTAATAAATATGGTTAACGACTCAGGTTTACTGGATATAAACAGCCACCAAACAATAGGTGGCTTTTTAATTCTCCGAGAGGCTACCCAATAGTAATCGGGTGAATAAGTCAATTAGCCAGATAACTACCAGCGGTATTCACACAGACAGACACCTAAGGCAATTGCGTCTGTATCTCAGATAACACCTCATCTAACCCTTCACCTAGGGCTTCAACAAGTGCTTCATAACCTGCTTCTTTCAACGGTACTTTTGATTCGAAGTCGGCACGCGCGAGCTCTGAGCCTTGCTCGCTCAATACCCAAGTTCCTTTCACTTCTGCGTTTCCGGTATAAGAACCATTGAACTGCTCAAAGGTTATCGTCAACTCTCTTTCAGGCTCTCCCGATGTATCAGAAGTATTGACTCGCTCTTCAAGCAACCCTTCAAGGTTTTCCGCCCAAACGTGTTTACGCGCAGACACCAATTCATTTTCAGACTTGCGATAAGCTATTCCTATCGTGTCGAGGTAATCCGGCAAATCAACACTAGTTTTGACCTTAAAGATGGGCTTATCCAATGTACTTTCAGGCAAGAGGTAGGCGTTAGTACCATCAGTAGGCGCTGCGCACCCCAAGAGCCCAACTGACACAACCAGTGATATAAATTGCTTTCTCATTATTCCACTCCCTTAACTGGAATCGGGTCTTCTTCTACTTCGCTACCAAACACTAACGCATTGGGTTTGTCGTTCAGTACTTTAATCAGTGGGCGAAGCTCTTTTAACACATGTTCTAACTCTTCAGATGCACTGATCAATCGCTTGTAAGCGTCGGAGTCATCATCGTAACTTTCTAATGTCGCCTCAAGTTGCTTCATGGTGTCACTCAGATCTTGTGGTAACGCTTTTGCGCCCTCACTACCCATCAGTTGATCGACACTCTTCAAGGTAGTATCTAATGATGCAAGCGATCCGTTTAAATTGGCGATAGTCGCGTCTAACGGTAGCTCGTTAATCTTGGTTAGGAAATCGGTGATCTGATTTTGAATTTCGGTTAGACCACCCGCGACAACCGGGAACACAGGGTAACCATCAAATTCTCTGGGTTCGTAAGTCTCCTCATCTTCATAAAAATTAATGTCGACAAACAGCGCTCCCGTGAGCAAGTTACCCGTTTTCAAGGTTGCTCTTAACCCTTCGCCCATTTGCAGCTTGACGCGTTCAGCAAAGGCTTCGGCATTCACGGCTCTAAAGACTTCAGAAACTCGTTCTATTTCCAGCTTGATTAAGATAGGAATACGGTTCGAGACCTTGCCATCTTTATCCATGCGAATTTGTAACGGCACCGTATCCACAGTGCCAATCCTGACACCTCGATACTCCACTGGAGCCCCTTTCCTTAAACCTCGAACCGATTCTTCAAATAGCAACACATACTCGATCGATGTCGTGTACTTACCTTGTAAAACCGCGTCGTAATTGTCGTACAGAATGTACTCTTGAAGGTTCTCTTTTATCTGCAATCCAGGCTTAATACTTTCGGCTACATCAAAGCTCACACCGCCAGTCAGGATGCTTTCTATTGACGCAAAGTTAGCGTCTAAACCATTCGCACCAAACTTCACATCGATTCCAGAAGATAGCCAAAACTGCGTTTTTTCGAAAATCAGGCCATCATAAGGTGCAAAGATAAACAGTTGGTATTTACCCTCTTTCTTTTCATAGTCAAAGCTTGTTTTCTCAACCCGACCCACCACGAAGCCATGATGCAAGACAGGTTCTCCTACACGCAGTTGATTGGCCTTATTATGTGAAACCACCACACGAATTCCTTTGGTATCTGGTCCCGCGACGGGTGGTGTGTCTAATACATCGAACTTCAATTGAGACTCACTCGATTTACCCGGCTTCAACTCAATGTACGACCCCGACAAAATGGTCTCAAGCCCACTAATGCCATCGGTGCCGACATGGGGCTCAACCACCCAAAATTGGGTTTCTTTATTGATCATGCGTGAGGCTTTCTTGTCTATCTGAGCTTTGGCTATGATGTATTCGTAATTTTCACTCAGCGCGACATCCGTAATAGTGCCCACATGTACATTTTTAGACTTAATTGCTGTCTTTCCAGCTTCGATACCTGAAGCATCAGGCAAGATCAAAGTGATCTCTGGTCCGCGATTGTTGAAGTACTGAAACAACATCCAACAGCCGACCAGAACCGCGATAATGGGCACAATCCAGACCGGAGACAATTCATTTTTTTTGATACTTTCGCATCTGACGCGCTTTGTTTTTCCATATACCCCACACCTCTACCGAGAGATTATTTCCATATAATTCGAGAATCAAAAATCATTGCCGACAACATAGTGAAAATGACGACGGCAGCAAAAGACAAAGCAGCAGGCCCAGGATAAATCGCCATCAATCCGTCTAATTGAACCAAGGCAACCAGAATGGCAACCACAAAAATATCTATCATTGACCACCGACCAATAAACTCAGTAACACGGTATATTTTGAGAAATCGAGTCGCTTCATCAACAGGTAAGCCCTGAACCCTTTTTGCATTCCAATACAAGTATGCGAGCGCAATCATTTTTGCCATCGGTATAAACACACTGGCAAGCAAGATGATCAAAGCGACTGGGTATGACCCCATATTCCACAGAATGATGACACCTTCGATGATGGTTGAACCTTCACTCGTCCCGAATGCAGACGTATACATCATTGGGTATAGGTTTGCCGGGATGTAAAAAATAATGGATGTGAGTAATAGAGCCCACGCTATCTGAAGGTTTTTGGTCGGATTAAATCGGTGTAGGTGAACATGACAACGAGAGCATTGACTAAGTTGGTCATCATACAAGTGAACCTGCCCACAAACATGACAAACCAAATGCTCATGCTTTTGAAAAAGGCTACCCGTTACCGATTCATGCAACGGCTTAGGTGGGATCAATCGGTCCCAGATCCAATCAAAATCAACCAACGAAATGGTTTTGACCACCAGCATAGCGTAGATACCAAATGCCCAAAACGATATGCCCATAGAGACATCGGCTAGTGCTGCTATTTTAATCAAACTAACCAACACACCAATCAAAAATACATCCACCATGAGCCACGGTTTAACCCAGCTCAAGGTCTTTAAAATGAAGATCGCTAAACGGCTTAGGTTCGGCGAGTGGGTGCGCCTTTTTTCAGTCAACGAATAGAACCAGATCGCGCTAATCAGAAAATAAGCAGGCAGGAAAATAACGGCAAGAAATAAGAGCGCGGCAATCAGTGAATTATCTAACCTATTCATCATATCCACGGCTTGATAAAGGGTTATTTGTTGACTGATACCTTGGACGCTAAATGACATGTAGGGAAAAGTAAGACTCATCACGAGTGTGATCAAACTGGCCACTGCGTAGGCCATCACTCCTTGTCCCTTACTCGCACCGATGCTGCACAATGTATGATGACAACGAGGGCAAGACGCCTCACTGCCCGAAGGTAATTCCCGGAACTGACTGACTAACTCACATTCGATGCATGACTTGGTACAAAGATCAGACAATAACGGCACCTCTTAGCGGTTGATAAGCAACTAGACACTAAGACTAACTATAAGTAAGGGTTGGATTTTTTGCCAATATGCACCCAATTAAACAAATACAGTATGGTAGAAATGAGAGGTAGAAAGATAAAAGAAAAGATGACCAATTGGCCACCTCCTTTTAATCATTGAACGAATACAAACGGCAACGATTTAACTCGTTGCCGTAGTCACGCACTATTTACAGCGTGATCAGTTGTGATTGTTGTTTAACTGATAGAAAGTCACTTGCGCATAATCGCTGTCGTCACTTGAGTTATCTTGCAAATAGATACCTGCTTTGAAGTACATGTAGTTATCTGCATCGTCATAACCGCTGTTACTCATATCCACTTCTTTTGCCGCCAATTCTGAGCCATTTTGACTAATGGTAGTAATCAACTTGTCACCTTCAACAACAATGGAATACGAGAAGGTTTCATCGAGTGCAATTCCGCCACTTGGGTTGCTAGTGCTGTTTAAGTCACCGTCAGAAGTTACCATGTTACCTAAAAGGTTATGCCAAGTTTCATCGCCACCGTTCGATTTCGAGGTTTCATGAGCGAAGTAGATTGCGCCTTTGTCGTTACCTGGCAGTTTATGGTAGTACAGACGAATAGGTTCGTTTTTCTCAGCGTGGATCTGGCCAATCACGATTCGACCCACTTGTTCAGTGTTCGAAGTAGTTGTCGTCACATGATTGATAGCTAACGTCGCATTTAACGTCCCGTCGATACCACCAAAGTCAGACTGGTCACTCGATGGAATAGACGAAAACGCCCAGTTATTGTCTTTACCCGAGGTGGAGTAAGAGGTATCACCGCGACGAAGCATTTCTCTTAATTCGGTACGAACATATTTTGTTCCGCTAGATGTTGTCACACCTTCGACAGGTGTGTAGAACACCAAGCCACCATCACTACCGGTATAGAAGAATTGGTCTTCATAACCCGCATCAAGCGTGTTCTCTTTGATAGAAGTCGCGTAGCCATCACCTTCATCAACGGGAATGCTCACATACCAATCCAGTAAGTCGAAGTTGCCTGATGGCGGTAGGTTTGGATCGAGTCCGTAGTCAGGGCTATCGTTGCCACTGATTTCGACTTCAGTAATATTCGTCCAAACACTTTCCGCGCTGTTTTCAAAGACTTTGATACGAATCCAACGAGCTTGAACATCCGTCACATCGTAGGTTTCAAAACCAGATGTGCTGCCACTACTATATCCATAGTAAACCTTGTCCCAGCTACTTGAACTTTCATCAGCTAGCGCTCTGATCTCGAATTTATAAGTTTGCTCTTCACCTTTACCCCAAGCTATCGCGACGTCTTGAACATTTTGTACTGATCCCAGGTCGAGCACTAAATTAACGGGCGCATTCTGAGCTGCCCAACGTGATGACCAATCAGTACTGCCATCAATCGTATTCGATGCTGGGTAAGAGCTGTGCGCTCCGCCCCAGTCTGATGCGGATTGAATGTTCAGTGTTTCAGCCGATACGCCATAAGTAGCCATCGCTAAAAGAACCGCGCACGACAATTGTTTGTAAGGTTTAAATTGGTGAGTTCGAGGTTTGCAAGAAGTGAGTTTGCAAGGTTTAAAGGTCATACAAGTCTCCATGATATGTTTCACGTATATTATTTATTCCATATTTTGTAGGGTGTTACCGAAGTAACGAGAACCACTATAGGACAATATTTGTACGACAAGTTGAACAAACATCACAATAATGAATTATTATATTACAAATAAATAACTATGTGACATGAACCATTCTTATACCAAACACATCATCTAATAAGACAGCATTATAACGAGAAGCTTTAAACCAAATTACACTTGAGCTTTTCCTCCAACGCTTGGATACACAGCTTGATGGCGATAGGCGTATTTGAAGCGAATGGGTTTAGCGCATAAACCGTGTTAGTGGGTAATTGAAAGCTTGGCATCATGTCGACCACCTCACCGGATAGCTGATGAAGGTAAAAGTCTGGAATAGCGCCGATACCGACGCCAGATTTAATCAAAGCGAGACAACTGTGAAAGGAGTTCGTAATGCAGCTGGCTGGCTGTTGGTAAATAAAGTCTTGTTCATTTTGCGAACTAAAGTGATGAGTCACCTGTTTTCCCTGCCAAGAGTTTGCGATGTAAGGAATAGATTTAAGCTCACGAAAGAGCATGCTTTCAACGCCACATAACACATCTTTAAACTCACCTAAACGCTTTTGCTTTAAGTTACTGTCACGAGAACTGCCCACTCGTACCGCGAGATCAATATCGTGCTCCATGAAGTCTAAATGCTGATCGTCGCTTATCAGTTCTGGCTTTAACTTCGGATATTGTTTCATCAGATCGGCAATAACAGGCGCTACCAATAAATCCATCAAGGCATTCGGAGCTGTGATACGAATCCGGCCTTGTGGCTCTTCTAGCTCGGCTTTTGCCATATCCCAAGCCGATTCAGCGATCACATTGATGTCTTTGCAACTCAAATAAAAGCGCTCACCCATGCTTGTCAAAGTTTGTCTTCGTGTTGTGCGTTTAAGGAGAGAGGCGCCTAACTCTTGTTCTAGAATTTTGAGATGTTGACTGACGACAGATTTAGACAACTCTAACTTTTCAGCCGCAGCCGAGACTGAACCCTGATCTACGATATGAGCGAAAATCGACATCTGCTTTAGCTTACTCATCTTATTGTTCTCTTTTTACAAACAGTATTTTCCATTATCTCTGTTTTTAAAATCAATTTCCAAGACTAAACTCAATTCAACTTATCGAAATACCAAATAAAAAAGACAGTGCTCGAAACAAGACTGTTATGGAGAAAGACAATGTTAGACAACCAAATTTTAGAAGCATGTAAGCAAGGCATTAACGCGTGGCAAAAGGCTTTCAACAACCAAGATGCGAAAGGTTGTGCCGATCAATATACTAAAAGCTGTGTAATGGAAGCGCGTCCATTTGGTACTTTTGAAGGTCATGAAGCGATTCAAGCATTTTGGCAAAACATCATCGACCAAGGTTTCAAAGACGTTGATTACACCGATGTAAAATGGGAAGAGCACCCAGACGGCGGTTACATTCTTACCGCGAGTTGGACAATGAACAAAGCGTTTGGCGTTGTACATCATGAACACTGGGCACTTGAAGCCGATGGCTGCGCTCGCTTAGTCAGCGACAACTTCGAAGTTCAAGGCGAACGCTAGAGCTAGAAGCTAGAAGCTAGAAGCTAGAAGCTCAAGAATAGAAACAGAAAACAAAAAGCCAGCAATCCAAATTGGACTGCTGGCTTTTTTAATGTTCACTCTTGTCGCTTTATCACTTCATTTGAAAGCGACTTAGTAAATCTACACAATCACAAAACACGCTCATAGTATCTAGTCAAAATGTTAGGCTAGCTAGACCAAGTGTGAGTAACCGTTATAGTGAAGCTTGCTTTGCTTCAGCAATCCAAGCATCAAACGTATTTTGGTTCGCTTTGATCCAACCGTTAACGTGTGCTTCGATATCAGCAGAGCTGTTTTTACCTTTGCTCATCATCATGTTCTGAGCACTTACATCATTGATGTTAAGTTTGATGATTTCGAAAAGCTTCGCTGCTGACGGGTTGTTCTTAGCAAACTCTTTGTTCGCAATAATGCGCATTGAGTTCATTTCGAAGCCGTAGTTTTTACCATTAGACAAAGTAGTATCAACATTCGCACGCTCACCAGGAAGTGAAGAGAATGGCACTTCTAGCCATACTACATCTTCGTTAGGCACCAATACGCCACTCACCCAGTATGGTGTCCACGTGTAGTAAAGGATTGATTCACCCTTTTGGTAACGAGAAATTGTATCTGCAATGATTGCAGCGTAGTTACCTTGGTTGTGAGTTACCGTATCGTCCAGTTTGAACGCTGAAAGTTGGTGTTCAATCACCATCTCACAACCCCAACCTGGGTTACAGCCTGTTAGGTCTGCTTTGCCATCACCGTCCGCATCAAACAGCTTCGCGATTTTTGGATCAGTTAATTGACCAATGTTGGTGATGTTGTACTTTTCAGCCGTTTTCTTATCAATTAGGTAACCTTGAGCAGCGCCGCTTACATATTGGCCTTCACGGTAGAATTTCTCATCACCACCTGCCATTGTGTATTTATCAGCATGAAGCGGGAACCAACCTACCGTTAGGAACGTTGCGTCACCCTTTGCAATCGAGGTGTAGCCTACGTTGTAGTCCACTTCTTGATTTGATTTCACGTCATAACCCAGTTCTTCTAGAGCACGGTTAACGATCAATGTTTGGAATGTCTCTTCCGCTACAGACGATTGAACAGGCTGAACTGATACGCCATCACCCGGTAGGCTTGCTGCCCACACGTTAGTCGATACCGCTAATGTAGAAACGATGCTTACTGCGAGTTTACTCTTCCATGAATTATTCATTGGTGTTTTTCCTTAATTGAAGTTCTGATTTGTTACCGCGATTAAGTACATTCAGTACAAGGGAAACAGGTCCCATGCGATACCAGCGTAATTTTGTATTACCAGCATTGACACCCAGTACTTGGGTGATTCTGTCTAATAAGATGGCTAAGATAACGATGCCTAAACCACCAACAGCAGCCAGTCCCATATCTAAACGGCCGATACCTCTCAGTACCATTTGACCGAGACCACCTACCGCAATCATTGACGCGATAACCACCATCGACAGTGACAGCATCAGTGTTTGGTTTACGCCCGCCATGATGGTTGGCAGTGCTAATGGCAATTGAATTCGATAAAGCATCTGCTTTTTGCTTGCGCCAAATGAGTGACCGGCTTCGATCAACTCTTCCGGTACTTGCTGAATACCTAAGATGGTTAAACGTACCACTGGCGGCAGTGCGAATATGATGGTTACAACAACACCCGGCACGTTACCGATACCAAACAACATGACGATTGGTACGAGATAAACAAAGGCAGGCGTGGTTTGCATGGCATCCAGAATTGGACGAACGAATTTAGCCGCCGTGTTGCTGCGGGCGAGCCATATCCCCATGGGTAAGCCAATCAACAGACAGAAGAAGACCGATGTCATCACCAACGAAAGCGTAGTCATGGCTTCAGACCAAGCGCCAATCAAGCCAATGAACGTCAAGGATACTGCGGTAGCAACACCAAGCTTCAAGTTTGAAAACTGCCATGCGACTAAAAACAAGATGATCAACATGAATGGTGCTGGCGTAGAAACCAGTGCTGTTTCAAATGAACTTAGGATGAAATCGATGGGCACACGTATCGCCTGAAACAGTGGGCGTCCATGTTCAACCAACCAATTAAGACCAGACTCAACCCAAGTATCGACTGGTAGTACAGCTTCAGCAAAAGGGTTCAGTGGGTCAAAAGGCGTAACCTCAACGGTTTCACTGCTTAGCCAATCCGCTGATGGTGCGGTCTCAGTTGTTTGGCCCCAAGGATCACTTGCCGGCTGAGTAGACGGAGCTGCTTGCGACCATGGGTCATTATTTGTTTGTTCCGACGACATGATCTATCCCTTATCTAATGTTTGTAGCAGTCGTGACTTAGTCACAACGCCAAAGTAATTACCTTGCTCGTCCACAACAGGAACGGAATAAGGCACACCGCCAACAAGGCCAAGCACATCATTGATTGGTAAATCTGGATTCAGAGTTAAGCCATCACTTAGCTGAGCGCTAACCAAAGATTTGTTCTCTTTGTGGGCTTTGCGAAGGGAGTCGATAGAAACAATGCCTGAGTAGTGACTGCTCTTCTCAACAACGATGCCATATTCACGGTCGTTATCCATCAAGATTTGCAGAGCCGAAGCTGGACCATCGTGCTCAGATTTCTTAAATACCGCTGCAGGTTTCTTGCGTGCGATGTCTTTAACCGTAAGGACACTTGCGACATTCACACCACGGAAGAAAGCTTCAACGTAGTCGTTCGCTGGGCTGTTTAAGATCTCGTCAGGAGTACCGACTTGAACCACTTCGCCATTTTGCATAATCGCGATTCGGTCACCGATACGCATCGCTTCATCCAAATCATGCGAGATGAAAACAATCGTACGCTTATCATCATTTTGAAGTCGGATTAACTCGTCTTGCATTTCAGTACGGATCAGTGGATCGAGTGCAGAGAACGCTTCGTCCATTAACAGAATGTCCGGGTCACATGCTAAAGCACGAGCCAAACCAACACGCTGCTTCATACCACCAGACAGTTCATCTGGGTAAGACTCCGAATACGCGCCAAGGCCTACTCGCTCTAACGCAGCCAGTGCTGACTCTTTTCGTTTATCAACATCGACACCCGCAAGCTCAAGGCCAAACGCTGTGTTTTCGATCACAGTCATATGCGGCATCAATGCGAAATTTTGAAAAACCATGGAAATGTTGTTGCGGCGGACTTCGCGGAGTTCATCTTCTGAGATGTGGGCAATGTCTTTGCCTCGTAGAAGCACATTGCCTTTGGTAGGTTCAATCAAGCGGTTAAGAAGGCGTACTAGGGTTGATTTGCCAGATCCTGACAGTCCCATTATGACGAAAATCTCGCCTTCTTGAATACTAAGAGAAACATCGTTAACGCCGATCGTTAGCCCTGTTTCTTCGAAAACTTTATCTTTGTTCGCACCTTGATTAATCATCGTAAAAGCGCGGTCGGTGTCTTCACCAAACACCTTGTACAGTCCCTTAACTTCCAGTATGGGATCCATATAATCTAATCCTTTCTTAGCTATTTTAACTTAAAAATGGTTATTTAAGCTCGAAAAACGATTAGCACTCTAAGTAAATAACCAGTGTAAATCAAGGGATATCGCACTGTAACCCACCCACAAAACCACCAATCCCCTAGAAAAATTAATGATTAATAATAAAGTAGAAAACACCCAACACACTGAAAACAAAAGATATTAAAGCAACAGGGCCGCTTGCAACATTATGTGTTACTTACTGACAGATTATTGAATATTTATTTTACATTTGAGCAATTAATACGCGAAACAGACCAAGAATAGCATTAAATAGTTCGTGCACAAATAATTCGAATACAAACTATTTATTAAGATTTAATGACGCTTCAGAGTTGATCATCCACCCTGCTACAGGGATAAGATCCACACTCGGCATCGACATAAAATCCAAAGGTGAACTGGCTAAAGTCAGCGAGATAAAATCGATCTTTTCAACCAAGAGTTTCAAAACATCACACCAACTGTGACACTTGCTGCAAACTATTAAACGTCGATTATCCAAGCTAAAAGACAACTTGTAGAGTCCTCACTGCTGAGCCATTCTTTATAAAAGAAATTGACATTTCCCCGCGATGAATTAGAGAAAAAGACAAGGAATTCGAATGATAAAAATGCTGGTGTGTGACTTTGACGGGACGCTGGATGGAGGCTCTTCTCATGGGGTGAATCAGTTATTTAACTACCTAACCGAGCAACCTGATATTCGTTTTATCATTGCGACAGGAAGAACTCTGCCGTCAATTCGTGTTGGGTTGGCGTCTGATAACTACCCGAAACCACACAGCATTATCAGTGATGTTGGCACTAGAATTCATCACGATCACTCCCAAAAACCCGATCATGTTTGGCACAATCAATTAGAAGCGTCGTGGAACAAATCCAAAGTAGAGACAGCACTCGCACCACTCGACTTTATGGGCGAACGCTTTGAAAATCATCAGGGTGATTACAAGATTACTTTTGAAGGGAAGCTGTCTGAACCTCAACATGAGTTGATTGAATCAAGCTTGGAGTTGCACGGGTTAGATGTACACCTCACCTACTCCCACGACTGGTATTTGGACATCACACCAAAGGGCGTCAATAAGGCTACTGCGATTCATCACCTGCTCAAGCAGCATGATTTGAGCGTAGAAGAAGTGTGTGTAGCAGGCGACTCTGCAAACGACACATCCATGCTAACGATAGAGGGTGTAAATTCGATATTGGTTGCTAACCATTATCCAGAAGTGGCGCACCTATCCGACAGAGACAATGTGTACACCAGCACAGCAACGCACGCTGAGGGTGTGTTAGAGGGGCTCAAATACTGGCAAAAGCGAGCGTCGAGCATCCGATAAACGCTAGTTAGCCATTAACAACAAATTCTAATCAAACAGGCTTCCGGTCCTACTTCCAACCTGGGAGCCAATTTTGATTATCTGTAAGCTCTCGCCAATTGATGTCTTCTTCTCGTTTGGTCATTACCGCCTCTATCATGCAGCGCACGACCTCCCCTTCATCAAATTCAACTTCTGTGACCATAAAGTGCTTTTCTTTCTTCACGGGGCTAACGGCTGTCCATTTACTGCGAAGTAGTTTCTTTGGATTGATTCGATTCATTGGTTCTGTCCTGTCTTAGTTTTTTAATACTTTATCTATAATCCTCAAAGAGTTAAAAAGATCACTTCAAGTTTAAAAAGCCCACGATTCAAACCCAGGTAAGTCATAACTAAAATCAATAAAACAAATCGTAAACTCGATACAATAGTTGTCACCAGAACAGAAACCTACTTCCCATGAGCCAAACAGAATTCCAACAAAAAATAGCGAGTTTCACTGCCATCGAACAAGCGCTTGATTACTTTGAGATTGACTTTGATAGCAAGTTCATCGACCAAAATAGAGTCGAGCTTGTGAAACGATTTAATGGTTATCTGATTCTTGCGAAACCTGATGATTGGTTTTCTGGACGAAGGGCATTGAAAAACGCTTATTGCAAGGTGCAACGTAGCAAGTTAGATCGCCACACACGTTCTGCCTGCCGTGGGTGTACAACTTGCCAGCGCCGATAGTTGGAAAGTGGGTTGTTCAAAAATAGACAACTAAAAAGTGGATAGTTGAAATAACATCTCATTACGATTTAGTTAGTGGTTTGCTCGAAAAAAATTGTGCTAATCTTACGGCAACTCAACTACGAGATAAAAACTACAATGAAAATTTTCAGCAATTTCGAAAGCGGCAACATCCACGTCGTTTCAGCAGATTCACCACAAAACATTCAACTGACTATCCCAGCAGACAACCAGACTGAAATCTCTCAGTGGTTTCACTTCCGCTTAGAAAGCGATGCTCAACAAGCACACCACTTCGAAATCGGTCAACTGGCAACATCGGCGTATCCTGAAGGCTGGAAAGATTATGATGTGGTTGCATCGTACGACCGTGAAGAGTGGTTCCGTATCCCATCTCAATTCGATGGCGACACACTAAGCTTCGACATCATTCCAGAGCACGATTCAATGTACTTCGCGTACTTCGCGCCTTACTCATACGATCGTCACCAAGATCTTCTGCACAGTGCTCAAACGCACCCGGCTTGTAAGCTTGAAACTCTGGGCCACACGCTAGACAACAATGACATCACTTTGCTAACCATTGGTGAGCCAAGTGAAGAGAAGAAAAACATTTGGGTTATAGGTCGCCAACACCCTGGCGAGACTATGGCTGAATGGTTGATCGAAGGTCTACTTCAACGTCTGCTTGATGAAACAGATACAGTAGGTCGTTCTCTGCTAGACAGCGTTGTTTTCCGCGTGGTTCCTAACATGAACCCAGATGGCAGCATCCGCGGTCACCTTCGTACTAATGCGATTGGCGTTAACCTGAACCGTGAATGGCAATCGCCTTCTATGGAACGTAGCCCAGAAGTATTCCTTGTTCGTGAGCGCATGCTAGAAACGGGCGTTGATCTGTGTCTAGACATTCACGGCGACGAAGCGATCCCATATAACTTTGTAGCAGGTAGCGAAGGCACGCCTTCATACAACGAGCGCATTGCTAAACTAGAAAATCACTTCAAGCAAGCACTGCTGACTATCACGCCAGAGTTCCAAGATGAGTTTGGTTACGATAAAGACGAACCGGGCAAAGCGAATATGACGGTTGGCACAAACTGGATTGGTGAGCAGTTCAAGTGTTTAGCTTACACAGTCGAGATGCCATTTAAAGATCACATCAGCCACGCAGACGAACTTTACGGTTGGTCTCCAGAACGCAGCGTTGCATTTGGTCACGACATGTTAGCCGCAGTTTGGGCGACAGTAGACGAGCTATAAAACGAACTATAGGCAGACTAAACTCCTTAGTTTGTCCGTATCGTTAGTTTGCTTACATATATAGTAAAGCCCAGCACTTGAAAAAGTGCTGGGCTTTTTAATATCGGTTTGAATGAGTGAATCTAACTTTAAAAGCTTTCTATGCCACTCTGAGGCTAGCAAAAAATACTGGGTATCGCTGTCTGATGTGGCGTTGTTCAGACACCATATCTTTAAAGCTCGGGCCTTGTGATAACTGAACGATCACTTCGTCACCTTCTTGTCGCAATACAGCACCGCTAATATCAACACTGTTGTTGTCATGTAACCTTAAAGTGCCTGCCATTGAAAAGCCGAGGTAAACCGGAATAATATTACGCATCATCAGGCGTACGCCCTTTTCAGAAACTTCACTGACATGAAAAAGCTCATCCTTAATTCGCATCACCGGACGTGCCTTTTGAGGGTACTTTAAGCGGTAATATTTGCGTTTCTGGGTGAATGAATCTTCACGCATTAGTGACTCCCTGTCTCTGTTATTCGGTCAAGCAATAGACTTTGGCTTCAATTGGTCTCAAACAAACACATTCACCAAATTGATAGCTGATAATTATATCGACTTTATAACCTAATGCTTTAGGCATTTATGCGAGAGACAAGGATTCCCTAAGATTCAGTGAAAAGTGAGATATGAGTCGTATCGGTTAACGCTTCTATCAAGCTCTAAACCTAAAGCTGAAACAACGCCAACTGAATGCTGAAGCCCACAAATAGAACCCCACACACGATGTTCATCATTTGCGAGGTACGCTTTTGAACCAACAAGCGCTTAAACGTATCCGCCATTAAGATCACAACCAAAAACCACATCGACACCACTATCGCTTGAATCCCACCAAGCATTAGGCTGTCTGACACAATCGTATCTTTTGACACAAATTGAGGGAATATAGAAAGATAAAATAGGACGATTTTAGGATTCAGTAGATTAGTAAGGAGCCCTTTGAAAAATTGGTTATAAAGCTTACTTCCCGATGCGCCTACCACTGAAAGTACGCCCTCTTGAGCGCGCAGCGCCGCACGAAAATGGTTATACCCAAGCCAGACAAGGTACAAAACCCCAGCCCACTTAAGCCCTTCAAAGGCCATGGGAGTGTTCGACAATAACAGGCTTATGCTGTTGGCCGAGATAAATGCGTGAAAAAAGAAACCACATGACACGCCCAACACGTTCACAAATGCGAACAGCTTCCTTTGAGTTAATGCTGTGCTTAATACCAACAGCGCATTAGGGCCCGGAATAATGGCAATAAAAAACACGATAACAATAAACAGCCGGATACTGTCCAAACTCATTTCGATCTCATTTCATGAACATTTTTAGGGCGGACATTGTACGTCCATTCAGTGCCATTACAATATGATAAACGCTTAATTATCGCGTATGGCTAACATACATAATTCGCGCGTATAATGAATGTGTTTATCGTCTAACATACAAAACTGATTCTCTAACATTTGTAGCCCTGTTAGACTCCACCTCCCTTTTGATACTTGGTTCATTTATGTCATTTGCTAGCCTAACCCTTAACGCAAAAACCGTCTCCGCGCTCCCATCTCAATTCAATAAGCCGACAGAGATACAGCAAGCGGTAATTCCTACCATTATTGCGGGGAAAGACGTACTTGCATTGGCTCAAACGGGCAGCGGTAAAACATTGGCGTTCGGCTTACCTTTACTGAATAACATCAACCAAGATGTAAATGAACTGCAAGCACTGATCATTGTTCCAACCCGTGAACTTGCATCTCAAGTGACCAAATCTTTAGAACCGATCGCGACAACGCTCAATATCAAACTGGTAACACTAACGGGCGGCGTGAATACTGATGATCAACAGCAACAATTATCGACTAAACCACAATTAGCCATCGCCACACCGGGCCGCTTACTTGCTTTAATCAAAAGTGGTGAACTGGATGTAGCTCAATGTTCATCATTGGTTCTTGATGAAGCCGACCGCCTGATCGACATGGGCTTTTGGCCAGATATTCAAGCGATTACTGCAGCACTACCGAGCAAACGTCAGTCACTGTTGTTCTCTGCGACACTTCCGCCCGAATTAGTAGGTCAGGCTGAAGAGCTTCTTTCAAATCCAGTTAAAGTCACGACACACCAAGAAAACAGCGTGGTCGCGGCTATTGAAGAAACCCTGTATTTAGTGAACAAAGGCAGTAAAGCTCAAGCGCTCATTGCCCTACTCAATCAACACACATGGCCACAAGTATTGGTATTTATTGGCGCAAAAGACAATGCCGATGCATTAACCAAACGATTGAATAAAGCCAAAATCAGTGTGAGTGCATTACATGGAAATAAGAGCCAAGAAGAACGAGAGCAAGCATTAGAAAGTTTCAAAAATGGCGAGACTCGTGTGCTTATCGCGACAGACGTCATGGCTCGAGGCATTCATATTGATCAGTTACCTGTCGTGATCAACTTCGAATTACCGTCACACGCAGCAACTTATGTACACCGCGTTGGTCGCACAGCAAGAGCAGGAAATACTGGCTTCGCGATCTCTCTGGTTAGCCACAGCGAAACTGATTACCTCAATGCAATTCGCACCCTGACCAATAAGCCGTTAGTGCTGCAACCATTAGAAGGTTTCCCTGTTACCGACAAACCTGCATCTGAAGCGACCGCTCGCAAGCGTCCACCTAAAGATAAAATGGCCAATCGAAGAACAGCCAAAAAGAAGAGCATTAAGCAATTTAAAAGCAAACCAAATAGCTCCAAGTAACCAGAAATAGCGCTAAGCAGCCAGAAATAGAATGGTCAGCCCAGTTTGTACTGGGCTTTTTTATATGCAACAAAACATAAATTCACACCCAAAAACTTACCTAAAGTTGCCAACTTAAATGACACTTTTGTGAATTATGATGCCAAGGTATTGATTCTTGGTTGCTCAAAAAAAATACTCTTAAATCACGTTGACGCCCCTATATCTGGCAACTAGATTTTTCTATTAGTGTCTACAACAGGAGGTCATTGAAATGAAACGTGCTAGCTCTACATATCGATTACAACTGATTAAGGAAGTGGCAACCCGCCGAGATCGTCAACGTTCCAATGACCCGATGGCAAACTACATACAAACCCTAATAGATAATAGAGATGATTGTGATACTTCGGTTGAACGCAACCAGAGGTTCAGTGGCAGTCATTTTGATGAGCACATAGGTGGTTGGGTAAGTGACCACTGGGGTAACAAGTAGGACAGAGAGAGTAATCCAACCAGCATAACCGCTGTAGAATTCGTCTCCGCATTAACCTATCATCTGCAACAATTCCCTATCCTAGAGTAAGCAGAAAGTGTCTGAGTTAAAAAGAGAAAAAGAAGTGATGGTTGCCTTCCAAGTGATACCTCGCGTTAAAGAAGGCAACAACTTCGAAGTGGTTGATAAAGCCATTGAAGTTGTGAAAGCTGCCGATGTGCCTTTCCAAGTCGGTGCGATGGAAACCACGATGAAAGGTGAACTCAACCAATTACTCGATATCGTTAAAAAAGCAGAACAAGCTTGCTACGATGCAGGGGCTGTAGAAGTGATCACGAACATTAAGATTCACAGTAAAACCACCGAGGCCGATGATACATTTTGCACGTACCATCGTGGTGTAACGAAAGCGAATCACATGTTTGTTTAATCACATTTTTGTTTCTGAAAACTGAGCTTTAAACAAGACTCTGGAGAACCAGTGGTGTTATTGGAAAGGCATGTCTGAGAGGTGAGAAAGGATTTCCATTCGTTCTTCTTCTGACATCGAATGCCAATCACGCGGAGTCTCTTCAGGGTCATCTTTCGCCCCGATCGGTTTTCGGTCCAGTGCTTTGACTGGCTCTTTTTTGAGTTTTACGTTCTTTTTATTCATACCGACACCACTCCTTCAGGTACAAAGGTACCTACCTTAATATTACACCCCAACCATTATGTAAAGTAATAGTTACTTCGGAGTTAAATAAAATCTTAATACTTCCTCTTTAGCCAAAAAGATCTCTTTGGGGACTTGTGTTTCCCTCTTCATCGACCTGCTTACCAACCAAGTTTTTTTGCTTCATTATTTTTCGTCTATAGCGCTGACGACACAGCTTTATCACGTGCAATTGTTCTGACGGTGTCATCGACATCCAATTAAAGCGCTCTTCTCTTTTGCGCATACAACCATTGCAATAGCCTTTGTCATCGCTTGAACAAACCCCAACGCAAGGGCTTGGAACTTGGAAAAACTCTAACTGCTCCACCGTGCCTCCTTACACATTTAAAATTACGCTTACTATCTCAAAAATAAGCGATTAATTTGTCGCCTAGCTCATGAAATCCATACTAAACTATGACCTTATACTGACACATATAGTGTTTTGTAAACTATACTTTGAACCCATCAAGTTACACTTATTCGGTAACTTCGTTCTTTCCTTTGGAGCCTTATAATATGAAGTTTAGTTCAAAAAAATTACTAGCAGTAGCCGCTTTACCTATGATGCTAGCAGCATGCACAACAACAGGTGACAACGCGATGCAAGTAACACCAACCGATCTACAGCACCATAATTGGGAACTTGCGCAAATTGATGGCAAGGACATTGTGAAAAGCGAAGACCAAGCAGCTCCTCGTCTAGAGATCGGCGAAAAGATGACTGCAAACGGCATGGCTGGTTGTAACAACTTCTTCGGTCAAGGTGAGCTGAAAGACGGTCAATTCCGTATCAAACAAATGGGCATGACAATGAAAATGTGTCAGGGCTCAGCGATGGAAATCGAACAATCGGTTTCAGCTACTCTAAGCGAGTGGAGCGACGTAACGCTAACAAACGATACGCTAGTACTGAAAAACGATGTACACACACTAACGTACACAATTCGTGACTGGGTAAACTAACCCATCATCGACACCAGATATTGATTTAAGGAGCCTTCACGGCTCCTTTTTTATTGCTTGCTCAAAACCTAATCATTAAAAACGCTACTTCTCACCTTCTTTTCGTACCAACCTCCAATAAATATCAAAAAAACCTCATTTAGGTGCAATTAATTCACCGCTTTAACGGTCTGTTGCTAGGATGGCAAAGGCCCCTAGTAATTGATTGAATTTACTGTTGAATTAGAATTTATTTGAGAAACAGATAGAATAACTATTATGCCGTGTTGATCTTTCGTTAGCCACGAAAGGTCAACACGCCCAAGGGAGTTCGAAAACACAATGCTCTTGCCCGTTCACTACCAAATGGAAAAGTTTATGAACAAGATAGTAAGTACGTTAGGAATCATGGCAACCGTTGCATACAGCGCAACCATTTATGCTGATGAAGCAACATCCACCGAGAGTTGGAACCAAATAGAACAGCAGGCAGCGGGAGAAACTGTCTACTTTCACGCTTGGGGCGGAAGCCAAGAGATCAACCGTTACCTACAATGGGCAGGCAAGAAGTTACAAAGTAACTACGGTGTCACGTTGAAGCATGTGAAAGTAACCGATATTGCGGAAACCACCACTCGACTGCTTGCTGAAAAAGCGGCAGGCAAGAACAGCGAAGGCAGTGTTGATATCGTTTGGATCAATGGCGAAAACTTCCGTTCGATGAAAGATAACGCTTTGTTGTTTGGCCCGTTCACGGAGTCGCTTCCAAACTGGCAATATGTCGATAAGTCTCTGCCGATTGATGTCGACTTCTCTGAACCAACAGAAGGCCTTGAAGCACCTTGGGGCGTTGGACAATTGGTGTTTATTCATGACCAAGAGACACTACACAACCCGCCACAATCATTCTCAGAGATGTTGAGCTACGCTCAAGCTTTCCCGAACCGATTAAGCTACCCTCGCCCACCAGAATTTCATGGTACGAGCTTCATTAAGTCTCTACTGATTGAACTAACCAACAACAGCCCAGAACTCGCTAAGCCTGTTTCAGAAGACAACTTCCAAGAAGTTACAGCACCACTATGGGCTTACTTAGATAAATTCCATAAAGTAGCGTGGCGCGGTGGCAAACAATTCCCAGCAGGCACATCAGAAAGTATCCAACTTTTGGATGATGGACAGCTCGATCTCGCGATTACGTTCAATCCAAACTCTGTTTATTCAGCACAAGCAAGTGGTCGCCTAGCCGAAACCACTAAGGCCTATGCTCTAGAAAGCGGCGCTTTATCTAACATTCACTTCCTTGCTATTCCTTGGAATGCCAATGCAACCGCAGGAGCTCAAGTGACCATTAACTTCTTGCTGAGCCCAGAAGCGCAATCTCGTAAAGGTGACCTCAATGTTTGGGGCGACCCTTCGGTACTGAGCAGCAAGTACCTCACTGGCAGCGCTAAAAACACCCAACAATTTAAATCGATTGATGAACCACACCCTAGCTGGCAAAACGCGCTCGAGAAAGAGTGGCTGAAGCGATACGGTAACTAATCTTTATGCTACGCGCTCTATATTTTGTTGTTATAGCTGTGTGCATTATCCCAACCATTCCTGGGGTGGCGGGAGTCGTGGCTTCGTCACTGAGTTTCATCCCGCCCCTAGGTTTAGAGGAACCAACACTCAACGGTTTTAGCCAAGTCTTTCAATGGGAAGGAGCTTGGCACTCTATTGGCTTGAGCCTAGGTTCAGCGATTGCAAGCAGCTATATAGCCTGCTTCCTAACCTTTTGTATTCTTCAAGCCTCTTGGGGAAACAAGTTTTGGAGAAAGATAGAGTTAACGCTATCGCCAATGCTTGCTATTCCGCATGTGGCTTTCGCTATCGGCTTTGCTTTCCTATTCAGCCCGACAGGGCTTGGAGCCAGAGCCGTGCATCACTTGCTTGGCGAATCGGCTACGAGCTCAGAATTGGCGTTATTGGTGAAAGACCCATACGCGTTCGGCTTGATCATTATGCTCGCACTCAAAGAAGTACCTTTCTTGTTGCTGATGAGCATTTCGACACTGCAGCAAATTGATGTAGAACGTATCACTAAGGTCAGTGCATCTCTGGGTTATAGCCGTGCTCAGATTTGGTGGAAATCTATTTTCCCACAATGGTTTACTAAGCTTCGCTTCCCAATGCTGGCGGTACTCGCTTACAGTGTCTCGGTTGTCGATATTGCTTTGATCATTGGCCCGACAAACCCACCAACCTTTGCGGTATTAGTATGGCAATGGTTTAACGATCCAGATCTTAACCTACTGCCGCGAGCAGCAGCCGGAGCTATTGTTCTATTTGGTTTAGCGTCGTTAATCATCGCCTTAGCACGTTTCGTTGAATGGGCGATCCTTAAATACTTTCGAATTTGGCAATATTCAGGCAGAACAGGCGCGAACCTTCCTGGGAAAACCGTGTTTACTGCGCTTGCTGCGTTATCACTGCTTATCATTCCATTGATGGTGATTTGGAGTGTTGCCCAACGTTGGCGTTTCCCAGACCTACTCCCTAGCCGATATAGCATGCGTTTCTGGGAGTTTGAGTGGGATGGCATCATGAGTACCGTCGGACAAAGCTTGTGGATTGGTTTGATTGCCGCTTCAGTCGCTTTGTTGCTTGCGCTGGTTGCTCACGAATACAGAATCAAATACAAGTGGCAAGTTCCGGGCTTCATTATCGCCATTCCGATGTTGATACCTCAACTCTCGGTGTTGTTTGGTATGCAAGTCACGACCCTCTACGTTGGCAGTAGTGCCTATGAGTTCTGGGTGATTTGGGCGCATGTTTTCTTTGCTTTCCCGTTTGTGTATCTGTCTTTGGACGGCCCATGGAAAAGCTTTAACGATGGGTTGATTAAAGCCTCGCTTAGCCTAGGTAAATCGCCATTTCAGAGTTGGTATTCGATCAAACTGCCAATCTTGCTTCCTGCTATTGCCTTTGCTTGGGCGGTCGGGATCAGTGTGAGTTTGGCCCAGTACCTTCCAACATTGATGCTCGGTGCGGGCCGTATTAGCACGATCACCACAGAAGCCGTTGCCCTAACCAGTGGTTTCGACCGCAGGGTGACAGCAATCTATGCCATTTGGCAGGCTCTATTGCCTCTGTTCTTTTTCTCTTTAGCGATATTAGTCAGCCGACTTCAACTTAGATATCGCCGTCTTACTTTTAAAGGTTTCCTAAGTAATGAGTCTGTACCTCAACGACCTCGCCATCCGTAAAACCGATGGGGATTCGCTGTTCTCAGCGCTAAACGTAACATTAGAATCTGGCCAAATACTGGCTTTGATGGGGCCGAGTGGCTGCGGAAAGTCGACCTTACTGGATGCGATTGCTGGTCACTTAAGTGAAGAGTTTTCGTATTCTGGCACCGTTGTGTTGAACGATATTCAGCTAGATGAACTGCCTTCACATCAGCGTGAAGTCGGTATTTTGTTTCAAGATGACTTGTTGTTTCCGCACCTAAAAGTATGGGAGAACTTGGCCTTTTCATTACCTAATTCAGTTAAGGGCTCCGCTCGTCAACAGCAAGCAATGGCTGCACTAAAAGACATAGAGCTGACTCACTTGGCAGAGTCATTCCCGGATCAAATTTCAGGCGGTCAACGCGCAAGAATAAGCTTAACTCGTATGTTACTAGCCAAGCCGAAACTCGCCCTACTCGACGAACCGTTCAGTAAGTTAGACCAAGAGTTAAGATCACAATTTCGCGATTGGGTGTTTGAACAATTGACCAAAGCAAATATCCCGACGTTAATGGTCACGCACGACGAGGCCGATGTGCCTCAAGGGGCAGAAGTACTGTCTTGGCCATGGAGAAGTCACAATGCTGGATAAGTACTCCATTAAGGTCATTAAATGGCCATTGAATCAGTCGGCTAAGTTACTGAACCAATTAGGTATCACGGCCAATCAAACCACGTTATTCGGATTTCTGGTTGGGTGTTTAGCATTTCCAGCATTAGCATTTCAGCAATACGAATTGGCATTGGGGTTTATTGTATTTAACAGGGTTTGCGACGGACTTGATGGCGCTTTGGCTCGAATCCAAGGCATCAGTGATGCAGGTGGCTTCCTCGATATCAGCTTGGATTTCCTTTTCTATTCGCTGATTCCTTTTGGCTTTGTGATTGCCAATCCAGAGCACAACGCCATTGCCGGTGCATTTTTGATCTTCTCTTTTATCGGTACAGGCAGTAGCTTTTTGGCGTTTGCGGTAATGGCAGGCAAACGAGGCATTGAAAACCCAGTCTATAAACATAAGTCTCTTTATTACATGTCGGGATTAACCGAAGGTACAGAAACCATTGCTTGTTTCATTGCTTTCTGTATTTGGCCTCAACACTTTGCAGTTATCGCTTATACCTTTGGTGCAGCTTGCTGGCTGACTACATTTATGCGTATCTATTTTGGGTTCCAAACTCTTAAGACTCAGCAAGAGATCTAGTGCTCTAACGACAAAAACAAGATACAAAAACGCCGCTCAATATGAGCGGCGTTTTTTCTAACTGATGTATAGAATCAATTAAGCGTCAGCAGAAGCGCCTATCTTAAACCTCAGAACTTTGAGGCTCGAATCAAGATCGACATCAACAAACTCAGGCGGGTTGTCTAAACGTTCAATAAACTCAACGCTTGGTGCTTCTTCTACCATCGTCTCAATCAGGAAGTTTGGTGATACAGCAGGTGAATTCACACAGGCAATCACTTCACCACCTTCTGTTAGAAGCTCAGGCAAACGACGTAAGATTTTTTTATAATCTTTAGTTAGAGCAAAGCTGCCTTTTTGGAACGAAGGTGGATCGATGATAACCAACTCGTAAGGGCCGCCCTTCTTGATTTTCCCCCACGACTTAAAGATATCGTAGCCAAGGAAGTTAACCGAGCGCATGTCGTGCTCATTAAGACGGTGGTTATCACGACCTTTATTCAACGAGCCGCGAGACATATCCACGTTCATGCATTGACGAGCACCACCAGCGATAGCCGCGACAGAGAAGCCACAAGTATATGCGAACAGGTTAAGAACATTCTTATCCTTGGCATTATCTTGCACCCACTGACGACCATTACGCATGTCTAGGAACAAACCGAAGTTCTGATTACGGCCAATGTCGAGTTGATATTTAAGACCGTGCTCAACCACAACGGGTGAGTCATTGAGTTCGCCCCATAAAACCTCTGAAGGCGCGCCATCGGCATAACGGTGTTGCAGAACAATACTTGTGCCCTGCTTTGCTTGCCAGATGTCTTTATTAGTCAGATCAACCAATCCAGCTTTAAGAGATGATAAGAATTCGTCATCCACCTCTTTGAATATGTTAACCAATAACTGCCCATCAACCCAATCACATGTCAGTTGATCTAGACCTGGCCAAAACTTACCGCGACCGTGAAAAATACGGCGTAGTTCATTCGGCACTTCATTAAGTTGCTGTTCAATATGACTAAAAAACAGAGGTAAAGCTGATGCTTCCATTATTTCACTCACTTAGTATTTAGCTTCGGCCAAGTTAATGACCAAGGTTCAAGCCAACTGTCTAAACCAGCAGACACAGTCTCTTGATGCCACTTCTCACCTAAGGAATCTAGGTTCCTTGGGTCACAGACATATTCGTAGGCTTGTGATTGATAGGTAAATCGAATCGCGAATGCATGCAGATATCCTCTGTCAGCCTCACTCGATGGATTATAAATAGGGTCACCAACAATGGCTGAGCCGATCGACTTCATCGCAACACGGATCTGGTGTGTGCGCCCCGTATAGGGTTTACACAAAAGTAGACGCTCACCGGGTTCAGCGGTTGCAGACAAAAACTGGGTAATCGCTGGGTTTTCTTTACTTGTCAGTAGTTTCCAGCTTGAACGTCGTGAACGCTCCATATCACCTGAGATCAACCCCTGCTTTTTCTTTGGCTTCTTCGAACCAATCGCAAGGTAGTACTTCTCGACTTCACGCTTTGCGAACAAATGTGAAAGCTCACTCGCTGCCGAGGCACTCTTTGCTAACAGTAGAATACCTGAGGTCATTTTATCGAGGCGGTGAACGAGATATAACTTCGGCTCATTAAGCGCATTAGCGACTTCTTGTAGCAGCATGGTGTCACCATCGTCTTTGTGGACGCTGACTCCAGGGTGCTTATTAATGAGTAAAAAATCTGAATGGTTCAGAAGAATGTCGAACATGTAAAAGCTAGCTCCATTGTAGAGCGTGGAGTATACCGTGTCTGAACCCAGATTCCAGCTACGAAAAAGCCCAACTAACTCAATAAACATTGAATCATTGGGCTTATTTTTATTTGTTCGCTTTCGGTAATAGGCTTTTAGCCTCTATCGAATACGAACTAAGCACTAAGCACTAAGCACTAAGCACTAAGCACTAAGCACTAAGCAAGTTTGAACTTACCGACTAATGATTCTAGTTCAGCAACCTTAGCATTCAAACCTGAAGTGTTTTCAGAACTGCGAGTCGCCAGTTGCAAGGATTGCTCTGAGATATCACTGATCGCGGTAATATCTGCAGCAATCTCTTTGGTCACCGCTGTCTGTTCTTCTGCCGCAGTCGCAATTGAGTTAACCATGCTTTGTACATTGCCCGCACCGCTAACAATTGCTTCTAGAGCCGATACCGCCCCTGTGCTTTGCTCTACACCAATTTCAACTAAACGACAGTTGTCTTGAGTGTAAGTTACGGCTTCTTGAGTACCAGACTGAATCGATTGGATGATGCCAGACACTTCTTGCGTTGCTTTGGTGGTTCTTTCAGCCAACGCTCTTACTTCGTCAGCTACCACGGCAAAACCTCGGCCAAACTCACCAGCTCGCGCCGCTTCAATCGCCGCGTTCAAAGCCAATAAATTCGTCTGCTCTGCAATGTCTTCGATCACTTTAATCACACTGCCAATTTGTTCACCATGCGAACCCAGCGTGTTCATCTGTACCGACATGTCACTCATTTGAGCAGAAACTTGTTGAATGCTTGCTACCATCTCTACAATCACGTTACGACCATCTTCTGCTGAAGACTCAGAACGTCGAGCTTCTTCATAAGTAGAGGTGCCCTGCTGTGCCACTTCCGAAATGGTCAAGCTTAGCTCTTCTGCAGCCGTTGCTATCAGGTTTGCTTTGTCAGCTTGAGCAGAAGCACCCGTCACGATGTCTTGGCTGATAGAAGATAGTTCACCTGTCACAGATTGGACCTGGTTGGTCACAGAAGAAATTGAACCCAAGAGGTCGACCAAAGATTTCTGCATCTGGTTGATCGACTTAGCAAGATCCGCCAATTCATCCCCTGAATCATCAACAATATCTCCAGCGGTAAGATCGCCATTTGCTACACGGCGCGCAACTTGTTCAACACGAGTTAGGCGGTTAGTGATAGAGCTAGACAATACAAATGCAATCACACAACCAAATACAATCGCAATGGCAGACAACACCATGATGGTACGTTCAATCATGGTAAACGACTCGGTTAATACAAGCAGTGATTGCTCTGTATCAGCACGCTCACTTGCTGACGCTTGGTCAAGCAAGTTTTCAATTGGGATCAAGTTGCTCTCATACAAAGATCGAAGCTGCTGGATGTTTGCTAGTAGCTCGGATTCATCATTGATCTTAGGCACAAGCTTCGCTTCAAACTCTTGAGTGAAACGCCCCATCAAGTCTTCAATTCGCTGAATACGTCGATGATCTTCCGATCCTCTGCTCTCCAAACGCTTCGCCTGCTCAATAGCTTGAGCAAACTCGTTCTTATTGGTTCGATAATCGTTCAACGCGTTATCAACCTGAATAATCGCGCCCAAAGCGTCCCGATAAACATCGCCCGCTTCATCTATCAATACAAGGTAGGTAACGGTACCCGGTACATCATCCATTCTAATCTCATCAGCGCTTTTATGGGCCCCAATAACTTCTATCCATACAATACCGACTAACGTGACAAGCACCGCCAATATAGAGCCAAAACCGGCATACAGTTTCTTTCTCACTGACAATTTCACACAACACCTACCTAAATAAAATTATCGGCCAAAACAGCCCTTAACATTTATTATATCGGCTAGCACACGGATAACTTTAGTGAATGAATGTTTTTTATTTTTCGAAGAGAATTAAGATACTCACATAAAAAAACGGGAGCCATGGGCTCCCGTTTCTTAACTTACTTTAACTTGCGATTCTAGCTTCTAAGAACTTTGGTTTCTAAAAACTATAGCTTCTTAGAGATAAGCGCAGAGCCAGCAATGATACCAATACCTAGTAGCATGATTGCACCTTTACCGCTGTCGAAGCCAGAAGAGATACCCATGAACGCAACGATAGCGATAGCTACTGGGATGATGTACTTAACTAGTGTGTACCATAGACCGAATAGTGGGAAAGATACTTCACCGTCGTTAGTGATCTCTTTCTCTAGGTCAGCACGGTTTAGTCTCCAACCAGCGAAGATACATACCAACATACCGCCAACTGCTAGGAAGATCTTATCAGTTAGTAAGTCGAAGATATCGAACGCACCAGTACCGAACAATGTTGGACCGAAGCCACCAAGTGATAGAGAAGCGAAGATACATAGAATCGCCATTACGACACTCGCAGACAGTACAGCTGTTACACGCTTCATGCCTTTCTCATCGATTAGGTACGAAACCACAACTTCAAGTAGAGATACTGAAGATGTCAGTGCCGCAACACTCAGACCAACGAAGAACATAAGAGCAAATAGAAGACCCACTACGCCGCCCATTTCAGCGAATAGCTGAGGAACAACAACGAATACCAGACCAGGACCCGCTGCAGGCTCCATACCGAATGCGAACATTGCTGGGAACATTGCAACACCAGCTAGGATAGCAACACCTGTATCCATTGCCGTAACCATAGCGGTAGTTTGAACTAGGTTCTCTTTCTTCTTCAGGTAAGAACCGTAAGTCAACATACAACCCATACCAAGAGATAGTGAGAAGAATGCTTGACCTAGTGCAGCTAGGATTACACCGCTGTCTACTTTAGAGAAGTCAGGGCTGAATAGGAATTCAAGACCAGCCATCGCGCCCGGAAGCATGATGCCTTTGATTGATACCACGATAAGGATAATGAAAAGAAGTGGCATTAAGATCTTACCCGCTTTCTCAATACCGCCAGAAATACCCTTCATAACGATGACAACGTTAAGCAGTAGGTATAAGCCCATCCACATAAGTGGCTGAACTGGGTTTGAGATAAAGCCACCAAAGCTGTCACCGATTGCTTCAGGTGCGTCTAGTAGACCACCAGCAATTTTACCGATGTATGCGATAGACCAGCCACCTACTACAGGGTAGAAACCCATGATTAGCAGACCACTTACTACACCGATAACACCAGCGAACGTCCAGCGACGGTCAGTTGATTTAAATGCACCTACTGCTGATCTCTGCGTATGACGGCCAATCGCAAATTCAGTCAGCATCACACTGAAACCGATGAAGATTACAAAAAACAGGTAAATTGCAACGAATGCACCGCCGCCACTTTCGCCTGCTGTGTATGGGAATTTCCAGATGTTACCTAGACCAACAGCAGAACCTGCTGCAGCCATTACGAATCCTAACTTCGAACCCCAGGTATCGCGGGGTGTTGTGGTTGTATTACTAGTAGCCACGTGTACTCCAAACTTTTGTGTTATGTGATGTTGTGTTTTGCTTTGAGTGGCGTCTTTAAAAGATAAGGCGTATAAAAAAATTTACACACCTAAAAGATTTGATTGACGCTCGTATATAGCAAGTAAACCAGTTTAAGAATAAAATTGGAAGCCCGAACCGTATATATTTCGTTACCAATGTAAATTTTTATGGTTAAATGCCGCCTTTTCATACAAAACAATCGTTTTCGTCTTAAGTTAACCAAAACTTAACAACTATAACCTGTTTACAGCTTTAGCTCTAATTTGTAAATAGTTGATTCCTTAAATTCCCATATCCGTAAAATAGCATTACTATCTAAGTGTCTCTTTTTTCGAGTATTCAATGTGGAAAAGCTCTACCATTTTTTAACTTTAGCTTCTGTCGCTTTATACTGGGTACTTGTAGCCGGTGTGACTTTCCGTGTCGTACTAAAACGACGCTCTGTCAGCGTTTCTCTCGCGTGGTTGATGGTTATCTACATTATCCCAATTGTAGGTGTCGCTTGTTACTTCCTTTTCGGAGAGCTAAACCTAGGTAGGAAGAGGGCTGAACGCGCACATCGCATGTTTACTCCATTTGGTGATTGGTTCCGAAAACTAGATGATTGCCAGCTCCACCTTCCAGGAAAGGTCGGCTCCCCTATCCACAAGATTGATGAACTTTGTAACAATCGGATGGGCATTCCTGCACTCAGCGGAAACACACTTTCACTGCAAGCTTCTCCCAATGAGATCTTACACGCAATTATCGAAGATATAGAAAATGCCCAAACCAGTATTAAGATGGTTTTCTATATTTGGCACCCTGGAGGATTAACTGATTCGGTTGCTTCCGCTCTCATTCGAGCTGCGAAACGTGGTGTGGATGTTAAAGTTTTGCTTGATTCTGCAGGTAGCCCGCGCTTTTTTAAAAGTCACTGGCGCTTAATGATGAAAGACGCCGGTGTGCAAGTTGTACAAGCATTGGAAGTAAGCCCTTGGCGTATTTTCTTACGTCGTCTAGATCTAAGACAACACCGTAAAATCATCGTGATTGATGAAACCATCGCCTACACTGGCTCAATGAACATGGTTGACCCCGCTCACTTCAAGCAAAATTCAGGTGTTGGCCAGTGGATTGATGTAATGGTACGCGTAACGGGGCCAACCGTTAATGTACTGTCGGCAATTCATGGTTGGGATTGGGAAGTGGAAACGGGCGAGCGCATCCTTCCTGATTTACCTGAATGTCCGATTGAAGAGGTAATGACGCATCACCCTGTGCAAGTCGTGCCATCTGGTCCAGGCATGCCGGAGTATTTGATCCTGCAAGTTCTAACCATTGCGATTAATCAGGCAAACCATTCTGTTCGTATCACAACACCCTACTTTGTACCGAGTGCCGATTTATTAGAAACACTCAAAATGACAGCGCAACGCGGTGTCAATGTAGAACTGGTCATCCCACACAACAACGACTCATTAATGGTTAAGTGGGCTTCGCGCGCTTTCTATACCGAGTTACTTGAAGCCGGCGTTAAGATTTACGAGTTTTACGGTGGGCTTCTTCACACCAAATCGGTAGTGATCGATGAAGAATTTTGTTTGATCGGAACGGTCAATATTGACATGCGCAGCCTATGGCTCAACTTCGAAGTGACGCTAGCCGTAGATGACGTGCACTTCACTCAGCAGCTCTCTGAACTGCAACAGTCTTATATAGAATCATCTCACCCAGTAGTACTAGAACAGTGGGAACAGAGAAACTTGCGAAATCGCTTCTTTGAAAGGTTGTTCTATTTGTTCAACCCTCTTCTGTAATACATATGATGAGTCGATTGCGGCTCATCACTTCCTCCCGTAAGTTTTTAACCTTTCACCATTGAATAAGTAAAAGGTTAAAAAGCGAAAGAAAAGCGTAAAAACTCCTGCTCCCCTCTTGCTTTGAAGGCTATTGGCATGTTTTAAATAGAAGATAACCGATTGATAAGGAATTCACAGCATGTCCGAGAACAAAACCACTAAGCTGATCACTGCAGGTCGTGATAAGAAGTGGACCAATGGTGTCGTTAACCCACCAGTACAGCGCGCTTCAACTGTCGTATTCAACTCAGTAGAAGAGAAGCGTAAAGCTACAATTAACCGCGCTAACAAAACACTTTTTTACGGACGTCGTGGAACCAACACTCATTTCGCCTTCCAAGATGCCATGGTGGAAGTGGAAGGCGGCGCAGGCTGTGCACTCTACCCTTGTGGTACGGCAGCAATCTCTAACGCCATTCTCTCTTTTGTAGAAACGGGCGACCATATTCTGATGGTCGATACCTGCTACGAACCGACGCGTGATTTCTGTGACACCATCATGAAGAAGATGGGTGTAGAAACAACTTACTACGAACCAACAATTGGTGAAGGCATCCAAGACCTTATTAAGCCAAACACTAAGGTGCTGTTTACCGAATCTCCGGGTTCTGTCACCATGGAAGTTCAAGACATTCCAACGCTCGCACGTATTGCTCATGAACATGACATCATTGTTATGTTAGACAACACTTGGGCTGCTGGTGTTAACTTCTCACCGTTTGATTTCGGTGTTGATATCTCGATTCAAGCAGCAACCAAATACATCGTTGGTCACTCTGATGTGATGCTAGGGACTGCGGTAGCCAATGAAAAATGTTGGGACCAGTTAAGAGAACAGAGCTACCTGATGGGGCAATGTGTTTCGCCAGATGATGCTTACCTCGGCCTTCGTGGTATTCGTACTCTTGATGTTCGCCTACGCCAACACGCAGAAAGCAGCTTGAAAGTGGCAAAATGGTTAGAGACTCGCCCTGAGATTGACCACGTTCGTCACCCTGCGCTTGAATCTTGTCCTGGTCATGAGTTCTTTAAACGAGATTTTACTGGCGGGAATGGCTTGTTCTCTTTCGTGCTGAAGAACTCAAATACCAAAGCGACCACAGCGCTGCTTGATGGTATGACGCACTTTAGTATGGGTTACTCATGGGGTGGTTTCGAAAGCTTGATTCTAGCGAATGAACCAAGCAGCTTTAACAGCCTAAGAACAGTAGCGAACCCTAACTTCGAAGGGACTTTGATTCGTGTTCATATCGGCTTAGAAGACGTTGATGATCTGATTGCAGACCTAGAAGCAGGGTTAGAGCGTTACAACGCGCTCGTTTAATTAAAATCGTTAACAGACGCAGACCAAAAAGGCAGGATATTCCTGCCTTTTTCAGATTAGCGTATTAGACACATAGCTTTAAAAAGCTACTGAACGTTAAAACACGCCCAATTGAATATTTCAGTTCGATGTTCATTGAACATATACAAAGACTGATCCTTCACTGCAATAGCGTAGTCAATCGTCACCCCTTTATACTCACTGTAATCATTGTTAATAATAGGATCATGAAAAGGCGTTGCAGTTCTCACATCAATAATACTCATCGACAAACTATCCCCATCAAGGCCATAGTAACCAGAATAAAGATTTTCCATTGTAGCTTCGTTACCGTCTTTCTCAGTTATCGTCACAAACTCTCTCATACTAAAAGTTTGGTCAGACTGAAAAGTAATGCTCATTCGCTCATAAAGCGATTGATACGGTTGGAATGCCTGAGATAAAAAATCCGTTTTTAGCGTTTTACAGTGCCAGCGAGTGCCAGCCAATGCGTTCTGTTCCAGAAAAAAGCTTGCTGTAGCAATTGCCAATAGAATGAGTAAGCCAATTAGTCGCAAAAGTTACTCCTCTTTTCCATGTACTGAGTAAACGAATCAAAAGACGACTCTACATTGAAAATAGAAGCGCTATAGTTCAAAGCCTCACCACTCTTCCTTTGAATCAACATGTATAGCGTATCATCTTCGGGCTGGTCTACTGATGGGTAGATACGGACAAAAACATCAACATTGCAGTGGCTAGGTATCACATCCGTTAGCTTTTTAGTGATCGCAGGCAACGAATAGGATTCATTGTGCGCAACATGGAAAAAGTAGTGATTAGTATTGTCTGTGTAACTGCCGCGGTACTCGGCTTTATCAATAAAATAAGGCAGTGGCGTATAATAGGTTTTGAAAAGATTGAACGCCGTTACGACGACACAAATCAATGCGACTAAGTAGCCCGCTTTAATTAAGTGCGCATTACTCTTTGAATCTGAGGGTTCTAATTCAGTTGCAGCCAACACTTCTTGATCGACAGGTGAAGAGTTTAATTTAGATGCCTTCGCAGTCATTTGAGAAGGCACAATTTCAGTTTTACTAGGTTTTATCGATTCATCGATTTCAAGTAAATAACCCGTTTTACTGACCGTGCGAATCGTTGCACAGCCACAAGTCACTCGCGATAACGTTTTTCTAATCTTAGATATCACGTTAGTGAGCGCTTGCTCTGAGACAATCACATTGCCCCAGCACCTATCAAATATTAGGCCTCGTTCAACACACTCACCAGTATTTTCAAGTAAGAACAGAAACACCTTACCTTCTATCGGCGCGATAGTTTCTACGTGGCCATCGTCACGCACAAACTGCCTTAGCAAGGGATCATAACTAACATCACAAATTTGGTAGCTTTGTTGTTTCACTATCGTCTTCTAGGTTTGAATTTGGTCGAGTATGATATTGAATAGTTTATAAATGACCAGTGAATTTTCCTATATTAACGCAATTATTTTTCGACGATAAATAACACCTTTATTTATGCGGACAACCTACGATATGGTCATTAACCATACCTGTCGCTTGCATGAACGCATAACAGATTGTTTCCCCTACAAACTTAAAGCCTCTCTTCTTCAAAAACTTACTCATCGCTTTAGATTGCTCGGTAGAAGCGGGAACTTGAGACATCTCGGTCCATTGATTCACAATCACCTCATTATCAACAAACTGCCATAAAGCATTTGAAAGAGAGCCGAACTCTTTCTGTAATTCAAGCGTAGCTCGCGCATTGTTGTATACCGAAGCAATCTTGCCCTTGTGTTTAACGACATCGAAGTTTTCAATGATGTGCGGCACGTTGTCTTCATTCAACTCAGCTAACTTGTTTAACTCGTAATTATCGAATGCGGCACGATAGCCTTCACGCTTTTTGAGAATCGTAATCCAACTTAGACCTGCCTGAGCGCCTTCCAAGGTAATGAACTCAAACAGAACTTGGTCATCATAAACAGGCACGCCCCACTCTGCATCGTGGTACTCCCTTTCAAGCTCGTGCTTAAGCGCCCATGCACAAGTTCTATCCGATGTATTTACTTCCATTTTTTATTCTCTTCTATCAATCGATATATAAAAATAATGCCCCATTTAGGGGCATTATTTCAAAGGTTAGTTGACGTTAAGCCACTTCAATTTTATGGAATAAACGATACAGCACAGGTACTACGATTAGCGTGAGTACAGTCGCAAAGCCTAAACCAAACATGATGGTTACTGCCATTGGTTTGAAGAAGATATCCGGTAGTAGAGGGATCATACCTAGAATCGTGGTGATCGCTGCCATACATACCGGACGAACACGACTCAGTGCCGCATCAACAACCGCTACATATGGATCTTTACCTGACTTCATCTCAATCTCAATTTGATCAAGCAGTACGATACCGTTCTTCAGAAGCATCCCAGATAGACTCAGGAAGCCCAACAGCGCCATAAAGCCGAATGGTGTATTCAAGGCTAGCAAGCCTGTCGTCACCCCTATCAACGCCAATGGAACCGTTAACCAAACAATCAGAGGCTCTTTCACCGAGTTAAACAAGAACACGGTAATTAAGAACATGAACAAGTAACCAAGAGGCATGGTTGTGAACAGTGACGCCTGTGCATCTGCTGACGACTCATATTCACCACCCCATTCCAATGAGTAACCCGGAGGCATCTCAATCGCTTCAATTTGTGGTTGTAAGCGTTTCTGTAAAGTTGATGCTGTCTCTTCACCCAATAGATCAGGGTCCGCCATTACCGTCAGCATACGCTTACGGTTCTTACGGATGATCAGTGGGTCTTCCCACTCTAACTCATAACCAAGTGTTACTTGTTGCAGCGGGATATACTCACTTAATGCAGGGCTCCAGATCTTCATGCCTTCGATGTTACGTATATCAACACGCTCATCTTCAGGTAAACGAGCCACAATCGGCATCAGCGTTGTACCATCACGGTACACACCAATCGACTTACCAGAGAAAGACATCGCGAGGAAGTCATCGACATCAGACTTGGTGATACCATAACGACGCGCTTGACTTTCGTTGAACTGAGGCTCTAACACCTTAGTTCTATCACGCCAATCATGACGAATATTAAATGCTCCAGAATCAGCTCGCATGATATCCATCACTTGAGCGGCAATTGAACGTAATACTGTTGGATCAGAACCAACAATTCGCGCTTCAATCTTCGCACCACCACCAGGGCCTAATTCAATCTGCTTGAGCTTATAGTCGATCTCAGGGAACTGACCATTTACGTGCTCACGAAAGCGTTTCATCAGCCCTTCAAGCACTTCGTAGCTCTTCACACGGACCGTTATTTCGCCATACGCGCTATAACTTTTCTCTGGTGCGTAAGTCAGCATGAAACGTTGCAGGCCTTTACCCGCAGTCGTCGTGATGTGCTCAACTTCGTCCTGATCAGCCAACCAACTCTCAAGCACTTTAAGCTTGGTATTGGTCGCTCGAATATCAGTACCTTCCGGCATCCAGACGTCAACTTGGAACATCGGTGTTGTCGAGGATGGGAAGAAGGCTTGTTTTACAAAACCAAAGCCGTAAACGCTTGCGCCCAAACCAATAATCAGAACAAACATGGTTAACCAAGCACGCTTCATACAGAACTCAAGGAAGTTTTTGTAGATCACAAAAACCATCCCGTTGTATGGGTCTTTACCTTCGTTCTCTGAGTCGACCTTTTGACCTTTAAAGAACATGTCAGCAAAGAACGGCGTGAGCGAGATGGCAGTAAACCAACTCAGCATCAAAGAAATCAGTAGCACTGTGAACAAGGTGCCACAGTACTCACCTGTTGAGTCCTCGGATAAACCGATAGGAGCAAACGCAGTCACCGCAATCACCGTTGCCCCCAACAGCGGCCATTTGGTTTGGGTCACGATATCGGTGGCGGCCTGCATCCGGGTTCGCCCCTTCTGCGTGCCGATCAATATCCCTTCCACCACCACAATGGCATTATCCACCAGCATCCCCAGAGCGATAACCAACGCGCCTAATGAGATACGTTGAAGGTCAATCTTGAAGTACTGCATGAAAATAAAGGTACCGAAAACGGTCAACAACAATATCAAACCGATCAACAGACCAGAGCGTAGCCCCATGAAGAACAGCAGAACCACGATTACAATCGCAACCGCCTGCCCCAAACTCACCACAAATCCACTTACTGACTTATCTACCTCTTTGGGTTGGTTATAAACCTCAGAGATATCGATACCGATGGGCTGCTGATATTTCAGCTCGGCGAGTCTTCGGTCAAAGGCTTCACCCACCGCCACAACGTTTACACCTTGCGCAAAGGATACCCCAAGGTTGAGCGCAAGCTTGCCATTGTAGCCAATGATGTTAGTAGGTACTTCAACATAACCACGAGTTACCTCTGCCACATCTTTCAGGTAGATAAGCCCTTGAGCGCCACCTTCTGTCAGAATCAAATCACCCAGTTGCTCTACATTCTGGAACTCGCCCGTAGGGTGGATACGAATGTATTCGTCACCAATTCTCACCGCACCTGCACTGGAAACAATATTTTGAGTCGATAAAAGGTTAAATACTGTGCTTGGAGACAGACCTAATGAGCTTATCCGTTTCATCGATATCTCAATGAACACTTGCTCTTGCTGCTGGCCGGATACCGAGACTTTACTGACCCCGTCGACCAGCTCTAATTCTCGCCTTAGGTAGTCAATATAATCGAGTAACTCTTTATAACTGTAGCCATCCCCCGTCACCGCCAACAAAATCCCGTAAACGTCACCGAAATCATCGATGACTTGAGGATCGTTGACGCCGGGTGGCAGTTCAACCTTAAGATCATTCACTTTTCGGCGAAGTTCATCCCAAATTTGCGGAAGATCGTCCGGGCCGTAGTTATTCTTCATCGTTACCGTTACCTGAGACAGGCCACGGCTTGAGATAGAGTTCACTTCGTCCACATAAGTAAGCTGTTGAATCGCTTTCTCTAGCGGATAGGTCACTTCCTCTTCCACTTGCTGAGGGGAAGCCCCAGGGTAAGAGGTCACTACCATTGCATCTTTGATGGTAAAGGCAGGATCTTCTAGACGACCCAAACCAAAGAATGCAGAAACACCACCAATAAGAAAGATCAGAGATAGCATCCAGCTAATGACTTTGTTACGTATAAAGTAAGAAGCAACACCTGTGATCTGATCATCACCCTGTTGATCGTCATTTTGAGGCTTGTTATTTACTTCACTCATTATTCGTCTCCTGAGGCAATACTTCCACTGTCATCCCATCTCGCAATCGCGATACGCCTGCAACAACGACATGCTGCCCCATTTCTAATCCTTTCATGATCTGCAAAGTTTTCTGGTTTGCTTTTCCTAACACGACTTGCTGCTTCGAAACGGTATTGTCATCATTCAAAACCCAAACAAATGAGTTCGTTCGGCTCAGTTCATCGCCATCCGCATTGAACACCGCCTCAATTGGAACCAAAACACCGGCTTTCAGTTCTAAACCAATATCTCGCCCATGAGAGGTAACATCGACAGCCATACCATCAAGAATCAAATCATCTTCGGGCATCGGCAATGCCAAGGTAACCGTAAAGGTACCAGTGCTTGGGTCTGGCTCTGTCGTATACTCTTTTATGCTCGCTGGATACTCATTACCACTCGGAACTCTCACCAGAGCTTCGATAGTCTTTAGTACCGCATCATTCGGTTGATTTACATATATGCGGTCTGGTAACTGGATAATGACTTCAACATCTTCGACGCTGTGAATATTGACAACTTGCTGACCGACTTGAATATTTTCGTATTGATCAACACTGACTCGGGAGATAATCCCATCAACAGGTGCAAGAAGCTTAGTAAAGGATAAGCGTAACTTAGCTAGCTCTAACTCGGCATACGCTATTTGGCGTTGAGCTGCAATTTCATCAAACTGAGATTTAGCCAACAGCCCTTTTTTGACCAACGGACTAGAGCGTCTATATTGGCTATTGATTACCGTATATCTCGCCTGAGCGTTATCAACATCTAATTGGTAGTCTGTAGGGTCGAGCTCGGCAATCAATTCCCCCGCTTTAACTCGCTGGCCTTCTTTGACATCAAGCTTAAAGATCTCACCCGCGACACGAAAACTGAGATGCGCTTTCTCTGCGGCATTCGCCACTGCTGGAAAGTACAGCTTGTCATTGAAATCCAAGACTGAAATTTCAATCGCTTTGACTAGGGGTGTATTGTCGACTTCTATTTGTGGCTTTTCTCCGCAAGCGGTTAGCAGAACTAAACATGACAAACCTGTCGCTAATTTAAATGCACTCATGTTATAGCCCCCTTTCCTTGATCCACTCTCGGACTTTAACGCCGGGTTCAAGGCCATTAACACCAGAGGTTACGATGCGGTCTCCATCATTAAGCCCAGAGACAATGTGACGCTTTTCATCAATCACAATTGCCACATTCTCAACAATACCGTCACTGTTTACGCGCCAAACTGAAACATCGTCGCCATCGGTCATCACTGCTGAGGTTGGAATTTTCGTCGCAGCTGCTTTGGCGGAAACCAAATTTACGGTTCCCGACATACCAGGTAGGATGCCAATGTCAGTAGGTCTCTCCATTACCATGGTAACTTTATAAGAACCAGTTTTAGGATCCGCTTCGGTATCAACCTCTTGAAAAATCAGTTCATAAGCGTTGTCAGGAAACGCATCAAATACCATAGTCGAATCAGTTTCAAACCCGGATGAATAACGTGTAATTAGGCGATCAGGCAATAAAAATACGACTTTGAGGATTTGATTGGTTTGAATATTCATGACGCCTTGCTTCGCCGCTATGTATTCATGGTTTTCAGCTGGGATAATGGAGATGGTGCCATCGTATGGAGCAACAAGAGTGGTGTAGCGTAAATTAGCTTTCGCTTGATTGAGCTCTGCTCTTGCAGAGTTATGGTTCGCTTTTGCTTGGTCAAAATCTTGCTCAGAAACGACTCGGTCTTTACGCAATTTTATTGCACGTTGATATTGAACGTCAGACAACTTGAAATTCGCTCTGGCTTGTTTCTCCAACAATTGATATTCATCAGGGTCGAGCATTGCTAAAGGGTCACCTTTTTGCACGCTTTGTCCCGCTGTGACATCGATAGTTTGAAGTAATCCAGGTACACGGAAAGCTAATACCGCTTTGTCACCCGCTTCGGTAGTGGCAGGAAAAGTTCGTTCAAAAGCGTTGCTACCGACGGAGACAGTGAAAAGTTTGGCGGGTCTAGATTCAGGTTCAGGCACGGGAGGAAGCTCCTTACCACACCCAGACAACCCAGCTAAGGCCGTCAATAGGACAACGGAGGCTCTATACATTGGTGTTCATCCATATCTATAAATATTTTTATAACATAGATTAATCACATGTAACTTGCCAGTTATCGTAAGATTTATTTAGACAAAATTATTAAAAAAAATAACGGCTTGGGATAAATTTTCCTAAACCGTTATCTAATTTTTTGAGGTTTTAACACTAGATGTTCTTAAATGCGCGATCAACTTTGAAAGTGTCGGAGGTGACATAAGCTTCCATGTTGCGGACACTGGTCTCTAACTTCTGGAAATCCCCCTCTAAAGTGCCCAGCAAAGACTCTGCAGTCTGCCCTTTTTCCCAAGGCTTCTGCTTCAGCGTGTGCTCTTGCTTAGCTTTCATCTGATCGACATACTGAGGTGGTTGTTTTTCAAGCATAAATGTCAAAGCTAAATACGCTAACAAGACCAGAAAACTCCCCCCAAGCAGTGCTGCAGAGATAACTAAGATGCGAACCAGCCAAACTTCAAGGCCAAAGTAGTTCGCTAAGCCCGCACACACACCAGACAATTTGCCGTTAATTGTGTCGCGATACAGTTCTCTACTCATAGTTGCGTCTCCAGTTAGGCGACTCCGCATCCAGTATTTTTTCTAGTGTCTTCACACGATCTTGCATGGATTCCGCTTGCGCTGAAAGCTTGTGCAGACGCTGAAGATCCGTTTCTGAAAGACCGTTACTGGATTTCTTCTTGCTGCGGTAATGTAAGAATAACCATAGCGGTGCCACGAAGATCAAGAAGACAATCAGTGGGCCTGCAATTAGAAATGTTGACATAGAAAACTCCTAAATTATTTATCGCGGTTTTCAACTTGTTGCTTCAGTTTCGCTAGCTCTTTTTCAATTTCGTCTTGAGCTTGTAGCTCTGCAAACTCTTGGTCTAAAGATTTTGCGTTGCCTGTTTTTGCGTAAACGTCTGCCTCAGCTTCTAATTCATCCACTTTACGCGAGAATTGCTCAAACTTCGCCATTGCTTCGTTGGTTTTGCTTGAATGCAGATATTTTTGAACGTCACGACGATTGCTCGCAGCATTATTGCGAATCATCAATGCTTGTTGCTTTGCACGAGTTTCTGCAATTTTAGTTTCTAGCTTGCCAATCTCACTGGTTAGCTTCTCGATGGTTTCATGAACCAATGTTTGTTCTGTATGAAGGCTCTTGATGATGTCTTCAAGTTTTTGCTTTTCAATCAGCGCTGCTCTCGCCAGATCTTCGCGTTGTTTAGTCAGTGCTAGTGTCGCTTTATTTTGCCAATCTAGAATCTGAGTTTCGATAGCTTCAACTTTACGCGCTAGCTCTTTCTTGTCTGCGATAGCTTTTGCCGAGTTAGTGCGAACTTCTACCAGCGTGTCTTCCATTTCTTGGATAATCAGGCGAATCATCTTTTCAGGATCTTCAGCCTTATCTAATAGTGCACTGATGTTTGAATTTACAATGTCTGCAAAGCGAGAAAAAATACCCATGAGGAACTCCTTAATTACAATGATGGCAAATGCGTTCTAAATCGTTGTTCGACCCTTTACTCACTTGCTCGCAAATTTACGTTTGTTATTAAACCTACCATAAGTAATCCAAGTAGCATGCCAACTTTTAAGGCATTAATTATCAGTAGCTTACAATGTAATGGCGATTAATCCGAACCATGCTATGATGAATTTAACCAAGTATTGGTATTTTTCACCACTACAGCCTAAATGACTTCCATCAGCGCTCAGCTAATACAAGGACCCGCTATGCAGCAGAACCTCATTGGTGAATCCCCTAGTTTTCTCTCTGTTTTGGATAAAGTTTCTCAACTGGCTCCAATCGAAAGACCCATACTGATCATTGGCGAGCGTGGTACGGGTAAAGAATTGATCGCACAAAGGCTGCATTACCTTTCAAGACGTTGGGATCAACCTTTAATCTCGCTGAACTGTTCAACCCTCAGCGAAGGTTTGATTGATTCTGAGTTGTTTGGTCATGAATCCGGTTCTTTCACGGGCTCAAAAGGCCGTCATCAAGGCCGCTTTGAAAGGGCGGAGGGCGGCACTCTGTTTCTTGATGAGCTGGCAACAACCCCGCTTGCAGTTCAAGAAAAGTTGTTACGTGTTATTGAATACGGACAATATGAACGTGTCGGCGGACAAAAAGCTTTAAGTGCGAATGTAAGACTGGTGTGTGCGACCAATGCCGACTTGCCAGACATGGCATTAAAGGGCGAATTCCGAGCCGATTTACTTGATAGATTAGCGTTTGATGTAATTACTATCCCACCTCTTCGTGAGCGCAAAGAAGACATCACGCTGCTAGCAGAATACTACGCCATTAAGATGTGTCGTGAATTGGAATTGGAGCTGTTTGTCGGTTTTGCCCCATCAGCCGTTGAGGCGCTGTTGGATTACTCTTGGCCGGGGAATGTACGAGAACTCAAAAACGTCATTGAGCGGGCAATCTATCAGCATGGTAAGAATCCATATCCTATTGAATCTTTGGTGTTTAACCCATTCAAACCAGCATGGAAAACAGAACAAGATTCGACGCCAGAAACTGGCAATGCTCAGTCCAACAGCCATACTTCATCTGATAGCGCTTTTTCTTTGCCGTTGGATTACAAAGCATGGCAGGAGCAGCAAGACATCAAGCTACTCAATCAAGCCTTAAAACAAAGCAAGTACAACCAGAAGCAAGCCGCTGAATTACTCGGGTTAACCTACAACCAATTACGAGGAATGGTGAGGAAGTACGCGATTGTCGGACAAGCTAACGATAAATAGCTGCCCACACTAGATTATTATTTGGAGCCGAATAAATAAAATGTTAAATTATCCGGATCTTGAGGCCCCTCTAACGCCTCGTTTCGAAAAGTATTTCTTTTTATGAAAGCACTAATAAAACTATCACTGAGCATCTGCACGCTGAGCTTTCTAGCTGGATGTGGTGAGAGTATGGATCACGAGCAAATCCGTGAAAAAGGCTTCATTTATTGCGGCCAAGGTAATCCTAGTACCTTCAACCCACAGCTGGTTGATAGTGGTATTACCGCAGAATCACTGAGCCCTCAAATCTTCGATACACTGCTCACTCTTGATCCGATGACTTACCGACCAAAGCAGAACTTGGCGACAAGTTGGTCTGTTGATAAATCTGGTACAGAGTACACGTTCAAACTGCGCCCAAATGTTGCGTTCCAAACTACAGACTGGTTCACCCCAACTCGTAGCATGAATGCGCAAGACGTGGTGTTTAGCTTTGAACGTGTCATTGATAGTTCAAACCCATTTCATTATGTAGGCGGTGGCCTATATCCATGGTTTGCCGGAATCGACTTCAAAAACCTGATCGTCGATATCACTGCAGTTGACGACCTAACGGTGAAATTCCAATTAAGTCGCCCAGACAATTCATTTCTCAACAATATCGCCACCAGCTATGCGGTCATTCATTCTAAAGAATATGCCAATAAGCTCATTGCTGCGGACGAGAAAAATCAAATCGATTCCAACCCGGTCGGCACTGGTCCTTTCTACTTAGACGAATACCAGATCAATGACCTAGTTCGCTTGAAAAAAAACAAGCACTACTGGAGGGGAGAAGTACAAATGGACCAAGTTGTGTTTGATACTTCACAACGTGGGACAGGCACACTTGCCAAGCTTCTCCGCAGTGAGTGTGACGTGTTGAACTCACCGATTTCTAGTCAGATCCCTATTATTCAAGCTCATGAAGAGCTGAAAATTTCTGCTACACCGGCGGTTAATGTCTCTTTCATTGCGCTGAATACTGAGCACCCTGCACTACGCGATTCTCGAGTTCGTAAAGCGCTCAACCTAGCCATCAATCGTCAGAACATTCTTGATTCTGTGTATTACGGCACAGGTACTAAGGCCTACACATTGCTTCCTCCTACGTCTTGGGCTTACCAAAAAGACAGCGTTCAAGTTCGTTATGATCGAAACTATGCAATTGCGCTTCTAAAAGAAGCTGGTGTTGAACCTGGATTAGAGCTTTCGATGTGGGTACCACTAGAGCCACGCGCATACAACCCAAGCCCAAGAAAAACCGCAGAATTGATCCAAGCAAACTTGGCCGATATTGGTATCGAGCTGAAACTCTATACCGACGATCGATTTGACCGCACACAGTTATCCTCTATTTCCTCAACAGACTTGTTGCTTACTGGCTGGATAGGCAATACGGGGGATCCAGATAACTTCTTGCGTCCACTTCTATCATGCAGCTCAGAACGCGCAGGATTAAATGTCTCTATGTGGTGTAATTCAGACTTTGATTTCCTTCTCGACTTAGCATTAGAGATCAATCAACAAAGGCACCGTGTGAACTTGTATCGACAAGCCCAAAACATTCTCAATGAAGAAGTTCCTGTGATCCCTCTCGCTCACGGCGTACAATTCCGCGTGCACGATCGTTCGCTAACCGGTTTTAAACAGAGCCCGTTCAATGCTCAACCTTTTGACCAAGTCAGAAGAGAGGTGCAGTGATGTTTTGGTATACATTAAGACGTGTAAACTTATTCATTATTACGTTGGGGATTCTGACGTTAGTAGGTTTCGCCCTGCTTCGATTAGACCAAACCTCACCTTGGGCAATTCAAGATTTCTGGCCCGGTTGGATCAGCTATATCACTGAATTATCGACACTAAACTTTGGTCTAAGCAAACACGGTGTACCTATCATCGATGAGTTGGCCGTTGTATTCCCTGCAACGTTAGAACTGTGCTTCTTTGCCTTTGTGCTTGCGCTGTTTATCGGCATCCCTTTCGGCACGATTGCAGGTATGAGACAAGGTAAGTTTGTCGATACGACAATATCGTTTACCTCTATGGCCGGTTACTCTGCACCTATATTTTGGGTCGCATTGTTGATGATCATGGTATTTTCTCTGCACTTTGAAATGTTCCCGGTTGGCGGTCGATACGACCTGCTTTACGAAATTGAACACGTGACTGGCTTCGCGATGATAGATGCCTTTTTTGCCGAAGGCCGTTACCGTGCACACGCACTACAAAGTGTTATCGAGCATATGGCGTTGCCTTGCCTTGTTTTAGCGCTCGCCCCAACGACTCAGGTAATCCGATTGATGAGAGCATCAGTAGCTGAAGTGATGACTCAAAACTACATCCGCGCCGCGCGAATTAAGGGTCTATCAACTAGAGAGATCATCACTCAACACGTGTTGAGAAATGCAATACCACCGATTATTCCTAAGGTCGGCGTTCAACTATCAAGTATGTTAACGCTTGCTATTATTACCGAGTCTATCTTTAACTGGCCGGGTATTGGCCGCTGGTTATTGGATGCATTATCGAATCAAGATTATGTTTCAATTCAAGCAGGCGTAATTGTAGTGGCAACCTTGGTTTTGACTGCAAATATTCTGTCCGATCTACTGGGCGCGATGATCAATCCACTGGTAAGGAAGGAATGGTATGCTAACAAATAACGTCTACCAAGAAGAACAGATTCCAACCCAGTTCGAACGTTTCTGGCGCAGCTTCCGTAGCAACAATCTGGCGATGTTTGGCTTGTGGTGTTTGGTGCTTATCATTCTAGTTACCGTCACTTCACCGTGGTTAGCACCACATGATGCACAAGAGCAAACGGGACATCTTCTAACCCCTCCCTCGTGGGACCCTGCGGGTACGGTTGAATACTTTCTAGGTACTGATGACTTAGGCCGAGACATTCTTTCTCGCCTAATAATTGGCTCTCAACTTACTTTCGGCGCTGCGGTGGTGATTACCTTTATCGCAGCAGTCATTGGCTGTCTGATTGGCGTACTTGCCGGGATGACGCGTGGGTTGCTATCAAGCACGCTCAATCACCTGCTTGATACCGTGATGTCAATCCCATCTCTTCTGCTGGCGATTATCTTCGTGGCATTCCTTGGCTTTGGTGAGTTTAATATCTTGCTTGCCTTGTGCTTGGCACTGATTCCACGCTTTATTCGCTCGGTGTACATTGCCGTGCACGCTGAAGTAGAGAAGGACTACATTCTGGCATCTCGCCTTGATGGTGCGAACGATTTCTACCTACTATGGAACTCAATCCTTCCTAACATTCTTACCGTGGTCGCTCTTGAAGTGACTCTGGCACTGTCAGTTGCAATTCTTGATATCACGGCCTTAGGTTTCTTGGGGCTTGGCGCTCAAGCACCAAGTACGGAATGGGGCTCAATCTTAGGTGATTCGGTCGAGTTGATTTACCTTGCGCCATGGACAGTAACCCTACCCGGCTTAGCTATTATGTTTACAGTTATCGTGATTAACCTCGTCGGTGAAGGTGTTCGCCAAGCGCTAAATGCAGGAATCGAATAATGCCGTTACTTGATATTCGACATCTAACCATCGAAATTGAGACCCCTCAAGGCATGGTTAAAGCAGTAGATCGAATGAGTATTACCCTCAATGAAGGGGAAATTCGTGGCTTAGTAGGTGAGTCTGGCTCAGGTAAGAGCTTGGTTGCAAAGGCAATTGTCGGGGTTTGTAAAGAAAACTGGAAGGTTTCTGCAGACCGAATGCGCTTAGGTAATATCGACCTGCTGCAACTGACGCCGAAAGAAAGGCGACGAGTGATCGCACGCGATATCGCGATGATCTTCCAAGAGCCATCGACCTGTCTTGACCCTTCTGAAAAAGTAGGCAACCAACTCATTGAAGCGATTCCTTCCCACGCATTTGAAGGTCGTTGGTGGCAGCGATTTAAGTGGCGTAAGAAGCAGGCCATAGCGTTACTGCACAAAGTAGGTATCAAAGACCACTCTCGTCTAATGGACAGTTACTCTTATGAACTAACCGATGGTGAGTGTCAGAAAGTCATGATCGCAATGGCGATAGCTGCCAAACCAAAAGTCTTAATAGCGGATGAGCCAACCAACGATTTAGACCCAATTACGCAGTCTCAAATACTGCGTCTGTTGAGTCGTATGAATCAGATCAATAACACGACCATCGTGCTGATCGGCCATGACTTAACTACCATTACCCAATGGGCGACTCGTATTACCGTTATGTACTGTGGCCAATCTGTAGAATCTGCTGATACGCAGAAACTATTGGATGCACCTAAGCACCCTTACACCGTTGCTTTGCTAAAAGCGATGCCAGACTTTAACGACTGGATTCCCCACAAGGAGAAGCTACAGTCTTTACCAGGATCAATTCCGCCGTTGCAACATCTACCTATTGGTTGTCGGTTAGGCCCACGTTGCCCATACGCGCAAAGGCAATGTGTGGAGATCCCACATACTAAACGTATCAAGAACCATAAATTTAACTGTCACTTCCCTCTGAATATGGAGAAGAAAAAGAAATCATGAGTGCATTATTAGAAGTCAGTGATCTATCTAAAGACTTTACGACTCGCTCTGGTCTTTTTCGTAAGAAGATTCATCAGGCGGTGAAGCCGGTTAGCTTTTCCCTTGAAGCAGGCCAGACGATTGGTTTTATCGGTCAGAATGGCTCTGGGAAATCAACATTAGCGAGAATGCTCGCAGGCATGGTTGAACCGACTGCGGGTGAGATCCGCGTGAACGGCGAAAAGCTAGAACACAAAGACTATTCAACTCGTTGTAAGCTGATTCGAATGATCTTCCAAGATCCGAATACATCACTTAATCCACGCATTCAGATTGGTCGAATTCTTGAAGGCCCATTGAAGCGAAATACCAACATGCCACCAGAAGCCCGTATGCGCCGCGTGAAAGACACACTACTGCGCGTAGGTCTTCTACCGGAACATGCTTACTTCTACCCTCAGATGCTTGCTGCGGGCCAGAAACAGAGGGTTTGTTTGGCTCGTGCCTTGATACTTCAGCCATCCATCATTGTCGCTGATGAAGCGTTAAATGGTTTGGACATGGCAATGCGCTCTCAGATTATTAACTTGTTCTTAGAGCTGCAAGAAGAGATGGGCGTGTCGTTCGTTTACGTATCTCAACACCTAGGTATTGTTAAGCACATCACCGACAAGATCATCGTGATGCACGAAGGCAATGTGGTTGAGAGCGGTGAAACGGATCAAGTGCTGACCAACCCAACTCACCAAATCACGCAAAGACTGGTTGAGAGCCATTTCTCCAAAGCGCCCAACCACTAAACTGGTTTCGCTTTTTCACTCGCCACTAGAGGGGGTAACGCATGCTAACAAAAGCTTCAATGCTTCCCCTCTTGCTTGCAACTCTCTCCTTTAACGCCGTAAGCACTCCTCTTACTTGGTTAGATAGAACCTTCGTTGAAACCGCGTTTTATAACGTCGCGCTGCAACACGAATATTCCCAAGGCAGTAAACCACTGGCCAAATGGAAACAACCGATCAAGATTTGGATTGATCATCGAGTGGGCGATGAAGAACTGCATCAAGAACTCACCGAGCTTCATATCCAACATTTATCCGAAGTCACTCAACACCCTATAACAATTGTCAGCAAAGAATCTGAAGCGAACGTTAAATGGATATACACGAGGCAGAGCCAGTGGGTGTCTGAGGCGAAATCGGTACTTAAACTCAAATCAACTCAGCATTTAAATAACGCTATCTGCACGGCGGGTTATCGAACCAATTCTAAAAGTGAGATTGTTTACGCTGGGATTGTGATTCCCGTAGATCAGGCAAGATCGCGAGGTAAGCTAGTCGCCTGTATCGTAGAAGAGATAACGCAAGTGCTAGGGCTCCCGAATGATTCCGACAAGGCCTACCCTTCTATCTTCAATGATCACACGCCAGAAGACCTGTTATCACCATTAGATGTAATGCTACTAAAGCTGTTGTATGAACCGGAATTGAAAGCGGGAATGACCAAAGCACAAGCTAAGCCTGTGGTGAAAAAGATTCTAAAGAAATACAGCGAGAAAGGCGTACTTCAACGAGCAGCAAAGGACGCACAACAAGCACCTCTGTATCAGTTGATTGGATACTAATTAGAACGTGAGATAGTGATTTGTTGTTTAGGGAGAGCTGAAACGATCAAACAGAACTAAAGCGCTGCCTAGCAGAAGGCAACGCTGACTTATGATGTTACGAGAAGATTAGCGCTTAGCGGCTTGCTTCTTCAGCTCGAAGTCGAACTCATCAGGGAACAGGATAACGCCTTCTTCTTGCTCGTTCGGGAATACAACGACAGCAAGTTCATCGTCTTCTAGACCGTTAGTCCACCGACTGTGCCATTTGTTTAGCGAGATAGACTCAGCTTTACACTCAGACCAATCACCCGTTGCCCATGACTCTGCGAACTCTTGGTTTGGCCATACTGGAACACAGTCTTCATCTTCTGTGTTCAGCATTACACAACCGTGTTCATCGGTTAAGATCCATACTTCACGGTTTGCTACGATTTCTTTCACACAGTACTTCAGGCGTTGCTCGCCCGTATACTTGTTGATTTCAGCGATTTTTTTATCGTCTAGCTGTGTAGTCATCTTAATTTCCTACTTTAATCAGTAACTTTGTTCTTAAAGCTATTTTATGCCGAGTACTTTTAACTTCAAACATTATCGATGAAGAAGAAAATCTACTTCAAAGAAAAACGCCTGCTAAAGTAGCAGGCGTTTATTATTTAAGTGACTTGATTAAACAAGCTCACCTTGTAGCCAAGGCCAGCCTTGCTTCTTACGGCTTAGTGTATTTTCCATCATCAATACGCCGTCTTTCTCGTGCTTAACTAATTTCTCAGCCCACTCACCTTTGTAAAGAAGACGAGTTTGCGCAGTAGTGATGTCAGTTAGCATTACCGCAGCAAATGCTAGACCGTCTTTCTCACAACGCTCTTCAAGATCAGCTTCTAGAGCTTCAATCATGCCGTCTACTTGCTCAAGAGTCGCAAGTTCAACTTGACCAACAACAACATCGCGACCATTGAATGGGTAGCCTTTAAGGTCTTTTTCTACTAGCTGTGCAGCAGATAGGCCTTCGATGTTTGTTTTAGCGATTAGAAGTGCTTTGATGAATGCATCAACGTCTTCTACACCTGCGATTTCAGCAAGTTCAGCAACCGCGTCTTTGTCTTTTTGAGTACATGTTGGAGATGCGAAACCAACTGTGTCTGAAAGAATTGCAGACATCATTAGCTTAGCGATTTGTTGAGAGATAGCGTGACCTTCAATCTTGAACATGTTGAAAAGTACAGTGTTTGTACAACCAACAGGCCAGATCCAAGCTTCCATTGGGTTTACTGTCATCACGTCGCCTAGACGGTGGTGATCAACAATACCTACGATCTCTGCTTCAGCAACATCGTCTGGTGCTTGTGCTAGATCTGAGTAGTCTACTAGCCAGATTTTCTCACCAGCAACAGAAGTACGAAGCTCTGGTTTTTCAGCGCCAGCAACTTCTAGAATGTGTTGAGTTTCGCGGTTGATCTCGCCTTGGCGAATTGGTGTCGCTTCCTCGCCACGAGCTTTAAGAAGCTCTGTTGCAACTAACGCACTACAAATACTGTCACTATCAGGGTTTTTGTGACCAACAACTAAAATCATGTTTCTTCCTATTACACTAACAATTATGACTCTACCTTTAGAGCCTCTCTTTATTAGCCATACTTTACCTCATTTTTTTAGATTGGTCATGTTTCCTAGGTTTAGCCAATAGTAACAATAGATAAAAAAACAACAAATGCAATTGATAATTATTATCATTCGTATATATTTATCTTAAGCCACTAATTTTGAGTAACACCTATGGATCGTCTAATCTCTTTTTTGCCAAGCAGTCGTGCTTCGAAAACAACTCAGTTTTCACTGTCATTTAAGCGACTGCTATTACCTATCTCACTTGCCGCTCTTGTGGCCGCTCCCGCTACACGTGAATTGACGGTGACCACTCTGTCAGACGCGTTCTGGGCAGTGTCTTGCTATGTTGCTTTAACCTTGGCGATTTACCACTGGTTAAGCCTTTACATCAATAAGGACAACGTCTTTAACAAGCTTGTACATCAGTCTCGTTCAAACCAAGTGGTATTTGCGGCACTCATGGGGGCTTTACCCGGTTGTGGCGGTGCGATTGTGGTAACCACGCAATTTATATCCGGCAAACTCGGGTTTGGTGCGGTTGTTGCGGTGCTTGTTTCCACGATGGGTGACGCAGCCTTCCTGCTGATTGCTAGCGAACCTAAAACTGGTTTAGCCATGATGGCGATGGGCGTGATTGTGGGTACTGCTTCAGGTCGAATCATTAACCTATTCCATGCCGATGACTTCTTACGTCCAAAACAGACTGAGCAAAATGAAGCCTCCAACAGCTGTGCTTCCCAATCTCAAGACAAAGAAGCGGTATCTAAAAAGGCGATCAATCTGCAAGGCTACCTATGGTCAGTCCTAATTATTCCCGGTGCAGCGGTGGCCCTACTTGGCTCTTTTCAAGTCGATGTCAACGAGCTGCTCGCTTTGCCTGAAATGTCAATGGAATGGGTGGGAACAATTTTACTGATTAGCTCAATGTTTCTGTGGGGGCTGACCCGTGAAATTGAGGATTACAAATCAGCTGTGAGTGAGGACGAAAAATGTGTAGGCTCTCATCCACTGCAAAAGACCGCTCAAGACACAAACTTTGTTACCGCTTGGGTGGTGGTTGCCTTTCTTTTCTTTGAATTTGGCTCTGTCATTGCAAATGTCGATTTTGCGACGCTATTCTCAAGCTGGGGCATCATGCTCCCCCTGGCTGGCGTGTTGATGGGTTTGCTACCGGGCTGTGGACCACAATTATTGGTCACTAGCTTATACCTTTCAGGCGCACTACCACTTTCGGCTCAGGTAGGTAACGCAATTTCAAATGATGGTGATGCACTATTTCCTGCGATTGCGATGGCACCGAAAGCAGCACTGGTCGCAACCTTGTATTCAAGTGTGCCCGCTTTAATCTGTGCTTATGGCTATTGGTTTATGTTTGAGATCTAACTTGATCAGAGCTAACTCCATAGGCTTCTGTAAGGTCGGTACTTTGTATCGGCCTTTTTGTTTCCGCGTCATTGCTTCTGTCACCTATCTCAAACAGCACGTTACAACCTATCTCAAAAATGCCCTCTATTCGCCTTGTCACAAGGCTTATTAGAAACAGCAACACAGACATCTAAAATACAAAAAGCCCCCGTAAGAGTGCTTACAGGGGCTTTAATTCAAGCTTTAATCTTAGCTTTTAAGCGAGATGCTTAAGAAACTTCGATTGGACCACCGAATGAAGTTACTGGAGGCAGTTTGCCTTGGAACTTCTCGAAGTCTACCAAACATGTGTTTGCTGACGTTGCTTGAGCAAGTTCAGACGTACCGATATCTTGAGTCAGTGTGTTTGGATCGCCGTATGTATCTAGCGCGCCCACTTTCTCGTTGATCGGACCGTACCAAGCACCTTCTTCGATACGAACAACACCAGGAGCATAGCTATCCATTAGAACAGCACCCGCTAGTAGTTGACCACGGTCGTTGAACACACGTACTACGTCACCATCTTTGATGCCTTTCTTCTTAGCATCTACTGGGTTGATGTAGATTGGCTCACGACCTTGTACCGCGTAAGTCGCACGCCACTCTTCAGATTCACACATCTGAGAGTGAAGACGCTTGTCTGGGTGACAAGATTGTAGCCAGTACGGGTGTTTGTCAGAACCTGGACCACCGTGTGAACGTTCAGATTTCTCGAACCACATTGGGTGTTCTTGACAGTGCTCGTAACCCATGTTGCCTACAGTACGGCTTGTAATTTCGATGAAACCAGAAGGTGTACCTAGAGCATTGATCTCTGGGTCTTCACGGAATGAAGCGTGACGAGTCCATGGCTTACCTTTACCGAAGTCTAGGAAACCTTTTTCCCAGAACTCAGCAAACTCAGGCATTTCGAAGCTACCTTCGTTTGAAGCTCGACATTCGTCGTACAGAGATTTAACCCACTGCATTTCATCCATACCACGCGTGTAATCGTCGTAACGACCCCAACGCTTAGTTAGGCTAGACATGATCTCGAAGTCAGTCTTAGACTGGAACAGAGGATCAACTAGTTTGTGCATCGCGATCAAACCACGGCCAGAGTATGCACCGTAACCATCGATATCGTTACGCTCCCACTGAGTACATGCTGGAAGCACGATATCAGAGTGACGACAAGTTGCAGTCCAAGCGAAATCAACAGCCACTACAGTTTGTAGGCTCTTGAATGCTTTACGCATCTTGTTGCGATCTTGGTGGTGGTGCCACGGATTGTTACCACTGAATACCATCATTTTGATATCAGGTAGTGTTACCGTTGAACCGTTCGCTTTGATCTTCTTACCTGGCTCTAGCAGGCTATCTACCCAACGAGCAACAGGGATTACGCGGCTGTAACCGTTGTAATCAGTGTTAGTGTGCTTAGGCGATTGACCCTGGTCGATGTTCAGCGGGAAAGAACCCGGAGCAGCGAAGCCAGTTGAAGATACACCGATACCTGAGTAATGGTGACCGTAAGAGATACCGCCGCCAGGTAGACCAATTTGGCCAACCATTGCTGCGATAACTGCACACATCCAGTAAGGCTGTTCACCGTGCTCTTGACGTTGGATACTCCAACCCACAAGAATCTGTGTACGACCGTTAACCAGCATCTTAGCGAATTCACGGATAGAGTCCGCGCTTGCACCACAGATTTCTGCAGCCCATTCTGGTGTCTTCTCAACTTTATCTTTCGTTTCACCTTGAACGTACTTGATGAAGTCTTCAAAACCTAGACAGTAAGTTTCGATGAACTTCTTGTCGTATAGATCTTCGTTGTAAAGAACGTGAGCAACACCAAGCATGAACGCCACATCAGTTTGTGGGTTGATGTACATTTGCTCGTTTTCTAGGTAACGGCCTGTTTTGTTTTTAACAGGGTCAACAGAAACAACGTTGATCTCTTTCTTAGCAACTTTTTCTTTCAGCTGTTCTAGGTATGCGAACGACTCGTGCGTCTCACATGTCCAACCTACTTGCAGGTTTTTAACTGGATCGTTACCCCAAAGAACAATGTTGTCACTGTTTTCTAGGATAAGTTCCCAAGATGTACCTTGCGCGTAAACTTCAGTCGAACCTAGCACGTAAGGCATGATCGTTTGACCAGCACCTGTTGAGTAGTCACCGATTTTCTTCACAGAGTAACCGTGAAGTGCCATTGCACGTTGCATGTGGTTAGTACAGCTGTGGAACTGACCAGTTTGTCTCCAACCAGTTTGACCGGTGTGAAGCGCCCATGGACCGTAATCTTTCTGTACGCGCTCCAGTTCACGGTAAACAAGGTCTAGTGCCTCATCCCAAGTCACACGAATAAAGCGGTTGTTACCACGCGTATCTGCGCTGTATTTATGCTTCTTCAACCAATCTAGGCGAACCATTGGGTAACGCACACGTGATGGGCTGTAGATAATACCTTTAATACCTTTCAACATCTCAGTTGGGTGTTGATCGATTTCTAGAGGTTTAATTTCTTGTACTTTACCCGCATAAACACGAGCTCGGAATGCACCCCAGTGAGAACCAGAGACTTTCCACGCGCCGTCTGTTTCTGCAGCAGACGCTGATGCCGACGCCAATAAGCTTGGACCGATAACCGATGCCGCACTTGTAGTAGCGACACCTTTCAGAAAACTTCTTCTTGTAATTGCCATTGTGTTACTCCAATTGACGTCTTATTAGTGATGGCCTTCAGAAAAATCTGATGAGTGCTTCTGTAGATACTTAAGAACAAGTGCTTCTGTATCTGTATCGAAGTTAACGAACGCAATCATACCATCTAGCATGCCTACCCAACCGTTAGCGCTGAAGTGAGCTTCATCTGGCTGTGAGTGACACGTTGAACAGTTAGATTGGTACGCTTGACCAGCTGCGTTCCAGATTGGATCGAAGTTATCAACCATAGACTCTTTCTTCATCCAAAGTGCTAGGTTAACTTCTTCCCAAGGAAGACCAGTTAGCTCATCTTCTTTCTTCTCACCAACAGTGATTACGTCACTTTGAGATACTTCTTTCGTCAAGATTGCAGTCGAGATGTTCATACCGAAGTCTTCTTGGATTACACGTCCGAAGCCTTTCGCTTTACGCCAACCGTCGATTTGAATCTTAATCATGTCGCCTTTTTCGTCGATCACTGCAACTTTACTTGCAGGGCTTAATAGACCCGCTTCAACTGTTGCTGTCTCATCCGTATACATTGGTAGGTGACGAATAGAGATTACGTCTGAACCATTTGCGTAAGATGTGCTGCTTGCTACATTTTCTAGCTCGCCAACAATACCGCTTGCTGATGCCATATCTAATGGAAGGTTGTGAGCAATACCTTTGTGGCAGTCAACACAGCTTTGATCACGCTCTGCCGCGTTTTTCATCTGGATACGCGCTGTTGGGCGCATGTTTTCGAAATCCATTGAATCGTAGTTGTGGCAGTTTTTACACTCTAGAGATTTGTTCGAAGAGAAACGATCCCATTCATGTTTAGCCAATTCGATACGACGAGCTTCGAATTTCTCAGGTGTATCTAGGTCACCAAATACTTGAGCGAATACTTCTTTAGATGCTTGCATCTTACGAGCGATTTTTGCTGTCCATTCATGTGGAACGTGACAGTCAGGACAAGTCGCGCGTACACCAGAAGTGTTTTTCCAGTGAACCGTTTCTTGTAGTTCTACGTATACGTTGTCACGCATGGTGTGACAGCTTACACAGAATTCTTCTGTATTTGTGTGCTCTAGAGCTGTGTTAAAACCGCCCCAGAAAATAACACCGGCGATAAAGCCACCCATAGTTAGTACACCAAGACTGATGTGTACCGCAGGGCGAGTCATTGTGCGCCATAATTTAACTAAAAATGATTTCATGTTTAGCTCTCTTAAATATTGATTTTAAAAAATGTTGTTACTAGAGGGCATTACATGCCGCCGTGAGCACCTGGAGGTCCGAATACAAACACTTGCAGTGCCCAAACTAGGAAGCCGTAGCCGCCTACAAAAGCCACACTTAATATTGGAAAGAGAACCACCGCGATGAAGAGGAAAGACTTCCACTCCAACGAGCGTTTTTCGCCAGTTTCAATTTTATTAACATCACTCATACATTTTGCCTATTTTGTATTTAGTAATTTCGAGTAACCCATTCTATGGGGCTAAAGTTCTTAAGTATCTAACAACAAATTTTAGACCATACTCAAAGTAGGGTTCAATCAAATCTCCTGTTATAACCCTTGCTAATCAATACTTTTTTGAGCTCATCCAAAGTTGTTTTTAGTTAAACAAAGTTATTAAAAAGTATTAACAAATGTGAAGAATTAAGTATATTTCACAAATGTTAAATCCCAACACTCACGCAACCTTATTGTAACCAATTTTAACGTTTTACCTACTAAGTAGTAGCTAAAAATGCCTTAAACAACCAATATTTTGTACTTTGGTTGTTAAATAATTGAGCACTTTTTGAATCGACGGGTTTGAAGCTGAAATGCATCATTTGGCACTTTCAGATATGATGGGGACCTACTTAAAAGGAAGCTCTATGCAAGACGTTATTGATATATCTTGGTGGCAGTTGTTGCTCTTCGGTTCACTTCTCTTTCTGCCCATTGCCATCAACCACAAGCTGAAACTCGGCCTTGGAAAAGAAGCCTCTATTAGCATCATTCGCATGGTTATTCAGCTGTTTCTTGTGGGTCTTTACCTAGAATATTTATTTACTTTGAATAGTTTGTGGGTCAATTTGTTGTGGTTATTTGCCATGATAATTGTCGGTGCGAGCTCGGTTGTTGAGAAGTCTAGGCTACCGAGACAGTTATTATTAGCGCCTGTTGCCGTAAGCCTTGCCGTAACCTGTGTACCCATCGTCTTGTTTATCTGCTTTTTCATCATTAAACCGACACCGCTTTTTAACGCGCAGTACCTTATCCCGATCGCAGGAATGTTATTGGGTAATAGCTTAAGCAGTAATATAGTGGCATTGCAGAACCTGTTTGGTGCTTTTGAAACACAGAAATCAGAATATGAAGCAGCAATCGCGTTAGGCGCGTCTCCCTCCTACGCTGCAGCACCGTTTGTACGTAATGCAATACAGAAAGCGATGTCTCCGATTATGGCTTCTATGGCTACGACAGGCTTAGTGACACTACCAGGAATGATGACAGGACAAATTCTTGGTGGCGCGTCACCGATGATCGCGATTAAGTATCAACTGATGATCATGCTGGCTATTTTCGTGATGATGAGTTGCTCTTTGGCACTTGCTCTTCACCTTTCATTGAAGAATTGCTTGACGAAAGAAGGACGAGTTCTCGCTAAAATACAGCCTTCGAAATAACCTCCCCACTCCCTTGAGGCCTGGTTACTCACTGAATTTGAGACAGGTTATCCACAGAAATTGTGGATAACCAAATCAATATAGATCCTTTTTTGTCCATTTCCATCCAAAGAACGATCATTACCGTTGATCCTTCGGTGTTTTCAAAGACATATACACATACGTTGAGTAATACTATTGAGCGTTCACATGACAATTTGAGAAATGAGTGAGTAGGTTTTCCACAAATAAAAAACGGCCTGCAATGCAGACCGTGTTCTGGTAAATGTCATAAGTCAGTTCAGTATTGTCAATGAGCTTCAACTAATCTCGTAAACTGAATTAGTCACGTAAATAGATTAGCCAATACCACATACCAACAAAGATACCACCGCCAATGATGTTACCGATGGTAACGGGCAGCAAGTTGTTCATCAAAAAGTCCATCATGTTCAGGTCAACATAGTCCGCTGGGTTAGCGCCTGTCATTGTCCAGAATTCAGCTGGAGCAAATGTTTTAATGCCGATAGCTAAAGGGACTTGGAACATATTCGCAATGCAGTGCTCGAAACCAGCCGATACGAACATCGCAACAGGTAAAATCATTACTGCGATTTTGTCGGTCAGTGTACGTCCACTAAACGTCATCCATACCGCGATACAAACCAATACATTACACATGATACCAAGCGCGATAGCTTGGATAAAATCGTGGTGCATCTTGTGTTGGGAAATCGCCATTGCATTTAAACCAACCTGGCCATGGTCAAACATGTACTGTTTGGTCAGAAGCATACATGCCACCAGCAACAATGCGCCAATCAAGTTACCTACATAAACCGTAGCCCAGTTCTTGACGAGCGTGCGCCAAGTAATTTTGCCACTTGCACGAGCAACCAGAGTAAGCACCGAGCTGGTAAATAACTCACCACCGGTAACAACAACGAGAATTAAGCCCAAGCTAAATGCAAGGCCACCTAATAGGCGAGTAATACCCCAAGGCAAATCACCAGCACCGGTCGTTACGATGGTGTAGAACACAAACGCAATACCGATATGTATGCCAGCGGAAATCGCTAAGAGAAAAGATTTGATTGGGTCTTTGGTTGCTTTACCTACGCCAATATCTGCAGCGCGCTCAGCCATTTGTGGCGGTAATAATGAGTCAAATTGGTTTAGATTCATGATGATTTACATTTTGAAACATGTCGTCGGGAGCGCGATAATCCTCTCTTTCATTTCTGAATTCAAGAGCTATTTTAGGCTCAAAATGCCTCTCACAGCCTTGTTGAAAGCAAATAGTCCGAGTTATTCCAAATTCATACGACTTTAGTAGTAAAAAGAAAACTCTGCTGAATGATTAGTTATCAGCATAGAAAATAACACACCTATAAATATCAACAAGTTACATTAAAACCAAAAGAATGACGTACACTATAACGACTCACTGAGCGCTTTTATTTGTAGATTTTGATATAGATCAACAGAACGCAAAAAAGCGCCCTTAGGCGCTTTTAACTCAATCACAAATAAAGAAATTAGTGATACTAAACCGAAGGTTCAATCACTCCTTCTGATGATTGTTCTAAGGTTGCATCCTCTAAATTAGATTCAATAGTCGGGGGCATCACATCAGAGTCACTTTCGTTGGCAACTTTGCCACCTAAGCTTTTCAAACTATCCACTAACTCTTCTAAGCTTTTTATGTGAGCATCACTCTTCGTAATCTGCTCACCTAGAAACTCACTGTGCTTGGTTGCTTCAGACAATTGCTGCGCTTGCTTCTGGTTTTCAGACTCCAGCAGAGCTAATTGCTCAGTTAAAGTTTCAATCTCTGACTTTAACAGCTCTGTCATATCGGAGTTTTTTAACGCTTTAACACTCGCTACAATCTTCTGTGATTGCTGACGTAGCCCAACATCACGGTAATCTTCATCATTAACGATTTGTGAAATGCTCAGTAGCTGATTCTCAGCATTCAAAACCGACTGTTCGAACTTGTCGCCTTTTACACTCGCGAGCACTTTGACTTCATGAGCGACACTGCGCACGTGATTCAATTCAAACTCTGCAGCGTGAACCGCATCTTCAATGATCGACTTTTCACGAGGGCTGGCTTTCACTTGGCTTTCGGCCAACGCAATTTGAGATGTCGCCTTCGCAAAGGTCAGCGGAGCAACATCATCAAAATCTTCATCTTCCAAGAACTCTAATTCGTTCTTCAAAGGTTCGATGTATTTCTTATGCGCCACTTTAACTTCGAGTAAACGAGCATTGTTAAGAAATTCGACCTGCGCTTCTTGAGCGTCTTCAAGCTCATCGACCAGCACATACTCGAACAACTCACTGTATTCTGAATACAAACGTTTATAGCTCGAGGTAAACATGGTATCTGCGCCAAGGAACTTTAGGTAATCCATTTGGACAATCGAATCAGCGAGTACTCGGTCAGCCTTCTTCTTTAACACTAAGATCGAGTCATAGTTTGATTTGATCAAAGCGATTTTTTCATCGAAGGCTTCAGCGTAAGTTAGGCTCGAAAAAATGGAGTAACTCTTGGTTATTCGAGTTTCGTCTTTCAATAAGTCCGCATAAATGCTTTCAGCATCATCCCATGCGTCTAATAGTTCATTGTAATTCTCTGGTGCATAGAGAGACAATTGAGCATGGTCTTCAAGCTTAACTTCCCATTCGGAGTAAACGCTTTGGACAGACTGAAATGAACGGACTTCTATTGTAGATTCATTATTGTTGTTTGTGTTTTGGTTCGCGTCTGTCTGCTCTGAGGGTGTGCTTTGACAACCTGAGATAGCAAATAGCATACTGATCGTTAATGCTACTTTGTTCGCTCTCACTTATGCATATCCTTTTTATACAATATTCGCTCAATGCAAATTATTTCTAGTCACAATATATTACAACCACTTAGCAATAAACATCACTGATGATTTAAGTGGGTGCAAATCACCCAATATAAACAAAATAAACCCATCACTCGATGATTAATCAATCAATTTGGTATCACTTATCAATTCTCTTTATTTGCTATTGCCTGAGCCGAGAATGCGCACTAAGGTGAAGGTAGAGAACGTTATGAATATATAGGTTAATTATGAAGTACAACGCTGAACATATTGCTGATTTAAACCTCCTTCTTCAATTTGATGTAAGTAGTGCTGCTACTGGAATTAAAGTTCATCAAGAGGCTGCTCAAGAAACTCAAGACGCTGTTAAGCGCCTATTCGAAAAAAACCTTTGTACTCAGCCAGACGGCGGTTACCTAACAGATGAAGGTATTGAGATGGCAGAGCGTGCAGACAAGCTGCTTCGCGTACTTAAATAAAGCTCTATTGTACTAGCAAAAACTCCACTCGCTTCGGCCGTGGAGTTTTTTCATTTTTGGCCAAAGGTTTGTTAGGCTTATTGTAAATCCATAGCTTTCAGTTGTGAGGAACACATGGCTTCTATATTTATAGTCGGTGCAGGATGGGTAGGTGCACCTTTATCTGAACATTTAGAAAAACATGGTAACCGAGTGGTGGTCACGAAAACGACCCAAGCGGGAGCGGAGGCCATTGGTAACGAACGAATCCCATGTGAAGTGTTTAGTTTTGACTCATCCGAGCCAGAACAGACTATCGGGCGACTCTATTCACTGTTACTCGAAAACAACACTGAGATTGTAATTGGTAGCTTCCCCCCTGGCTTTAGAAAAGGAGCTGGACAAGAGTATGCCGACTACTGGCAGCAGCTCACCAACGCATGCCAAAAGGCCAACATTAAAAAGCTCATTATGGTCAGTTCAACCACGGTATACCCAACCAAGCCGGGTGTGTTGAACGAACTGGATGCATCGCTAGCCCTTTCAACCTCAGATAACGAGCACGCGTCTTTATTTTCCGATAACGCGCGAATCATGCTGCAAGCTGAACAGTCAGTGATTGATTCAGGTATCGACTACACCATTCTTCGTTTTAGTGGGTTAATAGGCCCAAGCCGTCACCCATCACGCTTTGCAAGCAAGTTAAAACAAGTCAGCACCCAAGCGCCAGCCAATATGCTGCACCTTGACGACGCGATTGGCGCTGTCGATTTCGCTATCAGTCAACTGCACAACGAAGTGGTTAACGTGACAACACCAAACACAGTAAGTAAGGCGGAATTTTATGCCGCAGCACTGAAAAGCGCCAACAGCAGTGAGCCTCTACCCGCTGTTGTTGATACCCCAGACAAACTGATCTCTTCAAAGAAGATTCTCGGCTTAGGTTATTCATTTAAATTCGAATTCACACTGGACACACTTCATGACTGAACAATCTATAGCTAACAAAGATCCCAACATAAAACTGCATCGCTCAGTCGACACCCTTTGGAACTTTATGTCTATGGGTCACAAGGTTACGCCTTCAGACTGTATTTTTGTGTTGTGCAGCAACGATACAAGAGTCGCGGAATATGCGGCCGCGCTTTATCACAAAAAAATCGCCCCATACATCGTTTTTTCCGGTGGTGTGGGACGCTTCACTGAAGGCAATTTTGAACGTTCAGAAGCAGAAACCTTTGCCGCGATAGCGCGAGACTGTGGCGTGCCAGATTCAGATATTGTCATTGAAAAACAAGCGTCTAATACTGGAGAAAATGTCCGTTTCACATACGAGTTGCTTACTGAGCGAGGCCTATCACCAAAGAGGATGACCTTAGTGCAAAAGCCGTTTATGGAGAAACGTACCTACGCCACTTTCAGCAAACAGTGGCCTGAAGAAACGACAGAAGTCACGGTGACTTCACAATGGCAAAATTGGGATGATTACTTTAACGAAGAGTTGCCGTTAGACATGGTGTTGGGCGCATTGATTGCTGATTATGAACGAATCAAATTCTACCCAGCCCAAGGCTTTCAAATTGAGATGCCAATCCCCGATGACGTTGATCATGCCTATCAAGCATTGAAGCAGCTCGGCTTCGAATAAATCAAAAGCTCCATTTCGAATAAAGCAAAGGCGCGACTTGGAATAAAGTAAAAACACAGGCTCAATAAACAAAAACGGTGACACTTGGTCACCGTTTTTCGTTTTAGCAAGCTGAACTATGAGATCGGTTTATTTACCTAACGCTTCTTTATAGTGCAGACGGCAAGCAGAAACATACTGATCATTACCGCCAATAGCCACTTGGTCACCTTCAGCAATCGCCACACCGTGCTCGTCGGTACGGATCACCATATTAGCTTTACGGCCACAGTGACAAATGGTTTTAAGCTCAACCAGTTTATCTGCCCAAGATAATAAGTAACGACTACCTTCAAACAGTTCACCCAAGAAATCGGTACGTAAACCATAGCAAAGTACAGGGATATGCAGTTTATCGACCACTTCTGTTAACTGGTACACCTGCTCTTTCGACAAGAACTGACACTCATCAATCAAAACACAATGACGCTTTTCTTCTTCATTGAGTTTTTGGATAGCGTCAAACATATTGGTGTCATTTTTAAAAAGTTGAGCTTCAGATTGTAAACCAATTCGAGAGCTAACTTTACCGATACCATAACGATCATCCAATGCAGCCGTAAAGATCACTGGCGTCATGCCACGCTCTTGGTAGTTGAATGAAGACTGAAGAAGTGTTGTTGATTTACCCGCATTCATTGCCGAGTAATAAAAATACATCTGAGCCACAGAAATATTCCTGTTAATTAAAAGTTGAAGATAAAAAGGTGATATTAGAGAATTTTTGCTAGAAAAAAGGGCTGAAAATCAGCCCTTTTTATAATATTTACTTACGACGCCAAGTCGTACCTTCTGGACCATCTTCCAGAACAATACCCAACTCGTTTAGCTTGTCACGTGCAAGGTCAGCATTCGCCCAATCTTTCGAAGCACGAGAGTCGTTACGCAGTTTGATCAACGCTTCGATTTCAGCCACTTCGTCATCGTTGCCTGCCGCATCACCTTGCAAGAAAGCCTCTGGGTCTTGATGAAGAATACCGATGATGTCTGCCAGTTCACGCATCAATGCACCTAGTGCACTTGCTTTTTCGACGCTTTCAGTTTTGATGCGGTTGATTTCACGAGCCATTTCAAACAGTACTGAATAAGCTTCTGGAGTGTTGAAATCATCGTTCATCGCTGTAGAGAAACGAGTCACGTACTCTTCACCACCAGCCGGAGCTGCTGTAACGTCTAGGCCACGAAGTGATGTGTAGAGACGCTCAAGTGATGCACGAGCTTGGTTTAGGTTATCTTCGCTGTAGTTCAGTTGGCTACGGTAGTGACCAGACATTAGGAAGTAACGTACTGTTTCTGCATCGTAATGCTGAAGTACGTCACGGATAGTGAAGAAGTTACCCAGTGACTTAGACATTTTTTCTCTGTCTACCATCACCATGCCACTGTGCATCCAAGTATTCACATACTGGGTGCCGTGTGCGCAGCAAGATTGTGCGATTTCGTTCTCGTGGTGCGGGAACTGTAGATCTGAACCGCCACCGTGGATATCGAAGTGATTGCCAAGAATAGAAGAGTTCATTGCTGAACACTCAATGTGCCAACCCGGACGACCTGGACCCCATGGTGATTCCCACGTAGGTTCACCTGGCTTAGACATCTTCCAAAGAACGAAATCTAACGGGCTACGTTTTGCAGAATCGACATCAACACGAGCACCCGCTTGAAGCTGGTCAAGGTCTTGCTTTGAAAGCTTACCGTATTCGTCAAATTTCTTAACTTCGAACATGACGTCGCCGTTGCTTGCGACATAAGCAAAACCACGCTCAATTAACTTTTCAACAAGCTCAACGATTTCAGTGATGAATTCAGTCGCACGAGGCTCAACATCAGGGCGCTTCATGTTCAATGCATCGAAGTCCGCGTGCATTTCCCCGATCAGGCGCTCAGTCAGAGAATCACAAGACTCACCATTTTCATTAGCGCGCTTGATGATTTTATCATCGATATCAGTGATGTTACGAACGAAGTTCAAATCGTAACCAAGGTAACGAAGATAACGAGTTACTACATCGAAAGAAACAAACGTGCGGCCATGACCAATGTGACAGAGATCGTATATGGTTACCCCACAGACATACATGCCGACTTTGCCAGCTGTAATTGGTTTGAATTCCTCTTTCTGTCTTGTGAGTGTGTTATAAATTTTCAGCATGATCTCTATCTATATTTGTGTATTAATCAAAATAAGAGGTCAAGTATATCAATTCATGCGTTATTAGGTAATCCCCCAAAGCAGTAATTACCTCAAACAACCAAGTTAAGTTAATGATTTGGTGATTTGAAAGTCCGCCAACATGCGCTAGAATTCGAACTTCATATTAAAAAGACAGTAAGGTAACAATCATGATCATCCTTCACACAAATTTTGGTGACATCAAAGTTCAACTTAACGAAGAAAAAGCACCAGAAACAAGCGCAAACTTCCTACAGTATTGCCGTGACGGTTTTTACGACAACACGCTATTCCACCGTGTTATCGATGGTTTCATGGTTCAAGGCGGCGGTATGACTTCTGGCCTTAAAGAAAAAACAACTCGTGCAACTATCAAGAACGAAGCAAACAACGGCCTAGCGAACAAAGTGGGTACGCTAGCAATGGCTCGTACTATGGAACCGCATTCAGCGAGCTCTCAGTTCTTCATCAACGTTAACGACAACTCTTTCCTAAACTTCCGTAGCGAAAGCCTAGACGGTTGGGGCTACTGTGTATTCGCAGAAGTTGTTGAAGGCATGGACATCGTAAACAAGATCAAAGGTGTTAGCACTGGTTCTATGGGTATGCATCAAGATGTACCTCTAGAAGAAGTGATCATCACTGGTACTACAATCGAAGCTTAATTCATCGCTTTCGGTTAGTATTAATAATTGGTGACCCGATAAAATCAGGATATAGGGAGCGAATCGCTCCCTTTTTTTAGACCTATGAAAACATATTTTATATCAGACCTGCACCTTACTCCGTCACGACAAGACATCACTGACTGCTTCTTAACCTTTATGAAGAAAGAAGCCGTAGAAGCGGATGCACTTTACGTATTAGGCGACCTTTTCGAATTCTGGATTGGTGACGACGATAAGAGTGAGTTCGCGACTTCTATCCGCCAAGCGTTTATCGACTTAGTGAAAACGGGCGTACCTTGCTACTTCACACAAGGTAACCGCGACTTTTTAGTTGGCAAAAAATTTGCCAAGCAAACGGGCGTACAACTTCTAGATGAAGTATCAACGATCGATATCTACGGGCAAAAAGCGGTGGTGTTGCATGGTGATACCCTGTGTACCGAAGATGTAAAATACCTCGCCTTCCGCGAAAAAGTGCATCAACCATGGCTGCAATGGGTCTTCAACAGAATTCCATTTTTCATCAAGAAGAAAATTGTCTCGAAGGTTCAATCTGACATCAAAGATGACAAGCAGACCAAATCTCTCGACATCATGGATGTGACACAACAAGAAGTGGAAGATGTGATGGAACGAAACAGCGTCGATCTTATGATCCACGGCCATACTCATCGCCCTGACATCCACACTTTTAACGTCAATGATTGCACTAAAACTCGTATCGTATTGGGTGATTGGTATACGCAAGGTTCAGTGCTGGTGTTCACTCCGCAAAGTTTTGAACTACAGAATCGAGAGTTTAGCAACCGCTTTTAACATCACTCTTAAACTTTCACTTTGATTATTATTATCGGTCAGACTTTCATAGAAAGTGTATGGTAATTTCTACTGAATTAGCTATTATCTCTCTACCAGAAATAAACCGAACACAGTACCAAGTTGAAATATTCATACGTAGCGCGTCAACCAATACTCGATACAGACAAGAAAACCATAGGTTACGAGTTGCTATTCAGGGATGGTCCTAAGAACACTTTCCCTGAAGTAGAGCCGGAGCTCGCTACTAGCCGTTTGCTTTCCGACCACTTTTTATCAACTCACTATAATACGTTGGGTGATAAATTGGGGTTCGTGAACTTCCCTTATGCAAGCCTAATCAACTTAGTCCCGACTCTGTTTCCCAAAGAAAGCCTCGTTGTTGAGGTTCTTGAAGACTGCGAACCAACAGACGAACTACTTGAAGCAATAAAAGCTATCTATGACGCGGGTTACACCATCGCGTTAGACGACTTTGTACCAAGCAAAGCATGGAAGCGCTTTTTACCGTACGTTTCAATTATCAAGTTTGATATCCGTTTGATCTCAATCGCGAAAGCTTCAATGTTCATGAACTCTCTCAAAGGGTTGGATATTAAGTTCCTCGCAGAAAAGGTCGAGACTTACGATGAATATCAAGAAGCAAATCGAGCAGGCTTCACCTACTTCCAAGGTTATTTTTTCAGCAAGCCGGAAATGATTCAAACTCGCGCTCTCAACCCTGCGTTCTTGACGATTGTTCAGCTGTTAAAAGAGATTGCGCACGACCCTATCGACTTTAGCGAAGTAGAACGTTTAATTACGCTAGATGTCACGCTGTCTTACAAGTTACTTGCCTATGTGAACTCCGCAGGCGGCTCAGCAACAACCATTCGGTCATTTCGCCAAGCGCTTATCTTCCTTGGCGAGCAAAAGCTACGTAAGTTCGTTTCACTTGTGGCGATTGCATCCGCGAAAGAAGACAAACCAGATTCACTCTATGGTTTAGCGGTATTACGTGCACGTGAGTGTGAACTATTAGTCGAGAAGATGAATGTGAAAGTTGAACCCGGACAAGCCTTTTTGACTGGTATGTTCTCTCTACTCGATTCTCTGTTTGACCAACCGTTGAAGCAAGTGCTGGACTCAGTACCTATTGATGAAGAGATTAAACAAGCTCTGATACAACGAAAAGGCGTATTAGGTGCAATCTTGGCGATGGTTATTGCTTATGAGCAAGCTCGATGGGATGAAGCAACACGTATTCGTAAACTGCTCAAACTAAGCGAAGCAGAGCTCGGGCAAGCTTATGACGAAGCGACGACTTGGGCTCAAGAGCTGTTATCACCTTCATTGAAATAGTCCACTTCACATAACCATACTAATCGAAACTAAGCTTTGGCGAGCAATCGTTTCTTGGTAAACTCCAACGCATTCATTTATGGCCTCTTAATAGAGGCCATTTTTACAGGATTTGACTATGTCTTCATGCCCATGCGGTAGCAAAAATACTTACCAACAATGCTGTGAATCAGCACACCTTAACCACAGTGCCGTTGAAACACCCGAGCAATTGATGCGCTCACGTTATTCTGCACATGTACTTGGTTTGGTGGATTATGTGGTTGCTACTTACCACCCGACTTGTAATGCAGAAGCGCAGAGAGAAGGTATTGCCGAATCCATAGATAGTGATTGGGCGGGTTTAGAGGTCATCGGTACAGCCGCAGGTTCACATGAAAACGAAGGCTTTGTTGAGTTTAAAGCTTACTTCAACGACGGAGCTGAGCAGTTCTGTATGCAAGAACGTTCGCGCTTTGTTCGTGAAGACGGTTTTTGGTATTACATTGATGGCACCTTCCCTGAGCAAGAAGATGAACAAGAAAAACGATCAGAGCCTGAGATTGACCCCCGTCTAAACCAAACGGTTGAGAGCTTTAAAATCGGCCGCAATGACCCATGTATCTGTGGTAGCGGAAAGAAATATAAGAAGTGCTGCGGGTAAGTCAAAAAGCTAAAAGGTTTGATTAAGTAAAGAGATTCCTGATGTCGATTAGGCTCCTCGGAATGACGTAAAGTCAGAGGTTAGAAAAGTGACGCAGGGCTTTAAAATCTTGAAATCTTGAAATCTTGAAATCTTGAAATCTTGAAATCTTGAAATCTTGAAATCTT
>NZ_JBGONY010000002.1:0-103230 GCF_041439375.1 Vibrio crassostreae | reverse complement strand
TTGAAAATTAAAAAGCTAAAAAGCCCCGTAAACATAATTGTTTACGGGGCTTTTATCTATCTGTTACGTAGTTCGATTAATCTAAAGAGAGCTTACTTATGGCGCTCTTTTAATTTGTTCACCACATCGTTCATCGATAAGCCTTGGTCTTGTAAAAGAACCATCAAGTGGTAAATCAAATCTGCTGATTCACACACTAATTCCGCCTTATCGCCCGACGTCGCCGCAAGCGCGACTTCAACGCCTTCTTCGCCCACTTTTTGCGAAATACGCTTGGTGCCACGGGCATATAAACTGGCAGTATAAGAAGACTCAGGGTCTGCGTCCTTGCGGGCAGCCAGTAGCTGCTCAAGCTGATGAAGCCACACCATCTGTGTTTCTTCTTGCTTGTCTCCATCCCAACACGTTGTTGTACCTGTGTGGCACGTTGGGCCAATGGGATTGACTTTAACCAGCAAGGTGTCGTTGTCACAATCCAATGACATGTTTTGCAGTTGCAATACGTTACCCGACGTTTCACCTTTGGTCCAAAGGCGCTCTTTAGTGCGAGAGAAAAACGTCACTTGACCAGTTTCACCTGTTTTCTCGAGCGCTGCTGGGTTCATGTATCCCATCATCAGCACTTGGCTCGATTGGTAATTTTGAACAATAGCCGGCACTAAGCCATCTACTTTTTCCCAATCAATACGCTCTGACAATGCGCCTACTTCTGTTTTTGATAAGCTTACGGGTTCAAAACTCATAGTCGCACCTCTACATCTTGTTGTTTCAAATACTGTTTAAGTTCACCAATATTGATGACTTGCTTGTGGAATACCGAAGCCGCAAGTGCTCCGTCCACGTTGGTTTTTTTATAGGCTTCAGCAAAGTGCTCCATCGCACCTGCGCCACCTGATGCAATCAGGGGTACATTACACACTGAACGTACCATGTTTAACTGGTCGATATCATAGCCGTTGCGAACGCCATCTTGGTTCATCATGTTTAACACGATCTCACCGGCGCCACGTTTCTGTACTTCCTGCACCCAATCTTTGGTTTCCCACTTGGTTGCTTTGGTACGCGCTTCATCGCCTGTGAATTGGTAAACCTGATATTTACCCGTCTCTTTATCGAAGTATGAATCGATACCGACAACGATACACTGCACGCCAAACTTATCCGCTAGGTCAGTGATCAGCTGTGGGTTAGCCAATGCAGGCGAGTTGATGGATACTTTATCTGCACCAAACTCAAGAATGCGCGCTGCATCTTCCGCGGACTTAATACCACCAGCCACACAGAAAGGAATATCAATCACTTCTGCTACGCGTTTCACCCAGCTTTTATCGACCACACGGCCATCACTTGATGCGGTAATATCGTAAAATACTAATTCATCAGCGCCCTCTTCTGCGTAGCGTTGTGCTAGCGGAACGATGTCACCAATAATTTCGTGGTTGCGGAATTGAACGCCCTTAACCACTTGCCCATCACGGACATCCAAACAAGGGATTATTCGCTTTGCCAACATGCAAATGCCTCCTCTGCTGTGAACTTGCCATCAAGCAGTGCGCGACCAACAATCACACCCGCAACGCCACTGCCTTTCAGTGCTTCGATATCAGCTAGGCTGCCAATGCCACCCGATGATTGGAATTGCACTTGTGGGTACTGCTTACAAAGATCAACATAGAGCTCTACGTTTGACCCTTCTAGCGTGCCGTCACGTGAAATATCTGTACACAGAACGTGTTTAAGGCCAACCGTGAGGTAATCTTCAATTAGCGCTTCAATGGTCACGCCTGAATCTTCTTGCCAACCTGAAATCGCCACTTTACGTGTGCCACTTTCGTCAATGTTGATATCCAGAGCCAGCACGATTTTGTCCGCGCCGTACTTCTCCATCCAACCTTTAACCAACTCTGGTTGCTTAACTGCTGTAGAACCAACCACAACGCGCTGTGCGCCCGCTTCTAGCAGATCAACGACATCTTGTTCATTACGAACACCACCACCAATCTGGATGTTCGCAGGCGTGCTAGCCAGTAGCTTAGCAATCAAGTCTAACTGACGAGCAGTGGTATCTTTTGCACCTGTTAAGTCAACAAGGTGAAGCCAGCCAGCACCAGCTTGGTGATAAAGGTTGAACTGCTCTGCTGGATCGACTTTGTATTCTGTTACTTGCCCGTAGTCCCCTTGAAATAAGCGAACTACTTGGCCTTCAATTAAATCTAATGCGGGAATAATCATTTACATTCCTTATCTGGCAACGGTAGCCGCTGCCTAATCCTTATTACAATTCCAAGAAGTTCTGAATCAGCTTAGAGCCAGCTTTCGAAGATCGCTCTGGGTGGAATTGAACACCATAATAATTGCCACTTTGCACTGCGGCAGTAAACGGATTGCCGTAATCACATTGTGCGATTGTGTAGTCACCCACTGGCATTGCGAAGCTGTGTACAAAGTAGAAGTACTCGCCCTCTTCAATATCTTTGAATAGAGGGTGGTTAGGTGTCGCGGTTACTGTGTTCCAACCCATGTGTGGTAATGGCAAATCACCCGTTTCAAGTAAACAAACTTCGCCATCACACAATCCTAGGCATTCAACTAACTCGTCAGCTTTTTGGCCTTTCTCTTGAGACAGTTTGCCTAACAGCTGCATACCTAAACAGATACCCAGCAAAGGTTTCTCTACTTGTTTCACAAGACTAACAAGGTCGCGCTCTTGCAAGTTTTTCATTGCCTCACTTGCTGTACCCACACCGGGTAGGAACAGCTTGTCTGCAGCAAGAACAACTTTTGGTTCTTTTGAAATTTCAACTGTATAGCCCAGGCGTTCAATAGCAAACTTCACTGAGGAAACGTTGGCACAACCAGTATCAATAATAACGACTTTTTGATCTTTCATTGTTTTTCCTTGCTAACGTTAGCCTTACAGAACGCCTTTGCTGCTTGGTAACTCATTACCTTCAACTTTGATTGCTTGACGAAGAGTACGACCAAACGCTTTGAACAGACTCTCAATAATGTGGTGATCATTATTACCAGCTGAAGAAAGGTGCAATGTACAAGCCAGTGTATCGGTTAAAGAACGGAAGAAGTGAACCACCATCTCCGTAGAAAGGTCACCCACTTGCTCGCGGCTAAACTTAGCATCAAATTTTAGGTACGGACGACCAGATAGGTCTAACGCACACTGAGCTAAGCACTCATCCATAGGCAGGCTGAAACCGAAACGGCCGATACCACGTTTATCGCCTAATGCATCTTTAAGCGCTTGGCCTAAAGCGAGAGCGGTGTCTTCGATTGTATGGTGATCATCAATGTGTAGGTCGCCCTTCACAGTCAGGTTCATTTGGAAACCGCCGTGTGTCGCGATTTGATCAAGCATGTGATCGAAGAAACCCATGCCAGTATCGATCTTGTTACCACCGGTTTCATCAAGGTTTACGGCTACCTTAATGTCAGTTTCTTTCGTTGTACGAACCACTTCAGCAACACGAGCATTAACCGTTAAATCTTTAACGATCTGTGGCCAGTTGAGTGTGCCTTCCGTTTCTGCATCCGGGCCATATTGAATGCCGCGGATTGCCATGTTTTCTGCAAGTTGAAGATCCGTCTTTCGATCGCCAATCACAACAGAATGTTGGAAGTCGACTTTGCCGCCTTGTAGGTATTCTTTAACCATACCCAGTTTAGGCTTACGGCAAGAGCAGTTGTCTTCGTCAAAGTGAGGGCAAATAAGTACATCGTCAAACTTAACGCCTTGAGATTCGAAGAACTCCATCATCATATTGTGTGGCGCATCGAAATCTTCTTGTGGGTAGCTGTCGGTACCTAGGCCATCTTGGTTAGTGACCATCACTAAGCGGTAACCCGCATCTTGTAATGCCAGTAGGCTAGGGATCACTAGCGGTTCGAATTTTAGTTTGTCTAAACGGTCTACTTGAAAGTCGACTGGCGGCTCAACAATTAAGGTGCCATCACGGTCTATAAAAAGTATTTTCTGTTGTTTACTCACTTGAACTTCCTTTTAATTTTAAATCTGCTGGCCTAGCTAAAATCAAACGCTAACCCAAAATATTGGTTTCATTTGCCAGTCTGTTTTTAATCAACTCAGACTGACAAATGTTATTAATGGTAAGCCTTTCGTTACTGAAAAAAGTTACGAATGAATCCAAGTGTCTTTTCGCACTCTTCGCGGTTACCAATACTAATACGAACACAGTCTTCAATTGGCGAATTACGCAAGATGATGCCCGTGTCCCATGCCGCTTTGAACAACTCATCGCCGTTCGGGAATTTAACCAGCAGGTAGTTACCCCAACCATCAAATACCGTCACTTGAGGCATACCCAACAAACCAGCTTGCAAATACGCTCGGTTAGCACTTAAATCCAGAACTTGGAACTTCGCTCGCGCAAGCCCTTGTTCAGAAAGCGCTTGAACGGCAATGTCAGCAACTGGAATTGGAACCGGGTAAGGCGCAATCACTTTCAACAGTACATCGATAAGTGCTTTGTTCGCCAGCGTAAAGCCACAACGTAAACCCGCCAGAGCAAAAGCTTTCGACAAGGTACGCAGAATCGCAAGGTTCGGGTATTGCTCAAGCAAGTCGACCGTTGACGCTTCTGGACAGAAATCGATATACGCTTCATCCATCACCACAATCGCTTTGTCTTGCGTCATTTCAAGCAGTTTGATGATGTCTTTGCGATCAACTAAGTTACCCGTTGGGTTGTTTGGGCTACAAACAAACACTACTTTCACGTTGTCTAGTTGAGATTCAATAGCAGGAAGATCCAATTGCCATTCAGCCGTTAAAGGCACAACCTTGCGCTCAACACCAATCGTCTCGGCACTGATGGCGTACATACCGTAAGTCGGAGGGCAGTACAGAATCGAGTCTTCGTTCGGCTCGCAGAAAGCTCGAATCAAAAGTTCGATACCTTCGTCAGCGCCACGAGTGGTCAGCGTTTGCTCTGATTTCACGCCTGCATATTGAGCGTAAGCATCGATCAGCTCTTTAGGCTGGCACTCGTTGTAGCGATTAAGACGAGACAAGTTTAGGTTGTACTCGTTATCAAACGGAGACTCGTTAGCGTTTAGCCACACATCTCCGCTGCCACCAATGCGTCTTGCAGACAAGTAAGGTGTAAGAGCCTGAACTTGTTTTCTTGCTAACTTTTCCATGCCCTACCCTTATTTCGCTTTATTTAACTTTTCAATTCGGATGGTCACAGCACGTTTGTGCGCATCCAAACCTTCGGCTTCCGCCATTGTAACTACCGTTGGCGCTAGGCCTTTCAAGCCATCAGCCGTTAACTCTTGTACCGTCATACGCTTAGAGAAATCAGCCAAACCTAGACTTGAATAGGTGTTGGTATAGCCGTAAGTAGGAAGAACGTGATTTGTACCTGATGCGTAGTCACCTGCAGACTCTGGAGACCAGTCACCAAGGAAGATTGAACCGGCATTGTCTAACAACGGCAGCAATTCACGTGGATTCTTGGTCTGAACAATCAAGTGCTCTGGACCGTAGAAGTTAGAAATCGCAATCGCTTGAGTGATCGATTCAGCAATGATGATTAGGCTTGAAGCCAATGCTTGCTGAGCGATGTTCGCACGAGACAGTTCTTTCAGTTGCTTCTGAACCGCATCGGTTACTTGGTCGGCAATAACTGGCGATGGTGTTACTAATACAACCTGTGAATCTGGGCCATGTTCAGCTTGGCTCAGTAGATCAGCAGCAATGAAGTCAGCATCCGCAGTTTCGTCTGCAATCACCATCACCTCCGATGGGCCTGCCGGCATATCAATCGCAGAACCACGGAAGTCGTTACTCACTTGGCGCTTAGCTTCCGTTACATACGCATTACCAGGACCGAAAATTTTATCTACTTTAGAGACACTCTCCGTACCGTAAGCCATCGCAGCAACGGCTTGACCACCACCTACATTGTAAACCTCATCGATTTTACAAAGATTAGCGACATACAAGATTTCATCCGCGATTGGCGGAGGTGAACAAAGCACAACCTTGCGGCAACCCGCGATTTGAGCAGGTACACCTAACATAAGAACCGTTGACGGAAGTGGCGCGCTGCCACCCGGAATATAAAGGCCAACAGTATTAATAGCGCGTGTCACTTGCTCACACACAACGCCTGGCTGTGTTTCAACCTTAATTGGCTGCGGCTTCTGAGCTTCGTGAAACTTAGCAATATTGCTATAAGCTTGCTCTAACGCTTGCTTCATTTCTGGTGTTAAACGAGCACATGCCTCTTCAATCTCAGTCGAGCTGACTCGAATGGATTCTGGAGTCACACGATCGAACTTTTCAGTCAGTTCTTTAAGTGCGGCATCGCCTTCATTTCGTACTTTTGCAATAACATCAGAAACAGTCGCTGTGATGTTTGCACCTTCAGTAATAGCTGGACGCTCTAGTACCGAGTCTTGCTGTGATTCACTTAAAGATTGCCAAACAACGGTTCTCATCGTCACTACCCCATCATTTTTTCGATTGGTAATACTAGAATCGAGCTTGCACCCAACTCTTTCAGCTGCTCCATTGTTTCCCAGAACAAGTTCTCTGTACTTACTAGGTGAACGGCAACTTTGTCTTTGTCTGTAGATAGTGGAAGAACCGTTGGATCTTCAGCACCAGGCAGTAGTGCTTTGATTTGCTCTAGTTGAGAAGTTGGCGCGTGAAGCATGATGTACTTCGACTCTTTCGCTTGTTGAACACCCTGCATACGAGTCAGTAGTTTTTCAATCAGTGCGGTTTTGTCTGCGTCGAAATCACCAACACGTTGAATAAGTGTTGCTTTCGATTGGAAGATAGCTTCAGCTTCTTTTAGGCCATTCGCTTCAAGCGTTGCACCTGTAGAAACTAAATCAGCGATAGCATCTGCAAGGCCTGCACGAGGCGCTACTTCAACCGAGCCTGTTAGCATACAAGTGCTGAATTCAACACCCTGCTCATCCATGTAGGCTTTCAGTAGTTGTGGGTAAGTTGTCGCAATACGCTTGCCCGCAAGATCTTGTGGCCCGTTGTAGACTTCATCTTTGTTGATTGCGATAGAAAGACGGCAACCACCGAAGTCTAAACGACGTAGTGTGCGAAACTCTGATGGCTCTTTTAGAGCAACACGGTCTAGGCGAACTTCTTCTAGTTCATTTTCACCGATAAAACCAAGGTCAACCACACCATCCATGATAAGACCTGGGATGTCATCATCACGAACTAATAACAAGTCGATTGGCATATTTAATGAATGAACAACTAGGCGCTCACCCATGATGTTAAATTTAACACCACATTTTTTAAGTAGATCTTGGCACTCTTTACTTAAGCGACCTTTCTTTTGAATTGCGATTCTTAGGCGTTGTGTCTGCATTGCTGTATCCCTGTGCAAATATTTGAATTTATTGATTATTTAAAAGCGCTAAAACTAAAAAACCCTCGGAAGACTTTGTCATCCCGAGGGTTTAAATCTAAATTCTTTGACTTAACCTCCGGGAGAATTCTTGCTCCCGGGTATACGTAAATCTCCCCGAAAGACTAGATAGGGTGATGATGGTGATGAATGTTCATTACTAATTTACGCATACTTATAAGCTCTTCAGTTGTTTGCTGTCTTGTCTCCACACTAACTAAGCTGAGATCCTTTTTCAACCATTTATTCGAACTTTTTTCACGAAACTTAAAATTAAATTAACAAGCACAAAAAAGGGAGGCTAACGCCTCCCTGATAGTTTACTGATTAGCTTTCAGTTTTAGCTTTTGCACGTCGCCATTTTACAGCGAGAGAAGTAAGCCAATGCAAAACATACAGCGACAAACGTTAGAGACGCTGCGCCAAATGCGATGCTAATTGAAGATGTCATACCTAGGGTAATGAAACCAATGCACGATACGAACGCCACAGACAGCGCGTATGGAAGCTGAGTCGATACGTGGTCAATATGGTTACAACGAGCACCAGTAGAAGACAGAATCGTTGTGTCTGAAATTGGAGAGCAGTGGTCACCAAATACAGAGCCCGCAAGAACCGCACTTAGCATCGGCAAAATTAGCGCGATGTCAGATGCTGCAGCCATGTCACCCGCAATAGGTAGCATGATACCGAACGTACCCCAAGATGTACCTGTCGAGAAAGCCATCAAACCAGCAAGAAGGAACAAGATAACTGGTAGCCAGTGGTAATCAATATTGCCCGTTGCTAAAGATGATAGGTACGAACCTGTTTTCATGTCGCCGATAACAGAGCCGATAGTCCAAGCGAACACAAGAATTAGGATAGCGCCAAACATAGAGCTTGCACCGATCCACATTGTTCTTGCGATGTCTGCCATAGACAGCTTTTGCTTAAATACAGTCGCTAGCGCCACAAGTAGACCGATGATGCCACCGTAAACAAGAGACTTACCTACATCCGTGTTTTCGAATGCACCTAGAAGGTTAAATGCTTGACCATCAGCAGTAAGCGCTTGGCCACCTGTGTAAAGCATTGCTGCAACTGTCGCTACAATTAGCGATACGATTGGCATCACAAGATCAGAAACTGAACCGTTTTCGCTCTCTTCGATGTCTAGCTCTTCGTTTAGATCGTGAGCTTGCTTTTGATCGTTGTCGCCTTCAAAGCCACGGCCTTGAGATGCTTCGATTTCATGCTCACGCATCTTACCAACGTCTAGGCCGAACCACGCAACGGCAAACACCATTAACAGAGCGAATACAGCGTAGAAGTTCATTGGGATAAGACGAACGTAAGCACCCAGTGCAGAATACTCTGTCACACCGTGTGTCACTAAAATGCCACCAATAATAGTAATGATGTAAGCACCCCAGCTAGAAGCTGGCATGATCACGCACATTGGAGCAGCAGTAGAATCGAGAATATAAGCAAGCTTAGCGCGAGATACGTAGAAACGGTCTGTTACAGGGCGAGAGATAGCACCTACCGCTAAGCTGTTGAAGTAGTCATCAACAAAGATGAATACACCTAAGAAAGCAGCAAGTAGTTTTGAACCACGTTTGCTCTTAACGCGAGACTGTGCCCATTCAGCAAATGCGCGAGTACCGCCAGACAGTGTTAATAGTGCAGTTGTCATTCCAAGAATAATTAGGAATGCAATGATGCTCATATTCCAAGTGTTGATGCCACCATCTTCGATGAAAACACCCGATGCTTTAGTAAACACGTAGCTAGCTGCGTTACCTACTGAGTAATCAGCAAGTAGAATCGCACCCATAACAATACCGACACCCAAAGAAACCAATACACGTCGGGTAACAATAGCAAGAGTCAATGCAACCAAAGGAGGAAGCAGTGATAAAGGCGATGTTGCAAAATCTATTAAATTCATGATCTTCAAAAACCAGTTTTTTATTTGGCTAGAGATCTACTGCAGACAAACTTGATACGGCTGACCAAGTTCATGTTGAACTAAGCGAAAGGGAAGTGAACACTTCACCCAACCCTACAGTAGCGCTCCATAGTTTAAAATTAAGACTATGGCAGTGTTGTACCTATTGAGCACAACCCCAGCAAATTGCTTAGATATACAATTTACTTCGGCAATTACACCTTTCATTCCCGCTCATTGGCATCACCCCAACGGAAGTTACTTTTTATAATTGCACCTCTACGTGCGATAACATTATTAACCGTGTAAACCAGAGTTTAACAACAGATTAACCAAAGCCTCGCATCAGGTAGCCGCAATTGTACTCATGAAGAGCAACAATGCAACATATCATTCCGAGAAAAATAGCTTTTTGTTAATGAAGCAATCAATAACAGAATAGTCAACTCTGGTGAACTACTCCACCAGTCACATATCATTTTTTAAGATAATCTTAATAATTATTATAAATTCGATAGGAATACAACGTTGAGTTTTCAACTATTCATCTCACTTTTATATTTTAATATGTAATAGAAGAAATACTATTTGTTTTATTCTTAGGCTCTGTTTATTATTAGGAGGATTATTTAGTTTACCTTGATGGAAAATATCATGTCTGAATTAACAAAAACTCTATTAAATATCCGTAGCCTTCGTGCGTTCTCACGTGAATTAACTCTTGAGCAACTTGAAGAAGCGCTAGACAAGCTAACTATTGTTGTACAAGAGCGTCAAGAGTCAGAAGCTGAAGAGCGTGCGGCTAAAGCAGAACAAGAAGCTAAACTTTCTGCTATTGCTGAACAAATTGCAAAAGACGGAATTGATGTTGCCGATCTTATTGCTGCACTTTCTGGTGAAGCAAAATCTAAAACAACAAAAGCTAAACGTGCTCCTCGCCCAGCGAAATACAAATATGTAGACGCAAACGGCGACGAGAAAACTTGGACAGGTCAAGGCCGTACGCCTTCAGCTATCCAAGAACAGCTAGATGCTGGTAAATCTCTAGAAGAGTTTGCTATCTAAGCATTTAGTTTACTTAGTGAGTAATCAATTACACGCTAAGCAATAGAATTAATATTTAAGTCGACCAAAGTATTATTTACGACTTCAATATATTCAGAAACAAAAAAGGCTCCTTTCGGAGCCTTTTTTATATTTGTACTATCAGTATTAGAAACTAACTGATACTGATAGTACTACTGATTAAAGAAAGTAACTTATCTTTCCCAGTACGCTTCTTCTAGGCTATCTTCTCTTTCAGGAAGGCCACGAGATAAACGTGGAGAGTGTTGAACCAACACTTCATAGCTAGCACGGTTAGAATATTTACAAACTTGTGAGAACGAAGAGTACGTCAAGAATGAATGTTGGTGCTTACTTGAGTTTGGCACGTTTTCTTTGTGGTACTTATTCGCAGCCATATCATGTAATAAAGCTGATAACGCAGCATCACCTGCACCATTCGTATTTTTGATTTTTTCCGGACCGCCCATGTATGGCGCAATATGCGAATACACTTTGGTTGGGTTTTCACATAAATCTTTATGCGCAGGACGGCTAAATTCAAAACGGTTGAACTCTGCGATTGAACCTGGAAGTAAAGGCAGTGACGTTTCACGTTTAGCTGCATCTTCCGTGTAACCCGCCATGAATAGGCCAACAGGGCCTGCAGTACATAGAACAAGGTCTACCCACTCTAACGCTTTATCTGAAGCAGCAAGCGGATCACTCTCGCCTGTTAATGCTTCAGCTTCATCTTCATTCATTGCAACAACCGTTACATGTTGCTCAAGGAAATCTTTCCAGAATTCTGGATCATCTTGAATAACAAATTTAGTACCAAGGGTCAAAACAACAGGCACATCGTATTTCTTCGCGTATTCGATCGCTTTCATTGTAGCTTCAGGCATAGGGTCACCTGGCTTACAACGAACTAAATAAGCCGTTAAAACTAAAGCAGAAGCACTTTTGAAGATTTTTTCAGGAATGCTTTCTGGTTTTAATTGGTTCATTTGTCCTTCGCTAATTGCGAAAGTACGTTCACCGTCTTCTGTAATTAATGCAAAGCAGCGACCAATTGCGCCATCTACCCCTTGTAAATGGTTCAGGTCCATTCTGCTTGATGTATTACATAAATAGCGGTAACCGTAGCTACCAATCTTAATATCTTGGCTCATTACACCCAGTAGAGTAGAACGGTCATCCGCTAGCACTGAATAGTTGTGTAATGTGTTACCAATTGTGCCACCAGCGTATTCATTGGTAATCAGGCACTGTTCTTTTAATTCTTGATATAAAGATTCAGCGGCTGCGTCACCAATAACCAGTGAATGTCCCTTGCTCAAACCATACTTCTCAATAAGTTCAGAACTCACCTTTGCTTCAATATCCACCAATGTTTGGTCAATACCGATAATATGAGTGCGTGACATTCTTTTACTGCTTTGAGCTTGGCTCACTAGAGGATCACGAGCGTGAACCGGAAAGTAGTGCTTTGATTTACGTTGTCCAGGGAATTTCATAGGGCTAGTCTAAGTCAAGGGGAAATAGGTGGCGGATTCTACCGCGCTATATTTAACGCGGCAATCTTTCAAACTATAGCAAACGTTTGCTGAAGGTTTTTTTTATTCGCCTTCCATAAAGCTCAGATCAGGCAGCATACCCAAATGCTCTGCGTAACGTTTTTGATTGAACTCCGCGCCGTTTTTCATAACGTCAAAGACTTCAATTGCCAGTGCACATGCCATAGCCGCAATTGCCTCTTCACGAGGAGTACCAGTCATCATTAAACGCATCAGCGTCTCTTTAACTTTTACAGGTTCGCCATCTTCAAGCTGGTTTTCGATAATCTCAATCAGCTCTTCTTCTTGCATAAATTCATTTTGTTCAGACATTTTTTTATCTCAGGTCTTGGATTTCGAGCGACTATGCCACATATACTTCTGACATCCTAGCGACTCACCTCGCTCTCATGCGATTCTCTAACAAAGTCAGCGCACTATTTGTGCAAATGAAACTGTGATTCCGGTCTCAGATCTGTCACGGCGTTTCTCTTTCTGTTAGAATCTGCGACCAAGTAATAGTAACGGTGTTTAGACATGTCAGATATCAGCTCTGGAAACAGCGAAAAGAAAGTAATTGTCGGTATGTCCGGCGGTGTAGATTCGTCAGTATCGGCGTATCTTCTTCAGCAACAAGGCTATCAGGTAGAAGGCCTTTTCATGAAAAACTGGGAAGAAGATGATAACGAAGAATACTGCACGGCAGCTGAAGACCTTGCTGATGCTCAAGCGGTATGTGACAAACTAGGTATCCACCTACACACGATCAACTTCGCTGCGGAATACTGGGACAATGTATTCGAATACTTCCTTGAAGAGTACAAAGCAGGCCGCACACCGAACCCTGATATCCTTTGTAACAAAGAAATCAAGTTCAAAGCATTCTTAGAGTTTGCGGATGAAGTGCTAGACGCAGACTACATTGCGATGGGTCACTACGTTCGTCGTACTTTCCCAACTCAAGAAGAGCTTGATGCTGGCGTAAAACCAGAAATGCTACGTGGTCTAGACAGCAACAAAGACCAAAGCTATTTCCTATACACGCTAAGCTCAGATCAAGTGGCACGAAGCCTATTCCCTGTCGGTGAATTAGAAAAGCCAGAAGTGCGACGTATTGCTGAAGAGCAAGACTTGATCACAGCGAAGAAGAAAGATTCTACAGGCATCTGCTTTATCGGTGAGCGTAAGTTCACTGAATTCCTAGGCAAATACCTACCAGCACAACCGGGTAACATCGAAACACCGGAAGGCCAAGTGATTGGTCAACACCAAGGTTTGATGTACCACACGCTAGGTCAGCGCAAAGGCCTTCATATCGGTGGCACTAAAGGTGGCGGCGGTAATGAAGAGCCATGGTTTGTTGGTGAAAAAGATCTCAAGCGTAATGTTTTGATCGCAGTACAAGGTAAAGACCACCCTCTTTTGAAATCAGAAGGTTTGATCGCTTCTCAGCTTCATTGGGTAAATCGCACACCAATTACTGAAGTTATGACATGCACGGTAAAAACACGTTACCGTCAGACTGATATTCCTTGTACAATCATCCCAATTGATGATGAGAACATTAAGGTTATTTTTGATGAACCACAGATTGCTGTGACCCCAGGTCAATCGGCAGTGTTCTACCTAGACGAAGTATGTCTTGGTGGCGGTATCATCGAAAAACGCATCTAACTAATCGAACGACAAACGATAGAAGACAACTAGGAGTTACTACGTGGCTAATACACTTTATGACCGTACTATTGCTTTCGCCGGAATTTGCCAAGCTGTGGCTTTGGTTCAACAAGTAGCGAAAGACGGCCATTGTGATAAAGATGCCTTCGAAGCTTCACTCAGTGCTATTTTAAATACCAACCCAGCGAATACAGTTGGCGTATTTGGACGTGAAGCGAACCTAAAGCTTGGCCTTGAGTGCTTAGTAAAAGGTATCGATAGTACTCCAGCTGGTAGCGACATTACTCGCTACATTATCAGCTTGATGGCTCTTGAGCGTAAGCTATCTTCTCGCAACGACTCTATGTCTCAGCTTGGTGATCGCATTCAAACTGCAGAGCGCCAAACTGAACACTTTGATCTGTTCGACGAGCAAATGATCAGCAACCTTGCGAGCATCTACCTTGATGTTGTGAGCCCAATAGGCCCTCGTATTCAGGTTTCTGGCACACCAGCTGTACTTCAACAAACCTCGAGCCAACATAAGGTTCGCGCACTGCTTCTATCAGGGATTCGAAGCGCTGTGTTATGGCGCCAGGTTGGTGGTAAACGCCGCCACCTTATCTTCGGTCGCAAGAAGATGATCGAGCAGGCTCAAATCCTACTAGCTCGAATGTGATTTATTAGCTCGCGCCTTGTCGCGAGCTTGTTTTTTGTATCAACACAACTCTCACGCAAACGATTGCGCAATATGCGTGACAATTGAGATTGTTACTGGTATAAACCTCTCAAAATTTAGAAAACTCAATTCAGGAGAACACCATGGAACTGTCAGCATTGACTGCTGTTTCACCAGTAGACGGCCGTTACGGAAGTAAGACTATTGCATTACGCAGCATCTTTAGTGAGTTTGGACTACTAAAGTACCGCTCTATCGTTGAAATTCGTTGGTTACAAAAGCTTGCAGCTACTGATGCAATCAAGGAAGTACCAGCGTTCAGTGCAGAAGCTAACCAGTTTCTTGATGAACTAGCCGCTAACTTCAGCGAAGAAGACGCTCTGCGTATCAAAGAGATCGAGCGCACGACAAACCACGACGTAAAAGCGGTTGAGTACTTCTTGAAAGAGAAAGTTGCGGGCGTTCCTGAGCTTCACGCAGTTAACGAATTCATTCACTTTGCATGTACTTCTGAAGACATCAACAACACATCTCACGCGCTTATGCTTAAAGAAGCTCGTGACACAGTGATTCTTCCAGAAATTCGTAACGTAATTGATGCTATCAAAGCACTTGCGAACGAGTACCGTGACATTCCTCTTCTTTCTCGTACACACGGTCAGCCAGCTTCTCCTTCGACTATGGGTAAAGAGATGGCTAACGTTGCGTACCGTATGGAACGTCAATACAAGCAAATCGAAAGCGTTGAGATCCTAGCGAAAATCAACGGCGCGGTAGGTAACTACAACGCACACCTTTCTGCATACCCAGAAGTTGAATGGCACCAGTTCTCTGAAGAGTTCATCACTGAATCTCTTGGCGTAACTTGGAACCCGTACACAACTCAAATCGAACCTCACGATTACATCGCTGAGCTATTCGACGCGGTTGCTCGTTTCAACACGATTCTTCTAGACTTCGACCGTGACGTTTGGGGCTACATTGCTCTTGGTCACTTCAAGCAGAAGACTATTGCTGGCGAAATCGGTTCTTCTACAATGCCGCATAAAGTTAACCCAATTGACTTCGAAAACTCTGAAGGCAACCTTGGTCTAGCTAACGCAGTATTTAGCCACCTTGCTCAAAAACTTCCAGTTTCTCGCTGGCAACGTGACCTAACTGACTCTACAGTTCTTCGTAACCTAGGTGTTGGTGTTGGCTACGCAATCATTGCATACACTTCAACTCTGAAAGGTATTAGCAAGCTAGAAGTTAACCGTGAAGCACTACTTGCTGAACTAGACAAAAACTGGGAAGTTCTTGCTGAACCAGTACAAACAGTAATGCGTCGTTACGGCATCGAGAAGCCATACGAGAAGCTAAAAGAGCTAACTCGTGGTAAGCGTGTAGATGGCGAAGGCATGCGTGCATTCATCGACGGTCTTGAAATCCCTGCAGACGAGAAAGTTCGCCTGAAAGAGATGACTCCAGCAAACTACATCGGTCAAGCAATCGAGCTAACTGACAAGCTGTAAGATTCGAATTTCGAATCGAAGAATAGACTAAGGCTTCCCATGTGGAAGCCTTTTTATTGCGCGGAATTAAATCTATCGACACAAGAATCGTAAACATAAGAACACCAATTCTCCTCCAATTGATCTACTCACCTCCTACTCATTCAATTTAATCACCTAGCTACAACTACACCTCGTATCTCATACTTCATGTCTCAACACTTGTTATCTTAAGCGCCAAGATCAAAAAAGGCCTCCCGAAGGAAGCCTTTAGATTTATCTTTTCGACTAGCGATGGCTAATCATATTAGAAATTACATGTTACGTAGAGACGCAATACGCTTATCTAGTGGCGGATGGCTCATTAATAGCTCAGTAAGAGACTTTTTACCGTTGATACCAAACGCCATCATAGAACCTTCTAGTTGTGGCTCGTGGCTCACTTTTAGACGCTCTAACGCTGCAATCATCTTCTCTTTACCTACCAAGTGCGCAGCACCTGCATCGGCATGGAACTCACGATGGCGGCTATACCACATCGTAATGAAGCTCGCTAGGAAACCAAATACCAGTTCCAGCACCATAGACACACCGAAGTACACCATCATGTTGCTGCCACCCTCTTCTTCATTGTCATTCGACGCAACAATGTTGGCGATGAAACGAGATAGGAAGATAACGAACGTGTTCACAACACCCTGCATTAGAGTCATCGTCACCATATCACCGTTCGCGATGTGGCTAACTTCATGAGCCAATACCGCTTCAGCTTCATCACGCGTCATGTTGTGCAGCAGGCCTGTTGATACTGCGACCAATGAATCGTCACGCTTAGCGCCTGTCGCGAATGCGTTGATGTCTGGCGAGTCGTAGATCGCCACTGTTGGCATGCCAATACCAACTTGTTGAGATTGACGGCTTACCGTCTCCATCAACCAATGTTCTGTTTCGTTGCGCGGGCTTTCAATGACCATGCCGCCTACAGAGCGTAGCGCCATTTTCTTTGACATCATTAATGAAATGAATGAGCCGCCAAAACCAAATACCGCAGCCATCACCAATAAGCCTGAGAGGCTACCGGGTTGCATACCTGTGACTGCGTATACAATATTAAGAACAACACTTAGAACCAATACAACCGCTAGGTTGGTTGCAAGGAACAACATTACTCGCTTCATTACTTATCTCCGCATGAAAGCTGTTTTTATAAAACTTATTGTTATAGACAAGGTAGACAGCAATAGATTCCAACCTTGAAGACTTATACTTACTTATACATATAGTCTTAGATTAAGAAAACAAGGTTAAGCATTAAATTGCAACATTTGATTACGAGACCATATCCGAATTAAATCTAATCTATTAGACCTAAGTCGTATGGTGTCGATATAACAATCCGTTTACAGTGACTTCAGATGATTTATTGGCTAGTCCATGTACAAAAAGGGAAGAATCATGGTTGAAGGTACTAACACTCAAATGGCTATCGATTTACTGTGCTGTCACCTAGGGATTACTGAAGAAGAAGCGAAAAAGCAGATCGGAATCCTAACACCGCAAACTGCACAGACAAAGATCACAGAAACACAGCAAGCTTTAATGGGACTGACAAAAGAACATTAATCCCAAGCTTAACTCTACACAGGCTTAAAATAGCAAAAGGGCTGCAATCGCAGCCCTTTTCTTGTTTCACGTATAGCTTGAGAATTAAAGCTCAAGCAATGGCTGTACATTAATGTACTTGCCAATATTCTTAGACTTCGCTTTTGGTACGTAAGGGATCTCACCTAACTTTGGCGCACCTAGCTTATCTTCAAGCATCGCAATAATATCAGCGTAATGTTCAGTGCCTGGATTAATGCGGTTTGCTACCCAACCGACTAGGTTTAAACCATCTGCACGAATCGCTTCAGCAGTTAGCAGTGCGTGGCTCAAACAACCCAGCTTAATACCAACTGTTAATACAACTGGAAGCTGCTCTTTCTTGACCCAGCTAGACAAGTATTCGTCATCTGAAACCGGAACACGCCAGCCACCCGCACCTTCAACGAGAACGATGTCAGAGTTTTGCTTATGCTCGTCTAATTTCGCTGATAATACCGCTTCATCAATCACGACACCGTCATGCTTAGCCGCAATGTGAGGTGATGATGGTAGTAGCAACGCGTACGGGTTCACGTCTTCGTAAGCAATATCTTGCGTCGCCGCTTCTTGAAGATGTAATGCATCACTGTTACGTAACCCTTCAGGGTATTGTTCACACCCTGCAGCAACTGGCTTGTAGCCAATTGTTGATAAATCTTGTGCGGCCAAAGCTTGAAGAATCGCTTTTGAAACCACAGTTTTTCCCACTTCGGTATCCGTACCTGCAATGAATAATGCATCAATCATAATTGAATAACCCCTAAACAAACTTGATATGTTGCTGGTAAGAAACCTTGATGGTTTTTGAACTCTCGATATTCCCGTTCAACAAGCTGCAACATGCGGCGACTTGTTAAACCTTGTGAGCGACCACTTACGTGATTAGCGCCGATGCCTTTAAGGTCGCGCATCAGTTCAAACGCAGTGTCGTACCAAACGGTGATGGTGGGCAAGTCTAGTTGATGAGCAGTACAGCTAGATTGCGCTAACGCAATTTTTACCTGATTGATTGTAATAAAATGGTTAACGTGTTGATGTGCGTCAATTTTGGACCATGACTTTTCCAGTTCAAACAGTGACCCATCAAGCAAAGTTGAAAAAATCACACGTCCACCAGCTGCTGTAACGCGCTTCATCTCTTTCAAAGGCGACGATAAATCATCACACCATTGCAACGCTAAGCTTGAAAAAACGATGTCAAAACACCCATCCTCAAACGGCAACTGTTCAGCGTCAGCTTGTTGATATAAAGAGACTGATGAGCCGCAGCGTTGTTCTGCCGCTTTTAACATTCCAACAGACAGGTCAGCACACACTACCTCAGCACCACGCTTCACTATCTGTTCGGAGAAATACCCCGTACCACAACCTAAATCGAGTACCTTTAAACCGGAGAGGTCGCTAGGTAACTTATCCAGTAATCGGTGGCCGACATCGCGCTGAAACTCAGCGTGTTTATCATAGGTTGTTGCTGCTTTGCCGAAAGCGTCGGCAATCGCACTCTTATCTTGGCCTACGTAATTATGCACGACTGCTTCTTGTGACATTTACTGAGCCTCATTGTTTATTTCGATGTGAGTTTCGCTATTCGATTCAAAGCTTGATTCACTTGATTGAACATTTCTTTCGACTGCTTGACGTAACGAACGGGTTAACTGAAGAATCTGCTTTTGAGTGTGATTGGCGGTTAATGTAATACGCAGACGAGCCGTCCCGGTCGGAACCGTGGGTGGCCTAATTGCAGTGACCCAAACTTGGTTGCGCTTTAATTCTTCTGCAACGGAGAGCGCAGCCTGAGCCTCACCGATCACAAACGGCTTAATCGGAGTATGAGTATCAACAAAACCTTTTACGCCATTCATCTGCTCCGCATAGAGAGCCCCTAGCTCGGTTAGCTTCTCGCGACGCCACTCTTGCGTTTGAATCATCTGACACGCATGAGACAAAGCCACAGCCTGTGAAGGTGGCATTGCCGTCGAATACACATGATGACGAGCAAATTGAGTTAAGTAGTCACCCACTTCTGATGAACACAAAATCGCAGCACCAGATAGGCCAAATGCTTTACCAAAGGTCACGACCAAGATATCAGGCGTTATTTGCGAAGCGTTGCAGCTCCCTGCCCCTTTATCACCCAATACACCAATACCGTGGGCATCATCAACTGTTAGCCAACTGTCGTATTGATTGGTCAGGTTAGATATTTGATTAAGGGGTGCCTGGTCGCCATCCATGCTGAACACGCCTTCCGTCACAACCAAGGATTGCGGAGAACGGCTTAATAACGACTCTAGATGTTGCGTGTCGTTATGCTTAAAACGTTTCATTGTGGCAGGAGAAAGCATCCCCGCTTCCATCAAAGAGGCGTGGTTAAGTTTGTCTTGCAATAGTGAATCGTCTTTCTCGAGCAGAGAAAACAACAAGGCTTGATTAGCACTGAAACCAGAGCTAAAGAGAATGGCACGTTCAAAGCCAAGCCACTCACACAGCTGAGCCTCTAAGTTTCGATGAGCAGGACTAAAGCCTGTAACCAACGGTGATGCCGCACTTCCAGCACCATATTGTGAAAGACCCGTTTGCCATGCATCGACCAATTCAGGATCGTTCGCCAGGCCTAAATAATCATTACTCGAAAAATTGATGAAACGAGAGCCTTCGCAAGTAAGCAAAGGACCGTTACTGTTTTCGAGTACATTGAGTTGACGAGTTAGCCCCTGTTCACGGCGTTGAACAAGGGCATCTTTAATACGAAATTTAAACAGTGGCATCGTAGAACATGTCATCTTTCGTTGGACGAGCAGCAACGCGCTCCACCACTTGATCTAACAGTTCGTTTTCTTGAATTTCATCTGGCTTCTGAGCCACTTGTTGGCTGTTGATGCCTAACTTCTTAAACAGCTGCATGTCCGTATCTTCATCTGGGTTTGGCGTAGTCAGTAGCTTACAACCGTAGAAGATAGAGTTCGCGCCAGCCATGAAGCACATCGCTTGCATCTGTTCATTCATATTCTCGCGACCTGCAGATAGACGAACCGCAGACATTGGCATCATGATACGAGCAATCGCAATCAACTTAATGAAGTCAAAAGATTCAACATCATCGACGTTTTCCATCGGTGTGCCTTTCACTTTCACGAGCATGTTGATTGGCACACTCTCAGGGTGTACCGGAAGGTTCGCTAGCTCTACCAGCAGGCCTGCACGGTCATTGGTACTTTCGCCCATACCAATAATGCCACCAGAACAGATCTTCATACCGGCATCACGCACGTGAGATAGCGTATCTAAACGATCTTGGTAAGTACGAGTGGTGATGATGCTGCCGTAGAACTCAGGAGACGTATCAAGGTTGTGGTTGTAGTAATCCAAACCTGCATCCGCTAACTCGCCAGCTTGATCAGGGGTTAACATGCCTAGTGTCATACAGGTTTCTAGACCCATACCTTTCACACCTTTGATCATATCAGTCAAGTGAGGCATATCGCGTTCTTTCGGGTTTTTCCACGCCGCGCCCATACAGAAACGAGTCGAGCCCGCGTTCTTGGCTTTTTGCGCCGCATGCAAAACACGCTCTACTTCCATTAGGCGTTCTTTGTCGACATCCGTTCGGTAGTGAGCACTTTGAGGACAATACTTACAGTCTTCAGGACAAGCACCGGTCTTAATCGATAGAAGCGTACTCACCTGCACGTGGTTGTGCTCTTGGTACTGTCTATGAACCACTTGAGCTTCAAACATTAAATCCATAAACGGTTTTTCAAGCAGCGCTGTTACTTCAGCAACTGTCCAGTCATGACGAACTTCCACGTGTCGATCCTTTTTTATTATTTGATGTTTCATCTCTATCAATAGAGATTGCATTTATGCTTGGCTAGTCTACCGACAAGCTTTAGACTGTCAACACATTGATAATATCAAAAGTTTACATATGGTTATTTTTTAACCACATCAAGAATGGAAGTTACTATGGATCTCGCCTTTGATCGCCAGCATATCTGGCATCCCTACACATCAACGTTAACACCTCTGACCTGCTACCCAGTCACCAACGCAGACGGTGTTTACCTAGAATTAGAAGGCGGAAAACGAATTATTGATGGTATGTCATCTTGGTGGTCAACCATCCACGGCTACAATCATCCAGAGCTAAACGCTGCAGCTCATAGTCAAATCGATAAGGTTTCACACGTTATGTTTGGTGGCATCACCCACCAGCCCGCTATCGATCTATGTAAGAAGCTTTTGAATCTCGCGCCAAGTAATCTTGAGCATGTATTTTTGGCCGATTCAGGTTCAGTTGCCGTAGAGGTTAGCCTCAAGATGGCATTGCAATATTGGCACGCTAAAGGACAACCTCGTTCAAAGTTCCTCACACTCAGAGATGGCTACCACGGTGATACCTTTGCGGCGATGTCAGTGACCGACCCTGACAACTCGATGCACAGCCTCTACAAAGGCTTTTTACCGGAACATATTTTCGCTGATTCACCAAAAACAGGCTTTTGGGATGAGTGGAACTCAAGTGACATCGATAGTTTTAAAGAAAAGCTGGCAGCACACCATCAAGAAGTCGCAGCGGTGATCTTAGAGCCTATCGTTCAAGGGGCTGGCGGCATGCGCATCTACCACCCTGAGTTCCTAAAACAAGTTCGCTTGCTGTGTGATGAATTCAACGTATTGCTGATCTTGGATGAGATTGCGACCGGATTTGGCCGCACAGGGGAACTGTTCGCTTGTGAGCATGCCGATGTTCAACCGGACATATTATGCGTAGGCAAAGCTTTAACTGGTGGCTATATGACATTGTCAGCGACGCTTGCGAGTAAGGAAGTTGCTGACACGGTATGTGGCGGTGAAGCAGGCTGCTTTATGCATGGGCCAACCTTTATGGGCAACCCATTGGCTTGCGCAGTCGGTGCGGCAAGTTTATCCATCATCGAGCAAGGCCATTGGAAAAATCAGACTCAACAGATTGAACAGCTCTTTTCTGAGTTGTTACCACCGTTGCGAGAACATGCACTGGTTAAAGACGTGCGTTGGTTAGGCGCTATTGGCGTCGTTGAAACTCACACACCCGTCGATATGGAAGCCATTCAAGCTCACTTTGTAGAGCAAGGCGTTTGGATCCGTCCGTTTGGTAAGCTAATTTATATGATGCCTCCGTTTATTATCAAACCACAACATATTGAGCAATTGGTCGCAGCTATCGACACTGCATTACAAAATACTCATTGCTTTAAATAAGGCGTTTATTGCTCTAAACAAGAGCGACGATTATTTCTATATATCTTCATTAATAAATCATTTAATTAAACTAAAAGGCCTTACATAAAAGTAAGGCCTTAACTGCTTGAAGGTAACCGTCAGTTTAACGTAATTGGCTATCTTTACTTGCTCGACGGTTAAACAATGAATGTCGATGTGCGTCATGCTCTAATATTGACTGACATTCTATACACAAACGAACGCCTTTGATCGCGCGTCGTCTTTGTTCCGGAATCTCATCACCACACTCATCACAATAACGCAAACCCTCACCACCTCGAAGGTTTCCTCTTACACGAGAGATCTCATCATCAATGGTATTTTGTATTTGCTGGCTGACACTATCGTCACCTGCCCATCCTACGGCCATAAGCCCTCCTCAGTATTTGAACGAGAAAATCTATACCTACCGCGGTAAGAGCATATTATAGCCACATTTAAGGATTGTAATAATTATCAAAATCAATAAAACACTATTACACATAGGTAACAAAAATTATTTATTTCTCGCCACTGCACTATTCTATAGGCAATAAAAAACCCAGCCTGTTGGCTGGGTTTTATAAGTAACCTAATGCTTAATCAATCTAATTAACCGATGTGCGTTACGCCGCCCATGTATGGTTGAAGTACTTCTGGGATAGCAATACGGCCATCTGCTTCTTGGTTGTTCTCAAGGATAGCAACCATAGTACGACCAACAGCAAGACCAGAACCGTTTAGTGTGTGTACAAGTTCAGGTTTTTTCTCGCCTTTACGACGGAAACGAGCTTGCATACGACGCGCTTGGAAATCCCACATGTTTGAACAAGAAGAAATCTCACGGTAAGTCTCTTGTGCTGGAACCCATACTTCTAAGTCGTAAGTTTTCGCAGAACCGAAGCCCATGTCACCTGTACATAGAATCACTTTACGGTAAGGAAGCTCTAGAAGTTGAAGTACTTTCTCAGCGTGGCCAGTTAGCTCTTCAAGCGCTGCCATTGAGTCTTCTGGCTTAGTGATTTGTACTAATTCAACTTTATCGAATTGGTGCATACGGATAAGACCACGAGTGTCACGACCATAAGAACCCGCTTCAGAACGGAAACACGGCGTGTGAGCTGTCATCTTAAGTGGCAGTTCAGCTTCATCAGTGATCGTGTCACGAACCATGTTCGTTACCGGTACTTCCGCAGTAGGGATAAGCGATAGAGTCTTAAGAGGTACGTCACTTACTTGCTCAGTTAGCGGGCTTGTGTGGAACAAGTCTTCGCCGAACTTAGGAAGTTGACCAGTACCGTAAAGGCTATCGTGGTTCACTAGATACGGTACGTACATTTCTGTGTAGCCGTGCTCATCAGTGTGAAGGTCCAGCATGAACTGAGCAATAGCACGGTGTAGGCGCGCAAATTTTCCTTTCATCACGATGAAACGAGAACCAGAGATTTTAACTGCGCTAGCAAAATCAAGACCGCCAGACATTTCGCCAAGATCGACGTGATCTTTCACTTCAAAGTCGTAAGTCTTAGGTTGACCCCAACGAGAAACTTCTACGTTGTCGTCTTCATCTTTACCATCTGGTACTTCTGCATCAGGTAGGTTAGGAATAGACATTGTGATCGTTTCTAGCTCAGATTGAAGATCGGCCAATGCTACTTTAGCTTGGTCTAGTTCTGCGCCTAGGTTGCCTACTTCAGCAAGGATACGCTCAGCTTCTTCATGGTCGCCTTTTGCTTTCGCTTGACCAATGGACTTCGATCGAGAGTTACGTAACGCTTGTAGCTCTTCAGTTTTCATCTGAAGGGACTTACGTTTTTCTTCAAGTTCACGAATTGTCTCTACATCAAGGGTGAAGCCTCGACGTGCTAATTTTGCCGCTGTTTCATCCAGCTCAGCTCGAAGTAATTTAGAATCCAGCATTGCTAATCCTATGCTTTAGTTATTTGAATATTCAGTAGTTTGCTACTGAATCACTGCTAAACCCCTAAAACTGGTGCTATTTCGACCAATTTCTAACGATTTAATTGAATTTTTATGACTAGGTAACGATATCCAAAAAAGACTACTTTTCATAGCGTTTTTGTGGGCTTTTTGCGTCCAAATCCGCCAGATAATCTAGCTTCTCGCCAATTTTGGTCTCTAAGCCTCGTTTTGTTGGGAAATAGTATTGCTTCTCTCCCATTTCAGGAGGCAGATACTTTTCCCCAGCCGCGTAGGCTCCAGGTTCGTCATGAGCATAACGGTATTCTTGCCCGTAGCCCATGTCCTTCATCAAAGTTGTGGGTGCATTCCGTAAATGATGAGGGACTTCATATTCAGGCAGATTGTGCGCGTCTGTTAACGCTTGCTTCCAAGCTGTATAAACGGCGTTACTCTTTGGTGCACACGCGAGATAAACAACCGCCTGTGCAATCGCACGCTCCCCTTCAGCAGGGCCAATACGTGTAAAACAATCCCAAGCCGACATCGCGACTTGCATTGCGCGAGGGTCAGCATTGCCAATATCTTCAGAAGCAATCGCCAGCAAGCGTCTAACGATATAGAGAGGATCGCAACCTGCCGCAATCATGCGTGCCGACCAATATAAAGCCGCATCCGGGTTTGAACCACGAATTGACTTATGAACTGCAGATATTAGGTCATACCAAATATCGCCTTTATTATCAAAACGAGCGACTTTCTCACCTGCTACTTCAGCAAGCAGTTGTAAGGTGATCGCTTTCTCGCCTTTGTCGTTGTCTTCGGCCATGTCGTACAGCAGCTCAAGGTAGTTGAGCGACATACGTGCATCACCGTTAACTAACTCAGCTAAGCGATCCAAAACATTGTCAGCAAAGTGTGCAGGTACATCACCAAGGCCACGCTGCTTATCTTCAATCGCTTGGCGTATTACCGTCGCAATATCCTCGGTATTGAGAGAAGTCAGTTTGTAGACACGCGCACGTGACAACAAAGCGTTGTTCAACTCAAAAGAAGGGTTTTCTGTCGTCGCACCAATAAAGGTCACGGTACCATCTTCGATATGAGGCAGAAAAGCATCCTGCTGACTTTTGTTAAAGCGATGGACTTCGTCCACAAACAGGATGGTTCTGCGCCCTGCTTGCTTGTTCTCACGCGCTTTTTCAATCGCAATACGAATGTCTTTTACGCCCGAAGTTACCGCCGATACGCGTTCAACTTCTGCATTCGCATAGTTTGCCGCTACTTCGGCTAACGTCGTTTTACCGGTGCCCGGAGGCCCCCACAAAATCATCGAGTGGATATGACCCGCTTCCAATGCTCTGCGAAGTGGTTTACCTGGGCCTAATATATGCTGCTGACCGATATACTGTTCGACAGTTTCCGGTCTCATACGAGCAGCAAGGGGACGAAAATCTTCGTCCCCCGCAAAATCTAAGCTGTAATTACTCAATTGCAATCTCTTGATTCGTTGATGGCATTAATGCCTATCGACGTACTACCAAACGATCTGCTTCTTTAGATCAGTTTCTTTGGTCGTCGACCTCGACACCTTCCGGCGCCACAAAAGTAAAACGGTCTGCTGCAGGTTTACCCAAGTCAACATTGCTAAAGGTAAACTCACCTTTTTGACCGTCTTGTTCAATCACATTAAAGCCCTGAACAATGCCTTTCTCGGTGATATTAATCTGGAAGTCACCCTGATTAGAGTCCGCTGCCGTTGGTGTTAGTGTAAATTGGTTACCTGTTTGCGCGACGTTGTAGTTATCCCAATCGCTTTCTTGGTTACGTGTAAGCAGGACAAAAGGTGTTTGCGATGTCGCTTGCTCTTGCCAATAAATACTCACTTGCTCAATGAATGGGCTGTAGTACCACAAGCTTTGGCCATCAGATACCAATAGGTTTTCATCAGGGAAAGTGGTTTCCCAGCGGAACAAGCTTGGGCGTGCAATCTCAACCGAGCCCTCACCTTCCATAACAACATCACCATCAGGGCTGGTCACGACTTGTTTAAAGTCAGCGCTAAAGCCTGCGTTTAATGCCAAACGGCTACTCAACTCTTCCTTCGGAGAAGCAAACACTGAGAAGCTCATAAATAAAAGTGCGAATAATTTTTTCATCAATAATCCTGTTAAAACATAAGTCGGTCATATTTTCGATTTGACCGACTTAATGGGTATAAGTTCATAGAGCGTGTTGACCTAATCTTTTGGTGGCGCTGGTGCCAAGACTTCTCGGTTACCGTTATGGCCTGGAGCACTTACGATACCTTGAGCTTCAAGTTGCTCGACAATACGTGCAGCACGGTTGTAACCAATCTTGAATCGACGCTGTACGCCTGAAACTGAACCACGACGTGAATGAACAACGTGTTCTACCACTTGATCAAACAGAGGATCGACCTCTTCATCACCTTCCATCTTCTCACCCGGAAGCAAGGTTTCTGGGGTTTGTTCGCCGTTAGTGATCTCATCAATATAGTTTGGCTTACCACGCGCTTTCCAGTTATTCACAACTGCGTGTACATCATCATCAGATGCAAAGGCACCGTGAACACGAGTTGTATGACTAGAGCCCGGTGGCAAGTAAAGCATATCACCCATGCCCAATAGTGATTCCGCACCACCTTGGTCAAGGATAGTTCTTGAATCCGTTTTGGTTGATACCGTAAAGGCCACACGGGTTGGAATGTTCGCTTTGATAAGGCCGGTAATAACATCCACCGAAGGACGTTGCGTCGCTAGGATCAAGTGAACACCCGCCGCACGTGCTTTTTGTGCCAAACGTGCGATCAGTTCTTCAACCTTCTTACCGACCACCATGATTAGGTCGGCAAATTCATCAACGATAACCACAATGTAAGGCAGCTTCTCAAGCAATGGGGCTTCAGGGTCCATGCTGTCGCCCGGCTTCCACAGTGGATCGTGAATTGGGTGACCCGCTTCCGCAGCCATCTTAAGCTTATCGTTGTAACCTTTAATGTTACGAACGCCTAACGCTGACATCAGCTTATAACGGCGTTCCATCTCGCCAACACACCAACGAAGGGCGTTCGACGCATCTTTCATGTCGGTTACCACTTCAGACAATAGATGAGGGATACCTTCGTAAACCGATAACTCAAGCATTTTCGGGTCGATCATGATGAATCGAACATCTTCCGGTGATGCTTTGTAAAGCATACTCAGAATCATTACGTTCACACCTACCGACTTACCAGAACCGGTTGTACCAGCAACCAGAACGTGAGGCATTTTCGATAGATCAGCAATGACCGCTTCACCTGCGATGTCTTGTCCTAGGACCACTGTCGTCGGCGATTTCGCTTCTTGGAACTGAGGGCTAGCAACCACATCTGAGAAGAATACCGTTTGACGACTCATGTTCGGCAGCTCTAAGCCAACATAAGGTTTACCCGGAATCACCTCTACAACACGTACAGCCAATGCAGAGAGCGAACGAGCCAAGTCCATAGAAAGGCCAGAAATACGGCTCACTTTCACGCCTGGAGCAAGATCCAGCTCGAATCGAGTGATTACTGGACCTGGGAAAATATCAACCACATCTGCCTTGATCTTATAGTCCGCTAGCTTAGATTCAACAAGACGAGCAATTGCCTCTAATGCGTCACGGTCAATAAAGGTTTCACGCTTTTCAGGGTGGAATAACAATTCAAGTGTTGGTAATGGCTCAGCAGGCTTCGGTAAATTAACATCTTGTTGAACCAAGAACGGGTTCTGCGCCGCTGCCATATTCGCTTGGGCTTCAGAAACAATGCTTTGGAATGCGGCGACATCCTGATCTTGATGCGAAGGCTCTTCTTCCGTAACTTCTTCCCAAGGAAGATCAACAGCTGGCTCTTGACTTTGTGCTGTTGGCTGTTCAGGCTCTGAATGTTCTTCTTGATAAGAGAAAGGTTCAAATTGCTCATCCGCTAACTCTGCATCAGCTTGCTCGGTTTCAGTCTGCTGAGCTTCAGGAGCGAAAGTCTGTTCGTCAGCCTGCTCTTCCGTTACATCAAATGGTGAAGCTTGTGCAGAGAAATCGTCTTCCACAGTTGCTTCTGGCTCACCCATTGGTGAAGCGTATAGAGATTCTGGCTGAACATCTTCAACATCGAATTCATTCGTTACTTCTGGCGAGCTATTGATCTCTGGTTCTGCACTTTCAAGAGCCATATCAGTAGAGGTAACGTCTTGTTGCTCATTCTGCATGTATTGCTGATACGCGATTTGAGATTCATGCGCATCAACCTGTTCTTGCTCCGCAAGATCATCTTCATACATAGCGGCGTTTTCTAGCTGCTCGATAGTGGCATTAAGCTGCTTCGAGCGCTCAATACCTTCTTCTAACGGTTCTTCTGGCGCTTTGTAAACAGGTGCTACAGGGATCGACGCAGGTGCAACTTGAGGTTGGCGCTGAACCTGAGGTTCTTCTTGTTCTGAAGCTTCTTGCTTCGCTGGCGCCTCAACAGGCATGTGAATATTGTAATGGCGCTTCGGTGTCGCAGCGCTCTCTAGCGCACTTGCAGCCGCATCTGACGAATCATTGGTCGCAGAAAAGCTCATTGCAGGATCTAGTGGATCATGCTCTGTTGATTCTTTGTTATCTTCTAAAGCAGGAACATCACGGTAACTCGGCTCTTGATGACGTTCTTCGATTAAATCGCGGTCTGCTGATTCTCTTAGCTGAGGCTCTAGTAGCTCTTGATCTTGGCCACGAGCCTTATTAACAGCAGACGTGAAGAATTTGATGGCACATTCACCTAACCATTCCACAATGCTTAACCAAGAAATACCAGTTAATAGAGTAAAACCAGCACCCCATAAGAAAAGAAGAACCAGCGTACTACCAAGAACATTCAACGTCGGAAGTGCAAGGCTTGTTAAGACGTCACCCACGACTCCACCTGATGAAAAGTACCAGATGTCGTCAAAGTTAATATCCGCTAGACCACAACTAGTAAGGATTAGGATAGTCAGGCCAAGTAAGCGAGTGCCCCACAGCATGAAGTCGATCTGCTCGTCTTCATTACGTTTGCGGAATAATACCCACGCAGCAACCGTCACCAAGATAGGCAAAGGGTAAGCCAAAGAACCAAATATGAAGAAAAGTGTATCCGCCAACCAAGCACCTAGATAACCACCCGCATTTTGAATGTCACCACCCCACGCCGTTTGCGACCATGATGGGTCAGCTGGACTAAAAGTTAATAACGCAACGGCAAGTAGAATAGAGAAGAGAACACCGAGAATCAGGCTGCACTCTTTGAGACGTTGAGAACCACTCAAACGAGGAGACTGAGGCTCTTCACTCGTTTTAATGATTGTTTCTACTTTATTACTGCTCTGCTTGAACATAAACCAACTTAATAATTAAACGGGATAAAAACATCTCGAGCGGCAAAAGCCGCTCGTTTCAATGAAACTACTGTTGATTTAACCATATCAAACAGAAAAACCCAATTCCAGAAAGCAAGAAAGCGGAACAAATGTCCGCTTTCTTTCATTTCACCAATTGTGACTAACGAGTTTTAATCACAAGTTGATTAGTTTGTTTCACTTCTTCCATTACAACGTAAGTTCGAGTGTCGTTTACGCCCGGTAGACGAAGTAACGTATCACCCAGTAGCTTACGGTAAGCACCCATATCAGATACACGTGTTTTTAGAAGATAGTCAAAATCACCCGACACTAAATGACACTCTTGGATGTCATCCAGTTTCTGCACAGCGGTGTTGAATTGTTCGAACACATCTGGCGCACCACGGTTCAACGTAATTTCAACAAACACTAAAAGTGAAGCATCAAGGTACTGTGGGTTCAGCAATGCTGTGTACCCAGTAATGTAACCTTGACGTTCTAAACGACGAACACGTTCAAGACATGGAGTTGGAGAAAGTCCTACTCGTTTTGAGAGTTCAACGTTTGAGATACGACCGTCTTTTTGCAACTCATTAAGAATGTTGCGGTCAATACGATCTAGTTCCTTGGACGGCTTCTTATAATTGTCTGCCATTTTTTATTCCACCTTATTACTTCCTTGCAAAAAAATATACTACAACTTTTTAATATTCAGTATCAAATTTTATCTAAACCTATCTATACTAGATATTAATTCGACAGAATTACCCTACACATAGATAAAACAACCAAAATAAAATGAGGAGTCAGGATGATCATTGGCGTACCTAAGGAAATCAAGAACCACGAATACCGCGTTGGTATGACCCCAGCTAGCGTGAGAGAACTAATCTCACACGGCCACCAAGTTTTTGTAGAAACCAATGCCGGTACTGGTATCGGTTTTTCAGACGATGATTACATCGCTGTAGGCGCATCCATTCTTCCTACTGCTGCTGACGTTTTCGCGAAAGCAGAGATGATTGTAAAGGTTAAAGAACCTCAAGCTGTCGAGCGAGCTATGCTTCGCGAAGGGCAAATATTATTTACCTATTTACACCTTGCACCAGATTTTCCACAAACTGAAGAGCTTATCAAGAGCAAAGCTGTCTGCGTAGCCTATGAGACTGTAACAGATAATATGGGTCGCTTGCCACTATTAGCACCAATGTCTGAAGTAGCTGGTCGTATGTCTATTCAAGCAGGTGCACAAACATTAGAGAAATCTAACGGTGGTTGTGGTCTTCTTCTTGGTGGCGTTCCAGGTGTTGAACCAGCAAAAGTTGTTGTTGTTGGTGGCGGCGTTGTAGGTGCTAACGCAGCACGTATGGCTGTTGGCCTTCGCGCTGATGTTACAATCCTTGACCGTAACGTAGATACACTTCGTCGTCTTGATGAAGAATTCCAAGGTCGCGCAAAAGTGGTTTATTCTACTGAAGACGCTATCGAGAAGCATGTTCTAGAAGCAGACCTAGTGATTGGTGCAGTACTAATCCCTGGTGCAGCAGCGCCTAAACTGGTTACAAAAGAGCACATCGCTAAGATGAAGCCAGGTTCAGCTGTTGTTGACGTTGCAATCGACCAAGGCGGTTGTTTCGAGACTTCTCACGCAACCACTCACGCAGACCCAACTTACATCGTTGATGACGTAGTTCACTACTGTGTTGCAAACATGCCAGGTGCTGTAGCGCGTACTTCAACTTACGCACTAAACAATGCAACACTTCCTTACATTGTTAAGCTAGCGAACAAAGGCTACCGCGAAGCACTTCTATCTGATGAAGGCTTCCTAGAAGGTCTAAACGTCATTCACGGTAAAGTAACTTGTAAAGAAGTTGCAGAAAGCTTTGACCTTGAATACGTAGATCCAGCAGAAGCTATCGCAATGTTTAACTAATGATGTAGTAACTAACTGAGCGTCAAATTTTCTCGTTGAAGCGTTCAGTTAATCCACACATTAAAAAGCCAGTCCGATTTTGTCGAACTGGCTTTTTTGTCTCTATAACACTATCGTTCGAAAGCGATGATTAGCACGCTTTCTAATAACCGCATCGTTTATCTATCGCTCTTAACACCATGAACCAACAGATTTCGAGGTGTGACACTACGTTCACAAAACTCTTCGATGGTGGCTTCGTAGCCTTGTTCTTTTAAATAAATCGCGCGATCCAACGCTAGCCATATCTCTAATGGTCGTCTAAAGACTTGCTGAACCAGGCTTAGTTTTTCCATCTCCCAGAAAAGTTGCTCCCCTTGAACAAGATAAGACTCAAAATCGGTATCCAAACGAATTGGGAGCTCTTTAATCTCTGAAGCCCATAAACAAAAAGCTTTAAAGCCCGCAGACAATTCTGATTTTTTGATGCTCGGCACGGGAATGTATTCATCAATCCCCATTTCAGCCTTGAGTAACTGACTGAAGCCTAGGCGATAACTCATCTCCAATTGGCGATGTCGCTTTACCCTTTCGCCACCAGTAACGGTTTCTTGGAGTGGAATTCGTAAATCACTCTTGCTCAATGTTAAAGCCGAGGCTTGTGCCACTGATGACATCGCTTTGTAGTTGTCGTCACGAATAAGGTGATAACAACAAGGGGATATAGTCACAGCAGGAAGCCCATGCGACACGGACTTTTTAACTAACTCAACATGGAGATCACCACAAGCATGAAGAGCGACCGCATGTTGATTAGAATTAAACACCTTATCAGCACTCTCAGAAAAGGCATCACCTTGAACGAACGTCATTTCTAAACGTCGTGCATCTGCAATCTTTTGGCCGCTTTCGCACAGCGATTGTTGCCACTCGAAGCTGGTCACTTTTTGCTTCGATTGTTGAGATAAGATTCGACCAAGGAAGCCTTTACCAGAGCACCACTCCAGCCACTCTTTACCATGGTGGTGATCAAGTACCGCCTCTCCCATCGACACGATTTGTTGCAACTTTCTACCTGGAATACCATCGGCAGTACCACGAGGGAGGTGGAGCCCTACCAAAGCTGTATTATCAAACTGAATATTTTGATTCGCGAGCTCTAAATCAGGAAGGAAACGAATCAGTTCCTCGGCCAACAGCTCAGGGTTTTCTTTTAAAGTTTGAATGCTTTCAATGCTTAAGTCTTCTAACCAGTCAACAAGTGGACGATTGGCCTCTTGCCATGGTTGCTGTTGAGTTTGGCATAGGTGAAAAGGCTCTGAACGCCAATAAACTTGGTGCTCTAACAAAAATGAGTCGAGAATTGTAAATCGTGAATGCATGATTCCCCCTATGGTGCGTGGATTGTAGGGGTAAGAGCTTCAAATGGAAAGGTTCGAGACAAAGAGAACTAAAAAACGCACGCCCAATAAAGCCGAAAACAAAACGGCCTGTAAATACAGGCCGAATAAGAGTCTAGCTTTAAATGAAGAGATTAACGAACAGGTAGTTCGATATCTTTAAACATCTCTTCGATCTCTTCATTAGACTTCAAAGAAATGGCTTGCTCAACTACTGGGCGAGTTAGGTGCGGCGCAAAACGCTCCATAAAATCAAACATGTAAGAACGCAGGAATGTGCCTTTTCTAAAGCCAATGCTTGTGGTGCTAGCACCAAATAGGTGACTCGCATCAATCGCAACCAAATCGGTATCTTGCTCGTGGTCAATCGCCATACTTGCGATGACACCCACACCAATGCCCATGCGAACATACGTTTTGATGACGTCCGCATCGGTCGCGGTAAACACAACACGCGGTGTTAGGCCAACTTTATTGAACGCAGTATCAAGCTCAGAACGACCAGTGAAACCAAATACGTAGGTCACTAGAGAATAAGCCGCAAGATCTTCGATCGTTATATTTCGCTTCTGTGCCAGAGGGTGATCTTTGGTCACAACGATCGAGCGGTTCCAGTGGTAACAAGGCAGCATAATCGCATCTTGATAAAGGTGCAGCGCTTCCGTTGCAATCGCAAAGTTCGCTGTACCCTTAGCTACCGCTTCTGACATCTGGCTTGGTGTACCTTGGTGCATGTGAAGCGATACTTTTGGATAACGCGCAGTAAAACCTTTAATCACATCAGGCAGTGCATAACGAGCTTGAGTATGAGTGGTTGAAATATTCAATGTACCCATCTCTGGATGAGTGTGTTCACCCGCTACGGCTTTAATACTCTCAACACGAGCTAAAATCTCTTGAGAGATGCGAATGATATCCTCACCGGCTTGGGTAACCTGTGTTAAATGCTTACCACTACGCTCAAAAATCTGAATGCCTAGCTCGTCTTCAAGTAATCTAACTTGCTTACTAATGCCTGGCTGAGATGTGTACAAACTCTCTGCTGTAGCTGAAACATTTAGGTTATGGTTTACAACCTCAACAATGTACTTCAGTTGCTGTAACTTCATATCTAACCTCGTAATCCTTTACTCATTTCTGTGCTAACTTATTTGCAAAGAGAGCGTTATAGTCTCGTGTAATATAATTAATAGTTATAACGCTTCAAACACAAAAATGACAGAAAAATTGAGTTTTTCTAGCTTAACAAACAAAAACATCACTAACGCTTTGCAACCCAACCCTCATTCTCATACATTAGTGGGTAAGTTTTGATTGCCGATTTCGCTCAACAAGAGATAATCAGAAATTGCAATTTACGAGTGCCGATACACAATGGAATCGTGTATCCTCTCAGGTTAGCTATAGAAAATAATAAGCAGACTCAAACATATGAATATTGGTTTAATAATCGCCTTAGTAGCCGTTCTTTTGGTGTTAGTTTTAGGCTACAACATCATGCTTCAATATAAAGTTAAGGTAGAAACAGCGAAGAAACAGGAAGCTTCTCGTTATCTAACCATTATTGACGGTACAGAAGAACTGATTGGCAACGCTCATCACATGCCGTTTAGCCAAGATCTTCTTGTGTGCTTAAACAATCGGATTCTTGATGCATTAGAAAACATGTATCAACTCGATCCAAAAAATAAGCAGCTTGCCCAACGCATTGAAAGCGTAAAACAACAGATCACTCAGCTCAAAGAGAACTACAAAGGTGGTGAGAGCACAGTTTTCCGCGTACCAAGTAGTGACAAGCAAGCAATCATGATGCTAAAGCTCGTTAAGCGCCTACGTGATACAGTCCGTAACGAACACAATAAGGGTCGCTTCGAGACTCAAGCTTATGTGGTTGAAAACGCTCGTCTAGAGACAATTCAAATTCGTATCAACATTGAAAACGTTATCAAACGTGCAAACGACTCGATTTCTCGTGGGCAACCGGGAACAGCAATTCAGTTACTGCGTAAAGGTATCGATGCGCTAGCAACCAAAAATGATTCGTACTCTAATCAAGCAAAAGAAAAGCTACAGCAGATGCTCGACGAGCTTGATCAAAAACGCCAAGATAAGAACGCTCAAGATTTACAACAGATCGAATCTAAAGAGCGAGAAGACGATATGGATGCCCTCTTCGGTCAAAAGAAAAAATGGTAACAGTCTAACTCAACAATTAAAGGCCGCCTTATTTACATTAAATAGGCGGCCTTTTTTATAGCTGTTGAATTTCCTTTCTCTGTATAGGGAGATCTCTTGAGCTGTGATAAAATCCCCGCATTATCAACAAACTTTCCCTGACCATGTATCAAGAACTACTCGCTCCAATCCACTCTTTTCTGAAAGCAGAAACGCCAGATTCATGGATAGATGAAGCCAAAAAGCCTGAAAATCTGCACATCATTCTACGCGATCACATGCTGTGTGAACTTAAAGCAGCACAGAGTGCCTTGTTCCTTATCCGCAAGTACGCAGTTGATAAAGAAAGTGCGAAACAACTGAATGAATGGATTTTGCCATACGAGCAATTTGCTTACCGTCGTATCGGAGACTTAGAGTCTCTGCGTGGTAAAAGCAACGTATCCAAGCAAATCACAGCGAAAGAAGGCTGTAATTACGGTGCTGATCTGATCGATAAGATGGTACTGCTGATCAAAGAAGAGCTGCATCACTTCTACCAAGTCATGGAGTTGATGGAGAAGAAAGGCGTAACTTACCAGCCAATCGAGGCGGGTCGTTATGCTAAAGGCTTGATCAAACAAGTTAAGACTTACGAGCCTGATGCTCTGGTTGATAAGCTTATCATCGGCGCGTTTATTGAAGCTCGCTCTTGTGAACGATTCGCTAAATTGGCTCCTTTCTTGGAAGAAGACATGGAGAAATTTTACGTGTCTCTACTTCGCTCAGAAGCTCGCCACTACCAAGATTACCTTGAGCTAGCAGAACAGATCGCAGGTAAAGATATTTCAGAGCGTATTGCTCATTTTGCGCAAGTAGAAGCGGAACTTATCACTTCAGAAGACAGTGACTTCAAATTCCATAGTGGTGCTCCAGTTTAAACTCTGTGCAGAGAATTCATTCCAGTTTAGACTAATCCGGACAAGACAATTAAGGCCAGCAATATGCTGGCCTTTGTTATTTATATCTCGAGCTAAATATAAACTTAAGCTAGCGTACCGTTGATCTCTGCAAGTACAGCCGCTGGGTCAATAGCTTTAGTAATAGGACGACCAATAACAAGGTAGTCTGACCCCGATTCAATCGCTTTAGAAGGGGTCATGATACGCTTCTGGTCACCAACATCAGCGCCTACAGGACGAATACCTGGAGTCACTAGTTTGAACTCCTGACCAAGTGCGCCTTTAAGCAATGAAGCCTCTTGTGCAGAGCATACAACACCGTCTAAGCCAGAGTTCTTCGTTAGAGAAGCTAAGCGCATCACTTGCTGCTGTGGTTCAAGATCCAAGCCAATACCCGCTAAGTCAGATTGCTCCATACTGGTTAGGACAGTTACGCCGATTAGCAACGGGCGATCTTTATCATACGGTTCTAAGATTTCGCGAGAAGCCGTCATCATGCGCTCACCGCCACTTGCGTGTACGTTCACCATCCATACACCTAGTTCAGCGGCAGCGCGGACTGCCTTTGAACATGTGTTCGGGATATCGTGAAACTTAAGGTCTAAAAATACTGAGAAACCACGCTTATGCAATTCACGAACAAATTCAGGGCCAAACAGAGTAAACATCTCTTTGCCCACTTTTAGGCGGCAAGATGCTGGATCAATACGATCAACAAAGGCTAACGCATCCGCTTGGTTGTCATAATCCAAAGCTACAATGATTTTTTGGTCGTTCATTTCATCTCCTAACGCAGTTAACTTTCTAAAAATTTCAATCACCAAAGCAGGTGATAAATAACAGTCATAAAAATGCAGCCCGAAAGCTGCAATTAATAATTTGGTCTTAAAATGACCACAAATCTATTCACCATCAAGCCCACGAATAGGCTTGATCGTTCCCCACCCCTTACATGAAGGGCAGTGCCAATACATTGAATGTGTTGAGAAACCACACTGACGACAACGATAATGGGGCTTAACCTTAAGTTGTTCACCAACCATAGACTGAAGTGTGGTTAAGCTGTCTTTCGCTCGACCTTCTTCAGCTTCCGCTAGGTGGTAATCAATTAATCGATAAAAACCTTTCATGGTTGGGTTTTTAACAAGCTGCTTGGTCAGTAGCTCTTGCGCAGAGCCTACATCTTCATGGTGAGCAACCAATTGCGCCAGCATCAGTTCGGCAGATACACCGGCTTTCTTCTGTATACACGCTTTCAGGAACTCGACCAGTTGAGCTTCTTGTCCAAGTTTGTGGTAACACTCAGCAAGAGTTGGCAACACCTCACTGATAAAATCGATATCTTGTTCGAGTACCGACTCCAGACAATCAATTGTCTTTTGGTAATCTTCATTCGCTAAGTGGAACTTACCTAAAGCAATACTTGCACGAACACATTTAGGATCTTCAGAAAGCGCCTTCTTGAAGTGCTGAAGTGCTTTAGAGCGATTGCCATCAGCTTGCTCCTGCATCGCAAGTTCACACCAAAAATGCGCTACTGTCGCACGCATTTTCATTTTCTTCTTACCAAGCTTAACGAGGATATTTCCGTAATGGATAGCCTTATTCCACTCTCGAGTTTGCTGATAAATAGCAACTAACTGCTGCAAAGCCCCCTCTTTGTGGTCGGGTTCTTCTACAAGCTGTTCAAAGATTTTTTCGGCGCGATCAAGAAAACCAGAGACCATGTAGTCTTTAGCTAATTGTTGCAGTGCGAGATTTTTCTGGTCGAGAGTAAGCCCCGAACGAGAGATAAGATTTTGGTGAATTCGAATAGCGCGGTCGACTTCGCCTCTTGAGCGGAACAAGTTGCCCAAGGCTAAGTGAGTGTCGATGGTCTCATTGTCTACTTGAAGTAGCTCAATAAAATGATCAACCGCTTTGTCAGATTGGTCTGATAGTAATAGGTTCAAACCCGTCACGTATTGACGGGAGATCTGGTGTGATTGTTTTTGTTTTTCTTGCTGAGCATTACGATTACCCATATACCAACCATAAGCGGCTGCGATAGGCAAAAGTAAGAACAGTAACTCTAACATCAAATATAGCCTTTAAGCTTTAGTATCAGCAGCGACCTGCTTTGATTGCTTATTGAGTTGCTTCTTCAAGCGATGAATTTTTAGCTGAGACCGCATGTGCATATTGCCAAAGACTAACCAAGCAAGGGCAAAGCCTGAAACGAATACAACGCCTAGTAAACTTGATAGGTGGAAGTCACCTTGCGCTAGCAGATAGTTGAAATTCACAGTTGTTTGGTTTTGAGAGCCTAAAGCCAGTGCAATTAGGAAAAGTGCGATAACGGCGACTATTTTTATAATTTTCATAGTTCATCACTCATTGGTTAGTTAGCTGTACGATTATGCAGGAAAATTACTAATCAGACCACCATATTATGGTCATAAAAAAGCGGCATACATTATAGTATGCCGCTTTTCTTAATTCCGATAAGTAGGCTACAGTCCTGAGTTTACTCGTTCGCGTAGCTCTTTACCTGGTTTGAAGTGAGGAACGTATTTGCCTTCCAACTCTACCTTGTCACCAGTTTTAGGATTACGTCCAACACGAGGTTCACGGTAATGCAGAGAAAAACTGCCAAAGCCGCGAATTTCGATTCGATCACCACTTTCTAGTGTTGAAGCCATGTGCTCTAAAATGTCTTTTACAGCGTCTTCAATTTCTTTTGCAGAAAGATGCGTTTGCTCAGCGCATAGTCTTTCAATCAATTCAGACTTAGTCATAGTTACCCTCGTTGGTTTTCTTTTTAGAAATTATAGACCTATCGGAAAAATAAGCAAAAAAAAAGGAGCCTTACGGCTCCTTTCTTGGCTATATAGCTATAATTCTCTTAACGAGAAGCTATTATTCGCCTTTAGCAGCTTTGAATGCGTCTGCCATTGCGTTACCGAACGCGCCTTCTTCAGACTTGTTCAGTGAAGCCATTGCTTCTTGCTCATCAGCTTCATCTTTAGCTTTGATAGATAGGTTGATTACGCGGTTCTTACGGTCTACACCAGTGAACTTCGCTTCAACGCTGTCGCCAACGCTTAGGATTAGAGATGCATCTTCGATACGGTCGCGAGAAACTTCAGAAGCGCGGATGTAACCTTCAACGCCTTCGATTAGCTCGATAGTAGCGCCTTTCGCGTCAACTGCAGTAACAGTACCGTTTACAAGAACACCTTTCTTGTTGTCAGCAACGTATGCGTTGAACGGGTCGTTTTCCATTTGCTTAACGCCAAGAGAAATACGCTCACGCTCTGCATCTACTGCTAGAACAACAGCAGAGATTTCATCGCCTTTCTTGTATTCACGTACAGCGTCTTCGCCGGCAGCGTTCCAAGAAATGTCAGATAGGTGTACAAGACCGTCGATACCGCCTTCTAGACCGATGAAGATACCAAAGTCAGTGATAGACTTGATCTTACCAGTAACTTTGTCGCCCTTAGCTTGCATTTCTGCAAATGACTGCCATGGGTTAGCTTTACACTGTTTCAGACCTAGAGAGATACGACGACGTTCTTCGTCGATATCAAGAACCATAACCTCAACTTCGTCGCCAACATTAACAACTTTAGAAGGGTGGATGTTCTTGTTAGTCCAATCCATTTCAGAAACGTGTACTAGACCTTCAACGCCTTCTTCGATTTCAACGAAGCAGCCGTAGTCAGTTAGGTTTGTAACACGACCAGAAAGCTTGTGACCTTCAGGGTAACGCTTAGCGATTGCTACCCATGGATCTTCGCCTAGTTGCTTAAGACCTAGTGAAACACGAGTGCGCTCACGATCGAACTTAAGAACTTTAACTAGGATTTCGTCACCAACGTTAACGATCTCTGATGGGTGCTTAACGCGCTTCCAAGCCATATCTGTGATATGTAGAAGACCGTCAACACCGCCAAGGTCAACGAATGCACCGTAGTCAGTAAGGTTCTTAACGATACCTTTAACTTCAGTACCTTCTTGTAGAGTTTCAAGAAGTTCGTCACGCTCAACACTGTTTTCAGATTCGATAACAGCACGACGAGAAACAACAACGTTGTTACGCTTCTGGTCTAGCTTGATTACTTTGAACTCTAGCTCTTTGTTTTCTAGGTGAGCAGTGTCACGGATAGGACGTACGTCTACTAGAGAACCTGGAAGGAAAGCACGGATACCGTTAAGTTCAACAGTGAAACCGCCTTTAACTTTACCGTTGATGATACCAACAACAGTTTCAGCTTCTTCGCAAGCTTTCTCAAGTACGATCCAAGCTTCGTGGCGCTTAGCTTTCTCACGAGAAAGTTGAGTCTCACCGAAACCATCTTCAACAGCGTCTAGAGCTACGTCTACTTCAGCACCAACTTCAACTTCAAGTTCGCCAGCAGCGTTCTTGAATTGTTCAGCAGGAATAGCAGATTCAGACTTAAGACCAGCGTCTACAAGAACGAAACCGTTCTCGATAGCTACTACAGTACCTTTAACGATGCTGCCTTGTTGGAATTCAGTTTCAGATAGAAACTCTTCAAAGAGTTGAGCAAAAGATTCAGTCATTATTTAATCTTCAATAATTAAACGTCCATGGGTATCCTACCGCATGGGGTTGATAAATTCGCCGGTCATCATCCTTGCGACCAACGTTCGTACTAGCTCAGCGAAATTACCCAGCCAGTTTCGATTCAATATAGTGTAGTGCTTTTTCTACTACCTGCTCAATATTCATTGAGGTGGAGTCAAGCACTAGAGCATCCTCTGCAGGGCGAAGTGGCGCCACTGGGCGATTACGATCTCGGTCGTCTCGCTCTTGGATCTCGCTCAAAAGGTCGTCAAATTTAACATCTAACCCCTTCTGTTGCAACTGTTTAAGGCGGCGACTCGCACGCTCTTCAGCACTTGCATCTAAAAATATTTTCGCTTCAGCTTCAGGAAACACAACCGTTCCCATGTCACGGCCATCGGCAACCAAGCCAGGCGCAGCGCTGAATGCACGTTGACGACGAAGCAGTGCTTCACGAACGCGAGGTAAAGCAGCAACTTTTGAAGCCGCCATGCCCGTCTCTTCTTTACGAAGTTCACCAGACACATCTTCACCTTCTAGTATAACCTTAACTAAGTCGCCTTCAGCAATAAACTGCACGTCTAAGTGTGTAGCAAGCGGTACTAAAGCATCTTCTGATTCAGTATCCACACCATGGTGAATTGCCGCTAAAGCCAATACGCGATAGATCGCGCCTGAGTCTAGAAGATGAAAGCCTAGCTTATCTGCTAGCAACATACACAGGGTACCTTTACCTGCACCACTTGGTCCATCAACCGTAATCACTGGGCTTTGAGAAGGCATCTTTTACTCCACGTTTTGTCGTAAGTTTTATTCTGTACTAGCGATTCGCCACTACTTTATAGGCGGCATATTATAGAGAAAAATTGAAAGTCGAGCGAGGTAAATCTCAGATAATTCCGTGTTGATGATGCATAAACCAATGCAACCGACTCAATATCCGTTTGCTTAGGTCAATCAGACACGCATCCGCTTTTCGATAGCGTACTTTTCGATAGATAGAAAAAAGCCTCGCAACAAGCAAGGCTCATGATTTTGCATTTTTGTAGAGCAAAGAAGTAGTCGCTCAAAGAAGCTTAGCCAATAATAGCTCGAACCGCTTCAAGGTCTTCAGGCGTATCAACACCAGCAGCTGGTGCTTCAGCCGCAACATCTACATGGATTTTTTCACCATACCAAAGCACTCGTAATTGCTCTAGGCACTCAATACGCTCAAGAGTACTAGGTTCCCAATTAATATAGGTATTGATAAAACCCGCACGGTAAGCGTAGATGCCAATGTGACGAAGCAGTGGAGATTCCGCTGCTGTACCGTTGTTCGCGTAAGCATCGCGATCCCAAGGAATAGTTGCTCGACTGAAATACAAGGCGTAACCGTCTTTATCGGTTACAACTTTAACGGCATTAGGGTTAAACACTTCATCAGCATGAGTGATTTCCACACCGAGTGTTGCCATCGGAGCTGTACTGTTCGCAAGATTGTTAGCAACCTGATTAATGATCGCTGGTGGGATAAGTGGCTCATCACCTTGAACATTCACGATAATATGATCATCAGGAATCTTCATAACTTCAATCACTTCAGCTAGGCGTTCAGTACCCGATTCATGATTCGGAGATGTCATACAAACGGTCGCGCCAAATGCTTTAGCCGCTTTTTCAACTTGAGCGTCGTCGGTAGCGATAATAACGTTATCGGCACCCGCTTTCATTGACTGTTCGTATACCCATTGAATCATCGGCTTTCCACCAATGTCAGCAAGCGGCTTACCAGGTAAACGGCTCGATTGGTATCTCGCAGGTATAACAACCGTATAGGACATTACTTACCCTCATCCATAGAAACGGTGCGAGCTTCAGGTTCTAAAAGAACAGGAATACCCTCTTTAATTGGGTAAGCAAGGCGATCAATTTTACAAACAAGCTCTTGCTTATCCTTGTCAAAAGTCAGTTTACCTTTACATACAGGGCAAGCAACGATCTCAAGCAGACGGTGATCCATAGTATTCCATAACCTCTTTTATTTTTTTTAAAATTTGCTGTTGCGAATCTTCATCAAACTGCGCAGAAACTGGAAGATACCACCAGTTATCTTGAGCATATTCTTCGCATTTTACAGCGTCTTTTTCTGTCATAATCAGATTCATGCCTTTCTTAGCTAAGGCATGAAGTTCATCTTTATCAAAATCTTGATGGTCGGCGAAGCCCTGTGTGAAAACCACATCACCATCAAGATCTTCCAATGTTTTAAAAAAGCGTGGTGGGTGGCCAATACCAGCAAAAGCCACCAACTTCTGTAGTTCTGCTACCGATATTTTCTGACCTGTCTTTAGGTTAACGGCTTGGCTTGGTAGCAAAGACATAGAGAACTCTCGTCCTTGCACTTTACCGCCATTGTTAACCAAAAAGTCTACGTCATCTAAACGAGATATAGGCTCTCTTAACGGGCCTAAAGGAATTAGGCATTCGCTACCAAAGCGTCTAGCACCGTCGATAACCGCAAATTCAATATCACGTTCAAGTGCATAATGCTGAAGGCCATCATCCGTGATGATGACATCAACTCCTTCGCTCAACAAAGCCTTTACTGCGTTTGCACGCACAGGATCGACAGCGACAGGCGCACCGGTTCGCTTTCGAATTAAACGAGGTTCATCGCCAGAATGTTCAGCAGGCGTGTTTTCATCCAATACTAACGGGTAGCTTGGCGCTTTTGCCCCATAACCTCGAGAAACCACTCCAGGCTTAAAGCCGTTAGCTTGAAGCACCTCAACTAACCAAATCACAACCGGAGTTTTACCATTGCCACCAGCGGTAATATTACCAACAACAATTACTGGTAAGGGCGGACGGTAGGTCTCTTTTTTACCGGATAGATAGGCGTCACGTCTTTGACCGCTGATCATTTTGAAAAGCAGACTCAATGGCCATAGTAGCGGCCAAAGAAGGTATTTTAACGGATGATTGTTAAACCAAATCTTTTCGATCACAACAAGGCCTAATCTTATCCGCTGAACTGAATTCGGTGCAGTTGTGCATAAGCGCCATCATGCGCGATTAGCTCCGCGTGTGCACCTCTTTCTACAATACGACCATCATCAACCACTAAGATCTCATCGGCTTGTTCGATAGTAGAGAGTCGGTGTGCGATAACCAATACTGTCTTGTCCTTTTGCAGCTCTTCTAACGCAGATTGGATCGCTCTCTCTGATTCAGTATCCAAAGCCGATGTGGCTTCATCAAGAATCAATACTGGAGCCTCTCTTAACAACGCTCTTGCAATAGCGATACGTTGTCTTTGGCCGCCAGATAGGCTTGCCCCATTCTCACCAACAATCGTATCAATGCCGTTTTCCATGCCTTCGATAAATTCAGTAGCATGAGCAAGCTTAGCCGCGTGTTCGATTTGTTCGCGAGAATATTTAGCTTCTGCTGCGTAAGCAATGTTGTTGGCTACCGTATCGTTAAACAGGTGTACATTTTGAGAAACAAGCGCAAAGTGCTCACGTAGGTTTCTCAATTCGTAATCACGAATGTCGTGTCCATCCAATTCGATAGAGCCCGAATCGACGTCATAAAAACGAGTAAACAGGTTCGCAATGGTACTCTTGCCCGAACCTGATCGGCCGACAAGAGCAACGGTCTTGCCCTTCGGTATATTAAAACTGACCTTATCAAGCGCTGGTTTCTCAGCACCTTGGTAAGTAAATGTCACATCTTTTACTTCGACTTCACCCGCTACGGTTTCAGGCTTCAACGTACCTTTATTTTGTTCCGTATCTAGATCCATCAAACCAAATAGGGTCGTACTCGCTGCCATACCGCGTTGGAATTCAGACGTTACATTGGTTAAAGCTTTAAGGGGGCGCAGTAAGCCAAACATCGCGGAGAAAACAACTGTAAACGTACCTGCTGTTAGCTCAGCTTTAATTGAATCAACACTCGCGAGATAAAGAACAACAACAATCGCAATAGAGGCAATCATCTGAATAATTGGGTTAGCGGCAGCTTGAGCCGTTACCAGCTTCATGCTTTGTTGGCGCATCTGGTTGCTAACGGTATCAAAACGTCCTCTTTCTAGCTCTTGACCACCGTAAGTTAGAACAACTTTATGACCTTTCAGCATTTGTTCTGCTGAAGAAGCAACATGTCCCATGCTGGTTTGCATGTTCTTAGAAATTTTTCTGAATCGCTTTGATACAATACTAATTGCCCAAGCAACAAAAGGAGCGACAGCAAATAGAACTAAAGACAACTGCCAGCTATTCCAGAACATTAGCGTCAGCAAGCCAATGATGCTGGCACCTTCACGCACGATACTCACCAAAGCTTTACTGGTCGCAGCTGACACTTGTTCTGAATCGTAAGTAATTCGAGATAGCAGTGCGCCCGTCTGCTCTTTATCAAAGAAAGAAACAGGCATGTGCATAAAGTGACTAAAGATCTTACGGCGAATTTCCATGACCACATTGCCAGAAACCCAACTGAGGCAATAGGTTGAAACAAAACCACTGACGCCACGAACAAACATCATAACAAATATGATAATTGGAAGTGTACGTAGGAAGTCTGACTCAGCGTTACCAAAGCCTTCATCAAGCAGAGGCTTCAGTAAAGAAATCATATAAGTATCAGAGACGGCATTTATAATAAGCGCAATAACCGCAACACCAAGGCCGGCCTTATACAGTCGAATATAAGTCCAAAGTCTTTTAAATGTGACCCAGGTAGTTTCATCTGTTTGTGTTGACATAGAATCGCTTAATTTTCTCACAATAATCTATCTATTCTACTCCCTTACGAAGCATCTGCCTATACCACTGCCTGCCTTGTTGTTCTCTAATCGTATGATATTTCCAACCTTCCTGACTGATTGTGATGGTTATTTGTCCGCTTTCTCCGGTATCAAGCCAAGCACTACCCGTTTCATGATAACGTTCAATCACAGATTTACTGGGCATTCCCCACTGATTACCTTTGGCCAAAGAAGCAATTGCTAACTGAGGTGAAACTGCCTCAATAAATGGCTTAATCGACGACGAATTACTACCATGATGCGGGACAAGCATCACGTCACTCTTGAGCCGCCGACCTTCACGAGCAAGTAGCCACTCACTTACCCGTTCAATATCACCAGTGAGCAACATCGAGAACTCAGAATTGGGCTCAAAAATCCTGACCACACACGAATGTGGGTTGTACGCCCTCTTTACTCTTTGAGGTGGCCATAAAACCTCAAACTCTAGACCCTGCCAGTTCCACACCTCTCCAAAAGTACATGTTTGGATATTCGACTGAACTTGAACAGTCGATTGTGTTTGTTGATTGATATTCTGACTGGCTCTTATCCACTTAGGATTGTAGTTTTCAAGTAACGCCGGATAGCCACCAGCATGGTCAGAATCGAAATGACTCACTATCACACCTTCCACCTCATGAACTCCTCTCTGATTCAGGGTGGGAATCAACAAGGATTCAACAATCGAACCTCCCTGCCACACGTTGCCGAGATCGTAAACAACGACCTGATTGTTCTTTTCCAAAACTAAAGACAACCCATGCCCAACATCCAAGATATCGATTGTTAATTTGTTTTGCTGCTTACCGAATTCCCACCACAGTACAAACACTGCAATGACCAATATTGATAGTGTTCGTTTGAGATATCGACTGACGAACCCGAAAAATAAGATGAGGAATACAGACAGCGCCATACTGTGATTATCAACTTGAATCCAAAATCGTTCAGAGAAAGGAAGGCTAAATACGAGAGGATCAAGCGACAAGTCGACCAACATCCATAGCTGTTCAGAAAAACCATTGCTTAACGCTGTCAAACTCATCACCTCAGACACTGACTCCAATATTAAGCTAAGTAACATCGCAAGAAACAATAGCGGGATCGTCACCATTGATACCCAAGGCAAAAGGAGCAAGTTGTAGAGAACAGAGACTAGACTCACCCCTTTGAAAAACAGTATCGAAAAGGGAGCAATAAGGAATGTCAGCATCAGTTGAATCTTGATGAGCTGCAGCACTCGATCGATAAGAGTGGTGTCTGAAGATGATGACCGACTATTCAAGGCGATATAAATAACGGCACCCAACGCACCAAAAGATAGCCAAAAGCTGCTCGACAATGCTGAAAACGGCCAAATCAGCAGAACCACGCACAGGCTTAAGACGACATACCGAAGCACACTGATATTTTGCCCACGCCACAAGAAATAGCTCGCGATAATACACATCACTAAAGCTCTCAAAGTTGGCAGCGTGAATCCAGCAAACCAACTATAGAAATAGGCTAAGCCGAGCCCGAATATTGTGGGAAACCAAAGAAATGAAGGTGAGAGTAACCTGAATATCTTTCCTACTTGATAGCCGATACCAAAGGCAATCCCAATATGTAGCCCCGAGATAGCCATCAAGTGAATCAAACCACTGCTTTTGAGCAAATCCCAACGCTGAGGATGGATAAGGTCTCGATAACCAAAACTCAAAGCCATAATGAGATCTTGATTTGCTAACTCACTTAACCTTTCAAGACGGTTTTCAAACCAATGAGACCGCATATTGGTATTGGTGTGAATTCGATATTTGGTATCGGCTCTGTAAGTTGCATTGGCAACCACACCGGTGCTAAACAAATACTTTTCTAGATCAAAGCCTGCTTCATTGAGTTTACCCCACACTGGTTTTATTGAGACTGATAAATAGACATCATCTCCGAGCGTCAACTTAAAAGGAGTAAACAAACGCAATTTTATCAATTGAGGAAAGATTAATTTTTCGCCGCCAATTGATCTGGCTACTATTACGCTTTCAAAACCGTGGCTATTTTCACTAAAAAGGCTAACAACCGAAGCATTTATGGTAGTATTCTGCCCTGATTGGAATAAGCGACTCGTTTGTATTTCAATCGCATTCCCCAGGCAGATAACTAGTATCAATGCTGTTGCTAGACCTCTTGCACTCCGGAAAACGCTATACTTTGTTGATGCTAGCAGTAACAACAGCATCAATGGTGCCCAAACCCAATGTGGCATCACAGGCCAGAAGCTGGCAGACACAACTGTCGCAGCAAATGAAATCAAGAACCAAGTGTTAAACAAGAGAGTAGCTTCCTCCTATGCCAAGAAAGTTTATCAAACGATTTATGCCTGACCATGAGCTAATCAAGCGTCAGAAAGCATTGAAAGTTTTTGGCAATGTTTTGTACAACCCCAACTTATGGTGCCTTAATCGTCGCTCTGCGGCTGGTGCGTTCGCTGTTGGGTTATTCATGGCGTTTGTCCCTTTACCAAGTCAAATGATTATGTCTGCAGGTCTTGCAGTCGCATGTGGTGTTAACCTACCACTGTCTGTCGCACTGGTTTGGATCAGTAATCCTGTGACTATGCCGGTGCTGTTCTACTTTGCTTATAAAGTAGGCGCGTTTGTGATGCATGTGCCACCTCAAGCCTTCCATTTCGAACTGTCTTGGGATTTCATCTTGGCGCAAATGAGCACCATAGGACCTCCGTTCCTGCTGGGTTGTCTGATTTGTGGTGTGGTTTCTGCAATGGTTGGCTACTTTGGTATTCGCGGGTTATGGCGTTACTCAGTAGTAAGAAGCTGGAAGAAGCGACAAGCAAGGTACTGAACGACCGTTCCTTGTTACTCAATCTATCCTTGTATACGCTTCACTTAAAACGCACATAAGTTAAAGTCAGATGAACCACTGAACTCTGCAAGATTGACATGTAACGAAAGTCGTAAAGAACACGAATTGAATTCAATAAAAAAGGATCCCATCAGGGATCCTTTTTTGTTTATGCCGTTCATCTATAGCGCAACGTGACGTATTACTTAGAGCATTACTTCGAAAATCACTTCGAGCTAAGCACCGAGGCTGGGTTTAACTTAGCCGCTCGTGAGGCTGGATACCATGTCGCCAATAAGCTCAACACAATCGCGGTACCGGAAACCACAACAACATCCGTCATATCAAGTTGTGATGGCAAGAAGTCGACAAAGTAGATATCACCGGACAAGAATTGGTGATCGACCAACTTTTCGAGCCCTTTGATAAGCGTAGTAAGATTAAGCGCCACCAAGACACCTATCGCACTCCCGACTAAGCTGCCTAACACACCCGAGAATACGCCCTGCCAAACAAAGATGCGTTTAACAAGGCCGTCTGATGCGCCCATGGTTCTTAAGATCGCGATCTCCGATGCTCTGTCTTTGACTGCCATCATTAAGGTCGAGACAATATTGAAACAAGCGACACCAATAACCAGTACCATCACCAGATACATAATGGTGCGAACCAACTGAATATCTCGATACAAGAAGCCAAACTTCTGTTGCCAACTTCGTAGATACACATACACATCAAGCTGGTTACCCACTTCACGCACAATAGAGTTCGCGTTCAGCACATCGGTCACTTTTAAAGAAACCCCGGTTACTGCCTCGCCTAGGTTTGCATAAGCTTGAGCATCGCCAATCGGGATTAGCGCCAAGCTGTGGTCGATCTGGCCATTAAGCGTCAGTAAGCCAACCACTTTCACTCGAACTCGTTTTGGCGCCTGAACTTTCACAGAACCGTTAACCGTTGGAATCATCAAAGTCAGATAGTCACCCACTTTCGCCCCCAACACGTTAGCCACACCAGAACCTAAGATGATTTGTTGTTGCCCTGCTTTAAACTCACTCCAAGCTTGTTTATCGATAAATTTCGATAGGCTTGATACCTGTTGTTCAAGTTGTGGGTCAACACCGCGAACTTCAATTGCTTTGAGTTCTTTGCCCTTTTCAGCAAGCGCGGTAATTTTTACATAGGGTGCTGCAGCTACAACTTTATCATTTTTCACCGACTGCTCAATCACGTGCTCCCAGCGAGTCACCGGTTCATTGACACCCTCGAATTCACCATGTGGAATAACGGAAAGTACACGCGACTCAAGCTCTCGCTCAAAGCCATTCATTGCAGACAAACCGATAATGATCACGGCCACACCAACGGCAATACCAATCGTCGAAGACAAAGAGATGAACGACACCATTTTGTCTCGTTGTTTCGCTCGGCTAAATCGGCCACCTATCAATAGAGATAAAGAAGAAAACACTTAGCTCTCCTCTTTTTCTACGTTGACCAATAAACCATCTTGCATGTGAAGCTGGCGATCCATCTTACCTGCAAGTTCACCATCATGAGTTACTACCAAAAAGGCCGTGTCGTACTCGCGGTTTAGTTCACGCATTAAGTCGTAAATAGAAAGTGCGGTGTTGTGGTCAAGGTTGCCGGTAGGCTCATCCGCCAACACCAAAGCCGGCTTATTCACTAAAGCTCGAGCAATCGCCACACGTTGCCTCTCACCACCAGAAAGCTCTGAAGGTCGGTGGTCAACACGATGACTCAATCCAACTTTATCCAACAGACGTTGCGCCTCTTCTTTTGCTTTAACTGGCTTTTCACCACCAATCAGCAGCGGCATTGCCACATTTTCTAACGCTGAAAAGTCCGAAAGAAGATGATGGAATTGATAAACAAAGCCAAGATGCTGGTTGCGAAGCTTCGCCTGCTTATTTGAGCTCAAAGATGCTAAGTCTTGTCCGAGAAAGCTCACGCTGCCGTCAGACGCATCATCCAATGCCCCTAAAATATGCAATAACGTACTCTTACCGGAACCAGAGGTACCAATGATAGCGACTAGCTCACCCTTATCGATTTCAAAGCTGACTCCCTTGAGAACCTCAGTATCTAACGAGCCTTCACGGTACGTTTTACGGATATCATTACATTGAAGAAAATTACTCATAACGAAGGGCCTCAGCAGGTTTCACAGACGATGCACGATAAGATGGGAATACAGTGGCAATCAAGCTAAGTGCAATAGCCAGAACCACAACAACGGCGATCTGAATTGGGTTAATTAAAATTGGCAACTGTCCACCAAATGAAAACAGAGCAACACCCATCGCCTCTAAAATAGTATTGAGGTTCATCGCTAGGGCAACGCCTAACACGCCACCTGATAGGGCACCAATCACGCCGCTACTTGCGCCTTGAACCATGAATATCCCCATAACTTGACCATCGGTCATGCCTTGGGTTTTAAGAATAGCCACTTCAGACTGCTTCTCCATCACCACCATGATAAGTGCCGAAATAATATTGAAAGCAGCAACACCGATGATCAGCCCAAGCATTAAGCCCATCATATTTTTTTCCATTCGAACGGCCTGAAATAGCTCACCACGTTGGTCTCGCCAATCACTCCACAGCCAACCTTCTGTCAATGGCTGAGTCGATAACTCTGCGACTTCAAACGGATCTTCAAAAAACAGTCTCCAACCGGAAATAGTGTCTGATTTATAACGCATCAATCGCCCTGCGTCTTTGATGTCGGTAACCATCAATTGAGCATCGATATCCGAGCCCGTGTTAAAAATGCCAGCTACGGTAAAATTTCGTTGACTAGGTATGCGCCCGAGCGGTGTGTATTGACTGGCACTGGTCACCATCAGGCGAACTTTGTCACCCATAGATACCTTCAAATTTCTCGCCAAGGTATGGCCAAGAAATAGCTGATACTGACCCGCTTTAAGTGAAGACAATCTACCCGCAATCAAGTGGTTCTGAAGAGGGTCATCTGAATTAGGTTCAATGCCGATCAACAGACCTGCAGATAACTGAGCAGGACTTTGAATTACCGCTTCGCTGCGAACAATAGGTTCAACGTGACCATTGAGCGACATTTGCTCTGCAAAATTAGGCGCTTGAGCAGAAAGTGATGTTGTGCCTCCCTGCTCGTAAACGACGGCTTGAGGAAGGACACCGAGAATTCGGTCTTTTAACTGCGCTTCGAATCCATTCATTACCGATAAAACAGTAACCAAAGACAGCACACCAATGGTGATACCTGCCGTCGACATATAAGAAACAAAACGGCTAAAGCGATCACCTGAACGACCTTTCAAATAGCGCAGGCCAACAAACAACGAAATAGGATGAAACATACTTTGAACCATCTAAAGGGGATGCGGGTTAATGTAACGGGTATTGCTGTTACTGTGTAGGGGTTAATTGAAAATATAGAGTGAATTAACTCAATTAGTTAGGCTTGAAAAACAGAACCTTGTCAAATAGCCAGATTTCAAACAACTATTTGAGACTTTCAATTAACTGACCTTGATTACTGCGGCCACATAGCGATAATCAATAGATCACTTCAAGGAACTAACGCATGACAGAACAAGAGTTTTTCACCGTTCACCACAGCCTCACCGCGAATATTGAACCAATGGACAGCGGCTTCACTTTACCTTCTCAAATTCAATTCGAATCTGAGATCCCTGCCCCGTTTGTCGTGGCAAGTGAATTTAGCCAATTGGATCTATTAGCTGACAGTGCTCGCAGCGAACTGAAAAACAGCGACTTGAAGAATGTCATCAGTTTATTGGATGCACAGAACTCTAAATTAAACCTCTTGTTGAGCTTTATGTTATCGCAACAAGATGATGAACAATTTCGTACCCACACGTATTCATTTGGCGCGAGTCAGTTCTCTTGTTTTTCCAAAACAGATATCGAAGCGGGTCGCTTAGTTAAAGCTAAGCTCTTTATCGAGCACCCAGCCGCCGCTATTTATTGCTACGCAGAAGTCTTCGCTAGCGAACCAAAAGATTCAGGCTTCGAAATCAAATTCAAATACGCTCATCTTCGTGATACTGACCAAGACTTGCTGATCAAGGCTGCACTTCATCAACAACAAAAACTCTTACGTCAACGCTCTCTAGAACGAGATAACAAGTAAATAGACATGACAAAACAATCCATTTTTACACTACCTAAGCTCAAAGGTGCCGGTGATAAAAAACACATCGGTAACCTAGTTGGTTCATCTCTCGCGCTTGCTATCGCTAGACTTGCGGAGCAGCATAACAGCCATACTTTACTTGCAGTGCCCGATCCTCAAATCGCACTCAAGCTTCAATCAGAAATTGAACAGTTTACGTCACATGAAGTGGCACTATTCCCTGATTGGGAGACTCTGCCATACGACAGCTTCTCACCGCACCAAGAGATCATTTCTGACCGTATCGCTCGCCTTTATGCACTACCAACGTTAAAAGATGGCATCACGATCGTACCGATCAGCACGCTACTACAACGTCAGTCGCCACGTGACTTCTTGTTGCAGCACACCTTAATGGTGAAAACGGGCGATCTGTACTCGTTAGAGAAGCTGCGTCTTCAACTTGAAAAGTCTGGCTATCGTTACGTAGACCAAGTGTTTGGCCCGGGTGAATATGCGAGCCGAGGTTCAATTCTCGACTTGTTCCCAATGGGCAGCAAAGACCCGTATCGAATCGATTTTTTCGATGACGAGATCGACACCATTCGTACTTTCGATCCTGAAAATCAGCGCTCTATCGAAGACATCTCTGAGATCCGTTTGCTGCCAGCTCACGAGTTCCCAACCTCTGAAAGTGCAATTGAAGATTTCCGCATTCGCTGGCGCCAACAGTTTGATGCGCGCCGTGAACCAGAATCGGTTTATATGCAGGTTTCAAAAGGCACTTGGCCCGCAGGTATTGAATACTGGCAGCCGCTGTTCTTCGACCATACTGAAACCTTGTTTGATTATGTTGCCGATGAAGCGCAAATCCTCGTTCTAGGTGATGTCGAGACTGCGGTAGATTCATTCCTAACAGACGTTTCTCATCGATACGAACAACGCGGTGTTGACCCGTTACGACCACTGCTGAAACCAGAACAACTTTGGCTACAAAAAGACGAACTGTTCGCACATTTCAAACAAAAGCCACAGGTCAATCTGAGCTTAGATTCAATTGAAGAAAAAGCCGGACGTACCAACCTTCCGGTTGTGTCTCTGCCTGATCTCAGCGTTCAACATCAGAATAAAGAACCTTTGTCTAACCTAAGAAAGTTCACTGAAGCCTTCGACGGCAAAGTAGTCTTTTCGGTTGAATCTGAAGGCCGCCGTGAAGCACTGAGTGAATTGCTTCGAGGCATCAAAGTACGACCAAGTGAAGTTGAAAACCTCGACGCGGCGATTAAAGGTAAAGATAAGTTCACCCTGATCCTAGGTTCTGCTGAGCATGGCTTTATCCACGAAGAGCAAAACATCGCCCTTGTCTGTGAGAGCGACCTGTTAGGTGATCGCGTTGTACAACGCCGTAAGAAAGACAAGAAAAGCGTTAACAGCGACACTGTAATTCGTCACTTAGCCGAACTTAAACCAGGTCAACCTGTTGTTCACATTGACCACGGTATTGGTCGTTACATCGGCCTGCAAACACTTGAAGCGGGTGGCATGAAAACCGAATACGTAACGCTTGAGTATCAAAATGATGCCAAGTTATACGTACCTGTTGCTTCTCTGAACTTAATCGGGCGCTACTCTGGCGGCGCTGAAGATTCTGCACCACTGCATAAACTCGGTGGCGAAGCATGGCAGAAAGCTCGTAAGCGCGCCGCAGAGAAAGTTCGTGACGTTGCAGCCGAACTGCTTGATGTTTACGCTAAGCGTGAACTAAAACCTGGCTACAAGTTTGTACTCGATCGTGGCCAATACGCGACCTTCAAGTCTGGCTTCCCGTTTGAAGAAACGGATGATCAAGCAATTGCCATCAATGCCGTTATGTCGGATATGTGCCAAGCAAAAGCCATGGATCGCTTAGTGTGTGGTGACGTTGGTTTTGGTAAAACTGAAGTCGCGATGCGCGCGGCATTCGTTTGTACCGACAACAGTAAACAAGTAGCCGTGTTAGTTCCAACGACGCTACTTGCTCAGCAACACTTTGAAAACTTCCGAGACCGTTTCGCGAACCAACCGATACGTGTCGAAGTGCTGTCGCGATTTAAATCAGCTAAAGAACAAAAATTGATCATGCAAGATGTTGCCGACGGTAAGGTCGACATCTTAGTAGGTACTCACAAGCTTCTTTCCAGTGACCTTAAGTTTAAAGACCTTGGCTTGTTAGTCGTTGATGAAGAACACCGTTTCGGTGTACGCCAAAAAGAGAAAGTGAAAGCGATGCGCGCGGATGTCGATATCCTCACGCTAACCGCAACACCGATTCCAAGAACGTTGAATATGGCAATGAGCGGTATGCGTGACTTGTCGATCATCGCCACACCACCTGCACGACGCTTAGCAATAAAGACTTTTGTCCGTGAGAGTGATGACGCGATAGTCAGAGAAGCGGTACTGCGTGAAATCATGCGTGGTGGTCAAGTTTACTTCCTGCACAACCAAGTCGACACGATTGAAAAGACGGCTGAGTCACTACAAAAACTGATTCCAGAAGCGCGTGTCACCGTTGCCCATGGTCAGATGCGAGAGCGAGAGCTAGAACGCATCATGAATGACTTCTATCACCAGCGTTTTAACTTGCTAGTGTGTACCACCATCATCGAAACGGGTATCGACGTACCAACGGCAAATACCATCTTAATGGACAGAGCCGATAACCTTGGTTTAGCGCAACTGCACCAATTGCGTGGGCGTGTGGGTCGATCTCACCACCAAGCTTATGCCTACTTGCTAACACCTCCCCCGAAAGCAATGACCAAAGATGCCGTCAAGCGATTAGACGCCATTGCTTCACTTGAAGACTTAGGTGCAGGCTTTACGCTAGCAACCCATGACTTAGAGATTCGTGGTGCAGGTGAACTACTCGGTGATGAACAGAGTGGTCAAATCCAGTCGGTTGGCTTTACGCTTTACATGGAGATGCTTGAACAAGCGGTTGAGGCATTAAAAGAAGGACGAGAGCCATCGCTTGATGACCTACTGCGTGAACAAACTGAAATTGAGATGCGCCTGCCTGCACTGTTGCCTGATGACTACATCCCAGACATCAATACACGTTTGTCTACCTATAAGCGTATTGCGAGTGTGAGTGACACGGACGAATTGGCCGAGTTGAAAGTCGAGCTGATAGATCGCTTCGGCCTTCTACCTGATGCGACCAAGAACTTGTTGTCAGTTTCTGAGCTAAAATTAGCCGCGGCGTCAATCAAAGCGAAGAAAATTGAAGCGCACGATAAAGGTGGATTCTTAGAATTCTACCCAGATGCTGACATAAACCCGGCCTACCTTGTTAAACTGTTGCAATCTCAACCGCAAAAGTTTTCAATGGAAGGACCAACAAAGTTCAAGTTTACGATACCATTGGTCGACAGACGGAAACGAATTCAATTTGTTAGTGATTTATTGGGCGAATTCAGACAGAACTTGCTGCCTTCAGCATAAGACCCAATCCACTTGCACATATAAATTATCCAGCCGATAGATCGGCTGGAAGACGGAGTAAAAATGAAAAGACTGATCCCACTGCTACTATTGTTCGTCTCACTGCCAAGTTTGGCGCAGAGACAATTTGATATAGAAGTGATCATTTTTAAGCGTGCTGTTGATGCAGAAAAAGTGAATGAATCTTGGCCTAACACACAGCCTAAGATTTCACTTGAGCGCGTTGGTTCATTTCAAGATACCCAATACCGAGCAAAGAAAGGCGTTCAAATGCTGCCTTACTCGGAATACAAGTTAACGCCTCAGAAAGACAAGCTACGCAAACACGCAGGCTTTGAAGTTCTGATGCATACTGCTTGGCGTCAAGGTGACCAAGGTAAAAGTTCAGCACCTGTTTTCCACATTCAAGCAGGTAAAGACTTCTCTAAACAGTTTAATGCCGACGGCTCTGAGAAAGGTGCTGTCACTGCATCAAACCCAGATGGCTTCCAAGAAGAGACTATTGATAAACCGCTTTACGAATTAGACGGCAAGCTACAGATCTACGTACAGCACTATCTATATGCTGAAACGACTCTGGATTTAAAAGCGCCAAGCGTTCGTGAAGTGACGCTGCAAGAACAGCAAATCGAGCTAGACTCGCCAGTAAGTGGTGCAGAGAGCAATGTTCAGGTGGGTAACCTTACTGAGATCTCTCCGACCGTTGAAGTGCAAGAGTTCCTTAAAAGCTACCGCATGGACCAAAAACGTCGCATGCGCAGTACAGAGACTCACTACCTAGACCACCCGCTTCTTGGCATGGTGATTCAAGTACGTCGCGTCGCTCAATAAACCACGTAATCAGTCTTCAGCTAGCAGCTCAACTATTCTTATAGAGAGTGGAACTTGATATAAAGAATTGAAGTTGTATTAAGCATTCAATACGCCCTCCATTGTGAGGGCGTTTTATTAGCCATTACATGTTATTTGGTACGTCCTATGAGCCCAGACTTTCAGATCAATACACAAAATCTAAGCCTCAAAATCATTGAAGCCTCAGATACTCAAGAGTTTGCTCAGCTGATCAAATCTTCACCGAGTTTATTACCTTGGGTAGATTGGTGCCACGATGAGTTTTCTATCGTCGAAGCCGAGAAGTTTATTCTAGCAACTCGCCTGAACTGGGTGAAAGCAGACGCGTTTGGTTTTGGTATTTTTGAGCGAAAAACCGATAAGCTGGTCGGAATGGTGGCGATCAATGAGCTTTACCACACCTTCAATATGGCGAGTTTAGGTTATTGGGTGGGTGATGACTTTCAAAGGAGAGGAATCGCCAAAGAAGCGATGCTGGCCTTGTTTGAATTTTCCTTTGCGCAACTGAAGTTAACGCGCTTGGAGATTGTCTGCGATACCGAGAACCTACAAAGCCAAAAGCTGATCGAGAAATGTGGCGCTAAGCGAGAAACCATTGCCAAGAATCGATTTCTGTTTAACGGTAAACCGAAAGATGGCGTGGTTTATTCTGTGCTACCTCCAACCTCTTAACTACTTCAATTAGTTGCAACCAGCGATAGTACTCAATCAACACGATCAAAAAAGAGCTCCGAAGAGCTCTTTTTTATTATCAGCGAAATGCCCTTATAAGGCTTACCTGATTAGTGAAGCTTTAGGTTTGGACGAAGTACACGGTTAATACGACCAACCAGCATCATCAGTGATGTTTTGATTAAGCCGTGAAGCGCCATTTGGTGCATGCGGTACAAAGAGATGTAAACCACACGAGCAATACGACCTTCAACCATCATCGAACCTTTAGTTAGGTTACCCATCAAGCTACCTACGGTAGAGAAACGGCTTAACGAAACCAGTGAGCCTTTATCTTTGTAGATGTAGTCTTTTAGGTCACGACCGTTCAGCTTAGCAATGATGTTGCTGAATGCACAGCTTGCCATTTGGTGAGCCGCTTGTGCACGTGGTGGAACAAATGAACCATCTGCTTGGGTACATTGTGCCAAGTCACCGATAGCAAAGATGTTGTCATCCAGTGTTGTTTGCAGCGTGTTTTTCACAACCAACTGGTTGATACGGTTGGTTTCAAGACCACCGATATCTTTCAAGAAGTCTGGTGCTTTGATACCTGCTGCCCATACCATGATTTGTGCTGGGATCTTGTCGCCATCTTTGGTTGTTAGGCCGTCAGAGTCCGCCTGAGTCACCATAGTATTAGTACGAACATTCACACCAAGCTTCGTTAGCTCAGAGTGTGCTGCGCTTGAAATACGAGGAGGTAAAGCCGGAAGAATACGCTCACCCGCTTCAACTAGGTTCACGTTCAGCTTGCTTGAATCTAGATCACCGAAGCCGTAAGTACGAAGCTCTTTTACTGCGTTATGTAGCTCTGCAGAAAGCTCAACACCTGTTGCACCCGCGCCAACAATCGCGATGTCTACCGTACCTTGACCGTTCTTAGCGTGAAGCTTTAAGAACTGGTTATTCATTTCAGTACGGAAACGGTGCGCTTGTTCTGGGCTATCAAGGAAAATACAGTTGTCACGAACACCTGGAGTGTTGAAGTCGTTCGACGTTGAACCTAGTGCCATAACAAGAATGTCGTATTCAAGTTCACGACTTGGCATCAGCAATTCGCCGTGCTCATCTTTCAGTTCGCTCAGTGCAATCACTTTACGTTCACGATCGATGTCGTTCAGGCTGCCCATTTGGAAGTCGAAGTAATGGTTTTTTGCATGTGCGCGGTAGCTTAATGCATCAACACCTTCATCCAGTGAGCCAGTTGCTACTTCATGAAGTAATGGTTTCCATAGGTGGCTTGCTTTACGGTCTACCAGAGTGATCTGGGCACGCTTCTTACGACCTAAAGTTCGGCCTAGCTTAGTTGCTAGCTCTAAACCACCAGCACCGCCGCCTACTACGATAATTTTTGTCACAATGACAATCCTCTACAAAATGAATAAATGGGGTTCGGCTCGATTACTCCAACCGATAAATTCTATGTATCTACTCGGCCTTGTTGATAAGGCTGTGACATATTGGATAACCGCGAAAAAGAATAACGACAGCTCACCGAGTAGTTAGAGGGATAACAAACAACAAACATTCGTTTGTCGCTTTGCTCACATGGATAAAAAAGGCGTCTAGCTGAGAGATAGAACGCAAATTATGGGCAAGTTTTTCACTCGCTCTCAATTTTTTTTGATATTTGTCAAAATATTTTGCTTGAGAACATTATATATAGCAAAAAGATGACCGCAACAAAAATCCTTACCCACAATGAGGATTCGCGGCTAATTAGTTAACGTTTGCGCAAACTTATCTATAAATGCACAAACCGACCGATAAAACATATACAACTGTTTTATCAATACCAATATCTAAGATTCAGATGTGAAAAAGCAGCACCCAAATGAGTGCTGCTTTTATAAAATAACCGGAGTAATTAAGCGTTCTTAAACGCTTTCATTGCCTGAAGATGTTGAGAGATTTTTTTGAATTTGTGACTCTCTTTCTCGTCCCAGATTACGTCGTAGTAATCTTCGAGCGCAGCGGCTGTTTTGCTATTGTCATGAATTTCATCTTCACGAGAAAGCACCACTAAACAGCGACCTTTGTTCTTCATACGGTACTGCTCAACACACTTGGTCGCAATATCTTCGTACTCTTCAGGACGGTCAATTCGACCTACCATGTTGTTTTCAGGTTGCAAGTTTGGATTGAAAATCACCTGCTTAATACCACACAAGAAACCAATGCGCTCAGACCAGAAACCACCTAAACCTACACCACAAATAATTGGATGCGGATCATCTGATTGCTCTATCACTTTATGCACTTCTTTTAGCAAATGCTGCATATCGTGTTTTGGATGCAAAGTACTGTAGTTGATGAAACGAACGTCATCATCAATGAATTGCAACTGCAGTATTTTTTCGTGATTGCCCGGGCTTGTTGAGTCGAAGCCATGTAGATAGATAATCATTGTACCTCCCCCGTTGAATATTGGTACGTTTTGATCAATCTAACACGAAAAACAAGGTTTTAAAGGTAACAGCTGAGAAATTATATTTTTCACTTCCTAAACGTGATCCTAGCTACATAAAGTGTGACTCAGAGCCTCTGCTTCCTGCAAATAACTTTCATCGCCCCAAAGCTGATGAGCAAGTAAATACCAAAGCATCGCCATCATTTGGCTTCTTGGTAACCACGCTGCTACACCATCTAGCCAAGGCTGAACATCATGGATACCTCGCAGCTGACAGTACTTCTCAACCGCTTCAGTAGCCGGCACTCCAGTAACCGCAATGGTCAAGGTTAAATCGAGCCTAGGGTCTGCTAGCGCAGCGTATTCCCAGTCGATAATCTTAATACCGTTACTGTTTCTCACCAGATTATAACCACCTAAATCAAAATGGCACAAAGACAGGTCGACATTGGTAACACTCGGGGCTACGCGCCACTCTTGATAAACCTTAGTGCAGGCTTCGGTCTTATGAATCGCATCAAGCTGCAGCCAATAGTGGTCGACTCGCGCTGTGAAACTGAATGGTTGCAGTGGTAATCGCGCAGTATTGACCAGATGCACAGAGATCAGCGTTTTCAACAGGTCATCGAGCTCTAGATCTTTGTAAAGTGTCTCACCTGCAATCCACTCAACCAATAAACCCTGTTCATTCACCACCACTGGGCTTGGCCCGATGCCGAGACGCTCAATTGCCGACAACACTTGGTACTCTTCATGACGAGAGATGAAGAAGGCTTTAGTGATAGCTGTGGTTGGCCGCCAAACATACGCAGTGCCATCGACATCAACCAATTTCCAACATCGATTGGTCAAACCGCCTGTTAATGTCTGAGCTCTAACTGGAGGCTCAGAAAAGTAACCATCAAGCGAACTCAGACTGGTATCAAGAAGCTTAGCCTCAGACCAAGAAAAAATTGCCATATTTACTCCCTATAAACGTCTTAACTGCCCTATAAACGTCTTCATTTCCCTACAAAAAAAGACACTGACCAAAAGCCAGTGTCTCTTCATAAACAGCACATCATGCACTGCATTGGCGTGTGACCAAGCTATATGTGGCCAAACTATGCGCAGCCAAGACTAGCGCTGTCAAAACTGGCTGCGTTAGTTGGCAAGTAAGCGAAATTAAAGGCCTAGAAGGCTCTTAGATTGTTGCTTACGGATTTCAGTCTCGTCAGCCCACTCAATCAAGCCAGACTCAAGATCCATTAGGCGCATCGTCATTTTGTAGTATACGTCTTCATCGCTACCCGCTTTCTTAACGATGCTTGATAGGTTGCCGTACAACATATACTGAGCGCCCACCATTTTACCAAACTGAATCGCTGAACTTTGGTTTACAAGCTCATCGTTGTTTTGGAAGTTCAGTTGATCACGAACAGACTCAACACGATCCATATCAACGAAACGGAACTTACCAGAATTCAACATTTTAGTACTGATTGTGTCAGTGATTGACTCAGTATCGATGTGCTCACTTGTTTTGTTCTTGATTCGCTCAACGAACACGATTGGACGCTGTTCACGAGTAATGTAAGCCACTGAACCAGACGCCATCATGCTATCGACCATTTCACCCGCAATCGTTTGAAGGTCAGTTGAACCGAAATCGATTGTCGTGGTTTCTACTGCTTGTGCATCACCGTAGCTTACCTTGTTCGAACAACCGCCTAAAATAACCGCTAAACCTAGTAGCGCAATGACACTCTTTTTCATTTTGTTTCCTCAACTTATCACTGAGTGGGGTTACCCACACTCTTAAATTCTTATATTTACGAACCATTAGATCCGTTTTATCTAACTTACTGCTCTCGGAACTGAACTCTAAACTGAGTCGCTTTCGGGTTTACCGACACTTCCGACAACGAAATACTTTCAAAGCCACGCACAATCGCTTGCTTCCAAGGGCCTTGCTTTAGGTTGACCTCAAGGCCGGCATCGTCGTACCAGTAAAAACGATAAAGGATATGTTGATCGCCTTTATAGTTACTGTTTAAACGAACGATTCCTCGCGTATGACCGTCGACCAGATCAGTGCGGATATCTTCAACCTGTAAACGGCTGCCCAATACCTTGTCACCAAAGAAAACGTTCTGAGTCAGGCTATCGACCCTTACGCCAGCTGTATTATCTGCACAACCAGCCAGAGCCATCACCGCTGCTAAGCTCACTAACCACTTTTTCATTACAGCCTCCCTAGCTGTTTATGCCACATTGTTGCGTTGTTTCCTTGTCGAGAAATCCACACCAAGGTAGTTTGCCCTTCTCGAATATCAAAGTCATACGTTTTAGCGCCCGCTTCCAACGTATATTGACCGTTGTTTGCTACAAACGTGCTGCTCTTAATCTCTGCAGGTAATGATTGCCAACTACGTGTGTCTGGTTGCTCTGTCAGTGTGTTCCACACGTTGAACAAAATATTGCCGACATCATCGCCTTTGGTGGCTTCTTTACGAATGCGATCTTTCGCGACTACGCGTAGCGCTTGGCGAATAACAATGCTCGTCATACGCTCGGATAAATCATTCTGCGCCATTGCATTTACGTCAGTGATCAAGTGCTCTTGTAGCGGTTGCCCACTGATTCGCAACGCAGAAAAACGCTCTACGTTTTGGCTTGGGTAATATGGCAGCGCAAGAGAGTATATTGCTCCCTGATCGCGACTGTCATAAACAGGTAAATCTAGTCGCCAACTGTCCATAGCTTGTACAGCGCTCTGTTCTTGAAGAACAATTACTCTCCCTTCACCTGCATTAATTTTAGAAGACTGCTTATAACGTTTTTCTAGTGTCTCTAAATCTTGTCGCATCCCTAAACGAGCGGCTGTCGCCATGGTTCTGTCGATGATATCTTGGTTATCTGGCATCACAGCCAAAGCACGACGATAATCAACATAAGCGCTATTTAGATCATTCGAAGCTTCATAAAGCAGACCAGACAAGAACATCAGATATGCATTCTGTACCGACTGCAGTTTTTTACCCGCATCTGGGTAGTTGGCAAGGATGCTACCGACATTGGCAGACAAGCCTTGCTTCTTCGCATCGTTAGCTGCCCGGTCTAACTCAGCTTCACGTTGCTTCTTCGCTTGCTCTTGCACTTGGTTGGCGCGACGCATTTCGATCACCGCACCTTCTAAATCATTTTTCTTGAGGTAATTTAAACCGAGATAGAGATGAAGAAAGCCCAACTCATAATCGGCTGGCACATACTCGGTAATATTGTCATTCACAGCCAACGCACCCACGCTGGTCGCACTGTCTGAGATTGAGATTACGGCTTTTCGTTGCTGCTCAGTAACCGCCTGATCAGCCACTTCAAACGAAGACTTACTCTCAGGATATTTTTGATCCAGCAGGTTAATTCTGCCTCTTTCAAAGTTATCAAGGATGTCGCCTGCCGCGTAATCTGGTAGCTCTTGCTGAGCCTCTGAATAATCTCCAGATTTAACGGCTTGGTAGATCGCTTTGTTTTGTGCGCTGTAATGACTAAATAGGCTTCCTGCTGAAATACTCGCACAACCTACGGTCAACGCCGATAACAGGGCAATGGAAGCGAATCTAAACTGTTGCTTCACTTATCGTCTCCGTGCATGTTTAAAATGCCAACTTTATTAGGGTCTGCTGACCTTTCGTGGTCTCATTATCAAAACGAAACGTGTTGTAAAAAGGATCTCAAGCCAGTTGAAACCCTACTGATTTAGCCTCTGCCTAGGCGATGCCGACATTCAGACAACAGATAGAACTTAAAGTTGGCATACAAACTACAAATTTTCCAACTAACTACTAGTGTTAACCCGCTAATGAGCTCGTTTAATCTAGCCCATTAGCTTTCATTAACTCGTTAGCTTTTCATTAGCTCATTAACTTTTTATTAGCTCATTAATAGCGGACCAAGTGGACGGCCACCAACCAAGTGCATGTGAATATGATAAACCTCTTGGCCACCGTGAGAGTTGCAGTTCACGATAAGACGATAGCCATCTTCTGCGATGCCTTCTTCTTTTGCTAACTTCCGAGCAACGGTAAACATGCGGCCCATCATCGCTTCATCTTCGACTTCAACATCGTTAGTTGTTGGAATCAACTTGTTAGGGATTATTAGGATATGGCTTGGCGCGCGAGGGTTAATATCACGAAATGCGGTTACTAAATCGTCTTGGTATAGTAGATCTGCAGGGATTTCTTTATTGATGATCTTACTAAAAATGGTTTCTTCAGCCATGTTTCTCTCCGATAAAACATTTATTTTTTAATGCTTTGAGTATGCGCTATGCCGCATCAAACCACAATAAATCTGCTTTAAAGCATAATAAAAAACACCGTTCAAATCAAAGAAAACGAGCCTCAGCTCTCAAGAATGGCATGTTGGTTATAACTGAGGGTTATTTTTGACGTGTGCGTCATAAAATGCGCAAGCGGAGCTCAATAGAATGCTGATAATTTTGTTAGTTTTACTTTGACCTGACATTAGGTCAGCATTTTTATTTAGGGAGAAAGCCATGAAGGGATCTGTGATCAAGCGTATGTACGCTGGTTTCGCACTGATCATCATCATGTTCGCAGTCACGATAACCATCATGATGAACAGCATGAATCAGATACACAGCAATTTTGAGAGTGTCTCAGAAACCTCATTACCACTTGTCGCGCTTTCAAATCAAACAAGTGTTCAATTGCTCTCTGCTGATAAGTCATTCAAAGATTTCTTAACCACACAAAACGCTGAACGCATGTCTGCAATGCGTACAGAGTTTGCTGCATCACAAAACTCGTTTTCTGAAGTGCTAGGTAACTTAGAAGCAGCAAGCCAAAACAATGTTTCGCTCACCGAACGTATCGCCCAATTAAGAGCGATGGAAGAGCGCTACTTCGCCGAAGCAGACGAAGCGATGAACAACTACGTCGCTATGTTTGAAGCACAAGAACAAGTACAAAAAGCGTCTCGCGATTTCCAACGCTTACATTCAGAATTAACCGTTGGCATGAAAGAGTACGTGGCCGACCAAAAAAGCATCTCTGTAAAAGTAATGGCAAAAAGCTACTTCATTAAACTGCAAGACGCAGAAGTCATTACCTCTGATGCACTTGCTAGCTCTGATGTAGCCTTCGTTCAAAAAGCCGTTAACCAAAATAAAAAGGCCGTTACTCACCTTAACTACGCTTATCGTGGCCTATCAACACAACTACCAGCACTTAAAAATGTCTTTGATGAATCAGTTCAAAAGTTCACCAAAGATGTTGGTCAGAAAGGCGGTGTCTTGGACAAACACAACAACTACTTGAAAGCGAAAGAAGCTCTGTATATCAACATTGCAAACCTAGCCGTAGAAGTAGACCAAGCAATGGCAGTGCTAGATTCATTCAACGTGACCGCTGAAGAGCAACTGAACTCGTCGTTAGCTGACGCAAGCAGCATCTACGACAAAGGCCTATTCAATGCGATCGCAATTGGCATCATTGTGACCGTATTCGCTGCAGCGATTGGTTACCACATAGCACATAGCGTAAGAGAGCCATTAACTCGCATTCTCGGAACATTAGAAGGCCTGACTCAAGGCGATATGACTCAACGTATCGATATTCGCTACGACAACGAATTCAGCCGTGTGAGTCGCCACATCAACACCTTGGCGGACAACTTGCACAATATCCTTGTGAAGCTGAATGATGCTTCAGATGACTTAACCAAGACAGCAAGCGTAAACCAAAAGACTTCTTCTGAAACGCAAGCTCAGCTGAACAGTCAACGTGAACAAACGGCAACTGTCGCGACCGCAATGACAGAGATGTCTCATTCTGTACAAGAAGTGGCAAACAGCGCGCAAAGCTCACTCACCATGGTTCAACAAGTAGAATCGGCTTCTGAGTCTGGTCGTCAGATCATGAACACCAACATTAGCACTATCAATCAGCTTGAGGTTCGCCTTACTGAGTCTGTGGGTGCTGTGGGCGAGCTACAACAAATGAGTAGTCAGATTGGTTCAATCCTTGACGTTATTCGTGGCATTGCTGAACAGACCAACCTACTTGCACTTAATGCGGCAATCGAAGCAGCGCGTGCTGGCGAACAAGGTCGTGGTTTTGCAGTTGTTGCCGATGAAGTACGAGTGCTAGCGCAAAAAACTACTCAATCAACCTCTGAAATCGAGACCATGATCAGCAATCTGCAGTCAAGTTCGAAAACCGCAAGCAACGTAATTGAAAGTTGTATGAGCGATATGGACATGTCGGTTCAACAAGCTTCAAGTGCAAACAGTGCGATGGAAGAGATCCAAGCCTTGATTCTAGAGATCAGCCACATGAGCACGCACATCTCTCAAGCAGCCGCAGAGCAGAGTGAAACGTCTGGTGATATCGCACGTAATATCGAAGACATCAACCACATCGCAGATAAGAGTTACCAAGCGATGTCTTCAATTGCGGAAGCAAGCCAAAACCTAACAATTCTGGCAAATCAGCAAGGTGATTTAGTACATCAGTTCAAACTATAGATAAATAAAGAATCGATAGATATTTAGTGAGATTCTTGAGACTTCATACCCAATAGTGGTAACTAATTGAGCTAGGGCAACTTTTATCAAGGGTTGCCCTTGTTTTTTATGAGCTTTGTCATTATATGATTATTAAGGCTTGCTGCTTCCCGTTTTTTCTTTCACCTTTATGAGCGAGCCGCTATTAAGGAATTTATATGGCTGTTCATGTTGGCATTATCGATCAAGACCCTATTCGCTTGCTCACCCCTTTACTTGATAACCGAACGGTCAGCACTCACATCGTGTTTATCGGCGACAAGAATCAAGTCAGTATGTACAAACGTTTAGACAGCGTTTTACAGAAGCGCGACATTACCAGTGAGTTTTTCGAAATTCCGACCATCGTAAACACATCTGTAATCAAAGAATCTATCCAAACTCTTGCCGAAGACCTCAAAGCTCGCGGTCAAGAAGTGAAGCTCAACGCGAGTTGTGGCCTGCGTCACCGCCTACTTTCGGTGTACGAAGTATTCCGTACTTACCACTGGCCAATCTTCGTGGTTGAACCAAACAGTGACAAGCTGTGCTGGTTGTACCCGAACGGAAAAGAAGACGCACAAGTTCAAGACCGCATTACTATCGACGACTACCTAACGGTATTTGGGGCTCGTGGCGAGTTCAGCGATGTTCAGCTATCTCCGCAACTTGATCAGAAACTTTATGAACTGGGTGAACGTTGGGCAAGTAACGCGCTAGAATTGGGCCCAGGCCTTGCGACATTAAACTACCTTGCAACGACCTGCCGTAAAGAACAGAAGCTTGATGTTGGTCTCTCTGAGAAGCAACAAGGTTACCGTGAACTGAACATGCTGTTGAGCGATTTAGTTGAAGCGAAGATTGCGACTTACGACAATGGTATTTTAACTTTTGCTAATGAAGACGCACGCCGCTTCTCAAACGGTGAATGGCTGGAGACTCTGGTTCACAGCACAGTGAAACAAATCCAAGATGACATGCCGACCATTCAAGATCGTTCTTTGAATGTTCAGGTATACCGTCAACTGGGTGAACGAGAAGTTCGTAACGAGCTTGATGTTGCCTCAGTGGTGAACAATAAGCTGCACATCATCGAATGTAAGACCAAAGGTATGCGTGACGATGGTGATGACACCTTGTACAAACTGGAATCGCTTAGAGACCTATTGGGTGGCCTACAAGCACGTGCAATGTTAGTGAGCTTCCGCCCTCTTCGCCATAACGACATCACACGAGCAGAAGATCTTGGCCTTGCATTGATTGGCCCTGACGAATTGAAAGATCTTAAAACACACCTAACGGCATGGTTTACGGCTGCGGGTGGTAGTGAAGATCTAGAGTACTAAAAACAAATAAACTCATGAGAGCTAAATGCTCTTAAGCAGATTGTTAAAAAGGCGAATGACGATTAAGTCACTCGCCTTTTTTGTATCTGATACTTTTTCTTGTCTACTTTCTCTGCCACATAAAAAATGGCCACATCATTCGATACGGCCATTTTCAAAATTTGCAGTCAGTTTAAGACTTAAATCTTTTTTGCAACTTAAAGCATTTTACGAGCAGCTTCTACAACTACTTTGATTGAACGCGCTTCTGTTACTTTTAGTGTGTCGTGATCAGGCGTCTCTTTTTGAGTACGGTTGATGATTACACCAGCAACACAACCTGCTTTCAGACCAGAACTTGCACACATAGTTAGCAGCGTTGCAGATTCCATCTCGAAGTTTAGAACGCCCATGTCTTGCCATTCTTGCATAGAACCTTGGAAACGCTTAACAACACGACCAGAGAACGTATCGTAACGCTCTTGACCTGGGTAGAAAGTGTCACTTGAAGCCGTTATGCCCATGTGAACTGCTGCGCCTGATTCTTCAACCGCTGCTTTCATCGCTGTTGCCACTTCGAAGTCAGCAACTGCTGGGAATTCCATTGGAGCAAAGTGCAGGCTAGCGCCGTCTAGACGAACAGAACCTGTAGAAACAATCATGTCACCCACGTTTACGTGAGGTTGGATAGCACCAGTAGTACCAACACGTAGGAAAGTACGAACACCAAGTTGAGCAAGCTCTTCTACAGCGATAGAAGTAGATGGGCCACCGATACCTGTTGAACATACAACAACTGGCTTGCCGTCTAGCTCTGCGCGGTAAAGCGTGTATTCACGGTGACTAGCAAGGAATACTGGATTCTCCATCTCTTCCGCAATTTTTTGCACACGAGCAGGATCACCAGGGATGATCGCCAGAGTAGCACCGTTAAGATCTGCTTCAGTAACACCTAAGTGGAAAACAGCTTGAGACATAGTTCGCTCCTTTTGGCTTATTGGGCTTTTTACCCTTATTTAAGCTCATAGTAAATTCGTGGGGTACGAACACACTCTAACCAAGCTTATTACAAAATGAAGTGATACATGTCACACGAATGATCGCAACAAGAATTCAAGTTTCACAAAAAAACGATTGGCATCACAAAAATAAGCAATCCGTATACCTATGTTGCATACTAATGAGACAAAAAGCGCCTTTAACGTATTACCGCTAAAGGCGCTTTTTAGATTAGACGCTTTCTATATTCGTCGCTTTGAATAAGACATAATCTATGTCAGAGATCTGAACTTAATCCGCCTTAGACTTGAATCGAAGCAGACGTAGAGCATTTAATGTCACCAAAGCTGTCGCACCACTATCCGCTAACACTGCAACCCATAAGCCAGTAATACCTAATAAGCTCGTCACCAAGAATACACCTTTCAAACCGAGCGCTAGCGCAACATTTTGACGGATGTTGTTCATAGTTGCTTGCGATAGCTCAATCATCGCTGGCAATTCTGTTAAGCGGTTATGAGTTAGTGCTGAATCCGCCGTTTCCAAGGCAACATCAGTCCCTCCGCCCATTGCGATGCCGACATTCGCCGTTTTCATTGCTGGCGCATCATTGATGCCATCACCAACCATTGCAACGTGCGACTGTTGAGATAACTCCTCAACGTAAGATACCTTGTCGCTTGGAAGTAGGCTCGCCTTGTATTGCATACCAATCTTACTGCTGATCGCAGCCGCACTGCGCGGGTTATCGCCAGTCAGCATGATAGATTGAATACCCAAATCATTGAGTCGTTCAATCGCAAGCTTAGCGTCACTGCGTAACGTATCTTGCCAAGCAATCAGACCAATCACTGTCGTATTTTGCTCTGTTGATTCTTCTTGATCTTTAAGCTCAAGAGCAACCACAACCGTCTTGCCCTCGCCTTCCAATGCTTCTACCTGAGAAACCACATCGGCACCAAGATCGAACGCTATTTTAGACGGTGACAGAACCTGATACTTAACGCCATCAACATCACCTTCAACACCACTACCGATAAGTGCGATCTTGTTATGTGATTCAGGAATCTCAATATTCAGATCTTTTACTTTAGCGACAAGTGATTGCGCCAATGGGTGAGTAGAGCCAACTTCAATTGCACCAACCACACGCAGCATCGCATCTTGTTGCCAACCCGAAAGAGACTGAATATCCGTAACCTGAGGCTTACCTTCGGTCAGTGTGCCCGTCTTATCGAAGGCGATAGTTTGGATTTTACCAAGCTGCTCCAGTGCTGCACCGCCTTTAATTAGTGCACCACGTTTCGCTGCTGCCGCTAAACCAGAAGTAATCGCTGCTGGCGTCGAGATAACTAACGCACACGGACAAGCAATCAATAATAACGCTAGACCACGGTATACCCATGTTTCCCAAGGTTGAGCGAACAACAGTGGTGGCGTGATAATAACGAGCAAAGCCACCACCATCATCAATGGCGTGTACCAACGACTGAACTTATCAAGGAAACGTTCCAGCGGTGCTTTACGAGACTCTGCTTCTTCAATCAAGTGAAGAATACGGTCGATTGCGTTTTCACCTTGTTTTGAAGTGATGGTTATACGAACCACTTTGTCCACGACGACGGCACCAGCCATAATGCTGTTACCTTCGGTGTGTTCAACAGGAACAGATTCACCGGTTAACGCACTTTCATCAAAGCTCGCCGCGTCTGTAATCAATTGACCGTCAGCAGGTAAACGAGAACCCGCAGCCACTTCAATCACATCACCAGGAACCAGTTCACTGACTGCTACTTCAACACGTTCACCGTTGATAATCTTAGTTGCATTTTCTGGTACCAATGCCATTAACGCTTGAACGCCACTTCTTGCTCTAGATGAAGCAAACGCTTCTAAGCGCTCACCAATCAAGAACAATAATAGAACCATCGCCGCTTCCGCGGTTTCACCCAGGTACAAAGCACCCAGTGCGGCAACACTCATTAAGGTTTCAATAGCAAACGGTGTACCTGAGCGTGCCAACTGAACCGCTTTCTTCGCCACCGGATATAAACCAAGCAAACAAGTTACCGTAAACAAGCCTTCACTTAATTGAGGAGAGGTACTTTTCAGAAGCGCAGCAAACAGCATTGCCGCTGCAATCGCGATAATCTGTAAATTAGGTTGGATATGAGCTTGCCAAAAAGTCTCAGGTTGTTGTTTTTCTTTCTTTGAACCGACTTCCGTAAGAGGGAAACCCGTTTTAATAGAGACCTGTTCAATGGTGTCGGCAAGGCTTTCATTATCGAATTTCACAACCAGCTTTTCGGTAGCAAAGAGAACCTTCGCTTGAATAACACCGTCAATATTGCTGATCGCGTTTTCTATTTTTCTTGCACAAGCTGGGCAGTCCATTCCGGCAACCAACCAACTTTTCGAAAATTGAGCGTCGAAAGATGAGGGTAAGGACTGACTGTCCTCTTCTCCACTGTCCGAACTACAACAATCATCCCCTGACGATGAAGGAGCCGCAGAAGAAGAACTACAACAGCCAGATGAAGTACCTGCTGCCGTAATGCTGGAAATTTTAGGGCTAGAGCAACCAGCTCCCACCGCTTGAGGTTGAACGTCCACTTTTGTTGAGCGGCACGCTGCATGTTTTGCGCACATAATGTATCTCCTTAATACTCAAAAGCCTTGAGGTTGTTGCTGACTCACGAGCAACAGAACCTTAAGTTCACCAAAAGTATAAACCTTGGAGGCTACTCCAAGGTCAAGAAGAAGTTATCGAGAAAACAAAAATATTATGCCAGCGCCAATGGCTTACGGAGATTTACGCTCCGCACACTCTTCACGATTCGCCGATACATCATCAATAAGAACCGCATCGTGTGAACAAAACGGCTGTGTGTTCAAGCTGACAATCGACACATCGTCTTCAACTGGATCAACTTGAGAACCTTGCATCAGCTCAGTAATATGATGTCGAAGTACCAAAATACCTAAAATCCCGAACAGAACATTACCTAACGCTTGTCCGTACAAAACCCCCAAAGCGCCATACCACTGAGAACCTAGATAGACGAATGGTAGAGTACCTAACGTCGCTTTGCCCAAATTCAACGCCGTTGAGTAAAGCGGTTTACCTAGATTATTAAAGGAGGTATTGGCAACAAATAGCGCGCCGTTAAAGGTGAAGGTTAACGCCACATAGGTACAGAAAGCCGCCACAATGATTGCCGCATCACCTTGTAAGCTAAAGCCTTGAATGACATAACCTTGAACGAGGTACAACAGAATACAAACGGCAATGGTATAAAGTGTCGTCACCAGCAATGAGTTATTAAGTGTTTCTTTAACTCTGTCCATGCGTTCTGCACCAAAGTTCTGACCAATGATTGGTCCCACAGCGCCAGACAAGGCAAAGATAACCGCAAAACAAACCGGTGTTAGACGACCGATCACGGCAAAACCCGCGACAAAATCCTCACCATATTGTGCGATACCTGTCGTCACAATCGCATTACCGATAGGCGTTGCGGTATTGGTGATAATCGCAGGCAGCGCAATCGCCAATATTGGTCGAATATTAAGGCGCCATTGCACAAACGAAGGTGGAGCCACCAGCTGATGGCTGCGAATCAAAGGATACAGCGAGAAGAGAAGCACCGAAAAACGGGCAAAAACAGAAGCAATAGCCGCCCCTTCTATATTCCAGCCAAAACCAAAAATAAACAGAGGGTCCAAAATCGCATTAACGATACCGCCCGACAAAGTCGCCCACATCGAACGTTTGGCATCTCCTGCCGCCCTCAAACCCGCACCAGCCGCCATCGCCAACGCTAGAAATGGCCCACTTGGCAATAAAATCTGTAGGTAAGCTTGAGCACGCTCAGCAGCAATCCCTTTTGCGCCTATCGCGGCTAACAGCTCTGGAATATAAGCGAACATGATTGCAGTTACGGTGGAACTGATAACAAACGCAGTCAGCATGATGCTGGTGCTTAGATTTCGAGCGTGTTCTTGATTCTTTGAGCCAATAGCTTTGGAGACTAATGCGCCCATGGCAATCGAAGTACCAATCGAAACAGAGGTAGAGAAAAAAGTCAGCGTACCTGCAAAGCCCACTGCCGCGGCCAATTCAACCTGCCCGAGCATACTAATGAACAGCATGTCGAGTAAATCTACGACAAATAACGCCATCAAACCGACAGAGCCAGCCCCCGACATCACCAATATATGGCGCATCGTTGAACCTTCAACAAACTTTGCCGTTTGATTTGACATGAAACCTCCAAAAGTTGGCATACCGCAAACTAAAGCTTAATAAACTAGTCAACCACAAGTTGGGGATCCACAAAGAAAGGATCTATCTAGAAAAGCTCTATACAGAAAAAAGGCGCTAGTGCGCCTTTTGTCAATTATGGGTATTGATAAAAATAATCGTTCTTAACACCTTACTATACAGGATGTTTGAAACATTCATCTAAGTTCTTGCCGATTGCTCTCAAAACATCGGTTCGGGTGATCATACCGACCAGCTTCCCGTTATCAATTACTGGGTATGCCTTAGGTTTACCAACTTGCATCATGTCCGCCAGCTCAATAATAGATAATTCAGGTGAGACAGACAGTACTTCTTGATACATGCAGTCACCCACAATGTGTGTGTCTTGGCAGAAATAGCTCACCTTCACCAGCTTCTCGAGTAAATCTTGCTCAGAAAGGAAACCAATCACTTGCTCATTATCGTCAATTACGGGTCCACCCATATGGTGGCTACGCATCACTTTGTCTAACGCTAGACTTAACGGCATATCAGGAGTAAATGTCACAACCTGTTGCGTCATATAATCTTTCACTTTAATAGAATGCATTGCGTTCTCCCTAAATACTTTGCGTTATATATTTTTCTATCTTGTTAAGTTAATTGTTGTCTAAAATCTTGATTTTACTAAATGGATTTCAACAATTTTATTGATAGGCAAAACCTAACAAGACAACAAAGCGAGACAAACAAAGGCTTGAGCACGTTTTAGACCACCAGAAAAAAGGGGGAAAAGAGCCCTTACAAAGCCTTACTTTTCCTTGCTTAACCTTACTTAGCCGAACTAGCCTGAGTAGATAAACCCTGTAATCTTCACCGCACTAATAATTAGAAATCCGGATTTAGGAAGTTTATGCAACACGACAACAACATGTACGCGTATGTTTATGCAGGTAACGACGGCACAGAAAACACACTCATCGCCACTATAGATAATCAAGAAAAACCGCTTATTTCAAGCTGCGTTGATGAGATAAAACGCATGTCGTGCTTAGCCATTGACTTAGCAGCAAAACACGACCTAAAAGTGAAGCTGGTGAAGTATCAAAGAGAGCAAGAGATCGACTTCGGCCTATTCGTAAAATAGTGAGTCCGACACTGGTTTGGTTAATCACGAACTGGCAGCCACAGTAGCATTAGCATTAGCATTAGCATTAGCATTAGCATTAGCATTAGCATTAGCATTAGCCATAATGGCTGCCGAATTCGCCCTGACAAGCCTAACGGGTAAAGGCTATAATGATCAGACGGTGCCCTTGCCGATTTTCATTGTCTAAATACGGTTTACTATGTCTTCTCGAACGTATCTCTCTAACTCCTTATCTAAATTAAAAAGCTACTTTAGCGAGTTATTGGATTTCCAATCACGCATTTGGGTGGTTCATATCTTTGAAGACTCTATTACCGATCAGTCATTTGTGATTAATGAAGATGGCTTTAAAGAACCGTTAGAGTGGATGAAGAAGCGAGCCTATCAAGCAGCAATGCTTGAACGAGTTGAGAAAATGAAAATTTCACAAGTCATTGAGATTCAATTTGAAGGCAAGATGCATCGATTGATGCGAGTAAAGTAACTCTTATTGCTTGAGCATTCACGAAAGCCCTTTGCTAGAAATCAAGCACAAAAAAGGCCAGCACACGCTGACCTTCTCTCATTGGTTAAAAACAATCATCTAACTCGCACAATACTCATGCCACAGGCGCACCGCTTTCTGGTATGCCTCAGTTTTATCGTGCGTTTCTGCAAAGAGAATAGCTGTCATGCTGTCAACAACGGTATTCGCCATTAACGCCATCTCTTCAGCCGGTGTACCAAGTACACATTGACTAGGAAGTGGCAGCTCTAGGTTCATCATCTCTTCCCAGTAGAACGATTCAACTTTGTCAGGAGAGCTCATCCAAACCGTTTGGCTAACTTTAGGGTTATATTCCGACTCACCATTCATCCCTTTGAATGAAATCACCGAGTGGGATTTATTACCAATGACATGCTCAACTTCCGCATGAAGCTGTGGGAAGCCAGGATGGAAACTGCCACGCAGGCCTAAACGGCCACCACCTGGGTTCAATGCTCGAACCACAGTGTTGATTGGTGTGCGCAAACCGTAACGGTGTTTCCAGCCGATCATGGTCTGAGCTTCTGGTGCAAAGTTAGCTAGCGGTAAATAAGCAATGCCGTCTTGTTCAAGAATCGACTTAGCATGTTCAGGGTTCTCTGCACTTTGCACACCAACATCTTGCAAATGGCTTTCAACGTGTGTCCTACCGCTCGGTTTGTCCATGTAGCCATGCATTAAGACTTTATAACCACTGTCAGCGAGGATTTTTGCTGCCAGCAAGTTCCAAGGTTTACCACTGGCGTTATCGTTACGCTTACCTGCATAACACGGCCAATCAATATCAGCACCTAAATCTGGCACTCGAGATTGAAACGCTTTTACAAAGCCAGCGATCTCTTCATTGGTTTCATTCTGCACACGAATCAGCATCAGTAGCATAGCCATTTGGTCGTCGCCGACTTCTCCGCTTAAATACTCATCCATGATGCGGTAGGCTTGTTCGAACGATAAAGGCTTACGCCCTCTTTCTCCTCGTCCAACTGTACGAATACACTCTAAAATACTACTCATTGATTGTTATTCTCTTCCGTTGATATCAATAAAATTCGCATACGTTTTCGATTCTATGATACCCGCAGTCCATTGCAAAGCGATTCAACAGCTGCTCCCTAATTATCAATACACGGATTGAGGTAAAATTAACGAATGCAGCGCACCTTGATAGGTCAAACAAAAATAGAACCCTGGCAAGTTTCATCGGGTTTGATTAGAGATGCTGAAACAAGTCGTGTATTATCGGAACGTTTGCACTTTACCTATTTTACGGTTAGCGGTTGCACAATTTTATTCGCACCAACACACGTTCATATACCAAGACTAAGAATTGATGCCAAAGTTGATTAACAAAATTTGGGTACACGCTTTCATGCTCTTCGCTATGCTAATGGCCACCATTAGTGTGGACAGCATCGCGAGCAGCAATGCTCTGCAAGCCCCCCAAGCTCAATCAACTTCTGCCAATAGCTTATCTTTCTCTGCTTCTAACATCAGTTCTGTAGAGAGCGCCCCAACACCTTTTTCCAGCGTACAATCCAACGTTGAGCACCACTGCTGTGGATCGGTCTGTCTACTGAAAATGCCACCACTTATCGTTTCTGAATCTTTCGAACCGCAGATTGAATCACTGGCACTGATAGAAAAAGAATCTTCGCACAAAGCGATTTTTGCACCACAAGCGCCATACCGCCCCCCTATTTCCTAATCGTTTGTCCCTGTTTGGCAATCTCTGCCACCAAGTTATAACAGCATTTTTGCTGTATCAAATGACATCCGAATTTAGGAAATTAACACATGAAAAAACTATTTAGCCTCTTTGCTGCTCTACTCTTAAGCGCTTCAGTAAACGCCGCACAATTTGAAGAAGGCACGCACTACAAAATCCTTGATGTAGCAAAGGCCGACAAGCCTGTCGTTACCGAATTTTTCTCTTTCTACTGCCCACATTGTTACAAGTTTGAAGGGGTCATTAAGTACCTAAAAGCAGACTTGCCAAAGTCAGCAAGCTTCCAAAAAGTGCACGTCGCTTTTATGGGTAACAACATGGCAGTGCCAATGGCGAAGGCTTACGCGACCATGGTTGCGCTAGACGCTGAAGAAAGCATGGTTCCTGCCATGTTTGCTCAGATCCATGAGAAGCAACAAACACCAAAAAATGAAGCAGAACTGCGTGACGTTTTCATTGATAACGGTATCAATGCGAAGAAGTTTGATGCAGCATACAACAGCTTTGCAGTGAACTCGATGCAAAAACGTTTCGATAAAGAGTTTGATCAAAGCACACTAACAGGTGTTCCTGGAGTTCTGGTTAACAACAAATACATCGTGAAACCGGATCAAATCAAGAGCTACGAAGAGTACAACCAACTAGTGAATTACCTACTAACGCTCTAAGTCCGTTTTTCATCTCAAAGCCAGTGATTCATCGCTGGCTTTCTTATATATGAAGTCTCCCTAGCCACTCACCATTCCCATAAATCCGCTTGGGAAGCATTGTTAACTGGCATCCTCCACAATTTTTCATATACTGCACTCAAATAAGCTAACCACTGTGCTGTAGCCTTCAAAGTATTAACACTCAAATATTGGGACCTTTATGATCATTCTGACCACAAACTTTGGCGACATTGAAATTGAACTGAACCTTGAAAAAGCGCCAGTAACATCGAAAAACTTCCTTAAATACTGCCAAGATGGCTTCTACGAAGGCACGACATTTCACCGTGTTATTGAAGGTTTCATGATTCAAGGTGGTGGGCACACTATCGACATGACAGAAAAACCAACTCGCGCACCCATCGTCAACGAAGCAAACCGTGGCTTAAAGAACGTGATTGGCTCTGTAGCGATGGCTCGTACTGATGCACCACATTCTGCAACGGCACAGTTCTTCATCAACCTTGATGACAACGATTTCCTCGATCACACCTCAACAACCAACGCAGGCTGGGGTTACGCTGTATTTGGTAAAGTATCGGCAGGTATGGATGTGGTAAACAAGATCGCAGCCGCGCCAACGACCATTCGTTGGGGACATGAAGATGTGCCTTGCGAAGAGATTGTGATTACTAAAGTCACTGTTCGCGACTAATTCACTCACGTACTTTCCCGCCCCTAGTGCATTCGAATTGATTGCACAAAGAAAAGAAGGCTGCGCGATAGGACTATGGTGGTAAGGGGTCGACTTTACCACCTATATTCAAAGCTCGTTGTTAGAATCGTTACCAACGAGAACGATAAGTACGGTGACATCCTTTGCACGTCTTATTCGCAGAAGTTAACCCTCGCTCTGCACTCGACAAGTCTTGTTCAACACTCGCTTGATACAGCTCTGCAAAGCCTTGGTTCATCTGTAACATCAGTTGGTTAAATTTCTCAGGCTTGCTCCAAATCTCCTTCTTGGCCTTACCTCCTGTGTCAGCTTCAGCAAAACTCGCGTTCAAGACATCACCATGTTCCACCAACATTTCACTTAACTCGCCCACCTTCAGCCAATCCACGTCACTGTTATTCAATTCTGAATCGACTTGTTTACTGACCTCTTCAATAGAGCTAAAAGCCTGTTGACGATTATTTACAACATCCGCTGCGGCTGCAGAGATCATAGGTAGAGCAATCGTTGGTAGTGCGATGATTAAAGCGATCGTGAATTTTTTCATAGTGTCATTCCTCGTGATTAATTGATTGAGTGATTTCTTCGTTAATTACTGATTGGTTTCTTAGTGAATTACGGCTTGATAGTTCAACCGTAATCGAAGAGATGCATTTAATTTACACAACAATAGTTGCACGTGCAACTATTGTTGTGTAAATTATTCCCACCAAGCAAATTCGCAAACAGGAAAAGCATTATGAAAATCTGGGATCTACCAACTCGACTTTATCACTGGATTCAAGCCGCACTCTTTATTGGTCTTGCTGCATCAGGATTTAACGGACAAGGTCCCCATGTTTACTTAGGCCTCGCGCTGTTCAGTCTGATTTTATGGCGCTTGGTTTGGGGAATCGTCGGCAGTGATACCAGTCGTTTCTCTCAATTCATTAGCTCCCCGAAATCGGCTTGGAATTACTTACGTGGAAAGGCTCGCCCAAAACCGGGACATAATCCGTTGGGTGCCTGGATGGTGATAGGAATGATCACGACTCTGTTTATCCAATGTATGACAGGGCTTGTGATTGCTGGTTTCTTTGATGCGATTCCAGGCTCGGAACTCGTGATTACTGATGCCGCATTCGATGTGTTATGTGCGGTGCATGGCATTGCCGCTCGCATGTTAGTGGTCTTTGTCGTACTGCACTTGGTGGCTATTATCATCTACAAACTGCGTTCAAAACCGCTGGTTCTTGCCATGATCACAGGCAAACAAAACCATTCAGTGTCAACGGATTATTTCAGGAATAGCAGTCAATTGGCTTTTTCATCAAATAGGAAAGCGTTGTTGGTGCTAATTGCATCGGTATTAGTTACGATGACAATAGTTGTAATATCACAGTAAAATTAGGTAGCGAAAGATGCCAGAAGAGTTTGATAGACAAAAAAGCTTTGGTTGGATGATCAATGTGATCGCCAATAAGTCGACCAAAGATTTCGACACGGAATTGAAAGAACATGGCTTAAGCATTGCTCTATGGCCAACTATGATGTGTCTTTGGGAAGAAGAAGGTGTGACTCAGCGTGATATTGCTGCGAAATCCAAAGTCGAGAATTCAACAACGACACGCACATTAGACAAGTTAGAAAAGCTTGAACTGGTCGAACGCAGAGCCGATCCAAACAGTCGACGTTCTTTCCGAATTTACTTAACGGAAAAAGGCAAAGCACTTGAAGAACAACTCGTTCCTATCCCAGTTCGTTTAAACAAAGAGTTGATGAACGAGTTAGATGCTGAAGAACAGCAACAAATGCTCAAGCTACTTCAGAAAGTAGTCGCGGCAATCTGATCTTACCGCGTTCACTGCTTACCTAGCTTAGTGCTTAGAAATTATTACACTCTGAACGTGTATTGAAAAACAACCCACACTCGGCCTTGCGCCGAGTGTTTTATTTTCGTCTCGACCATTTGATATAGCAAAACAGTGAAGCAATGATCACCGCCCCACCGAGCAGCTTCTGCATCTCAACACTTTCACCAAGCACACTCACACTTAACAGCAGCGTCCACACTGGCTCAAGAATCATGATCAATGCCGCCACTTCCATGTTCACGGAGTGCTGACCGACCGTTTGCAGCAAGTAACGAATAGACGTTGCGATCACCGCAGAGACAATAAACCAGAAGACTAAGGTTTTGGTGATTTCGAACTCCGGCTGAGCAGTCATAGAAGCAAAGGCTAAACCAGTCACACCCACCACAAACAGTTGCACACAGATTGATGCGATAGGCTTGATATTGGTAATCACACGCTTGTTCATCACAAAGTGAACGGACAACAACATCGATGCTAGTAAGAAGTAAATCTGACTCTGCTCAACATGCCAGCCGTTGCCCAGAGTCAGCAATAGCATGCCGATAACCGCGATAGGGAAAGACATCCAAAACGCACGATTAGGCTTAACTCGAAACAAAATCCAAGACACAAACGGTGCAATGATCATGGCTAAGCTCATGATGAATGCCCCTTCCGACAAGCTTTCCGTCACTGAAACCGCAAACACCCATACCTGCAATGAGGCAGACAACAACAAACCCACGCCGCAAAGAGACAGAATCTGCTTAAGCGAAAGCTTACGAATATGGTGAATACAAAATGGCAGAAGAATAAGACTCGCGACGAGGAATCGCACACCAATGAACACTGGCCCAGGCATTTCTAATACCACCAGCTTAGATGCAATCCATCCAACCCCAGCTAGCAGGGTGGCAAATAGAAGGTAAAGCTCTCCGCGCATCGCTTTCACGTTCATCATTTTACTTAGTCCAATAACAAAAAAAGCAACCCGACTCTGCAAGGTTGCTTTTTATAAACATTCAACAGGATCGAGATACTATCTCAATACTCTGCTTCAGGCAGCTGTTTTTAGCCTGCGTATTCCGGGTAATCTGTTAAACCTTTTTCAGCACCACCGAACAATGTGTTTGGATCGTGCGCTGCAAGTGGGTAACCATTTTGAATACGAGCTGGTAAATCTGGGTTCGCAACAAATGGACGACCAAAGCCAACCATATCAGTTACGCCTTCAGCAACGGCCTTTTCGCCACGCTCGCTATCGTATTTACCCGCATAAATAAGGACACCATCGTAAGCTTCACGAACTGCCGCTTTAAATGCTTTTGGCGTTTCAGGTGCATCGTCCCAATCAACTTCTGCAATGTGCAGGTAAACAATTTTGTATAGGTTAAGTAGTGCTGCAGCAGCTGTGTAAGTCTCTACTGGTGTAGCGTCAACCGTACCATTCAACGATGTGAACGGAGCAAGGCGTACACCAACACGGTCAGCACCAATCGCTTCAACCATAGCTTCAACCACTTCACCTAGGAAACGTAAACGGTTTTCAATTGAACCACCGTATTCGTCAGTGCGGTTGTTTGCTTCAGAATCGATGAATTGGTTGATTAAGTAACCATTCGCTGCGTGAAGTTCGATACCATCAAAGCCCGCTTCAACCGCATTCAAAGCCGCTTGGCGATACTGTTCAACCACATCTTTGATGTCTTCTTTCGTCATCTCACGAGGTTCAACCACATCAACAAAACCTGGTTCATCAGTGCCGTTATCGATGAATACTTTTACGCTTTCTGCTTTAAGTGCAGAAGACGAAATTGGTTGTTCACCACCAATGTTGTCTGGGTGTGTTACACGGCCTACATGCCAAAGTTGAGCGAAGATAACGCCCTCTTTTTCATGTACGGCATCAGTTACTTTTTTCCAACCAGCGATCTGCTCATCAGAATAGATACCCGGAGTCCAAGCATAGCCTTGGCCCATAGGTGAAATTTGTGTGCCTTCCGCAATAATCAAACCTGCAGAAGCGCGTTGAGCGTAGTAAGCCGCCATCATGTCGTTTGCTGAATTACCAGGTTGAGTTGCGCGAGAACGCGTCATCGGTGGCATAACAATACGGTTTTTAAGCTCGATATTACCAAGTTGAATTGGTTGAAATAGTGCGTTTGTCATTGTTATATCCTCGATTAACCTAGTTGAATCAGTTCGATTTGGTAGCCGTCTGGGTCAGTAATAAAAGCGATATGAGTTGAGCCGCCTTTCACTGGACCCGCTTCGCGAGTGACGTTACCACCTAGCGATTTGATCTTGTCGCATGCTGCGTAAATATCTTCTACACCCAATGCCAGATGACCAAACGCGCTGCCCATCTCGTACTCGTTAGTATCCCAGTTGTACGTTAGCTCGATAGTCGTGCCGCCTTGCTCGTAGCCAACAAAAACCAATGTGTAGCGGTAGTCTTTGTTTTCATGGCGTTCAAGTTCCTTCATTCCCAATACCTTGGTGTAGAACTCGATAGACTTGTCTAAATCAGTAACTCGGATCATTGTGTGTAGGAATTTCATATTTCGCCCTTGATACTTTAATCTCAGCCTCAGCCTCGTTCAGAAGCTAAGTAATGTTCGTTTGGGTTGACCTTGAGGCCACCTACTTCTCTGTTGCTAGGTATATTACTGAACACACACAAATCAGTGAAATTATTAAATATTCTCATTTTAATAATTTTTTGTTATTAATATATTGTCTAGTACCAACTAAGCGACACAAAAAAGGGAAGCCAATGCTCCCCTTAGATTTAGACTCTCAATTAAAATCGCAACCGCCTATCTTTAAGCGCCTTCGACATTGAATCTGATGTACTAATGACTTGTTCTCTGAACCATTTATGAGCGGGGTCGCTGTTCTGCTTCTTCAACCAAATCAGGTAGTGAGACATCGGCTGATATTCAAAGGGTGGCTTGAACAGCTGCAAACTTAACTTTTCTTGGAACTGCACGGCCATAGATAAAGGCACCACAGTGATGTAGTCGGATTGGCTACACAGCAAGATATTACTGAACAGCGAGCGTCCATGGAACACGATTTTACGCTGGGACAGATCCAAAGCAGTGTAGTGATTTAAACTGCGAACTTTGCGTCGTGTTCTGTCTAATACAGCATGCTTTTCACTTAGGAACTGAGCTTCGCTGAGTTCACCTTGGATTCGCGGATGATCAGCTCGGCACACGATCACAAACTCGCCTTCATAAAGTGTTTCACTGGCGATACTTGGGTGTTCAGGCACCACAATATCGATCATCGCATCGAACTCTTGAGTCAAAAGATCTTCATAAATGCGCTCATCACTGTCTGGTTGATCAAAGACTTCCAGCGACAAGTTTTGATTAGGAAGCTCCGCGAAACTATTGAGCAGTACCCACTGTAAGTGCTCAGGCGCAGAGATCACAAACTTACGCTCAGAGGATTGCTCATCAAAATTAGCCATCGATTGAAACACGCCATTGAGTTCATTGATTGGCGCTTTAATCTGCTCATACAAGCTTTGCGCATAAGACGTAGGCGCAACGCCTCTTCCTTTACGAACAAAAAGCTCTTGGCCAATCTCTTTTTTTAGGCGAGCTAACGCGGTACTGATGGTCGATTGATTGGTACTGAGTTGATCCGCAGCTTTACTTAAACTGCCCTGCTCCATCACCGCAGAAAACACGGCAAGTAGATTAAAGTTGGGGATGTCGTTGCTCATAGATCATGCCTTTATTCTGGATAGTACTCTCGTGTATCTACAAATCTTATCCTATCGTAAATACGATACTATGAAATGTTAATTCGCTATTTTTCGACCCAATTTGTGAGACTACTATCAGCGCCCTAAAAACTGCTCCCAAAATAGGTTCTATTCCATGAAAAAACACGCACTTGCCATTGTAGTGTCAACGCTTTCAACTCATGCAATGGCGGCTGGCCCATTGCTTCCTGAATTAGGTTCATTGAACGCAAGTACTGCAGGAGCTGGTACCGCAGCTCTAGCAGAGAGTGCGTTAACAGCTTGGACGAATCCGGCCGGCATGTCTCAACTAAAAGAAACCAACGTTACAGTAAATGCTTCTATTTTAGATACGACATTTGATTACTCTGATCAAGGTTCAACAGGCCCCGCATTTTCAAATGGGGAGAACGCAGATGGCGGGACAACAACCCCAACAGGTAGTTTCTACTTTGTCACACCAATCAACGATCAATTCCACGCAGGCCTTTCAGTTGCATCACAGGGTGGTTCCGGCGTTGATTATGGTGACAATTTCCACGGTGGTAATCTATTAGAAAACGTGGAGTTTATTACCGTACAAATTGCACCAGCAATATCGTACAAAGTAACTGACAAGTTTGCTGTTGGTGCTGCCATCAATCTGGAATACTTCTCAGCAAATGGTGAACTCGATGTCTTTCCGGGAGTTCTCCCAACGATTGGAGAGGGCAAGCTTGAGGCCAATGCCGACGATTTTAACGTAGATTATACACTCAGTGCCTTTTACAAATTCAACGAAGCACATCGTATCGGTTTGATTTATCGCTCTGAAATCGCGCACTACGGTGAAGGCGATGTAAAAACAACGCAACCAGGATTCAAAGGCAATATCGTCAACATGGATGTTGGATTAGATTTCATCATGCCACAACACGTTCAAGCAAGTGGTGTTCATGCCGTTAATCCGCAGTGGGACATGCTTTGGAGTGTGACTTGGTATGACTTATCAACTTGGACAGACCTAACGCTAGACCTGAACAATGCACCAATTGAAATCGTTCAACGTGATTTTGATGATGTATGGAATTTCGCGATCGGTACACACTACCAACTTAATGAACAATGGCGATTAGAAACCGGAGTGAGTTACGAAACCTCACCGCAAGATGATCCGACAAAGGTATACATGGACCTCCCGGTAAGCGACATTTGGCGCTATGGAGTCGGTGCGACCTATCAAGTAAACGACAGCTGGCAAGTGCGTGGTTACTACGATTACATCGACTTAGGTACACCAAACATTGATTACACGCTCGACCTTGCACCTTCGCTAGGTAACCTTAACGGTCAATACAAGAGTTATGCACACTACTTTGGCTTACAAGTGAACTATCGCTTCAAGTAACATTCAGCCTTGAACAACACTAACTCAAATAAGAATTAAATTTAGTCATCTGGCTAAATCTATATTACTTACCTGAAATTTTTAACTAAATATTAAGCTTAGTGCCCTGCGCGCTAAGCTTTTTTATTTGGGCTAAGCATTTCAATTAATTTTCTTTCTGCTCTCAATCGACAAGTCATTTATCGCCGTTTTGATTTGCATTGATTATCAACCTAATAAACCCAACAAACAAGGGCTTATTGTCTCATTTTTCGTGACACTGTTTCACAGTCGCTTTCAGCTACTTAGTAAAGCTCTTTGTCTTTTTCACAGCGCAGGCTGAAAATTGTGCATTTAGCAAAACACTGTTCTTTCAACTAAACCTATTAATTTTCGAGCGTTTTAGGCTTCAGCCCTTATTCAGCCTAATGAAGAGGTTTGGAGGAACGCTTTCTCCGCTCGCTATTTTCCTAAAGAACGACCAGCACATTAGTTCAAAAAGCAGCCCTTTATTTTTATAAAACTCACTACTAATGAATAAAGATCATTAGCTATCGTATTTGCGATGATTAAAAAACGAAATATTACGTAGATTCATATTATTCACATCTTCTATATTTCCCGCCAACGAATAAACACTTCATGACTGTGAAGATGAAGTGAATGCCAAACAAGTTATGACTAAGAGTATAGATATGCTTAAAATTAAAAAGAGTTTCCTTTCTGTTGCCATTACTGCAGCAGCATTACTTTCAACAACAGCAAGTGCACAAGAAAAATTATCAGTACAAGAAGCGGCAAAAAAATCAGCAAACCCAGTATCAGATGTATGGATGCTAATTACTCAAAATGATTATACTTTTCTAGAAAAAGAAGATGGTCACCATGAGATGCAAAACCGCTTCAGCTTTCAACCAGTAATGCCTGTACCTATCATGGATGGTGAATGGAACTTGGTGAACCGTTTGGTTGCCAACCACTACAGTTCACCAGGCGATCGTGAAAACGGTGATTTCTTTGAAGGACGTACAAACGGTATGGGAGACACTGTCTTTCTATCAATGGCAGCCCCTAACCGTGATGATGGGTGGATTTGGGGTGTTGGTCCAACGATGATCATGCCAACAGGTACTGATGGTTTAACGCAAGATAAGTGGCAAGTCGGCCCTGCAGCAATGGTCGCTCGCCTTGGTAAAGAAACAGGTAATCCAACCAGTATTGAAAGCTGGAACGTTGGTTTCTTAGCTCAGCAATGGTGGGACGTGGGCGGCAGTGACAGCGTTACTGAGTCAACCAATCAAGCGGACATCCAGTATTTCTTAAACTATCGTGTCAGCAACACCGCGTTAATTGGTATGACACCTAATATTCAAATTGATTGGACAAAAGACGGTTCCGACCAATTTACTGTACCTGTCGGATTAGGCTATATCGATATGTTTAAGGTTGGGCCAATGCCAGTTCGTTGGGGTGTAGAACTTCAATATTACGTAATGAAACCAGACGCAAATGTTAATACAACCAATCCAGCTGAGTATGTGCCATATGCACCAGATTGGAACCTGAAATTCTTTATTGCTCCTGTTACATTAAACCCGTTCAAATAATCGATTAAAATCCCCCTACAGGTTGGTCTAATTTATTTAATATTTTAGGCCAGTCTTTTTAGCACTTTTCACCGACTTCTATGATCCAAACCAAGTTAATGAACAATGTTTTCTATCTGTATATGAGCCTTTCCAAATAAATCGACCTACCGATTTAGAGTTATAACTACTAATCGTAATTACGATATTATCAAATCGTAATTCTAGGTAGATACTGGTCAAAACTCTTCCTATTATCCTGCTAACAAATCAATTATTAGCCAAAACAGAATGCTGACAAATGTTTTACTTTGGTATGTCAATTGTCATGGAATAGCCCCTCGATTGCCGAGGTAATACACGTAATAAAGACAGTCGCTGAAAGAAGCACGAATATTAATTCGAACGCCTCATAGCCATCTAATTTACGTCTGCTGACAAATAATAAAGATTGATTTGTAGAGGAGCATATTCGCTTCTTGATACCGAGAATCGGTTGTCTAGACTGAGCAATATCACTTTAAATATCATCTGTTACTTTTGTTTATTATGAGCACCAATCTACCCACATAATAGACATCTACTTTTTAAGATGTCATTTAAGGTGACTTCTAGGCTACAAATTCTCTCTTCTTATTGATGTAGGTTGAGATATGAACTTTATAAAAATCGTTTTCCAGAAGATCTGGGCCGTTGTGATGGTCTTGATTAAATTCTGCCTGTTTATGGCGGTAATGTTTGCTGGCGCATGGGCTCTTGCACCGTTAGGCACTATCCATTCTAAAGACATCGACATGTCTCAATTCAACAACCATCCCAATGAAATGATGATGAACTTCTTCCAGATGAAGTCCTTCTCTGGTTACTTGTTCTCGGTGACAATTGCTGTGGTATTAGCCGGTGTTTACGGCATGTGGCAGTTGCATGAACTGGGTGTGCATAAAGCAAAAGAGCACAAAAGCGCTCACGTACAAATCGTGTTTGCACTGTCACTTTGTGGACTGTTCATCAGCAAAACATTCTGGGTTATCGCCTTGGTCATCGCATTGGCGAACTGGAAACATATTGGTCAATCACTGAGTGATGTTATTCGCCGTGGTGTTCAGCCTAAACAAGATGCGACTAATGCAGCGACAGCCGCTGTCCACGTATCACCTGAACAATCGTTAACAGAGCCGTCTCAAACAAATCAGGTTCCAGCAAAACCATCCCCTACAGAAAAAGAGGTCGCATAATGAAAGAGATGATGATTCCATACATCCTAATTGTATGGTCACTGTTTGCGACAGGTGCACTGAAGAAGAACTTCAAAAACTACACGTGGGCTGCCATTGGCGGCGTAACAATCCTTGCCGTATTAGCGGTTATCTCTCGCTTATGGGCACCGGTTGATTTAACCAACTCAACCACAGTGAAAGCACCACACGCGGTAATGTCACCTATCTTTGGTCAGCAGATCGACAAAGTGCTTGTTGAGCACAACCAAATGGTTAAAGAAGGCGACGTAATTTACACACTCGTCGACATCGATTCTGCCGCAGACAAAGCAAAGATCGAATCTTCAATTGTTCAGAAAGAAGAAGAAATCAAGCAAATGACTCGCGACTTAGAGCGCGCTGAAACGTCACCTGAAATCTTCAATATGCGTGACGTAGAAAAGTACGACTCAGACCTTCGAGTGCTGCACGCTCAACTTGTGTCGTTAAAAGCCGATCTACAAAAAGTAAATTGGGCGCAAGAGAAGAAAACCATTAGAGCTGAATTTGATGGTCAGGTATCGATAGTGAATATTGCTGAAGGTTCTGTCATGGGTAACATGCACCTCTACAACACCAGCAAAAAATTCCTTGAGATGCGTATTTCAGACCAAACTTACGGCTATGTTCAAGTAGGAGACTTCGCAGAGTTCTTCGTTGATGCCTACCCAGGGCATGTGTTCCGAGCAAAAGTACACAGCTTTAATGCAGGTACGGGGGAGTCAAGTATTTCTCCACTTCAGGGGCCACAAAGCGTCGGTCAACACGTGGTAAGAAACGGTAACGGTTTAGGTCGTACCATCGTACTTGAGATCATCGAACCAGAAGGTTTCAATATCCCAATTGGTTCAGCTGGCGCAGCTTGGATCTCAGCTGAGAAGCCACATCCGTTCTGGGGCTTCATCGATGTAATCGGTGCAGCAACGGTTCGCCTACAATCTTACAAGTCATACTTAGGTGCTTGGTAAACGATTAGCTCTTGATAAGCAATTAAATATTCAATGATTTGGCTGTTATTCACTCGTATCACAGCCACTCATGAACTAGCGACTAATTGTAAAACAAATGCCCTGAATTTCAGGGCATTTTTGTATCTGTTGCAAGCTCATTTACTAATTGATTTAGATCAAAATCAATCGCCAATACAATCGTTTATCAAACAAATCATCGAAAAAACGATAGATTGAAATATTATTAGCGCGTAGATAGCGACCTCCCCCACCTCTATCATTTGGCTCAAGAAATCCAATTCCTGTATCCAAATATAAGGTCACTACCATGACTAATACATTCAAAAAAATGGCGCTTCCTGTTGCTATTGCGAGCACTCTACTTGCTTCTGGTTTTGCATCTGCAACGCCAACTGTAGAAGCGACATCGAAAGTCGGCCAAGAACTTCAGACGGCAAATGCTGCGCAATACCAAAACATTGATCTTGATGCTCGCTACAAGAGCGAGGTTCTATTCGAACACAAATCAAACATGTTCTGGGGAAAAGGCGAACGTATTCAAGTTGTTTCTAAAACAGGCGATTCTCTAGCTTACATTGCTGAGTCTGACCATGTTCACCCAATCCTCACCAAGCATGGTCGTAAAATGGACCAAGCAATCATCAAAGTAGATGACAACGTATATCTTGGTTACGGTTTCGGTCTAGATACACCCGTCATGATTGAAGGTACGGACGGCATCATCATTGTTGATCCAGGCGAGTCGGTAGAAATGGCTCAATCGGTTAAAGAGCAGTTTCGTCAAATCACAGACAAGCCAGTTAAAGCCATCATCTACTCTCACAACCACATCGACCACATCTCAGGTGTGCGTGCATGGGTAACGGATGAAGAAGTGGCATCAGGTGAAGTGAAAATCATCGCAGAAGAAGGCCTAACCGCGGCAGTGGCTAACTGGTCTTCAAACCTAGGTACTCTATTTGGTCACCGTACTTCTTACACAGGCGCTAAGCACGTAGAAGAAGGCGAGCACGGCACAGTAAACGATGGCCTTGGTCCACGCTTCATGCAAGGTGCTATCTCGTTCATTGAACCAAACCTGCTTGTACCAAGCCAAAGCCACATCGAAATCGAAATTGCTGGCGTGAAAATGCACATCGAGAACGTGCCATCTGAAACTAAAGATGAGTTAGTGGTTTACTTCCCAGAGCAGAAAATCCTGCACGCAGCAGAAGTACTTCAAGGAGAGAACTTCCCTAACCTTCACACAATCCGTGGTACTAAATTCCGTGACCCATCAATGTGGTTCAAAGGCATCGACGTAATGGGTAAGTTTGATACTGAGATCATGATTAACTCTCACGGTCGTCCTGTTGAAGGCAAAGAAGCGGTATCTGACGTATTAACGGCTTACCGTGATGCGATTCAATACACGCATGACCAAACTATCCGTTACATGAACAAAGGTATGACGCCAGATGAGCTAGTTGAAGTCGTTAAACTTCCGAAGCACCTTGCAGAACACCCGTGGTTAGGTGAGCACTACGGCACTGTTGCACACGCCGTGCGTCAGATTTACGTAGGTTACAACGGTTTCTTCGAAGGTGACCCATGGCAGCTAGAGCCAATGGCTTACGAGCAACGCGCTAAAGCCTTCGTAGAGGTCATGGGCGGTCGTGACAACATCCTTACGACTGCACAAGCAGCAATTAAGGCAGAAAATTACACATTTGCAGCAGAAATTCTTTCTTACCCGATCACGGTAAACAAGCAAGATATGGAAGCTCGCGAAATGAAAGCACAAGCTTACAAAGCATGGGCTGCAGACCAAGTGAACATCAACTGGCGTAACTGGGCGCTCAACGCGGCGGCTGAACTAGAGAACAAACGTGACTTCTCTAACATGATCAGCTTCGCTTCTGTTGACGTTCTTACTGCACTACCAAGCAAGCAGATCTTCGACATGATGACTTCAACGCTTATCGCAGAAAACTCGTTAGACGTGAACATGATGCTAACGTACAACTTCTCTGATACGAACGAAGCATTCACTATCGAAATTCGCAACGGTATTGCTCAGTTACACGAAGAAGCAGTGAAAGGCGCAGACGTTCAAATCGACACCACTCGTGCAGTATTGAACCAAATCTTGATTGCAGGTCCAAACGCTCAACAAGTGATTGGTACTAACCTACAGTCTGGTGCATTCAAGTTCTCGAATGGCGACATCAAAGGCTTCGGTCAATTCATGAGCTACTTCGATAAGGCAATGACTCCAGAAGAGATCATGCTCATCGTTCGCTAATAGCGAGTTTGAACGGTCGCTCTTCGGCGATAGCTCTTCGATGATAGCGTGTTAGTAAACAATCACTAACACACTATCAACCAATACGCTGACCGCTTCACATGGACGACAAACAAATACAGGGACCCTTTGTGGTCCCTTTTTTTATCGTCAGGTTCGGCTGCTGCCGTCAGCTTCTTAACCCTGTTATAGGTCTCGATAACCATTATGTTAAAACGATTTACTTTGATTCTTTCACTCACCTCTTCACTCACGTTTGCCTGTGGCCTTCACCAAGATACCGGGTTTAGTTTAGTGACAGAGCCCGGTTCACTAGAGGTGTTTGGCAACGTCATCACAGCCAGACAAGACAATGAATTCAACAACCTCAATAAACCGGATCACTTTCGACTCTTTGCCATCAAGGCTGCGCTTGCGAAGCCCCCCCCAAGCAAAATAGAGTTCAACTTATTCGAAGCAATTAAAGGTCATTACAGCCAAGTGAAACTTGAGAAGGGCGTCGATGTGTCAGGCAGAGACACTTTGCCTACTGAAGAAGATCTACTGTTAATTACTGAATTAGATGTGTTCGATGCGCTAGCAACTGGCACCATCTCCTGGGATCACGCGACACTAAACGGCTTAGTGATCATCAACGGCCCACAAGATAAACGAGAACAGCTTGAAGATTGGCTTGGTGATATTTTTGAAGGGTAATAGCTTAAAGCGGAACAGATAAAAGGTCGTCAAACCCTCGGACTTCAGTACATTGAGGGTTCAACGACAAACTTAAATCAAAAAAGCGTAGGCAGCGGAATCAACTCCAACCCCAGCACACCACTAATGCTCATTACCACCAGCAGAGAGACCTTGAAGACGGTCTTTGACCACTGAATGTAGTTGAGGCAGTCGACCTTACGGAACGTCACTTTGGTCCACATAAAGCAAACGGCTGCCGACACTGCTAGGTATTCATAACCCGCCTCTCCGAGTAAAAATAACCCCAGAGCAACCGCGCCAAAAGCGACCACATACGCTTTCATATGTTTGTGGGCCTTATCCACACCCTCTTTAACCGGTAAAACGGGAATGCCTGCATCTCGGTAGTCTTGAATGCGGAACATCGCAATCGCATACGAGTGTGGCATTTGCCATAAGCAGAACATAATGAACAGCAGAACGGCTTCTAAGCTCAGGTAGTTCGTCACGCCAAGGTAGCCAACCAATGGTGGAACCGCGCCAGAAATACTGCCCACTAAGGTGCCGTAAACTGAATTACGCTTGTACCACATGGTGTAGAAAAAAACGTAGAACACATAACCAAGCAACACCACCACTGCAGACATCGGATTAACGAATTGAAACAGCAACGCCGTGCCTGCCAACAACATGACTAACGCATAGATAAATGCGACGTCTGTGTTGATGTTGCCCTGAACCAATTCACGGTTCTGGGTTCGTTTCATTGTCTGGTCGATATCTCGGTCAAAGATGTTGTTGACCACACAACCTGATGCAATCACAAGTCCCACACCCGCTAATGTTGTCAGTAACAACATCGCACTGGCTGGTTCTGTTTTTGCGGCGAGGAAGAACCCCGCCGCAACAGAAATCAGGTTGCCGAAAATGATGCCCGGTTTGGTAATAGACAGATATCTTTTCAGCATACCCTAGCCTACAACTTCATGTTGACGTTCATGTTGTAGATGATCCATACCGAGCCAGCGATAAGAATCAATACAACGATGGCGGTAAACATCAGTGACACCAAGTTCCAACGCCCATCGGAAGATTTCGCTTCCATATGCAAGAAGTACTTAAAGTGCACAAAGATTTGCACCAGCGCACAACCGAACAAGATCACGTAAGTTTCCGTGCTTGGTAGCGCATGTGACCACACGATGTAGAACGGAATAATGGTCAGAATTAGTGACGCAATAAAGCCTTTCACATAATCCGTTGCACCGCTGTCTAGATGCTGTTCCATTACATCACCCCCATTAAGTACACAATGGTAAATACACAAATCCAAACGATATCAAGGAAATGCCAGAACAAGCTTAAACACTGGAAACGCATCGACATGTTGTCGTTCAAGCCTTTGGTTGAAAGCTGGTGATACGCCACTGCCATCCAAATCAGACCAAACGTTACGTGTAACCCGTGTGTGCCAACCAAGGTAAAGAACGCAGAAAGGAACGCACTCTCTTGAGGACCATAACCTTCTGCAATCAAGTGATGGAACTCATACACTTCCATACAGATAAAAGCTAAGCCCAATACGAAAGTAACTTTGATCCATCGCTTCAGTCCCGTAACGTCTTTGCGCTTCATTGCAATCATGCCAAAGCCAAAGGTGATACTACTGAACAGCAGCATCATGGTTTCGACAAACACGAAGGGCAGTTCAAAGATGTCTTTGCCTGTAGGCCCTGCGATTGAACCACTCTCAAGCACGGCATAAGTCGCGAAAAGTGTGGCAAACAGGACACAGTCACTCATCAAGTAAACCCAGAAGCCAAACAACTTGTTACCCGCAGCTTCGTGGTGATGATCATGCGAGTGTGCAAGATCATAAGTGTGTGACGGAGTATTAGCTTGCATACGTCGTCTCCAAATCATCTTTATTGTTGTTATCACTGTCACCGTCAGCGCTGTTACCACGACCAGAGTTGTCGCCCTTCACTGACTGTCTCTTAGCTTCTTCAAGCTGTGCACGTCGAGCCGCTTCAATCGCTTTGATCTCTTCAACTTCCACGTAGTAGTCCACATCGTCGTTGTAGCTGTGTTGAATACACGTCACCACGATGCCCACTAAGCTTGCCGCCGCTAGCCACCAGATGTACCAAATCATTGCGAAACCAAATGCCAACGCCCATGCAGACACATAAATGCCTGTCGGTGTATTCTTAGGCATGTGAATACGTTCGTATTCTTCTTCCTGAGTTGGATCAAACTCACCACTTTGCTTTTGATACCAGAACGAATCGATCTCATCGCCCTTAGGCAATTTTGCAAAGTTGTAGAACGGCGGTGGTGAAGACGTTGCCCATTCGAATGTGCGTCCGCCCCACGGGTCACCGGTTAGATCTCGGTTTTGGTCGCGGTCACGAACACTCACGTAAATCTGAACGAACTGACAAACAACACCCATCGCAATCACGCCCGTACCTGCAGCCGCAACCGCCAGTAGAGGGAAGAATTCAGGATTGATGTCTTGGCTCAAACGACGCGTCATGCCCATAAAGCCCAGAGCATAAAGCGGCAAGAACGCCATCAAGAAACCGATTATCCAGCAGTAGAATGCGCGTTTTCCCCAAAGTTCGTTCAGAGTGAAACCCGTCGCTTTCGGGAACCAGTAACCAATAGCAGCGAAACAACCGAACACTACGCCACCGATAATTACGTTGTGGAAGTGAGCAATCAGGAATACCGAGTTATGCAGAATAAAGTCTGCGCCCGGAACTGCCATCAATACGCCTGTCATACCACCCACCGTAAAGGTGATAAGGAAACCGACCGTCCATAACATAGGTGTAGTAAAGCGGATACGACCTTTGTACATGGTGAACAACCAGTTGAAGATCTTAACCCCGGTCGGGATAGAGATAATCATAGTTGCAATGCCGAAGAAGGCATTTACATTGGCGCCTGAACCCATGGTGAAGAAGTGATGCAGCCAAACCACAAACGCTAAAATAGTGATAGCCACCGTCGCCCATACCAGTGAGGTATAACCAAACAGTTTTTTACGTGAGAAAGTCGCAGTAACTTCAGAGAACACACCGAAAATAGGCAAGATTAGGATGTACACCTCAGGGTGTCCCCATGCCCAAATCAGGTTCACATACATCATCACGTTGCCACCAAGGTCATTGGTGAAGAAGTGCGTGCCGATGTATCTATCCAAAGTCAGTAACGCAATGGTCACAGTTAGGATCGGGAAAGAGATGATGATCAGGATGTTGGCACACAGAGATGCCCATGTGAACACTGGCATCTTCATCATTGGCATAGACGGAGTACGCATGCGCAAAATGGTCGCAAAGAAGTTCACACCAGTTAGTGTGGTACCCACACCGGATATTTGCAGTGCCCATATCCAATAATCGACACCTACTCCCGGGCTTGCCTCAATGCCGGAAAGCGGTGGATACGCTAACCAACCCGTACGGCCAAACTCACCTAAACCCAGTGACATGTTGGTTAGAATGATACCCACCACAAACAGCCAGAAGCTTAAGTTATTCAAGTAAGGGAATGCAACATCACGAGCACCAATTTGCAGCGGCACGATAATGTTCATCAAACCGATAACCAATGGCATCGCTACGAAGAAAATCATGATCACGCCGTGAGCAGTGAAGATCTGATCGTAGTGATGTGGCGGTAAATAGCCCGTCTCACCGGCTGCAGAAAGCAATTGCTGACTACGCATCATTACCGCATCAGCAAAGCCACGAACTAACATCACCATCGCAACCGCAATGTACATGAAGCCCAGTTTTTTGTGGTCTACAGACGTAAACCATTCATTCCAAAGGTATTGCCACTTACCTGCTTTAGTTACCGCGAACACCACTAAAGCACCCACCAAAGCAATCATGGTTAAAGTGACTACAATAATGGGTTCGTGGTAGGGAATTGAGTCTAGAGTTAATCTTCCAAACATGACGATTATCCTTGGGTTTCCGGCAAACAGTTCATTGAACCAGGGTGCTGGGTCACGACATCAGTGAATAAAAATGGTGGGATACTGGAGAAAAAAGTCACAGGTTCAGCAACACTTGGCGCAGCCAATGAACGGAAATGCTCCCAATCTTCAATACGGTCTGGGCTAGCCTTCACTTTTTCCACCCAGTTTAGAAACGCCACTTGGTCAGGCATTGCTGATGCGGTGAATTTCATTTGAGAGAACCCTTTACCACTGTAGTTCGATGCAAAACCTTTGAAGTCGCCTTCATGGTTAGCAATCAAGTTCAGCTTGGTCACCATTCCCGGCATCGCATAAATCTGCGAACCAAGACGCGGGATAAAGAACGCGTTCATGATGTTGTCTGAAGTCAGCTTAAACGTCACCGGTACATCTTTCGGGAACGCAACATAGTTAACCGTCGCAATGTTTTGCTCCGGATAGATGAACAGCCATTTCCAGTCCAGAGAGACCACTTCGATCACCATAGGCTTAACGTCACTCTCCAGAGGCTTGGAAGGCTCCAGTTCGTGTGTTGTTCGCCAAGTGATGGTAGCCAGAATCGCAATAATGATGATTGGAATCGTCCATACCACTATTTCAATCTTGGTTGAGTGCGCCCAGTCAGGTGCATACTCTTCTGTGGTGTTGCTTTCACGGTATCTATAAGCAAAGTAGATGGTCATCAGAATCACGGGGATGACGACAATCAGCATCAGCAACAGAGCAGTAATAATCAGCTCCTTTTCCTGAACGCCAACGCTACCTTTTGGGTCGAGCAATGCTGAGTTACATCCTTCGAGCATCAGGACGGTTCCCACCAAACCAATCCTCGACAGATTTGCTCTCGATAAAATGCGTTTATATCTTGAAGCTTCCATTAACTTTCTCGATGGTTATCCAGCCTCAGAACGAACGCCCGAGTACTGGTTGTCATGGTCATTAGAATATTTATGTGTTGAGCATGTGAAACGACGCATCTCAAAGCGAAACTGAATTAAACCCTTCTCAGTACAGTTAAAACTGCCGAATTAAAACGACAGCACAGCGTAGCCGAAACATTGCCGCACGGTTAAAACCACACAAAAAATATGACTTAATTGTTACACTTTGAAATACATTGTTACATTTGGCGCATTATGAGGAGTTGAAATTGAAAGCTCACCAAACAAACTTGGAAAATAACCTTCCAGTTATGAAAGTAAGATGTGGGAAATTGATGCAATTCAGACGCACATCATATACGTGCCACACGAGTTGAGCCATGTGCGGAAAAGGATTAAAGCGAAACGGGAGAGAGAAAAGTAAACACGCAGTAGAAGCAACAATGATTGATTACATTAGAAAGAGCGAATTAAGTAAAGTGTGATACATGTCAAATTTATGAATTCACATACGATTTTAAAGGTATTTAGAAAAGACATCACTTCAGACAGCAACCCATTAGATATTCGAATAACACACTACTTTTCATTGATAATAATGCCAGTGAGGTACCGAAAAACAATGGAAAAGATCGATCTAAAAAGCCGATTTGATGAGTATTTTGATGTATTTCAGTGAGTATTGCTCCCCTCAAAGGAGAGGAGTAATACTCATTAAAAAGGGGTTATGCTGTTGCTGTGACGACTTTCTTACGCTGATTTTTAGTCATTAAGTGATAAACCACAGGCACAAAGTAGAAAGAAATAAGCGTGGTTAATACCGTTCCGCCAACAATCGCGACCGCGAACGGAGGCCAGAAACCGCCACCAGCAATAATCAACGGCATAAAGCCGCCAACGGTTGTAATCGTGGTCGAGCTGATATGACGAGTACACGACATCACTGCCTCAACGACCGCATCCACATTGCCTGATGAGGCTTGCTTATCGAGTTTCAATTCCGTCAGAATCACGATGGCAGCGTTAATCGCTAAGCCCGCAATCCCAAGCATGGCGATGATCACCGTAAAACCAAACGGATAACCGAAGATCCATACCGACAACAGCCCTAGCCCACCAGCCAGTCCTGCTACCATGAAGATGATGCTACTCATTCGGAACGAGTTAAACGACATCACCACCACCAAAACCATCAATACCACCACGACAGCGACATTCGAGATAAGGCTGTTGACTGAATTGTCACGCTCAGCCGATTCACCACCAAAACCAATCGTATAACCCGATGGCATCTCATAGCTTTCCAATCGTTTTTGGAACTCATTAAGCACGGTTTGAGGCAAGACACCCGCTTCAATGTAACCCTCAATGGTATTGACACGCTGCCCGTTACGACGAGTAATCGCACCACGACTGGTAGTCAGTTCAAGTTCAGCCAAAGTCGACACATTGATGCCCGTTGAGTAGACATCAGAACTGATTGGCAAACGAATATTGCTTAAGTGCGCCAAGTTTTCACGCGCATCATCCGCAACACGAACACGGATTGGCACCGATTCACTGCCCTCAATCACAGAGCCACTTTCACGGCCTGTAAGCGTAGTTTGCAGCATGCCAGCAAACTGATTGAGTGAGATGCCGTTAAGTTTCGCGGTGTCTTCATCGACCTTCAACCACACCTTAGGCGTACCTGGCTGCAATGTTTCTCGCGTATGAGTCACATGAGGCACACCTGCCAGAATCAAGCGTACATCTTCACCAATCGCTTTTAACGTATCGAGGTTTTCACCATAAACACGCAGCTCAACTGGCGCAGTAAATGGAGGCCCTTGATTAAGCTTTCGCACCAAGATTTGTGCTTCCGGCACCTCGTTATCTAACACCTTTTGCAACTCAGGAATCAGCGCATTGGCTTGGTCAAAGTTCTCTGTTTTCACCATGGCTTGCGAGAAGTAAGGCGCATTATTTTGCCTTGCCTGCAAGTTGTAATAGAAAGATGGGAAGTTTGCGCCCACCAGCCAATCGATACGTTCTACTTCAGGATAACGATGAATGATATCGTCGATTTTTTCAGAGGTATTCTTGGTCGCATAAATGCTCGCTTGCGGCGGCATGTACACCTGAATCTCAAACATGTCTCGATCTGATGGTGGGAAGAATTGCTCAGTCAGCTGAGACATACTCCAATAACCAGTAAACGGTACCAACAACACCAGAGCAATCGTGATGATTGGATGCGTCACACCAAAACGGACAGAAGACGAGAACCAACGCGTCAAAGCCGGAATTCTCAAACCGGTCATGTACCAATGGTGCTGACCTTTCTTATCAACATCACTGAGCTGTTTCGGCAGTAACTTAGTCGCCAAGCCCGCAATTAGGGTATGTGAAATAATGTAAGAACCGATCAGTGAGAAAGACACAGTAATCGCAATACCACCGACAAACTCACCCGATGCACCCGGCATCAAAATAATCGGGGCAAACGCCAACACGGTAGTTAAGGTTGAGCCTAATAACGGCACCCACAAGTGCTTCAACGCATTCATGGTCGCTTCCGCTCTGTGTTGCCCTTTCAAGCGATATGCCTGAATAGTATCGACCATCACCACCGCGTTATCGACCATGATCCCCAGTGCTACAATTAGGCCTGTCACCGACATTTGGTTAATCGGTACACCGGTCATTTTCATGATCGACAGGGTCAACAATGAGGTTAACGGCAGAGAAATTGCCACTAAGATCGCGGCACGCACACCTAAAGTGACAAATAGAACAATCAAAATCAGACCGAAACCGATCATCAAGCTCTTGCCTAAATCGTCTAAGCGAGTCTCGGTATAACCTTGCTGATTAAATAGTACAGTCACCTTAACGTTACTTGGTAACTCTTGCTCAAACTTGCTAATCAGCGCGTTGGCTCGAGACGTCCAGTTATCAACACGCAGATCAGGGTGCATTCTTGCCGCGACAATGACTCCCGGCTCACCATCAATAATGGCAATTTGGTCTTGTGGTTTTTTTTCACCACGTTTCACAGAAGCAATATCTTCCATACGGATGATGTGGCCATTGCTGTCGGTGGCAATTGGGACTTGCTTGATGCGTTCAATGGAATCAAGTTCTGATTCAATCTCTAAACCAAAACGTGAATACGCACTGACCAGTTCACCCGCCGAGTTCTTAGCATCTGCCCCTTCTAACGATTCGGCGATATTGGCACTTGAACGCCCTAATGCAGCGGCAGCGGCCGTACGTAAACTGATTTGAATCTCTTCTTGCGGCATACCGTATTCATCAACGAATTCGGTACCCGACAACGTTCGTAACCGCTTGGCGAGCTCTTTGGCATAACGCCCGAGAGTTAAACGGTCAGGCTCACCTGCGCCAGACCAAGTCAGAGATGCGATGGTCGTGAAAGCATAGGTATGGTCACTGTCGAGATCGGGAGAATGCGCACCCGCAGGTAAAGTGGATTCGATATCAGATAGCTTGTCACGCGCTTGCGACCAGACGGGTTCGGGCTCAGTGATGGTGTCATTAAGCTCTAGCGTGACAATCGACACGCTCGGCCTAGAGGTTGAGCTCACGAGTTTAACTTCACTCAGCTCACGCAACTTATTCTCGATTACCTCAGTCACCAAGGTTTCAACACGCTCGGCACTGGCTCCGGGGAAACTGGTTGTGATATTCGCGTAACGGTTGATGATTACTGGATCTTCTGCACGAGGCAGTGTCATGAACGCAGAAATACCACTCACCATCAGTAGCGCCGTCATCAAGATGAGCAGTCGAGTATTGGAAATAGTCTCTATGATTTTCATACTATTCCCTATTCAGCAGCAGTGCTTACTGGCTTCACGGTTTGGCCCGGAACCAAGCGATGTAAACCACTCGCAATAACCTGCTCACCATCTTCAATCGCACCACTCACGTACGCTTGTTGATTGTTAGCAAACAACACTTGAACACTTCTACGTTCAACCTTGTTGCCATCGCCAATCACAAAGATATTCCACACACCGCGCAAGCCATCAATCAAACCCGTTAATGGCACCCAGTAACCTTGCTCATCAATCTGTTCATCAAATTTAAGGTACGCAAGTTGACCTTCTAAAACAGACGCTTGTTCGGGGAAAAGATAACGTAAGCCGACACTGCGGGATTGCGTGTCGACCATGGCTCCCGGATTCAACAGCTCCACGGCATAATCTGTACGTCCAACTCGAATGTTAGGGGAAGAAAGTGAGGTGACTTTTTGCATTTGGTGAGCAGGAATACCGATGAAGGCTTCTTTGCCTTCCGATGCCAGCAATGTAAGAGTTGGATTGCCGACATTGACCACATCGCCGAGCGATACAAAACGCGTTGCGATGGTGCCCGAATACGGCGCAAGAATCGTCGATTTAACCAATTTTAGGTCGTTACCTTTTACCGAGGCGTCAATGCGCAGTAAGTTAGCCTGTAACACACGTTGCTCACTGGTTAGTGAATCAATCTCCGCTTCGGCACTGAAGCCTTTCGCTTTCAATGAACGTTGACGTTTTAGGTTCGCCGCAACAAGGCTCAGTTGAGCTTTCACTTCTTCTGCTTGCGCTTTTAGCTGGCTCGATTCAGTCTGTAACAGTTGAGTGTCTAATCGAATAAGGGGTTGACCTTCGGTTACTGTGTCACCGACATCAACCAGAATCTCATTCACTTTACCTGCCAGCTCGAAACCTAAATTAGCTTGCTGACCTGCCTTAACCACACCAACATATTCACGCAGCACTGCATACGATGGAGAGCTTTCCAAAGCGACAGTTTCTACCGTTAAGACTGTCGACGCTGCACTATTCGATTCCGCTGCAGCATTATCTGCATCGGATGCTGTCTCGGCTTGTGTATTTTCACCACATCCAACAAGAAAAGCCGATAGAGACAACGCCACCGCACTTCCTTTCATCAATTTATACATACTTCCTGTTCCTATGCGGTACTCAATCCTATTCTTTTTTCAGACTAACCAAACCAAACTAGACTGTCTAGTTTGATTATGTTAAAAATAAGTTTCATCGTTAATGATTGATAAAACCATCACAAAAAGCATAATGCTTAACGCAGAACGAAATGCATTGAACTGAGCAACACCAAGTACCAAGCAATGAGAAACAGCACGTGACTAAAATCATCAAGAGTGAACAGAAGAGATCGCAGATCTTAACCGCAGCAAGCCAGCTTTTCTCTGAGCATGGCTTCAAGATCAATATGGATCAGATAGCGAAAGCGGCGAACGTTTCCAAGCAAACGGTCTACTCTCACTTTAAAAATAAAGACGAACTTTTCGAAACCTGCATGCAAACCAAGTGTGCAGAGCGCGAACTTAGCCCTGCTGCCTTTGATATGAATGCGGCGGTGGGTGATGAGTTGGTGAAATTTGGTGTGAAGTTTCAGGATTTGTTACTTGATGAACAGTCTCGACAAACCTTTCAGAACGCGGTGAGTCAATCCAACACGCACCCAGAAATTGCCTCTATTTATTTAGAAACAGGGCCACAGAAGACCACTAAGTTACTCGCTGATTACTTGCAGACAAAGATAGAGTCTGGCGACTTAACGCTCTCTTCTACAAGCTCGCCAATCATAGCGGCACGTCAACTGTTGCTGATGTTTCATGGTAAGTCGGCGTATTGGTCGTTCTTCGGCCACAATAGCGGCGAGTCAGAAGAAGAAAGGCTTCACTACACTCGCGAATGTGTCGCGCTATTCTTGAACGGCAACCAGCCTCGCTAGGTTGAGCTCTATCGTTAAATAAAAATGAAAAAGGCACAGAGATATTCATCTTCTGTGCCTTATCAACGACTCACACAAATAACAGCGATTCGTTTATTGGGTATGTTCCACAACGATCAGCTCGTCGGTATTGAAGCCACGCTCTTTAGACATTGCTTTGAACTTCTCCATCACTTCTGGCGCAACCTCTGGTGTTCTTGAAAGTAACCACAAGTAATCAGTATCTGGGCCCGAAACAAACGCGTATTGGTAATTCTCTTTGTCCAACTCAAACACCACATAAGCTCCGTAGAAGGGGCCAAAGAACGACACTTTTAGATAACCCTGATCGCTGCCTTCGACAAAGTACGCCTTACCTTCCGCCTCGTTCCATTCGCCATCTTCAGCCGAATAGCCGCGGTTAATTACCTTAACGCCACCATCATCACGCAGACTGTATTCGGCACTGATGTTGTCTAAGCCACGCTCAAACGAGTGGTCTAAACGAGCCACTTCGTACCATTTTCCTAAGTATCGATCCAATTCAAACTGTTGAACGGGCTTTACTGTTTCAGGCATGCCCACGCAACCACCCAATAGAATCACACTAAGCAGCAATAATATTTTTTTCATCCTAACCTCGGCTTGTTTTTATTAGGGCGTGTTGATCTTTCGTGAGTGTTTTTTGAACAGCATGGTAAAGAGTTATA
>NZ_JBGONY010000001.1:192742-286935 GCF_041439375.1 Vibrio crassostreae | reverse complement strand
AATCTCGAATCTCGAATCTCGAATCTCGAATCTCGAATCTCGAATCTCGAATCTACTTATAGATGCACAGCATGTTTAGGTAGCTATCGGTTAAGCTTGAAAGCTCTTCAGGCGTTTCCACACGTTTCGCTTGAATGAACAGCGAGTAGCAGATGCCGTGGAATAGGTTCGCAAGATGTTTAGGGTCGTGATCGTCGCAAACTTCGCCGCGTTCAATCGCTTTGCTAAACATGTTTTGTACTAACATTTGGTTAGTGCGGTTTGTGGTTACGAATAGAGGCCACACTTCATCACGAGTCGAAGCGCTCCATTCAAACCATACGTTCAACCAATGGCTATCTTGAGCCACTAACGTCACCATTTCAGTCGCAATATTATGTAGGTTTTGTTTTGCGTGAATATCCAGATCGATATTGTCTGAAAGGAAGTTAGAGAATTGGCGTACAACGTGATTTAGCACTTCATCAACCAGATCTTCACGGGTAGGGAAGTAGTTAAATACGGTTGCTACAGACACCTGAGCGATGTCTGCAATATCAGCGTGTCCACCACGACCGATACCGCGGCGAGAGAATACCTCAAGAGCGATTTCCATCAATTGAAGTTTTCTTTTTAAAGGTGAAAGCCTAGTTCTAGGTCTCTTAGATATTGAGTCCATTTTGTTTTCCTTGCCAACGAAATTTTTATATTAATGATTTTATTATTATTTAAGCCAAGATGAGTGTAATGGTGCATATGCGAATGGTCAATCCTTTCAGCTTGTTTTATAGACAGTTACATCAAACTTGATACATAAAGCGTGATCAGCATTGATGTGAAAGGAGACGAGTATTGGATAAGGCACCAGCGCACATTTCATTGAGAATCTGACAGTAAATTCGAACCATAAGGTGGTGTGGGTATTTGAGCAGTGCTAGACTTACGCACAAAATTGAGCGACACAACTGACGAAACTGTCAACATTCGTCGCAATCACCAAATAAAATGAGAGCAGTATGAAGCATACAGTTGAAGTCATGATCTCTGAGCAAGAAGTTCAGGATCGAGTGAACGAACTAGGCAAACAGATCACGGAACACTACAAGGGTAGTGAAGATCTAGTTTTAGTTGGCTTATTGCGTGGATCTTTTGTCTTTATGGCGGATCTTGCTCGTGCTATCGATTTAACTCACCAAGTTGATTTCATGACCGCGTCTAGCTACGGCAACGGCATGGAAAGCTCACGTGATGTTCGTATTTTGAAAGACCTTGATGATGATATCCAAGGTAAAGATGTTCTACTTGTAGAAGATATTATCGATACGGGTAACACGCTGACTAAAGTGAAAGAGATTCTAAGCCTACGTGGTCCTAAGTCTATCGAAATTTGCACGCTACTAGACAAGCCTTCTCGCCGTGAAGTGACTGTAGATACAAAGTGGATTGGTTTTGAAATCCCAGATGAGTTCGTTGTTGGTGTTGGTATCGACTACGCACAAAAATACCGTCACCTACCGTACATCGGTAAGGTAGTACCTCAAGAGTAATCATTGCGCTTGTGGTTTAGAAGTCATTAAAAAGCCCGCTTGATGCGGGCTTTTTGTATTTATTACAGAAGGGGGTTAGCTTTGTTGACTAAGAAGAGGCGTCGTTAAGATCTTGTTTAATGCATCTAAGTGACTGTTCTCTAGGGTATCGTTACTTGAGCAACGTACGCCAAGGTCTTGCAGCTTGCCATCGCCAATACCATAAACCACACCGTGGATTTCAACTTCTTGGCCACGCTCCCACGCATTCTGCATAATGGTTGAGTTGCCTAGGTTATAAACCTGTTCTGCGACGTTAATTTCGCACAACTTGTCACCCCATTGCTCACGAGGTAGCCCTTCGATTTGCTTACGGTATTTTAGGTAGTTATCACGGATATGAAGTAACCAGTTGTTGATAAGGCCAAGTTTAGGGTTATCAATCGCCGCATTAACACCGCCACAACCGTAGTGACCGCAGACAATGATGTGTTTAACTTTGAGTACATCGACGGCGTACTGCACAACTGAGAGGCAGTTTAAGTCGGTATGAACCACTTGGTTCGCCACATTTCGGTGAACAAACAGTTCGCCAGAATATAAACCAGTGAGACGCTCGGCCGGAACACGGCTATCTGAGCAGCCAATCCATAGAAAACCAGGGCTTTGACCCTCTTCAAGCGTTGTAAAATACTCAGGTCGTTGAGAGCGAATTTCTTCTGACCATTTAGAGTTGTTTTCAAAAAGCTGTTTAATCTCTGGCATTTTGCGTCTTACATCCCTTAATTAAGAATCTCAACTATACACAATGTTACAAATTCAATCTCGTAAAAACTGTGTCAAATAGTACTCATCTGACGTGTACTCGTCGTTAAAATCATTAACTTAGCGTAGAAGCTACGATCCGGTTATAAGACATGAATAATGTGATTGAATTAACACTTTCTGAACACTTGATACATTTGTTAAAGTGATAAGGTTTGTCATTTCATCATCAGGAAGGTGTGTTTTGTTTGGAAGTCGTTTTACGGATATCAATCTCAAAGGGGATATGTTTGGTGGTGTCACTACAGCCATCATCTCATTGCCTTTAGCATTGGCATTTGGTGTTGCTTCTGGTGCGGGCGCGGAAGCTGGCCTTTGGGGAGCCATCATGGTTGGCCTATTTGCAGCTTTGTTCGGCGGTTCAAGCAGCCTGATATCTGAGCCAACCGGCCCGATGACAGTGATCATGACGGCGGTAATGACCAGCATGGTGGCTAAATATCCTGAAACCGGAATGGCAATGACCTTCACCGTGGTAATAATGGCAGGTGCATTTCAGATACTACTCGGTACGTTAAAGCTCGGAAAATACGTTACTTTGATGCCATATAGCGTGATCTCCGGATTTATGTCGGGTATCGGCGTTATTCTAATTATTCTGCAGTTGTCCCCTTTATTAGGACACGCTGCCCCCTCTGGAGGGGTGATGGGCACGCTTTCCGCACTTCCAGATACATTGGCTAATCTTAAAATCAGTGAGCTGTTTTTAGGTGCTTTGACGCTCGGTATTCTTTTTGGCTTCCCTGCTAAGTATCGTAAGTATGTACCCGCTCAACTGGTCGCTTTGGTTGCTGTGACGCTCTTGTCTGTCATTATTTTTGATACCGATTCTATTCGCCGCATTGGTGAAATCCCAGCCGGTTTGCCTTCTCTCGTTATCCCTACAATCAGCGCTGAACAGTTCACTACCATGGTTATTGATGCCTTGGTACTGGGTACACTTGGCTGCATTGATACGCTTCTGACCGCGGTTATCGGAGATTCACTGACTCGTAAAGAGCATGACTCAGACAAAGAACTTCGCGGCCAAGGCATTGCGAATATGATCTCTGGACTGTTTGGTGCACTACCTGGTGCGGGTGCGACTATGGGTACTGTAACCAATATTCAGGTTGGCGCGCGTTCTCCGCTTTCAGGTGTTATTCGAGCTTTAGTACTTGCGCTAGTGGTATTGGTTGCGGGTGGCTTAACAGAACCGATTCCTATGGCAGTGCTGGCTGGTATCGCGATGTATGTTGGTTTCAATATCCTAGATTGGAGTTTTATCCAACGCGCACACAAGGTTAGCTATGCCGGCATGGGCGTGATGTACGGCGTGATGCTCCTGACTGTGTTTGTCGACTTGATTATTGCTGTCGGATTGGGCGTGTTTATCTCGAATATTCTGATTATTGAAAGATTGAGCCGAGAACAAGCCAGACAAGTTAAGGCGATCAGTGATGGTGATGATGAAGACGATATCCCATTGACCGATAGCGAACGTCAGTTACTCGATAGTGCCAATGGTAAGGTTCTTTTCTTCTATCTTTCAGGGCCGATGATATTCAGCGTTTCAAAGGCGATTTCACGCCAGCACTCAAGTATCTCTGACTATGAAGCGATGATTCTAGACCTGACAGATGTTCCTATGATTGATGTCACTGTTGGCCTTGCGCTAGAGAATGCGATTAAGGATGCATTGGATGCGCAGTGTGAGGTGTACCTGCTGTGTCCTAATGAGAATACTCGTCAGCAACTAGAGAAGTTCCACGTGATTGACCTAGTACCTGAATCCAATACTTATCGATTCAGATATGAAGCCCTGACGGCAGCAACAAGCTATGTCGACAGAGATGAGCATCAATTTGAGTCAGTTTAATTTTCAGTAATAAGCGAACATGAATGAGCTGATATGAATAATCTAATATGAATAAGCTATAGACGCTCACTTCAAGGCTGATCATTAATGCCGTTAAGTGAATCACTTAGCGGCATTTTTATATTTACTGAACATTGATTTAGTCTTCACGTAGCCAAGACGCTTATTTTTTTCGAAAGAAACTCTCACACGATATTTGTATTCATCGTTAATCAACGATAAACTTGTTTGCAAAATGGCCGAGTAAACAAGTTTGGGTTAGTTTTCTGCTAGCTCGTTTTAAGCATTACTCTCTTCCTCAAGCTCGGTCGTCTACATCTTATCTATAGCAAATGGCAGTCTATCTCTATGTATGCATTAGAAATTGAGCAATTAAGAAAAACTTATGCTGGGGGCTTCGAGGCTCTTAAGGGCGTTAGTTTACAAGTAGAAAAAGGCGACTTTTACGCACTACTTGGTCCAAATGGTGCGGGTAAATCAACCACCATTGGTGTTATCTCTTCACTGGTAAACAAAACTTCAGGCAAGGTTAAAGTGTTCGGTTACGACATTGATACTGATCTGGAGTTGGCGAAGCAGAACTTAGGTCTAGTGCCCCAAGAGTTCAACTTTAACCCGTTCGAAACCGTTGAACAGATCGTGTTGCAACAGGCGGGCTATTACGGCGTGCCAAAAGCATTGGCGAAAGAGCGAGCGAAAAAGTACCTATCTCAACTCGATTTGTGGGAAAAATGTGGCGAACGTGCGCGTAACTTGTCTGGTGGTATGAAGCGTCGTTTGATGATCGCGCGTGCATTGATGCATGAACCTCATTTGTTGATCCTTGATGAACCAACGGCGGGTGTTGATATTGAACTGCGTCGTTCAATGTGGGAATTCCTAAAAGAGATCAATGAGAAGCAGGGCATTACCATTATCTTGACCACGCACTACCTAGAAGAAGCAGAAATGCTGTGTCGTAACATTGGCATCATCAATCGCGGTGAGTTGATTGAGAACACAACCATGAAAGCGCTGTTGGGCAAGTTGAGTGCTGAGACCTTTATTCTGGATCTGGAAGAAGGCACGACAGAACCTAAGCTTGAAGGTGTGAATAGCCAAGTCATGCTCAATGGCTCGCTAGAAATCGAAATCGATAAAAACCTAGGTTTGAATACCATCTTCGCTCAGTTGAGCGAGCAACAGGTGAAAGTCCTCTCTATGCGTAACAAAGCAAACCGTTTAGAAGAGCTATTCGTGAGTATTGTCCGTGAGGGGAGTAAATAATATGTACAGCCTATATTGGACAGCTTTCTGCAGTTTGTTGACTAAAGAGATCAATCGCTTCACGCGTATCTGGGTGCAAACTCTGGTGCCGCCAGCGATTACCATGACGCTTTATTTCATCATCTTCGGTAACCTGATTGGTGCTCGTATTGGTGAAATGAACGGCTTCAGTTATATGGAATACATTGTTCCTGGCCTGATCATGATGTCGGTGATCACTAACTCGTATTCCAACGTTGCTTCTTCATTCTTTAGTGCTAAGTTCCAAAAGAACATTGAAGAGTTGCTTGTGGCACCTGTTCCTAATTACGTGATTATCGCTGGCTTCGTAATGGGGGGTGTGGTTCGTGGATTGTTAGTGGGTACCATAGTAACGTTTGTATCTTTGTTCTTTGTCGACCTACAAGTTGACCATTGGGGCGTGATCATTGCGACGGTCTTTTTAACTTCAGTTGTGTTCGCTCTGGGTGGTTTGATTAACGCGGTGTTCGCACGCACGTTTGATGATATCTCGATCATTCCGACCTTCATCCTGACGCCGCTGACCTATCTTGGTGGTGTGTTCTACTCAATTAGCCTGTTGCCTGAGTTCTGGCAAGGTGTATCGAAGTTGAACCCTATCGTGTACATGGTTAACGCGTTCAGATATGGCTTCTTGGGTGTGTCTGATGTGGGTATTGTGACGTCGTTTGGTGTATTGGGTGTGTTTATCGTAGCGTTGTATGGTATTGCACACTACCTAGTGACTAAGGGTATCGGCTTACGTAGCTAATACGTAATTATCCAGGATTTATTAATGCTCCTGAATCGCAGGCAAAGAAAAAGGTCGATATATAATCGACCTTTTTTATGTTTTGCGTTAGGAGTAGAAACTGATTATTCAGTTACTTCTTCTTTCACTTCTTCTTTCACTTCTTCTTTGGTTTCCGTGACCAAATCTAAAACTTGGTTGTCGATAAGGCGAGTCTTACCTAGGAAAGCCGACATTAGAATCACAGCTTGAGTTGATTCTGGAGTAATCGCTTGCAGCGTTTTCGCATCACAAATGAATATCTCATCTGGTTCAAGATCGGCAGCGCGTAGCTGGTCGGTTGCATCTTCAATCACTGATGCGTAGTCATCGCGACCACCACGAATAGCACTGCTGATCCAGCGCATAGTACGCGCTAGAACTGGCGCTCGTTGGCGCTCGTCAATCGTTAGGTTACTATTGCGAGAGCTCATTGCTAAGCCATCCATTTCACGAACAGTCGCAACGCCCACAACTTTAATGTCTAACGCTAAGTCAGTGGTCATCTGGCGAATAACAGCAAGCTGCTGGAAGTCTTTTTTACCGAAGCATGCAAAATCTGGCTGAACAATGTTAAACAGCTTGGTGACAATCGTCGCTACGCCACGGAAGTGACCTGGACGAGACGCACCTTCAAGCATGTGAGATATGCCTGGGACCTCAACAAACGTTTGTTTGTCTAATCCCTCTGGGTACATCACATCTGGCGTGGGTGTAAATACTAGCTCAACGCCTTCGCCTGTCAGTCTGCTTAAATCTGCTTCTAACGTTCGAGGGTAGTTGTTTAGGTCGTCGGCACGGTCAAACTGCATTGGGTTTACAAAGATACTTACCACAACAATGTCTGCCAGTTCACGAGCTTTCTTTACAAGAGTCAGGTGACCTTCATGCAGGTTTCCCATTGTCGGTACAAAAGCAACCGTACGTCCATCACGCTTAAACTGTTTAATCTGCTCACGAAGAGCCGCTATCTCAGCAAAAGTTTGCATACTTACTCCTAAGCGATTGTATGAGCTTCATCAGGGAAGCGCGCGCTCTCTACTTCTTCTTTGTATAGAGCTACTGCTTTACGCATATCACCTGTTTCTGCTAGGAAATTCTTAGAGAACTTCGGCATGTAGTTCGCAGAAATACCGAACATGTCATGCATAACCAAGATCTGACCATCGGTAATATTACCTGCGCCGATACCGATTACAGGCACGTGACAAGCTTCTGTAATTCGTTTTGCCAATGAAGCGGGTACACATTCAAGTAGAACGATTTGAGCACCTGCGTTTTGTAGCGCTAGTGCGTCAGCAACCATTTTATCTGCTTGATCGTCGTCGCGACCTTGAACCTTGTAACCACCAAAGATGTTCACAGATTGAGGCGTTAAGCCTAAGTGTGCACATACTGGCACTGCACGTTCTGTTAGCATCTTCACAGTATCAACCAACCAGCTTCCGCCTTCGATTTTTACCATGTTCGCGCCAGCACGCATCAAGGTAGCTGCGCTCTCACAAGCTTGCTCTGGTGTTGCGTAGCTCATGAAAGGCATGTCAGCCATAAGAAGACAGTTTGGGCTACCAGCACGCACTGAGCGAGTATGATAAGCAATGTCTTCAACGGTTACTGGTAATGTATCGTTATGGCCTTGTAGAACCATACCCAGTGAATCACCGACAAGCAGTACAGGCATCTCTTGGCTTTCGAATAATTGAGCAAAGCTCGCATCATAAGCTGTCGACGTCGCGAATTTACGGCCTTCACGTTTGCATTTGATCAGGTCGTTAATGGTTACTTTTTTCATTGGTTTTCCTTAATGCGCTTGGCTATTGTTGCCAAACATTGAGCCCGTTCTTATCTACTATTTTCAGTAGTTCTGTCAGCTCAGTCCCATCAGGGAGTTGTAAACTTGGTGCGATTTCAGCAAGCGGGTAGAGTACAAACTCTCGTTCTTTCATTCCGTAATGAGGAACAATTAAGCGCTCTGAATCGATCACCTCATTGCCGTATAACACAATGTCGAGGTCCAAGGTTCTTGGCCCCCAACGCTCGTCTTTACGGACGCGCCCTTGCTCTAACTCGATCTTTTGAGTGCAATCAAGCAGTTCAATTGGCGTTAATTCGGTTTGGATAGCGACTACCGCGTTGATGTAGTCCGGTTGATTTTGCGGCCCCATTGGAGTGCTACTATATAGCTGAGAGGTCGCAATAAACGTTGATCGCGGTAGGCTTTTTAGCGTTTCGATAGCCAAATTTGCTTGGCTAACTGGGTCGGCAAGGTTGCTGCCGACCGCAATGTAAGCCGTTATCATTCTGATTGCTTACTCTTTTTGTTTCGGTAAGTCTTACGGCGACGATGGCCTGACTTTGATGGTGCTGCAACGTCGTTAGCCATCGCTTGACGCATGTTGCGACCGGCTGTTTGATAACGCTCCCACCATTTCGCAAGATCTTTAGTTTCGCCACCCTCAATCTCACCACGCATTTCTAGGAAATCGTAGCCTGCACGGAACTTGTTGAGCTCCATAAGACGAACAGCGCGTTTACCGTTGCGACGAGGCAGTCGAAGTTGCAGTTGCCAAACTTCGCGAATGGTTGCGGTGTGACGACGAGGAATCGCAATAGACTTTACTTGCTGATCAAGAATGATGTTACTCGCTTCCATGATCGCGTCGTAGTGCGCCATACCCTGTTCAGCGACAAGTTTGTCTGCCAGCTTGTTCATTGGGTACCAAAGCATCGCTGCGAACATGAATGCTGGGTTTACTCGCTTACCATCTTCGATGCGAAGATCGGTTGAATCGAGAACCAAATCAAGCATCTGCTCTGTGTGAGAGTCGTAATCTTCTGTGAAGTATTCCGCTACAGCTGGGAACATCTGCTGAAAGAGGTTGTACTCGCGCATTAGGTGGTAGGTTTCTAAACCGTGACCTGATTGCAGCAATTTCAGAGACTCTTCGTAAAGACGCGCTGCTGGGATATCTCTTAGAAGGTGCGCTAACTCTTCAATCGGGTCAGCTGTGTCTTCTTCAATATCGAAATCCAGTTTAGCGGCGAAGCGCATTGCACGTAGCATACGTACTGGGTCTTCACGGTAACGCGTTTCTGGATCGCCAATCAGGCGGATCAGTTTATCTTCTAAATCTTCTACACCACCCGCGTAGTCGTGGATGCTGTAGTCTGCAATGTTGTAGTACATCGCATTGATTGTGAAATCACGACGCTCTGCATCTTCATCAACACTGCCATACACGTTATCGCGCAATAGCATGCCTTCTTTCGATTGTGCAGACACGTTTTTCGATGGTTCTTGGTGGTGGCCACGGAAAGTTGCCACTTCAATGATGTCACGACCAAACATGATATGTGCCAAGCGGAAACGGCGACCGATAAGGCGACAGTTTCTGAAGAGGTGTTTGATTTGCTCTGGCGTTGCGTTGGTCGCAATATCAAAATCTTTTGGCTGAGAGCCTAATAAGATATCGCGTACACCACCACCGACTAGAAATGCGTCAAAACCCGCACCATTCAGACGATATAGCACTTTTAGTGCGTTGTCGCTGATCTGCTTGCGTGAAATATTGTGCTCTTGACGAGTATAAATATTCAGAGCTAATTCGTGGAATCCGCGTTGTTCGCTTGGGGTATTGTCGTTTGTATTCATTAGTTTAGAACAAAGTAGGTATCGCCAACTTTGTTTTTCTCTTAGTCCAAAGTGGTAGTGCAGAGTTTAATTGCGGCTAATAATAGCTTAGCGCGAGCCATTTGAGAACATCGTCTGCTTAACCACAGTGGTTGGTTATGGCATTTTTATGTGTCGTTTTTGCTATTTGCCGTGAGTTTCGAGCTAATTACAGTGCTCTTTTTGTAAACTATCAGGTAACTGACTGACGTTCCATTGTTGGCAGCCCCACAATAAAATCTCATCCATTGAAGCCTCACAAAGGGCTGTCGGGATATCAAAACCTAAGAATCGCATCGCGTTGAGTAACGTTGGTTTTGGATTGTCGAGATTGATTGCGGTGGCATGGTTCTGTTTTGACAGTTTATTCCCCAAGTCATCGGTTGCCAATGGTAAGTGCAAGTAGCTCACTGTTTTTTGCTTGAGCGTCTTGTACAAACTGATTTGTCGACCTGTTGGTTCTATCAGGTCTGCGCCTCTTACGACTTCCGTTACTCCTTGTTCGATGTCATCAAGGACAACGGCCAAGTTATAGGCAAACAATCCATCTCTGCGTTTAATAATAAAATCTTCTTCAGCTAATGCTTTAGGGATTTGAATCGTGCCGTGGCGCACATCATCAAAGGACTCTACAGGAAAATCCATGCGTAAGCGCACCGCTTGTTCACCTGAATCGATTAAGCCTGCATCTCGACAGTGACCATTGTAAAAGCCACCCAAAGCCTTTATCTGCTTACGAGTACATTGGCAGTAGTAGGCTTGTTTATCAGCGACCCATTGATCAATTTGAGCTTGATACATGTCGTGACGCTGGCTTTGATAAACGACTTCACCATCCCAAAATAGATGGTAAGCCTCAAGCGTCTTAAGAATCAGGTCTGCAGCGCCGGCCATTTCTCTTGGTGGATCTAAGTCTTCCATACGAACCAACCATTTTCCTTGGTTAGATTTTGCTTGGAAGTAACTACCAAGAGCAGCAACAAGTGAGCCAAAATGAAGAGGACCTGACGGTGATGGTGCAAAGCGCCCGATATAATTCATGTGTGAACAACCTAATCTGGATGGTACCGCAGTAGCCGATTCTTAAGACGTTTAACTGTCGTATTATTGTTTCTAACTCGCGCTTTAACGCTGAGTTCACCAACAAAAAAGGGAGCCAAGGCTCCCTTTCTTTACATCTGCAAGAATTAACCTTGCATCTGTTTCTCTTTGATTTCTGCAAGTGTTTTACAGTCAATACAAAGGTCAGCAGTTGGACGAGCTTCAAGGCGACGAATGCCAATCTCGATACCGCAAGAATCACAGAAGCCGAAATCGTCTTCTTCGATCTTGTCTAATGTCTTCTCAATTTTTTTGATAAGACGACGCTCACGGTCACGGTTACGTAACTCTAGGCTGAATTCTTCTTCTTGAGAAGCACGGTCAACTGGGTCTGGGAAATTCGCTGCTTCGTCCTGCATGTGGTGCACAGTACGATCAACTTCTTCCCTGAGCTGGTTGCGCCAAGCTGCTAAAATTTTTGTAAAATGTTCCGTTTGCTCAGGTGACATGTACTCTTCACCTGGCTTTTCTTGGTACGGTTCAACACCTGCGATGGCTAGGATGCCTAGCGCTTTTTTCTTAGATTCTGGCATACAGCATCTCCTATTTACACCTAGTCAACTGCAAAGCAGCTAATTTTAAGGCGGGTATCTATAGCAGAAAGAACGAATGGTGGCAAATACTCTTATTCAAACTTGCAATCAATGTGATTAGTTCAGCATTTTTGCTTAGCTATTGATAAATTCAACAGCTTGTTTTAGTTGTATTTGAGTATTGCTGAGCTCTGCTTTATAGCAAAGCACTTCAACTCCAGCGTCTTGTGCTTGTTTTAGTAATAACGAATATTTGGCGTCTATATGGTGTGCCGCAGACACTTTTTCAATACCTGAATGTAAAACAGTGAATAAAAGTACGGCTCTATTTCCAGATTCGACCATTTCTGTGAGTTCACGCAGATGTTTTTGGCCTCTGGTGGTGACCGCATCAGGGAAAAAGCCTTGCCCTTTAGTTGACGTTTCTTGCTCGTCGAGCAAAGTGACGCTTTTTACTTCGATATAACAAGGCGGCTTTTCGTTATCTTCAAGCAGAATATCAATGCGACTATTCTCACTGCCATATTTCACTTCGGTTCGTAACGCGTTATAGCCTAAGAGTTCAACTATAGTATTATTTTCAATTGCTTCCACTGCCAACTGGTTTGCTCGCGCAGTATTTACACAAATCCGGTGACCTTTGTCTGTTTCTGAGATCTCCCAGCTGTTTGGGTACTTTCTTTTTGCATTATCGGAGGTTGAGTACCACACCGTATTGCCAGGAGTCGCACATCCTGTCATCGCTCCAGTGTTAGCACAGTGGATAGTACGCTCGCTGCCGTCGGGAAGTTTGATGTCAGTGAGAAAGCGTTTATAGCGTTTAATAAGAGTCGCTGGCTCTAATGGGGGATTGAAGTGCATATTACTTATTTAGACAGGTAGGTTTTTATGTACAATGTTGCCAACATTACACCACAAGGTTCTCCCATTGCCACAACTGCCCATAGAAGCTGTGATGCCAGATCTGCTCGCTGGCGTAGAAACACACACTCAACTTATTCTAAAGGCCGCTCCCGGTGCGGGTAAGTCAACATTCTTCCCTTTACAGTTAGTTAAGACCAACGCCGTTCAAGGCAAAATCATCATGCTTGAACCGAGGCGCTTGGCGGCAAGGAATATTGCCACTTACTTAGCGAGCCAATTGGGAGAAGAGGTGGGAGAGAGCATTGGCTTTAGAGTTCGTGGTGAATCTAAAACCAGCAGTTCAACTCGCTTGGAAATCGTCACTGAAGGGATCATGACAAGAATGATCCAAACCGACCCTGAATTGACTGGGGTTGATATGGTGATCTTTGATGAATTTCATGAGCGCAGCATTCACGCCGATACCGCATTGGCGTTTAGCTTAGAGATCCAAGAGGCATTGCGTGACGATCTAAAGGTGGTTGTGATGTCGGCAACCTTAGATCAACACGCGCTGCAGTCTTTATTGCCTAATGCCAAATACGTAGAATCACAAGGTCGCACCTTTCCGGTCGATTTCCGTTATCAGCCTCTTAGCGCAAATGAATATCTAGCCCCTAAAATGGCTAGCGTGATTCGCTCTCTGATGGAGAAAGAGTCAGGCTCACTTCTAGCTTTTTTACCAGGCGTTTCTGCGATTAAGCAGGTGGAATCTCAACTTGAACAGCTTGCTGGTGATATCGATGTGTGTCCTCTTTACGGGCAACTTAGCTTTCCTCAACAACAGAAAGCGATCGAGTCATCAGAGAAAGGGCGTCGAAAGGTGGTATTGGCCACCAATATCGCGGAAACCTCTTTGACTATCGAAGGTATTCGATTAGTGGTGGACTCCGGGCTTGAAAGAGTCGCTAAGTTTGATTTGAAAACTGGTATCACCAAGCTCGAGCAAGTGAAAATCTCACAATCTTCTGCTGAACAACGAGCGGGTCGTGCAGGACGAATTGAAGAGGGCTTGTGCGTTCGTTTGTACAGCGAAACGCAACTAATGCAGCAACCTGCTGTACCAGAGCCTGAGATTCTTCATTCTGATTTGTCTTCGCTGGTGTCTGAATTTACGCAATGGGGCGCTGCGAATGCAGACGAGTTGCAATGGTTAGACATTCCGCCCCAAGCTGCAGTGGAGCAAGCCAAGCAACTGCTGCAAAGCCTTGATATATTAGACAGCAATGGTCAATTTACGGCGCTAGGTAAACTGGCTCAACGTTTAGGCCTTGAACCACGTATCGCCAGCATGCTGATAAAAGCGCAACAGAACGGCCAAGCATTGCTGAATGCTGCGATTGTCGCCGCCGCTTTACTTGAAGAGCCTGAACGCAACGTCACAGATATTCAGCATTCGTTGCACCGACTTAAGCAAAGAAAACATTCGAAAAATAACGTGGTGATGCAGCGAGCGAAAAGTCTCGCCAGCAAACTCAATCATCACTTAGATTTGTCACAAGCTGACGAATCATTGCTACCATTAGTGCTTTGTTTTGCCTTCCCGGACCGGATTGCACAAGTGAGAAGCGCGACCAGCAGTGCTTTCCGTCTTGCTAATGGCCACGGCGCCGAGGTTCGTGACGATGATCCATTGGCGAACAATGACTATATCGTAGTGATTGATTTGATGCGCAGCACAGGGCGAGCCAGTCAGATTTTCTTGGCCACCGCGGTTGATATTGCGCAGCTAGAAGCTCAATTTCCCAAACTGTTTGTGCGTTCCGATTACGCCGATTGGGATGAGAAGCGTGGCCGTTTAGTTGCCGAGCAGCGAGTGTCCCTGGGCAAACTGATTATCAGCACCAAAGCTTTACCCGATCCCGATTCGAATCAGGCGAGCCAAGCGCTGCTCAACTATGTCGCTCGATGCGGGCTGGATCGATTACATTGGACACCTTCGGCTAAACAGCTGGTTGAGCGTGTACGCTGCGCTCAGCTTTGGATGCCTGAACATGATTGGCCAGCGATGGATGACGCGAGTTTGGTTGAACATATTGATGAGTGGCTATCACCATATTTGAATGGCATTAAGTCGGCAAAAGGGCTGACTAGTGTTTCGATTGAGCAGGCGTTGTCTGCTTATCTTGGCTGGCCTTTGAATCAAGAGATAGACCAATGGTTACCAACGCACTATGTTATGCCGACAGGCAGCAAGAAGATCATTCGTTATCAATGTCAGTCTGAACCCGTGATCTCAGTGCGAATGCAGGAAGTCTTTGGTGAACAAGATTCGCCATTGATTGCGCAAGGGCGTAAAAAAGTCGTGCTTGAGCTACTTTCTCCAGCACAGCGACCACTGCAAATTACTCAAGATTTAGCTGGCTTTTGGGCTGGCGCGTACAAAGAAGTACAAAAAGAGATGAAAGGCCGTTACCCAAAACATCCTTGGCCGGATGACCCTGCTAACCATGTAGCAACCACTAAAACCAAACGACAGTTGAATCGATGATGACCAAAATGTTAACGCCAAAAAAGGCACCACCTAAAAAAGCGCCAACAAAGAAGTCACCCGCGACCAAAGCCAAGCCAAGAAAACCAAGAGCGGCTGCAAAAAAGACCAAACTTAAGGCTAAGAAGTCAGGTCAAAGAGGTTGGTTGAAGATCCTGTGGGGTATTTCTTGGAAAGCGGGCATAGCGCTCGCGGCATTGCTGTTGTTTGTCGGTATTTATCTTGATTCTGTGGTCAAGCAGCGTTTTGAAGGTCAGCTGTTTGATTTGCCAACTGTGGTTTATGCGCGAGTACTAGACCTGTCTCCTGGAACTCCAGTGAGTTTGGTGCAGGTTAAGAATGAGCTCGATGTGCTTAATTATCGTAAGGTGAACGCGCCTCGTCACCCGGGCGAATACTCCTCTTCTTCAACCAAGATTGAAATGATTCGTCGTCCGTTCGAGTTTGTCGATGGACCCGAAGCGGATCGTCATGTGATGCTGCATTTCAACGGTAACGAGTTAACTCGAATTCAGTCGCTAGAGAAGAAAGGCGACATGGGGTATTTGCGTGTTGAGCCGAAAATGCTTGGCATGCTTGAGAAAAGTAACGATGAACAGCGACTGTTCTTAAAACGTAACCAATTCCCAGAAGTGATGGTTGATGCGCTACTGGCGACCGAAGACAGAAATTTCTATCAACATGATGGGGTTTCGCCATTGGCGATCGCTCGTGCGATGGTGGTGAATGTTAAAGCCGGGCGCACGGTACAAGGTGGTAGTACGCTGACTCAGCAGTTGGCGAAGAACCTGTTCTTGTCCAGTGAACGTACATTGTGGCGTAAGGTTCGTGAAGCCTACATTGCGCTTATCTTAGACCATCGTTACAGCAAAGATCGTATTCTAGAGGCTTACTTAAACGAGGTTTACCTTGGGCAAAATGGCGGGCAAGCGATTCATGGTTTCGGTTTGGCGTCTCGCTTGTACTTCGGTCAACCTATTCAAGAGCTCCGTATTGATCAGCTAGCACTGCTTGTCGGTATGGTAAAGGGACCTTCGTATTACAATCCGGTTCGTTATCCTGAGCGTGCTAAGACTCGACGCGATCTGGTGCTTCGCTTGTTGATGCAGCAAGACATATTAACTCCGCGACAATACGAAGAAGCGGCGAGTCGTGATTTGGATATTCAAGACAACCCACGTATTGCTAGCCGTCAGCCCGCTTACTTCCAGCAAGTCAATATTGAGCTTAAGAAGTATGTCGGCGATCGATTTGAAGCGAAAAAAGGCATTCGAGTTTTTACCTCTTTGGATCCGGTTTCCCAAGACAAGTTAGAGAAGTCGATTGCACGTAAGGTGCCTGATTTATCGAAAACCGCAGGTAACAAACTGGAAGCTGCAGCTATTGCCGTGGACAGAAATACCGGTGAAATCCGAGCTATGGTCGGTGGTAAACGTACTGGCTACGATGGTTTTAACCGTGCCTTGAATGCGAGTCGTCCTATTGGTTCTTTGGTTAAGCCTGCAATCTACTTAACCGCCTTAGAACAACCCCAAAAGTACACGTTGGCGACAACACTGAAGGACACGCCACTGAGCTTGAAAGGCAGTAAAGGCAGCGTATGGAGCCCAAGAAACTTCGATCGTAAGTTCCGCGGAGATGTGCCCTTGTATGTGGCGCTTTCTAAGTCTTACAACGTACCTACCGTTCGTTTGGGCATGCAGTTAGGCATTGATAGCGTCTCGGATACGATTGAAAAGCTGGGTGTCGATAAAAATGAGATACGCCCAGTGCCGTCGATGTTTTTGGGTTCGTTCTCACTGACTCCGTTCCAAGTAGCGCAGGTGTACCAAACCATTACCAACTCTGGTCGTATCGCACCTTTGTCTGCTCTTCGTTCTGTGGTTGATAATGATGGCGAGGTTTTATATCAATCAATCCCTCGCGTATCGCAAAGTGTTGATCAGCAAGCTGCTTGGTTAACAACTTATGCGATGAAGCGTGGTGTATCGGAAGGTACGGGTCGTTTCCTACAAGGTCAGTTTGCTTGGGCAGGGTTAGCCGGTAAAACGGGCACCAGTAATGACAGTCGAGACAGTTGGTTTGTTGGGGTTGATGGCCGTGAAGTCACCACCATCTGGCTAGGGCGCGATGATAATAAGCCGACTAAATTAACGGGCTCAAGTGGTGCGTTACGTGTCTATGCCGATTATCTTAAACATAGAACTCCGGAGCAATTATTACTGCCTTGGCCGAATGGGATTACGACGGCCAGTTTTACTCGAACTTCTGAAGGGGCTTTAGAGTTTGACTGTGATGGTGCGGTGAAACTGCCTGTTTGGGATGAGAATGGAAACATTAAAAAGGGCTGTGAAAGTCAGCCAAAACAGTGGCTAAAGAAGCTTTTTCAGTGGTAAAGTCACAATAGAAAAGAATGACAAGGATAGTTTAAAGAATGATTTCTCGTTGGATAGTGAGCGGCTTAGGCATTGTGGGTACTGTAATCAGTTTTCAGCTGTTTGCATCTACCGCGACACAGGTTGATCAATCTCAGCAAGCTGAACAAGCTCATAAAAGGCCAACCGTTGCTGTCGTTCTTGCTGGTGGTGGTGCCAAAGGTGCAGCTCACATTGGTGTACTTAAAGCCTTAGAAGAGATGCAAATCCCGGTGGATTATATTACCGGTACCAGTATGGGCTCATACGTTGGTGGTCTTTATGCGACAGGGATGAGCGCAGACGAGATCGAGAGCTTTATTTATACGGTTGATTGGAATCGTGGTTATCGTGATCGCGTTAACCGTAGTGATCGCCGAGTGCGTGACAAAGAGTATGAAGACCGTTACCAACTGAACACTGACCTTGGTTTAGGTTGGGGCGAAATCAAAGCAAGGAAAGGAGTGGTTCAAGGTCAGAATATGTTGCGTATTCTACGTGAGACCACAGGTAACCTCTCTCCACTCGACTCTTTTGACCATCTTGCTATTCCCTACCGTTCAGTCGCAACTGACATTATCGAACTTGAAGAAGTGGTCATCGATCATGGTCACCTTGTCGATGCCATGATGGCCAGTATGTCGGTACCCGGTGCGCTTCCCCCTTATTCGCTAGATGGTCGAATGCTGGTTGATGGTGGTGTCACCAATAATATGCCAGTCGACGTTGCCAGAGCGATGGGAGCGGACATTGTCATTGCGGTGGATATCAGTACCAATTACAAAGGCAAAGAAGACTTCACGAATTTTCTAGCGGCAGCTGACCAACTTTCTAATTATCTGGTTCAACGCAGCACTCAGGAGCAAGCTGAAACACTGACCGATGATGATGTTTTCCTACGCCCTGATGTTGGGCAAATGGAGACGACAGAATTCGATAAAATGCCGGGTGCCTACCAAGCCGGTTATGACGCAGCGATTCAGAATAGCTCCGAGCTTTCTAAGCTGTCACTCTCTAACGCAGACTATCAGCATTATATCGAGGACAAACAAAAAGCACGCAGACAGCTGAAGCACGGTGATAAGACCGTCGTTGACCGAGTTGTTATCAATAACAATACTCACTATTCCGATAAGCTGATCGAAAACCGTTTAAACCTAGATTCCGGTAAGATCTTAAAGACCAGTGAAATTGAATCTAAAGTGCAAGACCTCTATGCACTGGATAGATTTGAGTTAGTCACTTATGAGTTTGATAATGTTGACGGTGAAGAGCAACTTACGGTGAATGTGGATGAAAAGTCTTGGGGGCCAAACTACCTCAACTTTCGTTTCTTTCTTGAAGATGCTTTCTCTACTACCAGCCAGTACTCGATCGGTGTTTCAGCCAACTTTACCGATATCAACTCGCACGGTGCAGAGTTAAGAACCAATATCGAGATGGGTACGGATAAACGAATTGAGGCCGAACTCTACTCGCCATTCTTTTCGAGCCAAAAATTGTTCACTTCAGCATCGATTGTTTACAGTAAGCAGAACAGAAACCTCCCGGTCGATATTGACGAAATTGAAGAGCCAACACTAGACGTAACGAACGACTACTTTCCAATGACTTATAGCGAGTATGTCGGAGAGTTAGCATTAGGCTATCAACCTACCTTGTGGCAAGAGCTGAAATTCGGCCTTCGCTATACTGATGGGGATGTTGAGGTGGCTTCTTTACCTTCATTGGGCAGTGGTGGCTATAAACGTATTGGTGGCTTTATGGGCTATCGACTGGATACTTTGGATAACTTCAGCTTGCCGACTAAGGGCTTCTTTGTCGATTTGGAGTACCTTGTCTCCCATGATGATTTTGATAATGACAGCTCTGTTGGTGAATCGGATTTAACGTCTGAGAGCGATACGGTTTATGAGTTTTCAGCCAATTTCATGGCTGCACAAAGTATTGAGAAGCATACTTTAGTCGCAAAGCTCGATTACGGCATTGTAGAAAGTAAAAATTCAGTCTTTCCAATTGATCCGAAAGAGCTAGGAGGGTTCCTCAATCTATCCGGTATTCCAAGGAATAGCTTGATCGGTCAAAACTTAGCATACACCAGTTTGATTTATCGCTATAAGTGGTTTGAAAATGACTTCGGTCTCTTTAAATCACCATTCTATGTGGGGGCATCCATTGAACATGGTGGTGTTTGGTCGAACAATGATTTGAGTATTGATGAAGCGCCAATGTACACCGCGGGTTCTGTTTTCGCAGGTGTCGATTCACCCATCGGGCCGATCATTTTAGCTTATGGCCGAACCGAAGATAACTTCGATTCGGTGTATCTGATTGTAGGTACTTCCTACAAATAATCATGCGTAGAGTCGCCATTTAAGTGCGTAATTAGGCAAAAATAGTGGGACTTTCGTCTTAACTTGCTATGTTGGTCAAAATGATAAGATTTTAATTTAACGTTAAATTTGCTATTCTACCGCCCACAGTTTGGCCTCTATGACGCCGCTCATCAATACAAATTGAATGACAAAAATGGCAATGGAGAGCCAAGTTTCCAAGGATGTTCACTTCTTTATTTTACTAACAATTATGAAGGGAAGAAGTGAACCGCAATGAGAGGAAAAAAGTCGTGCTTGAAGCCTACCGTAAACACGTCGAAGAACGTGCTGCCGAAGGAGTTGTTCCAAAACCACTAGATGCTGAGCAGGTAGCTGGCCTAGTTGAACTTCTGAAGAATCCACCTCAAGGTGAAGAAGAAATCATTCTTGACCTACTAGAAAACCGCATTCCACCGGGTGTAGATGAAGCTGCTTATGTAAAAGCTGGCTTTCTTACGGCTATCACTAAAGGTGAAGTAGCTTCTCCACTAGTAAGCAAAGCAAAAGCTGCAGAACTGCTTGGTACTATGCAAGGCGGCTACAACATCGAATCTCTAGTATCTCTACTAGACGATGCTGAGCTTGCTCCAATCGCTGTTAAAGCGCTATCTCATACTCTACTGATGTTCGATGCGTTCTATGACGTAGAAGAGAAAGCGAAAGCTGGCAATGCATCTGCACAACAAGTACTTCAATCTTGGGCTGATGCTGAATGGTTTACAGCGAAAAACAAAGTAGCGGAAAAGATCACCGTTAAAGTATTTAAAGTTACCGGTGAAACTAACACTGATGACTTATCTCCAGCGCCTGATGCATGGTCACGTCCTGATATCCCAGTGCACGCGAAAGCGATGCTGAAGATGGAACGTGATGGCATTACTCCTGATGAGCAGGGTAGTGTTGGTCCAATCAATCAAATTGAAGAAATGCAAAAAGATGGCATTCCACTGGCTTACGTTGGTGATGTTGTTGGTACAGGTTCTTCACGTAAATCGGCAACCAACTCAGTACTTTGGTTCATGGGTGAAGATATCCCATTCGTACCAAACAAGCGTACTGGCGGTGTTTGTCTTGGTGGTAAAATTGCACCAATCTTCTACAACACAATGGAAGATTCAGGCGCACTACCAATTGAACTGAACGTACAAGACATGAACATGGGCGATATCATTGATATCTACCCGTACGAAGGTGTTGTTCACAAGAACGGTTCTGTAATTTCAAACTTTGAGCTAAGCAAAGTTCTTCTCGATGAAGTGCGTGCTGGTGGCCGTATTCCACTGATCATTGGTCGTGGCCTAACAGGTCGTGCTCGTGACGCTCTAGGTCTAGCTGAAACGGATCTGTTTGCTAAACCAATCGATCCATCTGCATCTGATAAAGGCTACACGCTAGCTCAGAAGATGGTAGGTAAAGCATGTGGTGTTGAAGGTGTGCGTGCTGGTCAGTACTGTGAACCTAAAATGACGACAGTCGGTTCTCAAGATACGACCGGTCCTATGACTCGTGATGAGCTTAAAGATCTGGCGTGTCTTGGTTTCTCAGCAGACCTTGTAATGCAGTCTTTCTGTCACACATCTGCATACCCGAAACCTGTTGATGTAAACACTCACCATACGCTACCTGATTTCATCATGAACCGTGCGGGTGTTTCACTTCGTCCGGGTGATGGAGTTATCCACTCATGGCTAAACCGTATGCTTCTTCCTGATACTGTAGGTACAGGTGGTGACTCGCATACTCGTTTCCCTCTAGGTATTTCATTCCCTGCGGGTTCTGGCTTGGTAGCATTTGCTGCCGCAACCGGCGTTATGCCTCTTGATATGCCTGAATCTATCTTGGTTCGCTTTAAAGGCGAAATGCAACCGGGTATCACGCTACGTGACCTAGTACATGCCATTCCTCTTTATGGTATCAAGCAAGGCCTACTAACCGTAGAGAAAGCAGGTAAGATCAACGAATTCTCTGGTCGTGTACTAGAAATTGAAGGTGTTGAGCACCTATCTGTTGAGCAAGCATTTGAGCTTTCTGATGCATCTGCTGAGCGTTCTGCTGCAGGTTGTACGGTTAAGCTATCTCAAGAGTCGATCGATGAGTACCTGAACTCGAATATCGTTATGCTTAAGTGGATGATCGCGGAAGGTTACGGTGATGTTCGTACGATTGAGCGTCGTATCACTGCAATGGAAGAGTGGTTAGCGAACCCTGAGTTGCTATCTGCTGATTCAGATGCGGAATACGCGCACGTTATCGAGATTGATCTTGCTGACATCGATCAACCAATCCTTTGTGCACCAAACGATCCAGATGATGCTCGTCTTCTTTCTGACGTTCAAGGTACTGAGATTCAAGAAGTGTTTATCGGTTCTTGTATGACGAACATCGGTCACTTCCGTGCTGCTGGTAAGATGTTAGAAGAGTTTAACGGCTCGCTAAATACTCGCCTATGGGTGGCTCCGCCAACCAAGATGGATAAAGATCAGCTGACAGAAGAAGGCTACTACGGCATCTTCGGTCGTGCTGGGGTTCGTATTGAAACTCCGGGTTGTTCACTGTGTATGGGTAACCAAGCTCGTGTTGCTGATGCTGCGACGGTAATGTCTACCTCTACTCGTAACTTCCCGAACCGTTTGGGTACAGGCGCGAATGTTTACCTAGCGTCAGCTGAACTTTCTGCGGTTGGTGCGATTCTAGGTCGTATTCCAACGAAAGAAGAGTACCTAGAGTACGCTGATAAGATCAATGCAACGGCTGCTGATACATACCGTTACCTGAACTTCCATAAAATGGGTCAGTACACGGAAAAAGCGGACACGGTTATTTTCCAAGAACCAGCCTAGTTCCTCGTCATATTTGTAGCGGCAGCGTTGTTGACTGCGTACGTTCACCCTAATCACATAGAGCTTCTATGCTCATAGGGATGAACGTACTTGTCGCCTAGCTGCCACTCCAACTATTTAGAGGAACCCAAATGATAGAGCGTCTACTTCGGTAGGCGTTTTTTTATGTCTGAATGTTAGAAGACGAGCGACTCGATCTCTTGATGACTTCGCTATATACTCTCGCCTCATTTTTAACCCTATCTGTCATTAGTGCGCGGAGCCTTTATGGAATTTGAATTTACAAGAAACACTTTAATGGGCGAGTACTATGTAAAGTGCAGTATGGGGCACGAGATCGTTGGCCGCTGGTTACAAGAAGAGATCGGCAAAGATAAGCAGAAACTAGATCATGTGATGGCGCTTATTGAGCAATCTCGACAAGACCTGAGCAATGAAGTGACGCTACTTGGCAAAGAGATTAGCCTTGCCATCAATGAAGATGAAGTCACGATTCAAGAAAACGTGTTAGCGCATGAGCAAGAAATGGAAGAGGGCAGTGAGTTCGACTTCTATAACTGTGAAAGCCAAGCAAGCTGTGGAATCGATGATTTTGAACTACTCATCGAACGCTGGATGGATTTTTTAGGTTACTAGTTTCTAACACCTATTTGTTAGTCATTCAGAGCTTTGAAGGCTCCGTTGCCCAAATCTGGAGCAATAAGAGCAATACGCATTAAGATAGTGAAAAGGCCGCACCATATTGGTGCGGCCTTTTTTGTTTTTATAGTCCTATTATGTATATTTGATTGAAAATCAAACACTTAACTTTTTGGCACGCTACTTGGATTGTTATAAGAGAATTAACGGATTAAGTAAGAATTTAAGGAACGAATATGAAATTAATAAATGCCATTGTTAAGCCATTCAAATTAGACGATGTACGCGAAGCGCTCTCTGATGTGGGTATTGAAGGTATGACGGTCTCTGAAGTGAAGGGCTTTGGTCGTCAGAAAGGACACACAGAATTGTACCGTGGTGCAGAGTACCAAGTCGACTTCCTACCAAAAGTGAAGCTAGAGATTGCTACTCAAGCTGAAAACGTTGACCGAGTTGTTGAAGCAATCAGTCAAGCGGCACACACAGGTAAAATCGGTGACGGTAAGATTTTTGTGTATGACCTAAGCCAAGCCGTACGAATCCGTACTGGTGAAATGGATGCTGAAGCACTTTAAAGAATTACAAGGACTGGAGACTTTAATATGGAACTTACAACAACAGTAACGGAACTACGTTACGCACTAGACACTTTTTTCTTCCTCATTTCAGGTGCGTTGGTAATGTGGATGGCAGCAGGCTTCGCGATGCTTGAAGCTGGCCTAGTTCGTTCAAAGAACACCACAGAAATTTTAACTAAGAACATCTGCTTGTACGCGATTGCTTGTACAGCGTTCTTAGTGGTTGGTTACAACATTATGTATGTCGACAACGGCGAAGGCGGTTGGTTGCCATCATTCGGTACTCTGATTGGTACTCAAGGTGAAGGCGCAGACCACTCTCTAGAATCAGACTTCTTCTTCCAGGTAGTATTCGTTGCAACTGCCATGTCTGTGGTATCTGGTGCAGTTGCTGAGCGTATGAAACTTTGGTCGTTCCTTATCTTCTCGGTAGTACTAACAGCATTCATTTACCCAGTTGAAGGTTACTGGACTTGGGGCGGTGGTTTCCTATCAGAAGCGGGTTTCAGTGACTTTGCAGGTTCGGGTATTGTACATATGGCCGGTGCAGCAGCTGCATTAGCAGGTGTTCTACTACTTGGTGCTCGTAAAGGTAAATACGGTAAGAACGGTGAAATCTACCCGATTCCTGGTTCAAACATGCCGCTTGCAACACTAGGTACATTTATTCTTTGGTTTGGTTGGTTCGGTTTCAACGGCGGTTCTCAACTGATGGTTTCAGATTTCGAGAACGCGACAGCAGTGGGTCAAATCTTCCTTAACACCAACGCAGCTGCAGCAGCAGGCGCAATCGCAGCACTACTAGTATGTAAAACGACTTGGGGCAAAGCAGACCTAACAATGATTCTTAACGGTGCGTTAGCTGGCCTAGTAGCAATCACTGCAGACCCTCTATCTCCATCTCCTCTGTTCGCTGTGGCTATTGGTTCAGTGTCTGGTGCGCTAGTTGTGTTCAGCATCATCGCTTTAGATAAAGCTAAGATTGATGATCCAGTTGGTGCTATCTCAGTGCACGGTGTGTGTGGTTTCTTCGGTCTAATGGCAGTGCCACTGAGTAATACTGACGCAACGTTTAGTGCTCAACTATTGGGTGCTGCCGTAATCTTCGCATGGGTATTCGGTGCGAGCCTAGCGGTATGGGCAGTGCTTAAAGCAACAATCGGTATTCGTGTTAGTGAAGATGAAGAGCTAGAAGGTATGGACATGCACGATTGTGGTGTCGGCGCTTACCCAGAATTTGTATCAGTAAAATAATCAATAGTATTTGTCTAATCTGAACGGGTTAGGCAGGGCAAAGCAAACCCCATAGCCATTGGTTGTGGGGTTTTGTTATTAATGGTCGAGTAGTTTTGATTGATGTAGATAAACCGAGCTAGCCGGCAACTCTTCGCAAGAATAAGCGGTCACTTTGAAATGAATTGTTACAAAAGTGCGAGGCTGATGACGCAGAGCGAACAATTTTTTTGTCGGACATCATTGTAATTGTGTTACTGATGAATATAATAACGCAACTGATATAGATTATCATTTCGATATAAAGGATTTTACCATGAAAAAACTGCTAACACTTTCAGCTCTAGCGTGTAGTGTCATTGCCCCTGCTGCAATGGCTGCGGAAGAAGTGAACGTATACTCTTACCGTCAACCTTTCCTAGTTGAACCAATGTTCAAGGAATTCACAAAAGAGACTGGCATTAAAGTAAACGTTAAGTTTGCTAAAAAAGGTTTAGCAGAAAAGTTAGCTCAAGAAGGCGAATACAGCCCTGCAGACGTAGTGTTAACTGTAGACATCAGTCGTCTATCTGAGCTAACTAAACAAGGTTTAGTTCAGTCTGTTGAAAGCGAAGTTCTTGAAAAGAATATTCCTGCTCAATACCAAGATACAAACAATGAGTGGTTCGCTCTAACAACACGTACACGTAGCGTTTACTCTTCTCGTGACCGTGTTGGTCGTCTAGGTGAGGAGTTTACTTACGAAGATCTAACTAAGCCTGAATTTAAAGGCAAGATCTGTACGCGTAGCGGTAAGCACCCATACAATGTTTCTCTAGTATCTTCGATGATAGCTCACAAAGGTGAAGCTGAAACGAAAGAGTGGCTAGAAGGCGTAAAAGCTAACCTAGCACGCAAGCCTCAAGGCAACGATCGCGCACAAGTTAAAGCGATTAAAGAAGGCCTATGTGATGTTGCTCTTGGTAACAGCTACTACCTAGGCAAGATGGTTAACGATCAAGAGCAAAAAGCTTGGGCTGACGCTGTTTACATTAACTTCCCTAACCAAGAGACAACGGGTACTCACGTGAATATCTCTGGTATGGCAATGGCTAAATACTCTCCAAACGAAGAGAATGCCGTTAAGCTAATGGAATTCCTATCGGGTAACACAGCACAAAGCATGTACGCAGAAGTGAACTATGAATACCCAGTGAAAGCTGATGTTAAACCTTCTGAGCTTGTTGCTTCATGGGGTGAATTCAAAGCAGATACAATTTCTCTAGACCAAATTGCTGACCATCACGCAGCAGCAATCAAACTATTAGACGAAGTTAAGTTTGATCTTTAATTTATTACTGTAGGCTTCGGCCCAAGTAAAATGACAACCTCAAGTCACCATTTTCGGTCACTTGAGGTTGTTTGTTTTTGGAAAATCACTTTTTGATACAAAGCTAGCTGTTGATCCCTTGAGTTATGAGCATCTCACCTTGAAGTCGTTACAGTATATGGGTATAAATAACCCCACCATTAAAAGGATATGAGATGTATTTGCAAATGCATTTGTGTTTCATTAAGCCTCGTTGTAGTTAGGCGATGAAAGAAAAGAATTATTTATGGAACACCAGTAGCGGCGTCATTGCTGTCTTGCTGGTTTTACCGATCTTAGCGATTTTTACGACGGCTGTTGGAGAAACAGATGAGCTATTTTCTCATCTGATGTCCACAGTGATGCCCACCTATGCTTACAATACGGTGGTTTTAGTCATAGGAACCATGTTCCTGTCTTTGGTTTTTGGTATTCCGTCTGCTTGGATTATGGCAATGTGCCGTGTACCGGGCGAGCGGGTTTTGCAATGGGCGCTGGTACTGCCATTAGCAATGCCAGGCTATATTGTCGGGTATATTTTTACCGATTGGTTCGACTTTGCTGGCCCTGTTCAAGTTCTACTGCGAAATCTTACTGGTTGGGGACCTGGTGAGTATTGGTTCCCGGATATTAGAACCTTATCTGGTGCTATTATTGTTCTGTCTCTCGTTCTCTATCCTTATGTTTACTTGCTGTGCCGAGCGGCATTTATGGAGCAAAACGTCTCCTTACTGCAATCCGCTCGTTTGCTAAAATGCTCACCTTGGGAAAGTTTTCGTCGTATCTCGTTGCCACTTGTTCGCCCATCAATGGCCGTAGGTCTATCACTTGTTGCAATGGAAACCATTGGTGACTTTGGTACCGTGAGTTACTTTGCAGTCAACACCTTAACGACAGCGGTTTACGATACCTGGTTAGGTTACTCAAGTTTAACGGCTGCTGCGAAAATATCGGCAATTATGCTGGTTATCGTGATCCTACTGTTGAGTTCAGAGCGCTACAGTCGTCGTAAACAGAAACTGTTCCAGAATCAATTCAGCAGTCGTGAAGACTTTCGTTACGACCTGTCCGGTTGGAAGAAGTGGTTGGCACTATTTTGGTGCTGGGGATTAGTGTGCGTTGCATTCTTATTCCCTCTAGGCCAGTTGATGATCTATGCCTACAAATACTTTGCACAAAGTTGGACGCCTGAATTCAGAGAGTATGCGGTTAACAGCCTTTATGTGTCGGTGGTAGCGGCAATTATTGGTGTAATTGTAGCGATGATTGTTAACTTCAATCAACGTGTTAGCCCGAGTAAGAAAAATCAGGCTTATATGCGTCTCGCTTCGATGGGCTATGCCGTTCCAGGCACCGTGTTGGCTATTGGTGTGATGGTGCCTGTGCTGTTCATGGATCACTTAGTCAATGATATTGCGAAAGTGATGGAGTGGGGGCGCCCGGGGCTGATTTTCTCTGGCTCTATGTTTGCGCTTATTTTTGCGATGGTCGTGCGTTTTTCTGCCGTGGCGATTGGCAGTATTGAAAGTAGCTTAAGTAAAATCTCTCCTTCATTGGATATGGCTTCTAAAACTATGGGTTGCAATGCCAACCAGATGTTACGTCGTGTTCATTTACCTTTGATTAAACGCGGTGCGTTGATCGCAGGTTTACTGGTGTTTATCGAATCAATGAAAGAGTTGAATGCGGCATTGCTGCTACGTCCTTTCAATTTCGAAACATTGGCGACTTACGTTTATAACTATGCGTCAGATGAGCACCTTGAATTAGCAGCCATGCCTGCTGTGTTGTTAGTCTTGGTGGGGTTAATTCCGCTGATCATCGTAAACCGTTCCTTGGAGCAGAAACACTAATGAGTTGTGCATTATCAATTAAAGATCTGACTTGTAAGTATGAGTCCCAAACTATTTTGGAATCTCTTTCTTTAGAAGTTGAGCATGGTGAAATTGTTTGTCTGCTTGGTGCCAGTGGTTGTGGTAAGACGACGCTGCTTAAAGCGATTGCCGGCCTGCTTCCATTGAGCAGTGGTGTCATGAGCCTGAATTGCCAAGTTATTGATGACGCTGCGAATTGGTTACCACCTGAGCAACGAAACATAGGTATGATTTTCCAAGATTACGCCCTGTTTCCGCACTTGACGGTAAAACAGAATGTTGGCTTTGGCCTTAAAGAGCTCTCTGAGCAACAAAAGAAAGAGAAAGTTCAAGAGATGTTGGAACTGGTTCATTTAGATGAGTTCGGTGACCGATACCCACATCAACTTTCTGGTGGTCAACAACAGCGTGTTGCGATTGCCCGATCTTTGGCATACAAACCTGACTTACTGTTGTTAGATGAACCATTCTCGAACATCGATACTCAAGTTCGTCATGAGCTGATTTCTCAAATTCGTAAGATCTTTAAGAAGCAGGGTGTTACCGCTATTTTTGTGACTCATAGTCGCGAAGAGGCATTTGCTTTCGCAGATAAGATGGCTGTAATGAACCATGGTGTGATTGAACAGTATGGTTCGGCATCTGAGTTGTATTTCCACCCTTCGAGTAAGTTCGTTGCTGATTTCCTGGGTGGTGGCAGTTATCTGAATGCACAGCGTATTTCAGGAAATGAATTTAAAACAAGCTTAGGCCTGATAGAAGCTAAAGCACAAACTCAGATTGAAGTGGGATCGGAATGTTCGTTGTTACTAAGACCACAGCAGATCCAAGCAAGTTATGAGCAAGATAGCGCTATTTCAGTGCTAGAACAGCAATTTATGGGCGACCACTGTCGCTATGTTATTGAAGCTCATGGTCAGAAGTTGTTGGCAACCTCATCAGAAGCGCTTGAAGTGGGTATGCCAGTAAACGTAAAAGTCGATACCAAAGGCGTGTTGGCTTTTTAAAGGGATACAACACGATACTAATCGTGACAAGAATCACGATAAAAAAGCCCAGTACTTTAATTAAAGTACTGGGCAAGAGTTCTTCACCTATAGGCTTTAACAAGGCAGTGATTTGTTAAATCCCATACAAAACTGCTGCACTCTATAAGCCTATAGAGAGAGGAAGTCTTTCACTTTTTGAAGAACACGTTCTGCAGTGTCTTTATCTTCCATTTCTGCGAAGATTCGTAGTAACGGCTCTGTTCCTGAGAAGCGAGCAATTACCCAGCCGCCATTCTTGAAGTACACCTTGGCACCATCTTCATAGCTGACTTTTTCAATTTCGTATTCAAATTCAGGCAGTTGCTTCTCTACATAGATCTTGGTGTAGAGTGCTTCTTTCTCTGAAGGCTTAAACTTGCAGTCGCCTTCAGCGGTGTAGGCATAGCCGTATTTGGAATAGATCTCATCAAGCAGTTCAGACAGCTTTTTGCCCGTCACGCTGATCATTTCAACCAGCAAGCTAGAAGCAAATACGCCGTCTTTACCTTTGATGTGACCACGAATGGTTAAACCACCTGAGCTTTCTCCACCAATCAGTGAGTCATCGGCTTCCATTTGCGAGCTGATATGTTTAAAGCCTACCGGAACCTCAAAGCTCTTCTCGCCGTGATCAGCCGCCACTTTATCTAGCAGGTGTGTGGTTGCGATGTTACGCACGACAGAGCCCTTCCAACCTTTGTATTCCAGTAAGTAGTAGTAAAGCAGCAATAACACTTCGTTAGGATGAATGAAGTGACCTTTCTCATCGATAATGCCTAAGCGGTCGGCATCGCCATCGGTACCGATACCGATGTCATAACCTTCAGCGGCTACTAAGTGCTTCAAGCGATACAGCGTTGCGGCATTTGGCGATGGCATCAAGCCACCAAAATCTGGGTTTTTACCATCGTTGATTACGTCGACATCACAGCGACCGTTGATCAGAACCGTTTGTAGAGCATTTTTTGCTACACCAAACATAGGATCAATCAGTACGCGTAGGTTGGCTTTCTTGATCGAATCGATATCAATAAAGTTGATGATCGAATCCACAAAGTCGTTCATCGGATTGATGATCTCGATCTCTTTGTCATTTAACGCTTGTTCGAAATCGACACGGATAACGTCTTCGTTAGTTAGGGTTGCGATTTGCTGTTCGATCTTCTCGGTGATGATCTCGTCAGCATCACGACCACCTTCAATGAACACCTTGATACCGTTGTAGTCTGCTGGGTTGTGAGAAGCGGTAATACACGCTGAGTAGGTACACCCCATCTCTTTTGCTTGGAACATCACGATAGGTGTTGGAACGAATTTATCAATGAAGCTTACTTTGATGTTATTCGCTGCAAGTACTTCTGCAAACCAGCATGCCGCTTTATCTGAAAGGAAACGACGGTCATAACCGATCACAAAACCATTCTTGGCTGCATCTTCGTTGTTAATGATGTTAGCGAGCGCTTGCGCTACTAAGCGAACGTTCTCTCTGGTGAACTCTTCACCAATGAAAGCGCGCCAGCCACCTGTACCAAATTTAATCATTAGAAAATCCTTTTAGTCTCATTGTCTCAAGCCTGTAAAGACTTGAGACAAGAGCTGTTCGTTAAATTGAGTGACTAGCCTAGAACAACGACAACGTCGTTCACGCTGCCTTCTGCTTGTACTGGGATTGCACCTTCAACTGACTCACCATTGATAGTGATAGAAGCAACGCCTTTGCTTACTGCATTCGGGTTTTGCACCGTGATGTTGTAAGTTGCGCCACGCCATTGGCGAGTAACCTCGAACTCTGGCCAATCAGTCGGGATACATGGATCAACCGTTAGGCCTTCAAAGCCGGTACGAACACCAAGAATGAAGTTAGTTACCGCGAAGTAAGCCCAACCAGAAGTACCCGTTAACCAAGGGTGGTTTGCACGCCCATGGTCTTGGTGATCTTTACCCATGATGAACTGCACGTACGAGTATGGTTCTGCGTAGCGCGTTTCAATCATGTCGTTTTGGTTGTACGGGTTTAGTGCGTCGTAGAATTTCATCGCACGGTCACCACGGCCTAGCTTCGCTTCTGCTACCCAAGCCCATGGGTTAGGGTGAGAGAAGATTGCGCCGTTCTCTTTTACGCCTTGGTAAACGCGAGTTACGAAGCCGATGTCATCGTTTGGTGTTGCGAATGATGGAGAGTTTAGGTGTAGGCCGTATTCAGAGAATAGGTTCTCATCCACTGCATCCATCGCTTTTTCACCACGCTCTTGAGAAACCGCACCAGACAGAACTGCTAGTGTGTTTGACTCAAGGTGTACACGACCTTCAGCTTGTTGAGCAGTACCGATCTTGTCACCATTTTTGGTTAGACCACGGATGTACCAACCGCCTTCGTCATCCCAAAGGTGTGTTTCACACGCTTCACGTACGTTCGCTGCCATTTCTGTGTATTTAGCAACATCAGCATCGTTATTGCGGAACTTAGCAAGGTCTAAGAATTCTTGTAGCGCCCAGAAGTGAAGGAACGAAACCATTGATGACTCACCACCACCAAGGTTCAAACAGTCATTCCAGTCTGCGCGAAGACCCTTACAGATCCCCGTTTGACCAACGTATTCTGCAGAGAAGTTCAGTGCGGCTTTCATGTGTTCGTAAACCGTTGCTTCACCACCGTCTGCGTAAGGAATCACTTCGTCAAAGAAGTCGTGCTCGCCAGTTTCCATTACGTATTTGATGATGGTTGGTACGATCCATAGGTGATCATCAGAACAGGTGTCTTCAATGCCGTGGATCTTGTCGTCATCTGACGGTGTTGGAACAACCGTTGGTGATTTTGATGGCTCAACGTCGGCTTTCTCTGGATCGAACCAGTCAGGATCGAACAAGTGAAGACCGTAGCCCGCTTTCACTTGGCCGCGAAGCAGGTCGATAATACGCTTCTTGGTCATTTGTGGGTTGGCATGAGGTACTGAGATAGCATCTTGCGCAGTATCACGGTAACCAAGGCCTGTACGGCCACCAACTTCGATGAATGATGCAAAGCGCGACCAAACCACACAGGTTTCGGCTTGGTATAGCGTCCACGTGTTGATCATGGTGTCTAAGCCTTCGTTCGGAGACTTAACTTGGAATTTGTTGCAACGCTCGTCCCAGTGATCTTTGATACCTTGGAAAGCGGCGTCTACGTTTGCTGTGTCTTGGTACTTCTCACGTAGGCGTTCACCGTTGCCTTTACCGATACCGAGTACATACGCAAAGCGAACTTCTTCACCGGGTTGAATCGTAAATTGCTTGTGCAGAGAACCACAATGGTTGTAACAAGTTTGAGCGCTGTTAGAACACTTACCGTTTTCAACCGCAATTGGATTTGCTTCATCACGGTACATACCAAGGAAGTTGTCACGTTGGCCATCGTAGCTGTCTGGTGAGAAAGTTGAAGCTAGGTAGTAGAAGCCTTCAAAGTCGTTAGTGTTGTAGTACAGGTCGTATTCCAGAACACCTTCTTGGTAAGACGTGCCCGCAGAGTACAAAGACATCTGATGGTTTTGATTGTCTGATTGAATATGGCTGAAAGAGAACTCAACAAACGAGAAAGTGCTGATAGTACGTGGCTTGTCAGTGTTGTTCTTTAATACAACGTCCCAAACTTCTGCATCTTCACCCTTAGGTACGAATAGCGTCTTGGTTGCGGTAATGCCGCTGTATTCACATTTGAATTTTGAGTATGACAGGCCGTGACGAACTTCGTAGTTCGCTTCATCGAGGCTCTTTGCCACTGGCTGCCAAGAGATAGACCAGTAATCACCTGTCTCATCATCACGTAGGTAAACATAGTGTCCTGGACGGTCAAATGTGCCGTTTGGACGGAACTTAGTAACACGGTTGTATTCCGGAGAATTGTAGAACGAGTAACCGCCTGCATTGTGTGAAATCACGGTACAAAACTTTTCAGTACCTAGGTAGTTGGTCCAAGGTGCTGGTACATCAGGGCGAGTGATGACGTATTCGCGATTGTCGTTATCGAAATAGCCGTATTTCATTGTCATTTCCTTTTTAACAAACTGCATCTATGCAGCTAATTTTTAAATAGTGATGCTGAGTCGTATCTGACTGAGCACCTTAATTTGAGTCAGCAATCACTCGATGTGAGTGTCGCTTTGGTTTGTTTTATTGAGCTTTCCAAGGGTTGCGATAATCAACATTGAGTCTGTCGAGTAATGGCAGATGCCCCTTTAGGCGAGATAGGTAATCTAGCCAGTTTCGGTTGTTTTTATGTGTCCAACATCCTTCAGCTAAAGCGCTAATTCTTGGGAATACCATGTAATCCATACGCTTTTGGTTGGTGACGATCTCACACCATAGAGCACACTGAATTCCGCGAATCCGCTTACGAATTGGGTCGGTGTCGGATATCTCAGCAAGCGCTTCGTAGGTATAAGCTTGTTCTAATGGGATAACGGCAGCCCAATCTACGCCCGGCTCTTCCGGTGCATAATCTTGGGTCATGTCGAGATAAGTAAATTGTGCCGGTTGCAGTACCACATCAAAGCCTTGGCGAGCACAATTGACAGCGGCTTCTTCGCTGAGCCACGAGTAGATGATGGTCTCTTTGCTTACCTTGTCGCCGTGCTGTGCTTCTTCCCAGCCCACCATGCGTTTGCCTAGCTGCTTGAGTTTATTTTCGGCATAGCGGAACAGGTGACCTTGCAAGTCTTTGCTGTCTTGGTACTGGTGCTCTTTCATCAGTGCTTGAGCTGCAGGGCTGTTGGTCCAAACGCCCGGTGGTACTTCATCTGCGCCCATGTGGATCAATTCGCTCGGGAAAAGTTCTGCGACTTCTTCAATCACAGCATCTAGGAACTGATAAGTACCTGGCAAACCTGGATTTAGCACGTTGTCGTTGTAGTGCTGAATACTCTTGTATTGTGTGGTGTCTGCTTGCTCTACTAGCATGTCAGGCAGTGACTTAATCGCAGCGCGACAGTGTCCTGGGATATCGATCTCAGGGATAACCGTGATGCTACGCTGCTCTGCGTATTCAATGACTTCGCGAATCTGCTGTTGTGTGTAGAAGCCGCCATAATTCTCTGCAATGTGGGTATATTGCGGTTCTAATGCATGGTCAGGACCACGCCAAGCCCCAATTTCTGTTAGCTGAGGTAGTCGCTTGATCTCGATTCTCCAACCTTCATCATCGGTTAGGTGCCAATGAAAAACGTTGAATTTGTAGTGCGCCAGTTGGTTGATTAAACGCTTAACTTGCTCCACAGAGTGGAAGTGACGTGCACAGTCCAACATCATTCCGCGGTATTTGAAGCGAGGTTGATCGGCGATTTTGCAACACGGCACAGAGAAGTGCTCAGCATCTTGTTGTTGAACCAATTGGATTAAGCTAGCGACGGCATGGGTGAAGCCTGATTGACTGCCTGATTCTACGACCACTTGCTCTGCTGTGATCGTTAGCTTGTACTCGGCTTCATCTAAAGTCGGGTTACTGCGAAATAGAATGTCTCCGCTAGCCTCTGGTGATAGTTCTGTTGAAACCGCTAGCTCAAACGTAGTCAGTAATTCTTGTTGTAGCCAAGCACTGGCTTTCTCGGCCAGGTGAGACTGAACTTCAACTTTGCACTCTTTGTTCAGTGCGAAGCTGCCTTGTTTCAGCTCGAATTGATTCGGTTGGGGGATCAGTGCTATCGCTGCCGCATCTACTTCTGGGATTTGGCTGCGTTCACGATATGGTGAAGCCAATACTATTGGTGATATTGCGACAGGCAGTACCGATGTTTCTCCATCATGATGTGATTGGATAAAGGCATCGTTAAGGCCATCAGAATAGAAGCGGAATGGTGCACTTTGAATACTGAATTCAAGGTAGTAATGGTTGTTGGCCTTTAATACTGACGAACTTGGTTTGAACGAACAAAAGCTTCCAACTTGAGTCAGTTCGCCTTGCGACAGACTCTCCTGAAGGATGAATCGGTCAAACGCAAAATGCAGTGACCAATCTGTTACGTCAAGGTCACTTAAGTTATGTACCGTAAGGCCAAATCGGCAGTTATTTTTTTGTTCAGAAAGAACAGCTAAGTCGATGCGATAATTCATATAACTTCCCTGCTAAGCCTGTTGATACAAGTTGTGTTGTGGTTTACCTGCAAACATCAATGCGCCTTCGATAGCGTCAAATTGAGGTTCAACGATCCATTGTTGTACTGGTGGTGATAGCCACTTGAGAATGCGCTCAGCGATACTGCCCATCAGGCATACCTTGTCCGCACCTTTGCGATGAAGTGCTAGCACAAACATTTCGATGTCAGCTGCGGTTTGCTTGAGCATCTCGATAGCTAGCTCATCGCCTTCGTTAGCGAGTTGAAAAATCACTGGCGAGAATTGACCGTAGTCTTTTGGAATAGCCCCTTTTGACCATTCGACGATGGCATCGACATCATTGTTAAAGTGGTCCATAACATACTGAGTGAGCAGTGTTTTATTGCGAATACCGTCTTCTGCAAGTAGGACTTGTTGAATCAAGCGAAGACCCATAACCGCGCCGCCGCCTTGATCTGAAATTGGGAATTCACGACCGCCAACCACATGCTGTTCACCACCCTTTAAGTAGATACCGCATGAGCCAGTTCCGCCAATCATGATTGCTCCTTCTTGGCCATTGTGAGCCCCAATGCAGGCACCATAAGCGTCGGTATTTAATGTCATGCTTGCGAAAGGGTGTGCTTGTGCCATGAAGTCGAGCCATGCTGATTTTTGCTCAGCACCAGCCAGAGCTAGGCCAACATGCATATTTGAAAAATGGTTTGAGTTTAGTTGCCCTTGTTGTGCCGCTTTTGTAATGGCATCAATAATTGAGCTCATTGCAACATCGACACCTAAAAGGATGTTAGCACTGCCACTTTTCGCTTCACCAATGAGTGTGCCTTGGGCATCTCGGATTCGAGCTCGACAAGATGTACCGCCGCCATCAATACCTATGAAGTAAAGAGTCATGATTATTGCTCCTTACTTTGTGCTAAGAAGTTGAACTGTGCAGCGGTTGCTAATAGGAACCAAGCGCCATGAGGGATCCATTGTTCACCCCAGCGCCAATTTTGAAGCATGTCGTCTTTTTGTGCTGGTGGATTAAACGCGATGTCTTGTTCATCTTCGAAACCAGCTGTGATGCCGTTGCAGATACCGCCCTTCGCATTGAAGAAACCAAGCTGTGGTAGGTAATCAGGGTTGTTGTGACCGTGACCATCGAGCATGCACATGTGGTATGGGTTGAGGCCCAAGATCCAGTCGAGGCTGTTTTGCGAAAGTTGGATCAAACGCTTTTTAAGTTCGCTATCTTGAATGTGTGGCTGAACTAAGTACGCCATGGTTGCGATTGAACCAAGGCGAGCGTTTTCGCCTTGCCACCAGTAACCTGTTTCGTTTTGCTGAGCGACAAAGAAGGCATCACGTTTATCACCATCGACAGACTTAACGTACTGTCTTGGGTAGCCAAATGGGTTAGTGACTTTGTCGGTAATGTTGATTTCGAACTGGCAAGCTTGTTCAACAACTGTGCGAGCCTGTTCTTTTAATTCATCATCGGTTTCGTTGTCGAGGTATTCGCATAGCGCAATCACAGGAAGACCAGCTTCGGCTGCATGGAAGTATGGTCGAGTGCCATCAGAATTCGCTGACCAGAAGTGCTCAAATGAATCATCTGACTGTTGGCGAGAAATTAAACGAGTTGCCCAAGTTCTTGCTTCTGATAGGTATTGCTGGTCTTTTGTTACGCGATACAGTTCATTGGCTGCGAGTAGGGCACAGTACTCATCGATGATGTTCTCTTCACCATCGTTTAGATACTGGAGGTTGTGCTCTTTTAGGTGCCAGTAACCCTTAGCAGCCGTATCAAGGTAAGTATCGCTCGAGTAGCTGCCAGAGATTTCAAGCTCAGAAGCGGCTGCCAATGCTGCGATAGCTACACCTGCACCTTGTCGATGGCCTGCTTGTAAGTCTGTTGATTTATGGCCTTCTTGAGTCGCATAAGCGCAGATATCGCGCTGGTTGATATCTTTGCTCCACTTATCGAATACTGTCATGTAGAAGTATCCAGCCGCGTCTTGCATACGCACTAAGAAATCAGCACCAAATAGCGCTTCTTCCGTTAGACGAGTCATGGAGAATTTAGGGAAGTCCGGATCGTCGCTGGTTAAGCGCACGCTTTTCAGCATGTTCCAAACGACCATTGGAATCTGTTGCGGGTTTAGGTAGTTGCCATAAGACAGGTGGCTAAAATACTTACTGACATCACCTGATGCATCATACCATCCACCGTGGACATCGACGTATCTGTCGGTACCGAGAATTTGTGCTTGTCGATCTTTCTTGTCGAAAATACCGCCACAGCGTTGTGACTTAAAGTAATGAAGCACATCAGAAAACGTGTGGTTCATTAATAGGTTGCTAGCAATCTCAAATACTTCAGAGCGCAGGTTGTCAAAACGTAGATAGTAGCGACCAGATTCAGTGGCTGAACTGAAGTCGATAGTGAAGAATTGCCCTTGATGCCAATTTGCTACGTGGCCTTGTTTTACCACATCAAAACTTCCGACAGTGATATGGTTGTCTGCACAGACGAGTAAAGCCGTTGTGCTAGATAGGCGAGCTTTCTTAGTTTGTAAGATTGCCTGCTTGGGGCCTGTGGATTCATAGCCAATATGGTTGGTCAATAACAGCATCAATATTCTCCGACAGTCCTAGTTTCTATTGGCTAGGTACTTGAATGTTTTGGATATAAATAGGTAGGGCCCGCAGACCCTAACTTGATTTTATTGCTTAGCTTTCGTGTAGGTAACAACGTACAAAGTGGTTATCAGCTAGTTGCGTAACCCCTGGTAGCTGCTCTTTACATTTGTCCATTGCATGAGTACAACGACCTGCAAATGGGCAGCCTGCTGATACTGGCGTCCAAAGAGGGATCTCACCTTTGTTGCCAGCAAGTTGTTCATGGATCGATTTCTTAGGATCTGGAACCGCTGAAACCAGTAGCTGGGTATAAGGGTGCTGAGGGTTAGCAATAACGTCATCGGTATCCCCCCATTCCACCATGTGTCCCACGTACATTACCGATAGGTCTTCCGCGATATAACGAGCGGTTGCGATATCGTGCGTGATGTAAAGCAGAGACATTTGCTTCTCAAACTTCATCTCTTCCATTAGGTTCAAAACACCTGCACGGATTGATACATCTAACATTGAGGTTGGTTCGTCCGCTAGAACGACCTCTGCACCTACCGCGATGTTACGAGCTAGGTTGACACGTTGACGCTGACCACCAGAGAGTTGGTGAGGGTATTTTTGCGCCGTCTCTTTTGGTGGGATTAAGCCCACTTGCTCCAAAAGATCGTAAACGCGTTCTTCTAACTCTTTCTTGTTACCCGGGGATACTTTCTTGTGGATCAACAGCGGTCGAGCAATGTGGTGGAAGATATTGTGCGTTGGGTTCAAAGAACCAAACGGGTCTTGCCATACCATCTGCACGCCTTCACGGTAGTGCATAAGATCTTTTCTGCTTGAGATCTCTTGGATATCACGACCTTTGTATTCGATCGTGCCGCCTGAAGGTGCGTACATTTTTGCGATCATTTTTGCGGTTGTTGACTTGCCTGAACCAGACTCACCAACCACTGCTAGGCCGCGGCTTTTGTACATTTTGAATGACACGTCGTTAATCGCACGCATCATTGGGGTTTGAATTGTGGTACTGCTTATTGGGAAGTCTTTTACGACATTCTTGCCTTCAACCAATAATTGACCGAAATCTTTGCTCATAATTGTCTCCAGAATCCTTATTCGCTTTGCTTGTTTTTAGGTGGTCGAGCCGCCTTGTTCGTTATTCACGCTGAGTTAGCGTGCAAGCTATAGCTTCCTTTGTACTATTGGGTCACCGTACAGGTGGCAGTTAGACAAATGTCCCGGGTCGATAGAACGCAGCTTGGTTGGTACCTTGGTACACGTTTCATGTACACGGTCACAACGAGCTTGGAAACGACACCCTTCAGGGATCTCTAACAGGTTCAGAGGGTTGCCCGGAATACCTGCTAGTTTTGTCTTTGGCCCTGTCAGTGGAGGGAAAGAACTTCCCAGCCCTTTGGTGTAAGGGTGGTAAGGGTTTTCTAGAATATCTTGAGAGTTAGCCACTTCGATTAGCTCACCTGAGTACATGATGCCGATGCGGTCAGAGAACTCGACCATCAATGACAAGTCATGGGTGATGAACAGAATAGAGAAGCCAAACTCTTCTTTCAGTGCATAGATCTTTTGTAGGATTTCGCGTTGCACAACCACATCAAGTGCGGTTGTCGGTTCATCCATAATGATCAGCTTTGGATTCAGTGCTAACGCGATAGCAATAACCAAGCGCTGACGCATGCCGCCAGAGAATTGGTGAGGGTAGTCACTCAATCGGCTCGGGTGAATATCTACAATTTCAAGTAGACCTTCAGCACGTTGTTTAGCTTGCTCACGAGTCATGTTGGTGTGACGCATAATTACGTCACAAAACTGCTCTTCCATCGGTAGTACTGGGTTGAGTGCGTTCATCGCACTCTGGAATACCATCGACATTTCGCTCCAACGGAACGCTTGCATACGGTCATCACTGTATTCAAGGATGTTCTCACCGTTGAAGATAACCTCACCACCACTGATGTAAGCGGGCGGCTTATGAAGACGCATCAGAGAGAAAGCGACCGTTGATTTACCACAGCCAGATTCACCAGCTAGGCCGAATACTTCACCTGGAGCGATGTCGAAGCTTACGTTGTTACACGCACGAACATCGCCAGACTCTGTGATGTAATCCACGCATAAGTTGCGGATAGAAATTAGTGGTTCAGACATGATTATTTATCTCCGCTCCAAAGTGCATTTTGTGGTGGTAGTTCTGGTTCACGTTCTTCTTTGTCTTGTGCTGCTAGTTTCTTCCAACGCTTCATGCCTTTGTGAGAACGCAGTTGCGGGTTAGCAATTTCATCGACAGCGAAGTTAAGTAGAGCAAGACCAGTTACAAGTAGTGTCAGTGCGATACACGGAGCCAACAGTTCCCACCAAGCGCCAATCAGCATTGATGAAGAGGTTTGAACGTTGTAAAGCATGATGCCCCAGCTGATTGTGTTCGGGTCACCAAGACCTAGGAACGAGATCGTTGCTTCCATCATGATTGCGTACATCACCGAACCGATGAAGCTTGCGCCAACGATAGAGATAAGGTTTGGCAGAATCTCTACGAAGATGATGCGGAATGAAGATTCACCCAAAACTTCAGCGGCTTTTACAAACTCTTTTTCACGCAGTGCCAAGGTCTGGGAGCGAACAACACGAGCGCCCCAAGCCCAGGACATAAAGCCGATAACCAAGGTTATGGTGAGTGGCCCTGCCTCACCGATAAAGGCTGCTACTACGAACAGTAATGGGTATTGAGGGATTACCAGCATGATGTTCATTGCGGCTGTTAGAACGTCATCGACACGGCCTCCGAAGTAGCCCGCAGAAACACCAATAACAGTGGCGAGTAAACATACGGTTAGACCCGCACCAAAACCTACAGCAAGAGATACGCGTGCGCCGTATACCACTTGAGACCAAACGTCACGACCCATACGAGTTGTACCTAGTACGTGGTCTGCCTTCTTAGACATGATCAATGTACGGCGGTCGTCTGCTAGGTTTTGAGCAACCCAGCCATCAGGGTTAGTTTGTGCAGACTTCACCACGAAACCAGGGTATTCATGTGGGTTGCCTGTACGCTTGTCTGGTACATGTTTGGTGATTAATGGAGCTGCAATCGCGCCAAGAATAAAAATACTTAGGATGATGACGCCTGTTAGGGCCATCGGGTTACGCCAAATGAGTTTTAGAAAGTCTTTCATGATTATTTACCACCCTTACGAAGACGAGGGTCAAGAACAACGTAAAGCATGTCTGCAACTAGGTTAAAGAACAGCATGAATAGCGTCATGATAAGCAGCTGACCTTGCAGTACTTGGTAGTCACGAGCGTTAATTGCGTTGAAAAGTACGCTGCCAAGACCTGGATAGTTAAAGATGATTTCGATAATTAACTGACCACCGATTGCCATACCTAGCGACATTGAAAGGGCTGTCACACTTGGTAGCATCGCGTTACGAGCTGCGTAGTTGAATACTACTCGGTTTTCGCTCAGGCCTTTGCCTTTCGCCATGGTGATGTAGTCTTCGGCTAATAGGTTGATCATGTTGTTACGCATGTTTACTAGGAAGCCACCAATTTGAACAACAGAAGCACAGAACAATGGTAAGAAGGCGTGGTAAGCGACATCTTTGATGAATGCCCAGCTTGTCCAATCAGGCATGGTACCTGCGGTGTAGGCATAACCGGTTGGGAACCACTTCAAGCCAATTGCAAAGGTAAATAGTGCAATCATCGCGATAACAACTTGAGGAACAGCTTGTAGAATCAGCATCCCTGGCGTTACGAAGGCATCGTATTTACTGCCGCGTTTCCACGCTGCGAAAATACCTAGGATCGAACCAATCGAGAAAGAAAGAATAACTGCGGTGCCGGCTAAGAAAAGCGACCAACCGAATGCTCCACCCAACAGTGTGTTTACAGAAAGTGGGTAGAATTGAATTGATGTACCAAGTTCCCAGCTAAGAATGTTCTTCATGTACGCTACGTATTGAACCAGTAGGCCACCATCAACAAAGCCTAATAGTTCTTTCATTGCAGCAATACGCTCTGGAGTAACTTGTACAGAAGCGTTCGCAAACATCATGGTAACGGGGTCACCAGGCATTGCTCTTGGAATAATAAAGTTTAACGTCGCAGCAACTAATAGCGCGACAAAATAAAATGACAAACGTCTTAAAAAATAACCCATAACTCACACCTTACTCACCCAGATTGTTTCCCTGTTTCTGGATTCAGGTCGCTCCTAGCGAAATTTGGAACGAAAAATCCCCTGACGACTAGCGCCATACTTTCAATTGAGAGTGTGGGGATTTTTATAAGCGGCGTAAGAGGTTACGCCGCAAGGATTGAACGATTACTTATTTAACTGGTTTTAGGTCCAGTACATGAAGTAGACGCTCTGGAATACCAGCCCAAATGTTTGGACGGCCTTTTGGATTTTCTTCGTTCCACCAACCAGTGAAGCGAGTTGTGTTGTATTGGTACATGTAAGCACCAGACATCACAGGGATTGTCACTTGGTCTGCAGCGATGATTTGCTGGATACCGTGTGCAATGTCTAGCTGTTCGTTCTTATCAGCTGTTTTGTAGAAGCTGTTTAGAAGACCATCTAGCTTGTCGTTTTTGTAGAAGTGCATAGCGAAACGAGGCATACCATCACCAGATTGTAGTGATGAGTTGTAAGCACTATTCCAGTACGTGTATGGATCCGCACCGTGGAAGTAGTTTGTGTATGCTACGTCGTATGTACCTTCAAGCATTGCTTGGTTGTAAACAGAGAAGTCAGGTGTACGAGCTTTCGCTTTAATACCGATTTCGTTCAGCTGTTCTACCGCTAGTTGAACTGTGTTGTTGAAGTCAGTCCAGCCGTTTGGCGATTGAATCATTAGTTCAAAAGACTTGCCTGATGGAGTGTCAACAAAACCATCTTTGTTTACATCTTTGAAGCCAGCGTCAGCAAGAAGCTTCTTCGCGCCTTCAGCGTTGTATGTGTTGAAGCCTTTGTACTTATCGTGAGTTTTTTCATCAGACCAAGCTTCAAACGCGTAGCCAAGACCCGATGCGAAATCGTTCACAGTACCGCCGCCGTAGAATGCGATGTCGATGATAGTTTGACGATCAAGAGCCATAGAGAAAGCACGACGGAAATCAACGTTGCTCAATGCTTCATGCTTCGCAGCATCAGGGTGCTTGAAGTTAACGATGAATGCTTGTGTGCCTGCTGGCGGGTACCAGTAGTGGTGTTTAGGGCTAGCTGCTGCGTATGTACGGTCGATATCAGGAACGAAAGAAGACGTCCAGTCCATTTCACTGTTTACAACTTTACCTAGGAATTGGTCGTTGTTCGCAATTTGTGGAACACGTAGACAGTCAACATCTAGGTTGTCTGCATCCCAGTAGTTTGGGTTTGCACACTGGATGTATAGTTGCGCTGTAAACGTATCGATTTCTGTAAATGGACCAGAACCTACCGGATTCTCATTGGTAAACGTTGATGGATCTTTAACGTCTTTCCAGATGTGCTTAGGTACTACAGGTACTTTAGCAATCTCATAAGGTACGTTTGAGTTTGCTTCTGTTAGGGTGAACTTAACTTGGTTGTCGTTCAGTTTTTCTACAGAAGTTACCCAAGAGTTGATACCAGATTGGTCAAGCTCTGGCTTCTCTTTTACAAGGTTGAAAGAAAAAACAACATCATCAGCAGAGAAAGTTTCTCCGTCAGACCATTTAACACCCTTACGAATGTCGAAAACAACGCTCATCAGATCATCTGACATCTTGAAGTTTTCAGCTAGACGGAACACTGGAGTGTTACCGTGCATTTCGTTAAATACTACTAGCGGCTCATACATGAAGTCAGTTGTAGTATGTAGGTTAGTAGCACCAAGGTACGGGTTAAAGTTACGTACGAATGTAGTGTACTCTTTCGGGTGAACGGTCAGTTCACTGCGTTCTGCAGCTGTTGCTACTGATGCAAAACCTGTTGTAGCAGTTGCAATAATTGCTGTTGCTATTGCTGTTTTTTTTATATTGGCAAGCATAGCTGTTCCTTACTATTTGCTTTCATTTCACTAATGGATTGAATGTTATCTGTCGCTAAATTGTTTAGTAGATACACACTCTGGTTAAAGGCCTACCTCTTCTTCGTTGCTCCAGATTCATCGTTGATTCTGAGAAGTGGTAAGAGTGGCCTGTAGGCCTTTGGCAGGAGTAAGAAAACACCTTATCGATGAATTAATCAAACTCGTTTCCCGTCAAAAACGTTAAAATTAGATAATCCCACGTCATTAACGTCAAAATGGGTTGCTTTGGTGGTTTTTTGTGCGTAATTGTTAAGGTGATGTGACTCGCATTTGGTTTTGTGGTAATTGTTGATTGTAAGTGGTCACTAACTTTAAAGGCTTTTTATTATAATGCTTTACCATGCGTTGGTATAATTGTAGATCTCGGTCACTTACCAGTTTTACGTTAAATTTCCCTAGAAAATTAAATCTGCCGTTCTGTTGTGACTCGCTTCTCAAACTGCAACAAAGAGTCGGAGGAATGTGAAATTCAGCCAAGAATAGGACTCAAAATAGCGATTGGATTGGTGATTGTTTAAGCTTGAGTAACGTGTCATTTTGCTTGTTTAAAGCAGTGAAAAAAGTGTATTTGGATTGACGATATTGTGCTTTGAGTGAGAAAAGTACGTACAAAAAAAGCCCACGCTAGGTGGGCTCCATTACTCTAAGTATCGTGATGTTGGTTCAGGGATTAACTGGTCAGTAGTTTCTGAAGCTTATCTCTTAGCATCTCAATATGCGTCCTTTCTGGCGTCTGTTCTTTACAGTGTTCCAGTATGAATTCGATTGAGCTCAGTACCGTTCGCCAGCGAGGCGTTTTCGGTAGCGTTTCTACGCGTAGATATTTGTCTAGCGTTCGCGTTTGTAGCGTACTGCGGTCTAAGTAGACCCGCCACAAACCACTTTTCTCTGCGAAAGCAAACTTGGTTTCACCAGTCACCGATTCCCAGTAGATGATGGCATTCGTCATCGCATCGACCAGCACCTCGCGCATCAACTCTTGCTTGTTTTTACCTTCACCGGTTGCCTTGTCAGCAAGACGAGTAAATTCTCCGCCAAGCTCTTTCAGTTGCTGCAACTTATCTTTGTCGCCTTCAAAGGCATAACTAGAGAGAGCCTCAACCGCTGTTTCAAGGTTATTGATTCGGTTGGAGTTAACACCACCACCTACATTGAAGATATACATGGTGTCGAGCCCTGAACCTTCAGGCAGCTTAAGGATGTCACTTGGTATGCGCTGACGTGTGTCATCTATATAGATATCAATGTCACCGCAGTAGTGGGCTTGTTCTACCTTGAGGTATTTAGGCGCAATGATCTCGTCGGCCATAGAGCGCTTAAGTTGTTCCTGTCCGCGTCTGAATAGTTTTGCCGCCGCTTCGTTGGCAAAGCGAATACGTTGGTCATCACGAATACAGATGATGGCTTCAGGTGCCGATTCTAGTTGCTCTAATAAGCGCCCTTGAGTTTCTAACAAGTTAGCTTCAACCATAGCTCTGTGTTTGAGCTCGAGTTGCAGTTGGTCATTTTCAAGGCGTCTCTGTTCGGCTTTACTTGCTGATAGATGCGCTGTAATTCGAGCCGCCAGTTCTTGTTTGTTGAACGGTTTAGACAAGTAGTCATTGGCACCTGCTTCGAAACCTCGAACACGGTCTTCTGCCTGGTTGAGTGCCGTTAGCATGATGATTGGCAATTGAGCATGGTCATATTGCTTTCTCAGAGCTTCACAAACCTGATAGCCGCTCATACCTGGCATCATGATATCGAGCAGAAGCAGCTCTGGCTTCTCTTTTTCAATCAGTTCAATGGTTTCCGGACCATCACATGCAGTACGTACTCGATAACCTTCTAATTTCAAGAAGCTGTCTAATACTCGCAGGTTCACCGGCTCATCATCGGCGATAACCAGTAACTGGCCATCTGGGTTCTCACTGATAACACTGTTTTCTTGTTGGCTGTTATCAATTAAATCCGGCGCTTGGAAGTGCGAGTAGTGACCGGATTCGTTGTAACTGTCCAGCTCATCTTGAGTCGCTAGGGGCAGGGTAAAGCTAAACGTAGTGCCAAGCATTGGTTGGCTACTTACGTACAGTGAACCGCCCATTAACTCAATTAACTGACGACTGATCGATAATCCAAGCCCTGCACCTTGGCGATAGTTACTCGCATCTTGGCCAGCTTGAATCAATGGCTCAAAGATGTGCTCAAGGTACTCGGCCGGTATACCTTGGCCAGTATCTACAACTTGTACACGAATGTTGTCATCGATAACGCTGGCAGAGATAACAATCTTACCTTCTGAAGTGTACTTGATAGCGTTACCGACCAAGTTATACATCACTTGCTCAAGTCGTTGAGGATCCGATGAAACCAGCCCTAAATCACTTGGGACTTGGTTAATGATGCGGATTGGTTTATTGCCCAATAGATGATGAGATAACTCTAGGACCAAGCTGGTGGCTGCAGATAAATCAACAGCTGATTTCTTAATGTCTAAGCTGCCATAGCGCATCTTGTGATAATCAAGCAGATCATCAACCAAGGTTGCTAATCGCTGACCGCTATTGATGATGATATCCAACTGATACTTCTGGTTAGCAGGGATGGGGCCATTCGCACCGGATATCAGCGCTTCAGCAATACCCACCATGCCATGCAGTGGTGTTCTCAATTCGTGTGAAGTAGTAGCTAGGAACTCATCTTTAAGTTTGTTCGCCAGTTGCAACTCTTCGTTTTGCTTTTGAATTGTCTTAAGGTTGTCTTCAAGTTCATCGTTTTGGTTTTTGATGAGCTGCATTTTTTCACGAATCGAGCGCTGCATTCTCTCGAAGCTCACCGCGAGCCGGCCTATTTCATCTTTGCGTTCGGTATTGATCATGGTTTCATCGAGATCACCCGCAGATACTTTCTCGGCAGCCCACGTCAGTTTGAGTAGTGGGGATGTGATGAAGTTAGACAGATAGTGCGATGCAACGACTACCAGAATGATCGCCGTTAGCATCACGATCACGAAGATCTTTTCTAACTGATGAATACGAGCAAACGCCTCTTTTTCTGGCAGCTCTACGACAAGAGCCCATGTTGCGTATTTCAGCTCAATTGGTGTATATGCTGCGATGATCGCTTGATCTAGGGTGTTGTCGAAGGTGCCAACCGCTGTTTCGCCAGCCAATGCTTTATCGACAACATCTAAGCTCAAGTTGATAGATTCTTGTGAATGAGCAAGGCTACGCGGCAGGTGATCATCACCTACAAGCAGCGTTTGAATATTCGAACTCTTGTTGAGATCCGCAATCAGCTTAGTAATGCCGTTGATAGGTAATCTAAACATCGCGTAACTGTGTAGGTAGCCCTGTTGAACGATAGGTGCACCTAGCCATGCGGTCTGTTTACCGTTCTCGTCTTTAAAGTCCGAGACAATAACAGGCGTGTAATCCTCATTAGACTTACGGCGATCGGTGACATCTTTAGCGAGCCGTTGAAAGGTAACGCCTAGGTTTGAATCTTTGTATTTACCTGTCAGCAAGTTAGTGCCGTAATCGTCATTTTTAAAGACGGAGTAAGCAACGTTACCGTTAATATCAACCAATAGAATATCGTCAAAATCGGAGCGTTTAAGCAACTCTAGGTAAGCGTTATGGTAGCGCTTGTGCAGTAGGCGGTAACGCTCACTGCCAATGAAGCTACTGGATTCAGGAAGAATCGATGTTTTGATTTGATCGCCCGATCCTTGAATGTAGCGTTGCTGCGCATTACTGCGTGCTTCGTCAATATCTAACCCTAGACGTTGGAATGCATTGATCAAACCATAGAATCGGCCGCCACTGGCATTGGCTAGTTCAGAGCGAACAAAGCCCATCACTTGGGATTCTTGAGCTTGTAGGTAGTCGACAATCTGTTGCTGCTTAGTATCACGGACTGAAACAAGGTGTGAGGTGCTTTGTTCCTGAAGGTCCTGACTGTGCGATTGAAGGAAAAAGATCGCGATAAGTGTCACTGGGGTAATACTGAGGACAAGAAATGCCAGCATTAGGGTATTTTGAAGGCGCTTAAACTTCTGCTTACGATAAAATCTAAACATAAATTGGGTACTACTTTCCTTTGATGTACTGCTAAAAGGGGCGAAAACAAGTACAGAGAATAGAATTAATGGTTTCCAATTTAACGAAATTAACGAGTTTTTTTACTTTGACAAGTAAGTGGTATTTAAAGCGTGTGCAAAAGCTCACTTTTATAGAGTTTTGATAAAAATATGAACAGACAGCGCAGATAATGACACTGCGCTGTGCTAGAGATGCTACTTACTTGCGTGGTAGATCGCGAATTTGGTGGTCTTATTTAGAGTCGCGCATTTTCCAAACGCTTGCTCAATAATTGGGATGTATTTTAAGAAACTGTTTGCGACAATAATCATCTCACCAGAGCGCTTCAAATGCGTAGGGGCCTGAGCTAGTAAGGTCTCAGTCGCGCTATAGCTAGTGTCTAAACCTGAATGGAATGGTGGGTTACTGATGATGAATTGGTAGTCTTGTGCTGTATCAGAATAGACATCTGACGCGAAGACTTTACCAGTTAAACCATTCGCTTCCAGTGTGGCTTGGCTTGATGCTACGGCAAATGCACTGATGTCGCACATTTCTAGCTCAATATCTGGGTTACGAGATGCCATAACCGCACCTAACACGCCTGCACCACAACCAAAATCCAGTACCTTGCCTTTTAGTTTTGGCAGAGTATCCAACAGAAGTTGGCTACCGACATCGAATTGACCGTGACTGAAGACGCCAGGAAGGCTTTTTACCGTCAGAGGTTGTTCATCAATGTTAACCGTGTAGGTCTTAAACCAGTCTTGCAGGTTGAACGCTTGTGGTTGCTCGAAGCATTGACCCCAGTAGAAAGAGCAGCGACGTGCTGAATCGTATTTAACGACTTTGCCGTAAGGCGCAAACATCTTCTCGATGCTTTTCACGCCTGAGCGGTTCTCACCAACCACGACGATTTCGGTATCTTTGCCTAGCTTAGCAAATAACATCGCCAACAGAAATTCCGCTTCCGCTTTGGCTTTCGGCCAGTAGAGCATCACTAAGTCAGCTTTGGTCTCTTCGGTAAACTCAGCACCGTAAAAACGTTGGATGCTGCTATAACCTTCAAGCTGACGGTAGTAGCTGTAATTAGAGGTGAACACAGAGACAGATTCACAATGCTTGGCTAATTCAACAGGGAATAAGTCTTCAGCCTCACCGGCAACTAAAACATGTTTGCCTTCAAAGTAGGCAAGTTGGCGCTCAGCAATCTGGCTTGGGGCAATATAAGCTGACATAGGACACTCTATTGAATCGTTAGCAAAAAATGAGGGCGGATTTTCGCATAATCCGCCCAAAGCTTGAAGTGTTTAATACTCGTTCGGCAAGTAAGTGATTGAAGAGCACTTTAACTCTTGTCTTGCTGATTTAAAAAGTCCTTAAACTCTTCATCGTAGATGTTGAATAGGACGATAGTAATCGCAAAAATCAGCGGGCCGTAGATAAGACCAATTAGGCCAAACAGTTGAATACCCCCCAGCAGTGAGAAGAAAATCATTAGGGTGTTCATGCCTGCGCTGCCTTGCATTAGAAGCGGACGCAGAAGGTTGTCAATTGATCCAACAATTGCCACGCAGTAAACCGTTAGGAAAATTGCCCATGTGGTATCACCAGTTAGGAACAAGTAGGTCGCCGCGGGGATCCAGATTAGTGCTGTTCCCACAACAGGGATGAATGAGGCAAAGCCCATCATAGTGCCCCAGAATAGGCCTGGGAAACCTGCAATCCACATACCTAAACCGCCGGCAAAACCTTGCGCGATTGCTGTTAAGAATGAGCCCATTACTGCTGATTTCGATACTTGTTCTATCTCTGTTAGAAGCTTGTCTTCTTGGCTACGAGATAGCGGAAGAATATGACGAACCACACTTATGATTTTGTCGTGATCTCTTAATAAGAAGAACAGAACAAACAACATCAAGAAGAAGTCCATTAAGAAATTGGTCGCGTCACCTAAGATTTTCGCACTGATACCAACTAGCTTAGAACCAAAGCTGGTCGCAAACTCACCGACTTTTTGTGCGATGGCTTGTGGTTCGATATTGTCGAAAGGCAGGTAGTTGTTCACGAATGACAGCGCTTTGACCACCAATGGGTGTGCGAACAGAGTTTGAATGCCGCCGTGTGTTACCCATTGGTAGGTGTTTTGAGAGAACAGGGAACCTTGCTGAACAATTGCTGCGAATACTGTCAATAAAGGGATAACAATAATGAAAGTCAGGATGATACAAGACAGCAACGAGACGATGTTTTCTTTATTCGGAATCTTCTTTTCAAGCCACTCGTGGATCGGGAACATCAACAGTGAAATGATGAAAGCCATCACAATTGAATTAACGTACGGCTCGATAAGCAGGTAACAAGCATAAGCAGCCGCAAGTAAGGCTATGATGATCACCCAGTGACTGGAATTGATTTTAATTTTTTCTGACACGGTAATGGTCTCTATATTTGCGTTCTAAGTTTATAATGGCTGCAAAACAGAGAGTTAGCAATGAGGAGTTTTGATAATGGGATGCTGTAATAAAGATAAGAAATGCCAAGATGAACAACAGCAAACAAAAAAAGAGATCCCTTGGTTCAGAATGTTCCTAGGTACCTTGATGCTGTTGGTTTTTCTTTTTTGGGAACGTTAGGTGTTTTTAGTTCAATTTTGGTCTTAGTTGGCTGATAGGCAAGCTGCCATATTCACAGTTGATGAACGTGGCGTACAAAAAAGGGCCGCACCTAATGCAGCCCTAAATTCAATCAGTTAGCGACTTATAAAGTGCTTTCGATTATTTGCTTTCAGCTGCAATGATCGCAAGAGAGCGGTCTGCGGCTTCTAGTGTTGCATCAAGTTCTTTTGAACCGTGAGCAAGAGAAGTAAAGCTTGCTTCGAATGCTGAAGGTGCAAGGTAAACACCGTGATCTAACATTAGGTGGAAGAAGCGCTTGAAGCGTTCTACATCACACTTAGTTACATCTTCGTAGCACGTCACAGTTTCTTGATCTGTAAAGAAGAAACCAAACATACCACCAACTTGGTGAACTAGCATTGGGATGCCGTGTTTGTCAGCAAGTTGCTTGAAGCCATTTGCTAATTGCTTAGTTTTTGAAGCTAGACGCTTTTCGTTGCCTTCTTCTCTTAGAAGGTTCAAACACGCGTAGCCAGCAGCCATTGCAACAGGGTTACCTGAAAGAGTACCCGCTTGGTAAACTGGGCCTGTAGGTGCGATGTATTGCATCACTTCTTTGCGACCACCGAAAGCACCCACTGGCATGCCGCCGCCGATTACTTTACCAAGACACGTTAGATCTGGCTTGATGTTGTAGTAAGCCTGCGCACAACCTTCAGCAACGCGGAAACCTGTCATTACTTCATCAAAGATTAGCAATGCACCTTCTTGGTCACAGATTTCACGTAGACCTTCGTGGAAGCCTTCTACAGGAGGGATACAGTTCATGTTGCCCGCGACTGGCTCAACGATGATACAAGCGATCTCGCCTTTATTTGCTGCGAAGATTTCACGTACTGAATCTAGATTGTTGAAGGTTGCTGTTAGCGTTAGTTTCGCAAAATCAGCCGGTACGCCTGGTGAGCTTGGCTGACCTAAAGTCAGTGCGCCAGAACCTGCTTTTACAAGTAGGCTGTCTGCGTGACCGTGGTAGCAGCCTTCAAACTTAAGAATTTTGTCACGACCAGTGAAGCCACGAGCTAGACGAATTGCACTCATTGTTGCTTCTGTGCCTGAGCTCACCATACGTAGCTGTTCCATTGATGGAACCATCTCAGAGACAAGTTCAGCCATTTTGATTTCAGTTTCGGTTGGAGCGCCGAAGCTAAGGCCACGTTGAGCTGCTGCAATAACAGCATCACGGATGACAACGTGGTTGTGACCAAGGATCATTGGCCCCCAAGAGCCAACGTAATCGATATACGCTTTACCATCAGCATCAAAAATAAGTGGGCCATCAGCGCGTTCAACGAAGATTGGAGAACCACCTACGCCATTGAATGCACGAACTGGAGAGTTTACGCCACCAGGAATAGTTTGCTGTGCTTTTTCGTACAGCTCTGCTGATTTGGTCATTGATATATCCTCTTTTGACTGTCGGACCAATTGGCACGCATTGTACCTATCCATAATCCAACTAGGAATGCTTTCGCTGATATAATCGCCCGAATCTGGTTGTTTTGTGTGGTTACACGTTTTAATTGCTCGATATTGACTACTTTACTGCACTAAAAGAGGCGATCCGGTGGTGAATACTTGAACGTTTCAGTCAGGTATTAGATAATCAGTAGAATATAAGAAAATACTCAACAACTATGGTCTCGAATTAGATTTGTATCATGTTGTTTTTGACACAGGTAAGAGAGGTTGTCGTGAGCGAAGTAAATATCCCATTGTCTTTTTCTGATGCAGCAGCTACCCGCGTACAAACGCTAATCGCTGAAGAAGAAAACCCAGAACTAAAACTGCGTGTATACATTACAGGTGGTGGTTGTAGTGGTTTCCAATACGGCTTCACATTTGATGAAAAAGTAAATGATGGCGACACTACGATTGTAAACAGCGGTGTAACGCTAGTTGTTGATCCAATGAGCCTACAATATCTAATGGGCGGCATGGTTGATTACACAGAAGGCCTAGAAGGCGCACGTTTCTTTGTGAACAACCCGAACGCTACAACAACATGTGGCTGTGGTGCTTCATTTAGCGTATAGCTTGAACAGAAAAAGTTGAAAGCTACATTAGAAACACTGCAAACGCCGAACCTATGTTCGGCGTTTTTGTGTTATAGACTCCTCAAAAAGCCGTAGTAAGTTAAACCTGACTGTCGACCGCTTGGCTTTTTCATCGAAATCAGTACTTACCTCGATATTTAACCTATTATTTTTCAAAGTATTTCCTTCATTTTTAGTACACGGCATATTTTTCAAACTGTCGATAGTGTCCAACTTCATTTGTCTTTGGTCTGTTAAGGTTACTCATGTGCATCAGGAAGTTGCACACGACGCGATTGAGCTAATTTACGCGCCTAATGCGCCAGAAAAGGATTTGCTATGCCCACTCTATTTTCTAATTCGCCATTTTTTCAGAAACTTAAGCAGCCGTGGTTGGTCTCTCTGACTTTGGTCATACTGCTTTCTATCTGGCTTGGTTTAGGTGTGGGACAAGCTGAAGAGTCGCCTGAGAAAAAAGCGACCGATATTCCATTGGCCAAGGTTTCCTACCAAACATTTATCTCATCACCCACCTTTAGAACCATTGATTTATACGGTCGAACAGCGCCAGATCGACATGCACGCCTAGGCGCAGAAGTTGCGGGAAAGATCGTCAGGCTGAATGTTGCCAAGGGGGATAGCGTTAAAGCAGGGCAAGCCATTGCTCAGATCGATAAAGGCGACTTGGAAATACAGTTAGAGCGGGCATCGGCTCTGTATCGCCTAAAGCAGAAAGAATTTAAAGCGGCGCAGTCACTGAAAAAAAGAGGGCTGCAAGGGGAAATTGCTTACACTACCGCTGAGGCCTCTTTAACTGAAGCGAAGGCTATGATGCGCAATGCGGAATTGGCGTTAAAGAATACTGTGATTACTTCACCTTTCTCGGGTGTGGTTCAAGATTTAATGGTCGAGCTCGGTGATTTTGTTGGTGTTGGCGATCCCGTTGCTAGTGTGATTGACCTCGACCCTCTGGTGATTGAAGCGGATGTCAGTGAGCGTCATATTCAGCATCTGTTAGTCAATCAAGAGGCATTGGTTCGTCTACTTGGCAGAGATGAAGTGGAAGGGCGATTGCGTTATGTGTCTCGAATCTCTTCAGCTTCTACTAATACCTTCCCAATCGAAATTGAAATCGATAACTCTGATGGCTTACTGCCTGCAGGTGTCAGCGCTGAAGTGAAGCTCAACCTCGAAACAAGGGATGCTATCAAAGTCACACCTGCGATGTTGGCTTTGGATGAGGCGGGTAACCTTGGGGTCAAAACGTTGGTTTCAGTCGATGACTCACCAGTTGTGAAATTTGTCGGTATTCAACTAGTGAAGGCAGAGCAAGATGGTGTGTGGCTCACAGGTTTAGGTCAACGGGTCGATATCATCACCGTCGGACAAGGGTTTGTACGTGATGGTGATTCGGTGATTGCGGTTGAGCAAGGTGCTGAACTCTCAAATACAGTAGCTGAGCAGGAGATAACTGATGTATTCAATTATTGATGCAGCCTTGTCTCGTGCTCGCACCATGCTTTCTCTGTTGGCGCTGATCTTGGTCGCAGGTGTTATTACTTATATCACGATACCTAAGGAGTCGAGCCCCGATATCACCATTCCAATTATCTACGTTTCAGTAGGGCACCAAGGGATCTCGCCAACCGATGCGGAGCGTTTAGTGGTACGCCCAATAGAACAAGAGCTTAGGTCGATTGAAGGCGTAAAAGAGATGACGGCAACCGCTGCAGAAGGCCACGCTTCTGTTGTGTTGGAGTTTAATGTTGGCGTCGATCTTACCAAAGCGATGGCTGATGTGCGTGACGCCGTTGATCTTGCTAAGCCAAAACTGCCAGAAGACAGTGATGAGCCGACGGTTAATGAGGTGACGCTCGCCTCTGAGCAACCTGTTCTGTCTGTGGTGTTATTCGGCACCGTTCCTGAACGTACTATTGTACAAATTGCCCGAGAGCTAGGAGATAAATTAGAGAGCTATCGCCAAATATTAGAGGTCGATATTGCCGGTGACAGAGAAGATATCGTTGAAATTATTGTTGATCCTCTATTGATGGAGAGCTACAGCCTAGATCAAGCCGATATCTATAATTTGATTGCATTGAATAATCGAGTGGTTGCTGCGGGTTTTGTCGATACGGGCTACGGTCGTTTCTCGGTCAAAGTCCCTTCGGTGTTTAACTCCTTAAAGGATGTGCTTGAGTTACCTATCAAAGTGGATGGCAAACAGGTCGTTACTTTTGGTGATGTAGCCACAGTTCGTCGAGCGTTTCGAGATCCGGAGAGCTTTGCGCGTTTAGATGGGAAATCTGCGGTGGTCTTGGATATCAAGAAGCGAGCGGGTGAGAACATCATTGAAACCGTAGAGCTGGTGAAAGCGGTAATGGCTGGGGCTCAGCAGCAAGCTGAGTGGCCAAACAATCTGTTGGTTAAATACACTTGGGATGAATCGAAAGATGTGAAGATCATGCTCAATGATCTGCAAAACAACATCTTATCCGCCATCATTCTGGTGGTGATCGTAATCATCGCGATTCTTGGCGTGCGTACTGCTTTGTTAGTCGGCATCTCAATTCCTGGCTCATTCCTCACCGGATTATTGGTTCTCTCAGTATTTGGGTTAACCGTTAACATTGTAGTGCTGTTCTCTTTGATTATGGCGGTGGGGATGTTGGTCGACGGCGCGATTGTGGTGACTGAATTTGCCGATAGGCGGATGCAAGAAGGGGAAGGGCGTAAAGCAGCCTATCGAGATGCGGCTAAGCGAATGGCATGGCCAATAACCGCATCAACGGCTACAACCTTGGCGGCGTTTGCTCCACTCCTGTTTTGGCCTGATGTAACAGGCGAATTCATGAAGTTCCTTCCATTAACTCTGATCGCTACGTTAACTGCCTCATTGATTATGGCGCTGTTGTTTGTGCCCGTGTTAGGTGGTTTGATTGGCAAACCGCAATACGTCTCGTCTCAGAGCCAAGCTCGAATGGTGGCTTTGCATAATGGGGATTTCTCACAGGCGACAGGCTTAACCAAGGCGTATTACCACACACTTTCTATTGCGATTAAGCATCCCTTTAAGATTCTTTGTAGTGCGATACTGCTCGCGGTTGCGGTTGGTTTCACGTATTCAAAAGCGGGGCTCGGTGCTGAGTTCTTCCCTGAAGTTGATCCGCCATTCTTTAATGTCAAAGTTCGCTCTCATGGCGATCTTTCTATTCAAGAAAAAGATGACATCATGCGCGATATTGAACAGATGATGCTGAATCATGATGAGTTCGATACCGTTTATACGCGAACCGGTGGTGACGACCAGATTGGTTTGATTTCGATAACGCCCGTCGATTGGCAATACCGCCGCAGTGTTAAAGCGATCATTGATGAATTAAAGGTGCAAACCGATCAATACGCTGGTGTCGAGATTGAATACAAGTTCCCTGATGCAGGACCTCCGGTTGAAAATGACTTGGTCATCGAGCTTTCTGCTAAAACACCTGAGCAACTTAATCAGGCCGCAAAAATTGTGAGAAACTGGGCTGATGGCAATCAAGCACTGACCAATATCAGCGACACTGCTAGTAAAGATGGCATCGATTGGAAAGTGGATATCCGCCGTGACGATGCCGCGCGTTTTGCAGCTGATGCCACCTTGGTAGGTAATACCGTTCAATTTGTAACGAATGGATTAAAGATTGGTGATTATCTTCCTGATGACTCAGCAGAAGAAGTCGATATCTTGGTGCGTTATCCGAATGATAAAAGGGATATCGGACGCTTCGACCAGCTTAGGGTGAAAACGCCAGCAGGCCTAGTTCCGATAACTAATTTTGCTCAGATCGTTCCAGACCACAAGCAAGACACCATCAAACGCCTTGATGGTAAGCGAGTCGTCAACATCATGGCAGATATGGAAGAAGGGTATAACCTTGCTCTCGAGCTACCAAAGATCGAGCAGGCGCTAGGTGAATTAGGGCTTCCGGATAGCGTTGACTTTCGTATTCGTGGTCAAAATGAAGAGCAGGAGAACTCGTCAGCCTTTTTGCAAAGTGCATTCTTAGTAGCACTAGCGGTCATGGCTTTGATTCTTATCACCCAGTTCAATAGCTTCTATCAAGCGTTTTTGATTCTTAGTGCGGTGTTGTTTTCGACGGTAGGTGTATTTGTTGGTTTGCTTATCTTCCAGCGCCCGTTTGGCATCGTGATGTCTGGTATTGGAGTGATTGCACTGGCAGGTATAGTGGTGAACAACAATATCGTGCTGATCGACACCTATAACCAGCTAATCAAAAGAGGCTTGGATAAGCGAGATGCGATTCTAAGAACCGGTGTTCAACGTTTAAGACCTGTAATGCTGACTACGGTCACGACTATCTTAGGTTTAATGCCGATGGTATTAGAGATGAACATCGACTTGATTAATCAAAAGATAGAATTTGGCGCACCGAGCACGCAGTGGTGGTCGCAACTCGCTACGGCAATTGCAGGAGGTTTGGCATTCGCGACAGTATTGACCTTAGTACTGACGCCTTGTCTATTAATGCTAGGGCGAGACAAGAAGCCTGAAAAATAGTAGATGCAGTGGTTCTATGAACATAAAAAAGAGCGCCTTGGTGGGCGCTCTTTTCGTTAGTTTATATGGTTCTTGACCTAATTATTCGCTAGTAACTTAATTAGTCGCGAGTAACTGACCGTATCGCTCAAGGTTATTCAATCGAATCTCTGAGTTCGCAATAAATGTTGCTTTTGCTTTACCCGTTAACGACTTAGATTGAGGCAATTTCACGGTACGCGCATTCTTATGTACGCCATTAACCAAGAATTCATAGTGTAAGTGCGGGCCAGTTACACGACCTGTGCCACCCAAAGTACCAATGGTTTGGCCTTGTTTTACGCGCTGACCTGTTTTCACCATACGTCGCTTCATGTGCAGATACTTGGTGATGTAGGTGTTGCTGTGGCGGATAAACACGTAGTTACCATTGAATTGGTTGTAACCCGACTTCTGAACAATACCCTCACCGGCTGCCCAGATAGGCGTGCCAACAGGAGCTGCGTAGTCAGTACCTCGGTGAGCGCGAACCTTACCGGTTACTGGGTGTTTCCTAGTAGGGTTAAAGTTCGATGTTACGCGACGAAAATCAATCGGTGAGCGCAAGAACGCCTTCTTCATGGCTCGACCATTTTCATCGAAGTAGTTGCCGCTCTTATCATCTAATACCGCGGTAAATGAATCGCCTTGGTTTTTGAATACGGCTGCCATGATCTTACCACGACCAACCACTTCACCTTCAACCACTTTCTCTTGGTATAAGATTTTGAAGCTGTCGTTCTTACGAATATCTAACGCAAAGTCGATATCCCAACCAAAGATGCCCGCCAGTTCCATAATTTGGTTTGCGGTTAAACCTGCGCTGACACCTGCATTCCAGAAATTAGAGGTGATGTTGGCTTCGGCATAATTGTATTGGTAGGCTACTTCTTTTTTGTCGAAGCTAGAAGAGAATGAATCGCCAGACTTAGTGATCTTGAAGCTTTCAAACGCGCTAAGTTGTCGTTTTAGCTGAATAAGGTCGTTGTTTTCATCGAAGCCGAACTGCAATACATCGCCAGGTCTTAGGTTAGACAGCTGCTTCTTAATATCATTATTGGTATTGAGTAGCGTGATCAGCAGGCGGTATGAAAGGCCAATACGTTCAAATAAAACAGAGGTGCTTTCGCCAGAGCGAACGGTGTATTTCTCCCAATTGAGCACAGCCGTCGGTGGAGCGTCACTTGAGTTAATAAGCGCAGAGGCATTGATTGTCAGTGGGTAATGTTTTCCCACAACTAAAGCGCCCGAATCGTCACGCAAACTGTTGACGTCGGGGAGTAAGAAAATCGCGACGAAAATTACGGCACTAAAAAATGCGATAAAAGCCCGGTGCAAAATAGGAAGGCGTGCAAAAATAGACAACATGTTCCGGTTCGTTCTGTAAATATTATGAAAATCGACGACGGAATAGTGTAACTGGTTTCAAAATACATCGCTATTCAAGTAAGATGTCTAATTATTATATTTTTGCCAAATCTGTGGGAGTGAACAAGAATGGCGAGTATTGAAGCTGCATTAGCCGAGATCAAACGTGGCGTAGAAGAACTGATTCCAGAAGACGAACTGATTGCTAAATTAAAAGAAGGTCGTCCTTTACGCATTAAGCTGGGTGCCGATCCAACTGCTCCAGATATCCACCTAGGCCATACGGTTATCTTTAACAAGCTTCGTGCTTTCCAAGAGCTTGGTCATGAAGTGACATTCCTTATTGGTGATTTCACTGCAATGGTTGGTGATCCATCAGGTAAGAACTCAACGCGTCCACCGCTAAGCCGTGAAGACGTATTGAAGAATGCTGAAACTTACAAAGAGCAAGTATTCAAGATTCTAGACCCTGCGAAAACGCAAATTCGTTTCAACTCTGAGTGGCTATCTGAGCTTGGTGCTGAAGGCATGATTCGTCTTGCTTCTAACCAAACTGTTGCTCGTATGCTTGAGCGTGATGACTTTAAAAAGCGTTATGCTGGTGGTCAACCGATCGCTATCCACGAATTCATGTACCCACTTCTACAAGGTCACGACTCTGTTGCATTAGAGAGCGACGTTGAGCTTGGCGGTACTGACCAGAAGTTTAACCTTCTAATGGGTCGTGAACTGCAAAAAGCAGCAGGTCAAAAACCACAAGCGGTACTGATGATGCCATTACTTGTAGGTCTAGACGGCGTTAAGAAGATGTCTAAGTCTGCGCACAACTACATCGGTATTAGCGAAGCACCAAGCGAGATGTTTGGTAAGATCATGTCTATCTCTGACGATCTAATGTGGAGCTACTACGAGCTACTGTCTTTCCGTCCACTTGAAGAAGTTGCGGAACTGAAAGCTGGCGTTCAGGCGGGCAAAAACCCTCGTGACGTTAAAGTACTTCTAGCGAAAGAGATCATTGCTCGTTTCCACAGTGAAGCGGATGCAGAAGCGGCTGAGCAAGAGTTCGTTAACCGTTTTGCTAAGAACCAAGTTCCTGATGAAATGCCTGAATTTGAATTCGAAGCCGGCCTACCGATTGCGAACGTTCTAAAAGAAGCGGGTCTTGTAAACTCTACTTCTGATGCGATGCGTATGATCAAGCAAGGCGCTGCTAAGCTTGAAGGCGAGAAGATTGAAGACAGCAAATTCGTACCTGAAGCTGGTACTGCAGTTTACCAAGTAGGTAAGCGTAAGTTTGCTCGTATTACTATCAAGTAATATTAAATCTCAATGATTTAACGAAAAGGCATCTACGGATGCCTTTTTTTATTGCCCCTATTTATTGACAGGAATTTGACGAAGTTTTTGAACGGCTATTGCTACACTATGCGCGCTGTCATATTGACAGTAATTCTGGAGATTTTTATGAACAATACCGACCATCCTCCTAGTTTGAATGGAGAAGAATAACCCGTCTCGGTATTGATCTATTGTCCTGCCGTTCGGGTAGGGTATCTTTGTTTTTCCCCCTCATTCTTTTCCACACACTAGATTCTAACAAGTAGACACACCAGTAGCTTTCAGTTCTTGGTGCGCATAAATCTATAAATCTATAAATCTATAAATCTATAAACTTATGCTATTTGTTTTGATGGTCGTTACCTTTGCCAATCGGGAGATTCGCCATGACGGTAATGAACAACACTTTTTTATCTATCGAAGCTTTGTACACAGAGCAAGACATCCAAGCTGTATCGAATGCCTTTCAACAGTATGGGCGTGAGCAACAAATTAACCTTTTAAATCGAATGCCACTTGAAGATGCGGTGTTAGTACTTGGGCAATGCTCTCTCAGTATTATTCAGACTTTACTTAGTGAGCTAGAAGAGCAGGGCTTTGAGAAGCGCTCTCGACATCTAGCTCACCAACTAGGGCTGATCTACTCAGAGGTTGAGCCTCAACAAGGTTACCTTTCAACTGGAGTGCTTAGCCACGTTAGGCAGCGTATCGGTTGGATTATTGCCTTAGCGCTGTTGGGGATTGTCTCTGGGCTTATCATTGCTCAGTATGAAGACATTCTCAGTCAGTTGGTACTTTTGGCAATTTACATGCCTGTAATTGCTGCTGCGGGTGGTAATACAGGCACACAAGCGGCGACTTTGGTCATCAGGGCTTTAGCCACGGGCGAGTTGAAGAAGCGCCAATGGGCGAACGTTTTATGGAAAGAACTTAGAGTTGCCATCTGCTTGGCGCTTGCGATTGCCTTGGTGATGATAGGCCGCATCTTACTGTTCAGTGACAACCAATCAACGGGTGGCTACGACATTAATATGATTGCTTACGCGATTGCTGTCGCTCTGTTTATTCAAGTGACAATATCAACCGTGCTTGGCGGTGGGTTACCGATAGTCGCTAGGCTATTTAAGCTTGATCCTGCGGTGTTAGTGAGTCCTGTACTCGCTTCGATAGTGGATATCTCAGGAATGTGGATCTACTTTACTGTCGTGAACTCATTCCTAGGAATTGCTTAAAAGCTTCTAAAAATAGCTAAAATACATCTTAGAAATGAAAATGGCGCTGAAGATCTTCAGCGCCATTTTTTATCGTGTAATTAACCGTTTACACACGTTAACCACTACTGAGATTCATTTTGTGTTTGACTGAATTCGACCACATCTTTGTAGAAAGCACGTTCAAACTGAGTGATTGGCGCTTCTACTGGCTTGTCTGGATCTTGTTCTTCTGGGAAGTAATCACGGACAAACTGCACAAACAGAGAGTTTGGATTCCCTGTTTTATCTAATCCGTATCCCGCCATGTTGTAACTGCCATATAAAGAACCGCTCTTTGCAACAATGTTGCCTTGGATCGGTGCTTTTCTCATGCTTTGACGGTATTTGAGCGTTCCATCAGTGCCAGATGTAGGCATAGCCTCAATCAGGTTGAGATGTTGGTCGTTTTCCCAGATATAACGAAGCACCTGTGCCATCGTCTGCGACCTCATTCGGTTATTTCTAGATAGCCCTGAACCATCGACGAGCTGCGCTTTACTGAGGTCAATATTAGCCTTGGTCAGCAATATCTGCTTTATCGCTTCAGTGCCGTTATTGAAGCTACCTGGTTGAACATAAAATGTCGCACCCAGAGTTTTAGTTAGATTATCTGCGATAAGGTTATCCGACTTCTTGAGCATGATATCGAGCAGTTCAGGAAGTTTCTCTGAGTTGTGACTAGCGACTAACGTGGTCTTGCCAGGTTTAGTTTTTTTACCAATAATCACATCACCTTTTACTTCTATTTTCAGTTCTTTGAGAAGCGATGTAACGACTTGATAGGTGTAAAGTTCTGGATTTTGAATCGCAAACTTGAGAGGGAGTGGCTTTTTACGCTCAACTAAGCAGCCAGAGAGCTTATAAGCGTTATCTGGCGTGGTGATTAGCTCTAAGTCGCATTGTGTTGCCTTCTGTCCAGAGCGAGTTACCGTGGCTGCAGAGGTTGTCACATCTATCGGGTAGTGAGCCGGAATATAGACCCGAGTGCTGCCGTTATCTTTTGTATAAATAGAGGCTTGTGCGCAATTGCTGTCTAATGTCATTGCACTCGAAGGCGCGCTGTAACAAACGCCTAGAATGTCCCAAGGCCAACCAACGGCTCGCTGATAGCCAGTAAAAGCTGAACTATCGAGATACAAGCTACCTTCGATGGTTTTAGATTGCGACTTAGCGTATTGAGCTAAAAGACTTTTTAGCTGTTCTCGTTGTAGTGTTGGGTCGCCACTAAATGAAATGATTGAGTCACTCCCAGAACGAACAATACTGGTCGTGTAGTGAAAGTCATCTCCTAACTCTAATTTGGCTGCCAAAGCCGTGACCAATTTTAAGGTACTGGCTGGTGGGTAAAAGCCATCAGTGTCGGTATTCATTTCATTTGAATTACCATTCAGTGATTCCAATATTAAGCTTGTGCTACTGCCATCGGGCAGTTTATCAAGAGGGACATATGCGAAAGCGTTAATTGAGAAAAGGCTAATGGAAAAACTACATAGAAGTTGGGTGGGTAGAAGGCGCATAGAAGATTTCTTGGATGGTTGATATTTTTAGTATACAGATATAAAAAACGCCCGCTAGATAGCGGGCGTTTTGATTCCATAGAACAAGCAGAGTGCTTGTTAACAGATTAGAATGCGTATTTTAGACCAAGACGCATAGTATCTTCGCCTTCAATTTTAACACCTTGAGCGTTTGATACGCTATCAAGGTTGTTTAGTTGGTAAGCAACATAAGCATTTAGGTTATTGTTGAATGCATAGTCACCAGTGATTTCGAAGAAATCACTTTTATCTTGAGATTTACCTAGTAGGTTATCTTCTTCAGTTTTTTGGTATGCACCCATTAGAGTGAAGCCGTTACCAAAGCCGTAAGTAGCTGCGAATTCCATACCGCTGAAGTCAGAGTTGTATTTGTCGTCTGCTTCACCAGTAGTGTATGTACCAGCTAGGTATAGAGAGTCTAGTGTGTAGTTAACACCAGCGATGATAGCGTTACCAGTACCTGCGTTTTCGCCATTGTCACCTGCTGAGTAACCAAGACCAAAGCCTAGGCCCATAGGAAGAGTGTAGATTGCAGATACGCCGTAAGCATCTGTGTCTTTGTCTTCACCAGCAACTAAACTTGCTTTTACTGTTAGAGCATCAACAAAGTTACCAGTGTAAAGGATTGTGTTGTTGATTTGCTCGTTACCAGCAGAGATGAATTCTTTTTGAGCACCAGTAAATGTCGTTACGTCAGACATTTGAGAGATTTGTACTGCTGCTGTATCTTGACGACCGAATGATACTGCGCCGAAGTCACCTTGAAGACCAGCAAACATGTAACGTTGTTTGAAAGTGTCGTTCGCGTCATTGCTGCTAGAAGAGTTCACTGTTTGTTCAGCTTCGTAGAAACCAAAACCGCTTAGTGATTCGTTGATTTCTGTAGTACCACCAACGTTTAGACGGAAACGACTGTTGTTAGCCATTGTGCCTTCAATTTCTTCACCACCGTTACCAATGAAATCACCACGGAATTCCGCGCGACCACCAACGTTTAGTTCTGTGCCATCTTGGCTGTATACGTTAGCTGCATTTGCGCCAGCTGATACTGTTGCTGCTACTGCTAGAGCGATCAGAGTCTTGTTATTCATGTTATTAATTCCTAATTACTGTCCATAAAGGTATTTATTAAGGATTTGAATCCTTTTAGTGTCTTGCCTGTATTAATCAGGCTTCATAACCATGATTAGGTCAGAACGCTAAAAAATGCCAGTGCAATCCATGAGTTACTTTTTACCCCTAAAGTTCCTTTGCTAGTTAGTAAAATGATATAAATTGAAAAACTGAACACTGTTTTATTGTATTTGTTTATGTTTAAATTATTGTTTTAATGGTTTTTTTTTAGAAGTGTGATCTGCGTTTGTTTGGTTTGTTTTTGTTTTTTTTTAGGTATTTTATTGCTGGCTTATTGATGGGGAGGTTATTATTCATTTTTGTGATGTCTGTAATTTAGAGCTAGATAAAGCTTTTATAAGACAAAGTGGAATAAAGGTGATTTAGCCATCAAGTTTGTTTACACTAAGCCAAATCGTTTTGTTTCTACCACCCAATAAGTATGTTGGGTGGATTTATGTTGGCCAAAGAAAGCTTTGGCATAGAGGTAAAAAATGGAAAAGGTTCCAATGACAGTACGTGGCGCTCAGCAGCTACGTGACGAATTAGATCGCCTACTTAAGCTACGTCCTATTATTTCAGCAGCTATTGGTGAAGCACGTGAACTCGGTGATTTGAAAGAGAATGCAGAGTACCACGCCGCTCGTGAAGAGCAGGGTATCTGTGAAGCTCAAATTCGAGATATAGAATATAAGCTATCGCTAGCTCAGATCATCGATGTAACTCAGATGGATAATACGGGTAAGATTATCTTTGGTACGACAGTAACTTTGATCGATGTCGATACGGATGAAGAATTCCGTTACCAGATCGTTTCTGAAGATGAAGCTGACATCAAAACTGGTCGTATTTCTGTGAAATCACCAATTGCACGTGGTCTTATTGGTAAGATGGAAGGCGATGAGGTTATTATCTCTACACCTGGTGGCGATAAAGATTTCGAAATCGACAAAGTAGAATATATCTAATTGAATTTTCTTTGTTTCTGATAAGTAAAAAGGTCGCTTAATGCGACCTTTTTCGTTTCTCACGCTACACTAAAAGATAAGCGCTATGGCTTTCTCTTAGTGGAAGTTAGCTTATATTAAGCTCGCTTATTTACGTGGAATCTCGATTTTACGTGCTTCTGACTGACGGAATAGTACTAGAACTTTACCGATAGTCTGTACTTTTTCAGCTTTAGTTTCACGTACAATTGCATCGATAATCAGTTGCTTAGTCTCACGGTCTTCTGATGCAACTTTAATCTTGATCAGTTCGTGGTGGTCTAGAGCTAATTCGATTTCCGCTAGAACAGCTTCAGTAAGTCCATTTGCGCCCATTAGCACAACAGGTTTTAAACTGTGAGCTAGGCCCTTTAGATGCTGCTTTTGTTTGGTACTTAGGTTCATTACGCGGCCAATTTTCTTTACTATTAGGGTTGAAAAAACCTATTTTAACGCCATCTAAAGCTGAAGACTATAATTTATTCAGCAATTAGTACTTTCCTCCAATTTAGGTATCCAATGAGCAAACAGAAACACTCGGCCAGTTCAGGCCGTTGGTTGAAGGAACACTTCGACGACAAGTACGCAAATGAAGCTAGAAAGAAAGGCTATCGTTCACGTGCTTATTTCAAAATGGAAGAGATTCAAACGAAAGATAAATTGCTGTCTCCTGGGATGACCATTGTGGATTTGGGTGCAGCGCCTGGCGGTTGGTCTCAATATGCTGCTAAGATTGTTGGAGACAACGGACAAATCATTGCGTGTGATTTGTTACCAATGGACCCGATTGCTGGTGTTAGCTTTTTACAAGGCGATTTCCGCGAAGAAGCAGTGCTAGATGCCTTGTTGGAGCGTATACAACCAAACATGGTTGATGTCGTGATGTCAGATATGGCACCGAATATAGCAGGCAACAATTCTGTGGATCAGCCAAGAGCTATGTATTTAGTTGAATTAGCTTTGGATATGTGTCGACAAGTTCTAGCTACCAATGGTAGTTTTGTTGTAAAAGTATTCCAAGGCGAAGGGTTTGACCAATACGTTAAGGACGTCCGAGAGATGTTTAAAACAGTAAAAGTCAGAAAACCCGACTCTTCTCGAGCTCGATCTCGTGAAGTGTTTATCGTAGCCACTGGTTACAAAGGTTAACGATTCTCTTCCAATAGTGAGAGTTAACAACATGGCTACAGGTTACAAACTGTAGTACCCTACCTTTAATTACAATTAGTTATCGAGAGGCTTACACCTTGAGTGACATGGCAAAAAATTTAATTCTGTGGCTTGTTATCGCGGTAGTGTTGATGTCGGTATTCCAGAGCTTTGGCCCTGGAGAAAGTAACGGCAGAGCAGTAGATTACACCACGTTTGTACAGGAAGTTGGCCAAGGCCAGATTCAAGACGCACAGTTCAATAACAGCGAAATCACTTTCACACGTCGTGGTGGTGGTTCTAAGTATGTAACTTACATGCCTGTTTATGATCAAAAGCTACTTGATGACTTAATTAATCAAAACGTAAAAGTTCAGGGTACACCACCTGAAGAACAGAGCCTGCTTGGCACTATCTTCATCTCATGGTTCCCAATGATCTTACTGATTGGTGTATGGATTTTCTTCATGCGTCAAATGCAAGGCGGTGGCGGCGGTAAAGGCGCGATGTCTTTCGGTAAGAGTAAAGCTCGAATGATGAGCGAAGAACAAATTAAAACGATGTTTGCTGATGTTGCTGGTTGTGACGAAGCAAAAGAAGACGTGAAAGAGCTTGTGGATTACCTTCGTGACCCAAGCCGCTTCCAAAAGCTAGGTGGTAAGATCCCGACAGGTATCTTGTTGGTTGGTCCTCCTGGTACGGGTAAAACATTGCTTGCAAAAGCGATTGCCGGTGAAGCGAAAGTACCGTTCTTTACTATCTCTGGTTCTGACTTCGTTGAAATGTTTGTTGGTGTTGGTGCATCTCGTGTGCGTGACATGTTCGAACAAGCGAAGAAAGCGGCACCTTGTATCATCTTTATCGATGAAATTGATGCTGTCGGTCGTCAACGTGGCGCTGGTGTTGGTGGTGGTCACGATGAGCGTGAACAAACACTAAACCAAATGCTGGTTGAGATGGATGGCTTCGAAGGTAACGAAGGTATTATCGTTATTGCTGCGACTAACCGTCCAGACGTACTGGACCCTGCATTACTTCGTCCTGGTCGTTTTGACCGTCAAGTTGTGGTTGGTCTGCCAGATGTACGTGGTCGTGAACAGATTCTTAAAGTACACATGCGTAAAGTGCCACTATCGGGTGATGTTGAACCATCTCTGATTGCTCGTGGTACTCCAGGTTTCTCTGGTGCAGATCTTGCGAACCTTGTGAACGAAGCGGCGCTGTTTGCTGCTCGTGGTAACAAGCGCAATGTATCTATGGTTGAGTTCGAACTAGCTAAAGACAAAATCATGATGGGTGCAGAGCGCCGTTCAATGGTGATGTCTGAAGAAGTGAAAGAGTCAACGGCTTACCACGAAGCGGGTCACGCAATTGTTGGTCGCTTGGTGCCTGAACACGATCCAGTGTACAAGGTTTCAATCATTCCACGTGGTCGTGCGCTTGGTGTAACTATGTACCTACCTGAGCAAGACCGCGTAAGTATGTCTCGCCAACATCTAGAATCAATGATCTCTAGTTTGTACGGTGGTCGTCTTGCTGAAGAGCTTATCTACGGTAAAGACAAAGTTTCGACTGGTGCGTCTAACGATATCGAACGTGCAACTGATATTGCTCGTAAGATGGTAACGCAGTGGGGCTTCTCAGAAAAACTGGGTCCTCTTCTATATGCAGAAGAAGAAGGTGAAGTTTTCCTAGGTCGCGGCATGAGCCAAGCGAAACATGTTTCTGACGATACGACTAAGCTGATCGATGAAGAAATTCGTATTCTAATCGACCGTAACTATGCTCGTGCGAAGCAAATTCTTGAAGAGAACATGGATATCATGCACTCGATGAAAGACGCGCTAATGAAGTTTGAAACGATTGATGCAGGTCAGATTGATGACTTGATGGAACGTAAAGACGACATTCGTGAGCCAGCTGGTTGGGGTGATCAGGCGAAAGCAGAACCTGCAAAGGAAGAAGCTAAACCTGAAGCGAAATCAGAAGAAGCAACAGCCGAACCAAAAGCTGAAGAAGTTAAATCTGAAACAGATGATGCTCAAAACAAAGATTCTTAATTGCTAAGCTTTAAATTAAAACCCTGAGTACGCTCAGGGTTTTTCTGTTTCTAGCCCAAGATGTTTTTACCTTTAAGACCCACCTTCCATGATATTAAAAGCACATAATAAAACGCTCGTTTTAGACCGCCCACATGTGATGGGTATCCTCAATGTTACGCCTGACTCTTTCTCTGATGGCGGGAAATTCAATTCATTAGATAATGCTTTACTGCAAGCAGAGCGAATGATTCAAGCAGGTGTTAGCATTATTGACATTGGTGGTGAGTCAACTCGCCCGGGAGCACCTGACGTATCTTTAGAAGAAGAGCTCGCTCGCGTTATACCTGCCATTAAAGCAATTCGCGCCAAGTTCGATGTGTGGATCTCTATTGATACCAGTAAAGCTGAAGTGATGCGCCAAGCCGTTGAAGCAGGGGCTGATTTGATCAATGATGTGCGCGCATTGCAAGAGCCCGGAGCTCTAGAGGCAGCCGCCGATGCTAATGTGCCAGTTTGCCTGATGCACATGAAAGGTCAGCCAAGAACCATGCAAGCCAACCCAAATTACGATGATGTCCTAACGGATGTTGAAGCGTTCTTAAAAGAAAGGGTAGAAGCGTGTGAGGCTGTTGGCATATCAAAAGATCAGCTGATTTTGGATCCTGGTTTTGGTTTTGGTAAAACCATTGAGCATAATTACCACCTATTAGCGCACCTTGAAAAATTTCACACGCTTGGGTTGCCAGTCTTAGCGGGGATTTCGAGAAAGTCGATGATCTTTAAGCTACTAGACAAAGCTCCAGCAGATTGCATGGTTGCTAGCGTCACTTGCGCTACCATCGCTGCAATCAAAGGTGCACAAATTATTCGCGTTCACGATGTTGAAGATACATTGGAAGCGATGAAGATAATCGAAGTGATGAATAACAATCACTAATCATAATTAAGGAAAATCAATATGTCTGATAAGAGACGTTACTTCGGCACAGATGGTGTACGTGGCAAAGTTGGCCAATACCCGATTACACCTGATTTTGTTCTGAAGCTTGGCTGGGCTGCGGGTCGTGTTCTTGCGAAACAGGGCACTAAGAAAGTCATTATTGGTAAAGATACTCGTATCTCTGGCTACATGCTGGAGTCTGCTCTAGAAGCTGGTCTCGCTGCTGCGGGTCTTCAGGCTACTTTTACTGGCCCAATGCCAACACCAGCCGTGGCTTACCTAACACAAACGTTCCGCGCTGAAGCTGGTATTGTTATCTCAGCATCACACAACCCTTACTACGATAACGGTATTAAGTTCTTCTCTTCTGAGGGAACAAAACTACCGGACGATATCGAGTTGGCGATTGAAGCTGAACTGGACAAAGACATTGAATGCGTTGATTCTTCGGAGCTAGGCAAAGCCGTACGTTTGAACGATGCCGCTGGCCGTTACATCGAGTTCTGTAAAAGTACGTTCCCACATAAAATGACATTAGCTGGCATGAAGATCGTTATCGATTGTGCCCATGGTGCCACTTACCACATTGCGCCTGCTGTATTTAAAGAGCTGGGTGCTGAGGTTGTGGCTATTGGTGTTGAGCCAAATGGTACGAACATCAACCACGAAGTAGGCGCGACGGATGTACGTGCTCTGCAAGCTAAAGTGCTTGAAGAAAAAGCGGCATTAGGTCTGGGCTTTGATGGTGACGGCGACCGTATCATCATGGTTGACGAGCTAGGCAACAAAGTTGATGGTGACCAAATCGCTTACATCATTGCTCGTGATGCACTGCGTCGTGGTGAGTTGAAAGGTGGTGTTGTTGGTACACTAATGACCAACCTTGGTATGGAAAATGGCCTTAAGCAGTTAGGTATTCCGTTTGTTCGTGCTGCAGTTGGTGACCGTTACGTAATGGAGCAACTTCTTGCTAAAGGCTGGAAGATTGGAGCAGAGAACTCTGGTCACGTTATCCTATTAGATAAAGTAACGACGGGTGATGCTATCGTTGCTGCGCTGCAAGTATTAGCTTCAGTTGTTGATAGCGAAATGACTCTGAACGAGCTGTCTCAGGGCATGACGTTGTACCCGCAAGTTCTAGAAAACGTTCGTTTCAGTGGAGACTCAAACCCACTAGAAGCAGAAGCAGTAAAAGCAGCTGTTGTTGAAGTTGAAGCTGAACTTGGCGAGAAAGGTCGTGTGCTATTACGTAAGTCTGGTACAGAGCCACTATTGCGTGTGATGGTTGAAGGCGAAGATGCTGAGCTTGTTCAAGCATCCGCGCTTAAGATTGCCGATGCAGTAAAAGCAAACTGCTAATTTAACCTTTTACTAAACAGGCGCAATGAATAGCGCCTGTGATTAGAAGTGATTGACTTATATAACGGTCAAGATATAACGGTCAAAAGAGACGTAAATGAGTTTTGTGTCGCTTTTGACCTTTTTTTGACCATTCACTTGGTAAAGGCTTATTTTTTAGCAAATTCTCCTTGTCAGCCATCGTCGCATTCGCTAGTATTGCTCGGCCTTCAGTTAGGAGGTCGCTAGCCTTGTTCTTAAAAATAGTTTTTTGAACGGCGCTGGCTCAACAATTAGGAACATAGGTGGAAAAATGTTTACAGTTCTACTTGTGATTTACCTGTTGGCAGCGCTTGGTGTAATTGGCCTAGTGTTGATTCAACAAGGTAAAGGCGCAGATATGGGAGCCTCTTTCGGTGCTGGCGCTTCAAACACTGTGTTTGGTGCTGGTGGCTCAGGAAATTTCCTTACCCGAATGACTGCAATTTTTGCAACTACATTTTTTATCCTTAGCTTAGTGCTTGGTAATATGTCTACACATAAAACTGAGTCACAATGGATTGACCCGACTCAAGGTCAGGTAATTCAACAAGCTGATGATGCAGTGAGTGAAGTTCCGGCGCAAGGCGACGAAATTCCACAATAATCTGTAAAGATTTGATGCCGAGATGGTGAAATTGGTAGACACGCTAGCATGAGGTGCTAGTGCCTTAGGGTGTGAGGGTTCGAGTCCCTCTCTCGGCACCATGTTTACAAACTTGTAAAACATCTTGTTGGGCGTATAATGCTCGCAAGTCGGACGCGGGATGGAGCAGTTTGGTAGCTCGTCGGGCTCATAACCCGAAGGTCGTCGGTTCAAATCCGGCTCCCGCAACCAATTTCAATGCTATTATATAGCTTGTATTGGTAGCAAGTTTGCACAGTGTGAACCTCACTGTGAGTTAAGTGTGATATCGAATGTGATGGCACTTAACATATAAGGGTCCAGCAACAAAAACCCCGGCTTATACGGGGTTTTTTGTTATCTAAGCATTTATAAATGCGCTTAGATAATGTTTGCTTGGAATTTAAATTGGGCTTTGAGCCCTTTTTTTGTTTCTGGAGTGGTTAAATGACTGGTTTAGAAAGACAACTTACTGAAATGCTTGACGCTCCAGTAGCAGCATCAGGTTATGAGTTAGTTGGATTAGAATTTATTCGTGCTGGTGAGCACTCAACGCTACGTATTTACATCGATTCACCAAACGGTATCAATGTAGATGATTGCGCTGAAGTTAGTCACCAAGTAAGTGCCGTAATGGACGTTGAAGATCCAATTTCAGTGGCTTATAACCTTGAAGTGTCTTCACCAGGTTTAGAGAGACCACTGTTCAAAGCAGAGCATTACCAACAATTTATTGGTCACGAGGTAAGCATCGTTTTGAAAATGGCTGTCGGCAACCGTCGTAAATGGAAAGGTGATATCCAATCTATCGAAGGCGAGACAGTGAAAGTATTGGTTGAAGGACAAGAAGAAGAATTCGTCCTGAGCAATATTGCGAAAGCTAACCTGATCCCTAAATTTTAGTTCTCCTAGAGAGAAGAGCTTAAGAGGCTAGATTAATGAACAAAGAAATTTTGGCGGTAGTAGAAGCTGTTTCTAATGAGAAAGCAGTTCCTCGTGAGCGTATTTTTGAAGCGCTTGAAATCGCGCTTGCAACGGCAACAAAAAAGAAAAGCGAACTAGAAATTGAAGTTCGTGTTGAAATCGACCGTAAAACGGGTGATTTCGAAACTTTCCGTCGTTGGGAAGCTGTTGAGGAAGTTGAATTCCCAACAAAAGAAATCTCTATTGAAGCTGCAAAGTACGATGACCCAGAGATCGAACTTGGCGGTTTCATTGAAGATGACATCGAATCAGTAACGTTTGACCGTATTACCACTCAAACGGCTAAGCAAGTTATCGTACAGAAAGTACGTGAAGCTGAACGCGCTCAAATCGTTGAACAGTTTATTGATAACGAAGGCGAGCTAGTAACTGGTGCAGTTAAGAAAGTTAACCGTGACACTATTATCCTAGACCTAGGTAACAACGCTGAAGCGGTAATCCTTCGTGATGACCAACTTCCTCGTGAAAACTTCCGTCCAGGTGACCGTGTTCGTGGTCTTCTTTACGCAGTTAAACCAGAAGCTCGCGGTTTCCAGCTTTTCGTTACTCGTTCGAAGCCAGAAATGCTAGCTGAACTATTCCGTGTTGAAGTGCCTGAGATTGGTGAAGAGCTAATTGAACTTAAAGGTGCTGCACGTGACGCGGGTTCTCGTGCTAAAATCGCTGTGAAAACAAACGACAAACGTATTGACCCAGTTGGTGCGTGTGTTGGTATGCGTGGTGCACGTGTACAAGCTGTTTCTAACGATCTTGGCGGTGAGCGTATTGATATCGTTCTTTGGGATGATAACCCGGCTCAATTCGTAATCAACGCAATGGCTCCTGCTGATGTTGCTTCAATCATCGTTGATGAAGACGCACACTCTATGGATATCGCTGTTGAAGCGGATAACCTAGCACAAGCTATCGGTCGTAGCGGTCAAAACGTACGTCTAGCTTCTCAACTGACTGGTTGGGAACTGAACGTAATGACTGTTGCTGACCTTGAGAAGAAGCACCAAGAAGAAGCAGTTGCTTCTATTGAAAACTTCATGAAGCACCTAGACATTGAAGAAGACTTCGCTCAAATGCTTGTTGAAGAAGGCTTCTCTACGCTTGAAGAAGTAGCATACGTTCCTGTGAACGAGCTTCTTGAAGTAGATGGTCTAGATGAAGGTATCGTTGAAGAACTACGTAACCGCGCGAAAGACGCACTGACTACTCTAGCGCTAGCGAAAGAAGAAACTTTCGATGGTGTTGAGCCTGCTGAAGACTTACTTGCACTTGAAGGTCTTGAGCGTGAAATGGCTTACAAGCTAGCAGCAAAAGGCGTTGCGACATTGGAAGACCTAGCTGACCAAGGCGTTGATGAACTAGAAGGCATCGAAGACCTAACTGCAGAGCGTGCAGGCGAGCTAATTATGGCTGCGCGTAACATCTGTTGGTTCGGCGACGAAGAATAATTCAGCAAGGAGAGAAAGCGGTATGACACAATTAACAGTTAAAGCACTGAGTGAAGAGATTGGTACGCCAGTTGACCGCTTAATTGAACAACTTGCTGATGCAGGCATGAAGAAATCAGGGTCGGATCAAGTGACTGATTCAGAGAAGCAAACATTGCTAACGCACCTTAAAAAGGAGCACGGCGATACTTCTGGTGAAACAGAACCGACTCGTTTAACTCTTCAACGCAAGACCCGCAGCACGCTAAGTGTTGCCGCTGGAGGCGGTAAGAGTAAGGATGTTCAAGTAGAGGTACGTAAAAAACGTACTTACGTGAAGCGCAGCACTATTGAAGATGAAGCGAAACGTGAAGCTGAGGAAGCGGCTAATCGTGAAGCGGAAGAGAAAGCACAACGCGATGCTGAAGAGCAAGCGAAACGTGATGCTGCAGAGAAAGCACAGCGCGAAGCCGAAGAAAAAGTAACACGTGAAGCGGATGCAAAACGTGAAGCTGAAGAGAAGGCTCAACGCGCACAAGCTGAAAAGGCTAAAAAAGACATGAATTCAAAAAATGCAGACGCTAACGCACAAGCGAAAAAAGAAGCGGATGAACTTAAAGCTCGTCAAGAGCTAGAAGCAACTCGTAAAGCAGAAGCTGAAGCAGCTAAGCTTGTTGAAGAAGCTCGTAAGTTAGCAGAAGAGAACCAAGAACGTTGGTCTGAAGAAGAGAAGAAGAAGAAAGAGCAAGAGAAATCTGCGGATTACCATGTGACTACTTCTACTTACGCTCGTGAAGCTGAAGATGCGGCAGATAAGAAAGATGAGAAAGCACCTCGTCGTCGCAAGAAGAAAGCAGCTCCTGCTAACCAACCTGCAAACAACCGTGGTGGTCGTAACCAACGTGGTCGTGGCGGTAAAGGTAAGCTTGCTAAACCAACTTCAATGCAGCAAGGCTTCGATAAGTCAGCGACTGTTGCTAAATCTGACGTTGCTATCGGCGAAACTATCGTTGTTTCTGAACTGGCGAGCAAAATGTCAGTTAAAGCAACTGAAGTTATCAAAGTAATGATGAAGATGGGCGCTATGGCGACTATCAACCAAGTGATCGACCAAGAAACAGCACAACTTGTTGCTGAAGAAATGGGTCACAAGGTAATCCTGCGTAAAGAAAACGAACTTGAAGAAGCAGTACTAGCTGACCGTGATAGCGATGCTATCGCTGAAGGTCGTGCTCCTGTTGTTACTATCATGGGTCACGTTGACCACGGTAAAACTTCAACACTTGATTACATTCGTAAAGCACACGTTGCTTCTGGCGAAGCTGGCGGTATCACGCAGCACATTGGTGCTTACCACGTAGATACTGACAACGGCATGATCACTTTCCTTGATACTCCTGGACACGCGGCGTTTACCGCTATGCGTGCTCGTGGTGCTCAAGCGACAGATATCGTTGTACTTGTAGTTGCAGCAGACGATGGCGTAATGCCACAAACAATCGAAGCAATCCAGCACGCGAAAGCGGCAGGCGTTCCTCTGATTGTTGCTGTGAACAAGATCGATAAAGAAGGTGCAAACCCAGACAACGTTAAGAATGAGCTAGCTCAATACGACGTTATCCCTGAAGAGTGGGGCGGTGAGAACATCTTCGTTCACATCTCTGCAAAACAGGGTACAAACATCGATGGTCTTCTAGAAGCAATCCTTCTTCAGTCTGAAGTTCTTGAGCTTACAGCGGTTAAAGAAGGCATGGCGTCTGGTGTTGTTGTTGAATCTCGTCTTGATAAAGGTCGCGGTCCAGTTGCAACAGTACTAGTACAGTCTGGTACTCTAAACAAAGGCGACATCGTTCTTTGTGGTCAAGAGTACGGCCGTGTTCGTGCAATGCGCGATGAGAACGGCAGAGACATCGAAACTGCAGGTCCATCTATCCCTGTAGAAATTCTAGGTCTTTCTGGCGTACCTGCGTCAGGTGACGAAGCGACTGTTGTACGTGATGAGCGTAAAGCACGTGAAGTTGCTAACTACCGTCAAGGTAAATTCCGTGATGTTAAACTAGCTCGCCAACAAAAAGCGAAACTAGAGAACATGTTCGCGAACATGACGGCGGGTGAAGTTGCTGAACTTAACGTTGTACTTAAAGCTGACGTTCAAGGTTCTGTAGAAGCGATTGCTGACTCTCTACTGAAACTATCAACTGACGAAGTTAAAGTGAACATCGTAGGTTCTGGTGTTGGTGGTATTACTGAAACTGATGCAACGCTTGCAGCAGCTTCTAACGCTATCATCCTTGGTTTCAACGTTCGTGCTGACGCAACTGCACGTAACACGGTTCAGAACGAAAACCTAGATCTACGTTACTACTCAATCATTTACCAACTGATTGACGAAGTTAAACAGGCGATGGGCGGTATGCTTGCTCCTGAATTCCGTCAAGAGATCATTGGTCTTGCACAAGTTCGTGACGTATTTAAGTCGCCTAAACTTGGTGCAATCGCTGGTTGTATCGTTACTGAAGGTACGATTAAGCGTAGCAACCCAATCCGTGTACTTCGTGAAAACGTTGTTATCTACGAAGGTGAACTAGAGTCACTTCGTCGCTTTAAAGATGACGTTCAAGAAGTTAAGAACGGTTACGAATGTGGTGTCGGCGTTAAGAACTACAACGACGTTCGCGTTGGTGACCAGATCGAAGTCTTCGAAATCGTTGAGGTTAAACGTACTCTAGACTAATCAGTCTGTACGACTCGACATATTGACTAAGGTTACTAACATTACTAATAAAGGTAATAAGTAATCGGTTGTTGAATACACCATGGGGGGCTGGTAATTACCAAGCCCCCCATCTTTCTAAGTGAGAAAAGAAAATGTCAAAAGAATTTAGCCGCACACAACGTGTGTCTCAGCAGCTTCAAAAAGAACTTGCTCTTATCCTCCAACGTGAAGTTCGTGACTCACGTATTGGTATGGTAACTATCTCAGATGTAGAAGTGTCTCGTGACCTTGCTTACGCAAAAGTGTTCGTGACTTTCCTATGTGTTGGTGAGCAAACACCTGAATCATGTCTTAAAGCTCTTAAAGAGCATGAAGTGCCAGTTCGTATGGCTCTTGGTAAGCGTATTCGCCACCGTTTAACGCCTGAAGTTCGTTTTACTTACGACAACACACTAGTCGAAGGCATGCGTATGTCTAACCTAGTAAGTGAAGTTCTGAACGACGACAAGCGCAAGCAAGAAGAAGCTGGCCGCACTGATGAAACTCAGTCTAAGGGCGAAGAGTAATGGCTCGCCGTCGTAAAGGTCGCCCTATCAACGGGGTAATTCTATTAGATAAGCCGACTGGCATTTCGTCTAATGATGCACTGCAAAAAGTAAAGCGTATTTACTTTGCAGAGAAGGCAGGGCACACCGGTGCTCTGGATCCTCTTGCGACTGGCATGCTGCCAATTTGTCTTGGTGAAGCAACGAAGTTCTCTCAGTTTCTTCTAGATTCTGATAAGCGCTACGTTGTTATCGCTAAGCTTGGTGAGCGTACCAATACCTCTGACTCTGATGGTGAAGTGGTAGAGACACGTGATGTCAACGTGACTCAAGAACAGCTTGAGCGTTGCATTGCGAGCTTCAAGGGTGAAACCGATCAGATACCATCAATGTTTTCGGCATTGAAGTATCAAGGTAAGCCTTTGTACGAATACGCGCGTGCAGGTATCGAGGTTCCTCGTGAGTCTCGTAAAATCACTGTGTACTCTATTGAATTGCTTCGCTTTGAAGGTGATGAAGTTGAAATGGAAGTGCATTGTTCGAAAGGCACATACATCCGTACAATTACCGACGATCTTGGTGAAATGCTCGGTTGTGGTGCTCACGTGACCATGCTTCGTCGTACAGGTGTCGCGAAGTACCCATACGAGCGTATGGTGACTTTGGAGCAGTTAAACGAGATCTTAGAGCAAGCACAGGCGCAAGAAATTGCACCGAAAGAGCTGCTTGACCCACTGCTGATGCCAATGGACACTGCCGTTGAAGATTTACCAGAAGTAAACCTGAACGCGGAACTGACTGACCTTGTTCAGCACGGTATGCCCGTCCAGGTTGCTGGTGCGCCAACTGAAGGCACGGTTCGTATGACAAGTGGCGAAGAGAAGCTGTTTGTCGGCGTTGCTCAGATTGCTGAAGATGGCCGAGTTGCACCGAAGCGTTTGGTTGTTTTCAGAGATGAAGAGCCACAAGCGTAACGCTTAAATCGAGTTAGATCTTAGCGGTTCGTCTTGAAATTCGAGCAAATAAGACAGAAAGCGAACACCTAATTTAGGTGGTTCGCTTTTTTCGTTTTTAATGGGTTCGATTGTTATTGCACCAACTGACAAACTTCCCTATAATCCTCGGCTCGCGTAGCGGCTGAATCAGAGATTGGCTGCTACAAATATAAACTTACTCTTATCAGGAGAGAATTATGTCTCTGAATGCAGAAACTAAAGCAGCAATCGTTGCAGAATACGCACAATCTGAAGGCGACACAGGTTCACCAGAAGTACAAGTAGCACTACTTACTGCTTCTATCAACCACCTACAAGGTCACTTCAAAGCGCACAAACACGATCACCACAGCCGTCGTGGTCTACTACGTATGGTTTCTAGCCGTCGTAAGCTTCTTGATTACTTGAAAGGCAAAAACCTTGCTCGTTACCAAGACCTAATCAAGCGTCTAGGCCTACGTCGCTAATAGCGATGTCTGCAAAGACAGTTTGAAGAAAAGGAGCATTTATGCTCCTTTTTTTGTGCCTGTAAGAAAATGCTAGGCCGGATGCTCAGAATATCATCTGGCTTTTTCTGATAGGAAATATATCTCCTAATAAAAATAGTTTATACTACGCCCGCCTATAGCGTTTTCAGCGTTTGGCAATCAACCTCTCAAGAGATTACAGTCACAGATGTCGGCCAATAGGTCGCGACTATTCAAAGGCGGATTTGGTCTTAATTCGGCGTATGAACTCATACAAAGAGTCACCATCCTAAGTCCCTTTTCACTAGTCGCGATTGGTAATATCTTGAGTCATTATTCACTTAATCTAAAGTTTGACTTTAGAGCTAAGGATATACAATGTTTGAAAAACCAGTTGTAAAATCGTTCCAGTACGGTAACCACACCGTTACTCTAGAAACGGGCGTAATTGCACGTCAAGCTACCGCTGCTGTAATGGCGACTATGGATGATACATCAGTATTCGTTTCTGTTGTTGCTAAGAAAGAAGCTGTTGCAGGTCAAGACTTCTTCCCTCTAACAGTTAACTACCAAGAGCGTACATACGCTGCGGGTAAAATCCCTGGTGGTTTCTTCAAGCGTGAAGGTCGTCCATCTGAAGGCGAAACACTAACAGCTCGTCTGATTGACCGTCCAATTCGTCCACTTTTCCCAAGTGCGTTTAAAAACGAAGTTCAAGTTATCGCTACGGTTGTTTCTATCAACCCTGACGTAAACCCAGACATGATCACTATGATCGCAACGTCTGCTGCACTTGCTATCTCTGGTGCTCCATTCAATGGTCCTATCGGTGCTGCACGTGTTGGTCACATCGACGGCGAACTTGTTCTTAACCCATCAAATACTGAGCTTGAAAACTCTAAACTAGACCTAGTTGTGTCTGGTACAGAAGGCGCAGTACTTATGGTTGAATCTGAAGCAGATAACCTATCTGAAGAAGAAATGCTTTCAGCTGTTGTTTACGGTCACGACCAACAACAAGTTGTAATCAAAGCAATCAACGAGTTTGCTGCTGAAGTTGCAACTCCATCTTGGAACTGGGAGGCACCAGCAGTTAACACAGAGCTTAAAGCTCAAGTTGCTGAACTTGCTGAAACACGTCTATCTGACGCGTACCAGATCACTGAAAAAATGGCTCGTTACGAGCAAGTTGGCGCAATCAAGAACGACGTTGTTGAAGCTCTAATCGCACAAGACGAAAACCTAGATGAGCGCGAAATCCGCGGCATGCTTGGTTCTCTAGAGAAAAACGTAGTACGTAGCCGCATCATCGCTGGCAACCCACGTATCGATGGCCGTGAAAAAGACATGGTTCGTGCGCTAGACGTACGTACTGGTGTTCTTCCACGTACACACGGTTCTTCTCTATTCACTCGTGGTGAAACTCAAGCACTTGTTACTGCAACGCTTGGCACACAACGTGATGCTCAAATCATCGATAGCCTAATGGGTGAGAAGAAAGACAACTTCCTTCTACACTACAACTTCCCTCCATACTGTGTAGGTGAAACTGGTTTCGTTGGTTCTCCTAAGCGTCGTGAAATTGGTCACGGTAAGCTTGCTAAACGTGGTATCCAAGCAGTAATGCCTTCTGTTGAAGAATTCCCATACACAGTTCGTGTTGTATCGGAAATCACAGAATCTAACGGTTCTTCTTCAATGGCTTCTGTATGTGGTACATCTCTAGCGCTTATGGATGCTGGTGTTCCAATCAAAGCTTCTGTTGCGGGTATCGCAATGGGTCTTGTTAAAGAAGGCGACGATTTCGTTGTTCTTTCTGACATCCTTGGCGACGAAGATCACCTAGGTGACATGGACTTTAAAGTAGCAGGTACTAACGCTGGTATCACTGCACTTCAAATGGACATCAAGATCGAAGGTATCACTAAAGAGATTATGCAAATTGCACTTAACCAAGCGCAAGGTGCACGTAAGCACATCCTTTCTGTAATGGATGAAGCTATCTCTGGTGCTCGTGAAGATATCTCTGAATTCGCTCCACGTATCCACACAATGAAAATCAGCTCTGATAAGATCAAAGATGTTATCGGTAAAGGCGGCGCAGTTATCCGTGCTCTTTGTGAAGAAACTGGTACTACAATCGAAATCGAAGACGATGGCACAATCAAGATTGCTGCTACTGAAGGCGCAGCTGCTAAAGAAGCTATCCGTCGTATCGAAGAGATCACAGCTGAAGTTGAAGTTGGCCGCATTTACCAAGGTAAAGTTGCTCGTCTAGCTGACTTCGGTGCATTCGTTACTATCCTTCCAGGTAAAGATGGTCTAGTACACATCTCTCAAATCGCTGACAAGCGCGTTGAGAAAGTGTCTGACTACCTAACTGAAGGTCAAGAAGTTCCTGTTAAGGTTCTTGAAATTGACCGTCAAGGCCGTGTACGTCTAAGCATGAAAGAAGCAGTTGAAACGCCAGCTGAAGGCGAAGCACCTGCTGCTGAGTAATTCTCAGTGTGTCGATGGTGATATCGCTTTTTAGTGATTTCTAACCTATCGTCAACAAAGCATGTTATAAAGGGGAGCATATCGCTCCCCTTTTTTATTGCGGTCATAACAGGAGTAATTATTTGTGAAATGGTTTCAAACCGCGAGTATGTGTTTACTGCTTGTACTAACAGGTTGTGCGACAACATCAGATAACGCCTCACGTTGGGTTTATCCACCGATGGCTGTGCCACTGCAACCAAGCGTTCAGCAAGAAGTTCAAATTGCACGTCTTAGTCAGTTATTACAGCGCCCAGATTTGAACGATGAAGTTCGAGCTAAGATGCTGTTTGAACGTGGTAACTACTACGACAGTGTTGGCCTGCGTGATCTCGCGCGTCTCGACTTCAACCAATCTCTTTCATTGAACCCAGCTCAACCTGATATCTTCAATCTTTTGGGTGTTTACTTTACGCAGGTAGGGGAGTTTGATGCGGCTTATGAATCTTTTGATTCTACGTTAGAGCTTGATCCTGCAAACTCTTACGCAGAAAGAAACCGTTCTATCGCGCTTTATTATGGCGAACGTTACGACTTAGCCAATGAAGAGATGATGAAGCACTACGCCGATGATCCTAGCGATCCGTTTCGCGCTCTTTGGTTGTATATTATTCAGCATGAGCTAACGCCAGAGCAAGCTAAGCTTGATTTACAAAAACGTTACGAGAGTCGCGATGAGCAGTGGGGCTGGGTATTAGTCGCGATTATGCTTGATGACATTACTGAAGAGCAGGCTTTTAAGGCGATCTTAACCGGTACTCGTGACAACACGTTACTAGCGCAGCGTCTAACAGAGACGTACTTCTACCTTGCTAAGCGTTACCATATGAATGGTGACTACGCGAATGCGATCTCTTTGTACAAGTTGTCAGTCTCTTTCAACGTGTATGAATATGTAGAGCACCGCTACTCTTTCTTAGAGCTAAGCCGTATCTTCACCACGCTTAAAGCCGAGCACTTAGCACAAGTTAAGTTAGCTGAGGCTGAAGAAGAAGCCAGCGCTAAGTAAGCAATACATTTTGACTCCGAGAAGCCGCTGCCTGTCAGCGGTTTTTTTATGCTCCTTTTTTATGATCTTCATCTCGTTTTGATTGCTTTTTATTTAAACAACACTAAAATAGTTAGTCTTGCTAACTAAATGCTATTCTTTGATTGGGTGAGTATGCTAAACCAGAATTTAGAAAAGATTGAGCGTTTTGCTTCAAAGATATGGCGAACTCAGGTAAATGAAGATCCTATTTGCCAATTGAGCTTTAACGAGTATGACTATTTGAAGGTCATTCAATCCTCTCCTGAACCGATCCGATTGACTGATCTTGCGATTGAGATGCAGGTGACCAAGCCTTCAGCAACCACTATGGTTCAGAGACTAGAGAGAAAGGGGCTTGTTGAGCGTAAAGCTTCGCTCGAAGATGCGAGGTCTAAGTTGGTTGTACTGACCAGCAAAGCTGAAGTCGGCTTAGAAGAAGAAAGTAAGATCTATCAGGTCATGGCACAAATACTGGAAAGTCGTTTGTCTGAGCAAGAATCTCAGCAGCTAAACCTATTATTAAATAAAGCTTTGAAGTAAATAATTTAGATATTTAGTTAGCCTTGTTAACTAATTTTTCGAGTCATATCTTGTTGATATGCGACTCACAAATGAAAGTAGAGTAAGAAATGAGTAACTCAATTAGTCGTCAGTTTTGGCGATACACAATCCCTACCGTGGCAGCCATGTTGGTTAATGGCCTGTACCAAGTGGTGGATGGCATTTTCATTGGCCGCTATGTGGGGGCTGATGGACTTGCAGGTATCAATGTTGCGTGGCCTGTGATTGGTTCGATTCTCGGTATTGGTATGTTGGTGGGCGTGGGTACAGGTGCACTGGTCTCGATTCGCCAAGGTGAAAAAGATACTCAAGGCGCTAAGCAGATCTTAGCAACGGGCTTAACCTTGTTGTTAGCGATAACGCCTATTGTCTCCGCATTGCTGTTTTTGTTTGCTGATAACTTCTTGCTTTGGCAGGGCGCTGAAGGGCGAGTGTATGAACTTGGCTTGCAGTACTTACACATTCTGATTGGTGCTAGTGTCTTCACGCTAGGTTCGATCGCGATGCCGTTTCTACTGCGTAACGATGACAGCCCTAATTTAGCGACGATATTGATGATCGTTGGTGCTGTGATTAATATCGTACTCGATTACCTGTTTATCGCTCTGTATGGTTGGGAGTTGATGGGCGCGGCACTAGCAACAGCTATCGCACAATTTGTGGTAACGGGCTTAGGTCTGGCTTACTTCTTTTCACGTCGAGCAAATTTACGCTTACGTTGGAATGAGTTACGACTGAAGCTATCGGTTATCCCACAGATCTTCGCCATTGGTACATCAAGCTTCTTTATGTACGCTTATGGTTCGATGATGGTGGCGCTGCACAATGCGTTGTTCTCCCAATATGGCGACCAGTTGATGATTGGTGCTTACGCGATTTTGGGCTACATCGTGACGGTTTATTATCTCACGGCTGAAGGTATCGCCAATGGCATGCAACCTTTGGTGAGCTACAACCATGGTGCGCGTAACCAAGCGAACATTCGTAAGTTACTTAAGATTGCGATGCTGAGTTCGGTATTGATTGGTGTGGCGTTCGTGCTGCTTCTGAACGCATTCCCACGTGAGTTTGTATCAGTCTTTAACTCGGACGAACCTCAGTTAGTTGAGTACACAGTATTAGGTATTCGACTACACATGTTTGCATTGGCGCTTGATGGTTTCTTAGTGGTAGCGGGCGCTTATTACCAAGCGGTAAACAAGGGCAGTAAGGCGATGTTTGTAACGATAGGCAATATGCTTATCCAGTTACCTTTCTTGTACATCATGCCTAAATTGTACGGTGTGCCGGGGATCTGGATTGCCTATCCACTGTCTAACATCGCGCTAAGCGTAGTGGTTATGATTACGCTCTATAAAGACGTAAAGAAGCTCGACGATGCGCCGCTAGAAACAGTGACAGCATAGGTCGCTTTTCTTGAGCTAAATAAAAAAAGGTCTAGCGAATGCTAGACCTTTTTTGTATCTGTTGCTGGCTAGTTCAATTCGAATAACTAGATGTTCTTAACGTCTAAACCCGCAAGTTGGTGCCAATAACCGTTGCATTGGCGGCTTTCAATGGTCTTTGGATTTTTACCTTGTTCGTTCGCTCTGAAGTTATTGATTTCAGAGAAGGTATCGATGCCCAATGGGCTTAAACGAACCACATCAACCAAGTCATGCATGCTCGGTAGATCATTGACTAGGTTGTAGCAGTAACCGGATTGAGTTTGAATACCGTTAAGGTTAAAGACAGATTGGCCTTCTTGGCTATCGACTTGTAGGCCAGTAGGGTATTTGATGCAGCAGGTTTCGCAATCGTCTTTGGCTTTGTTTTCTGCGCGAGCGGTAAAGCATCGTGCTGAGTAAGCAAGCGGTAGGTAGCCGTGGCTAAATACTTCTACTTCGAACTTATTACGGATATTAAGCTCTTCGCACTGTGTCATTACGTTGCTTAGCCATTCGCGAGAAAGCTCAACAGGCATACACCAACGCGTCATACCTTGTTTCAAGAACAGATTCAGAGTACGTGCGTTGTAGGTGTTAACCGCCGGGCCAACCACAAAAGGCACTTTGCTTTCGCTTGCTAATTGAATCGCAGAGACGTCGTTGGCTTCAATCGCAAAGTCACCGTTATCAATGTACTTCTTCATGATGTTGACTTCGCTTGGTGCTTCTAGCAATGCCATGGTGGAAAGTACGACTTGCTTACCTGAAGCCGACAGCTCTTTGGCAATATCCATCCAGTGTTTTGCTTTCATCTCACGACGCTTTGAACACACGGCTTCACCTAGATAGATGATATCAGCAGAGCTTGATTTCGCTTGTTCATAGAAGCTTCCAACGTCTTGTTTTGGCCAAAAATAAAGAAGAGGGCCTAATGCGTATTTCATTGAGTTCTCCATTTGGCTCTATTGCCATTTGCGGTGATAAGCGCCAAGCGTGGTTTGTGTACCTTCCGATACATTCGCCAGTGTCGCATTCCAAGCTTGTTCTACTTGGTATTGTTCAGGATTTGCTAAGTAGCGGTCGATGGCTGCGCGCCAAGTGCGAGTGACTTGTTCAACATAAGCAGGGCTACGCTGACGACCTTCAATTTTCACTGAAGCAACATTGGCAGCGAAAAGATCTGGCAGCATTGATAGCGTGTTTAGGCTGGTTGGTTCTTCAAGTGCGTGATAGCGCTTACGTTCACCATTGATCTCTGCTTCAAAGCGGCCTTTACACAGCGTTGGGTAACCTGCGTTCTCACCTGCTTCATATTTATCGATAAGGATTTCGTTCAAGCGAGATTCGAGGCCTGTTTCTGTTTCTTGCCAGCGAACGTATTTCGCAGGAGAGCAAGCGCCAACCGTATTTGGTGATTCGCCAGTCATGTATGAAGAGAGGTAGCAACGACCTTCTGCCATGATGCACAAACTACCGAAAGCGAATACTTCAAGGTCAACGTCAGAAGTGATATTACGAGAAAGCTGTTTGACCTGATGGATCGATAATACACGCGGCAGTACCACACGCTTAACATTGAAGTTCTTATGGTAGAAGTCGATAGCAGCGGCATTGGTCGCTGATGCTTGTACCGATAGATGCAGTTCTAGATCTGGATATTTGTTTGCTGCGTACTCAAGCACCGCGATGTCTGCGATGATTAGTGCATCGACACCTAGCGCAGCAGCGTTGTCTACGGCATTGGTCCAACGGTCGAAGCCATTTGGGTGAGCAAACGTGTTTAGGGCAACATGAATTTTCTTGTTGTGGTCATGCACATACTGCACAGCACGATCGAGCTTTTTACCCGCAAAGTTTAGGCCTGCAAAGTGTCGGGCATTGGTATCGTCTTTGAATCCGATATAGACAGCATCCGCACCACAATCAATAGCGGTTTTCAAAGCAGGTAAGTTACCCGCTGGGCATAAGAGTTCCATTTGCTCACTACCAGTAGAATTGAGTTGAAGCGAGCATTTTATGAAGAATTGTGAATGACGGAATTGATGTAAGGCAGGTTTAGATGGATAAATCTGCTTTTACTCCGTTTGAGGTACTGACGAGTGACCGTTTTACATGTTGGCTTGGTTTAAATATGAGGTACTTAATTCTTATGGCGGCGGTTTTGGGCAAACAACTCTTCGACATCTTGTTTTGGTTGCGGACGGTAGAAGTGGAAGCCTTGAATCGAACTACAGTTGAGATTAGACAGCAGAGTCGCTTGCTCACTAGTTTCGACACCTTCAGCAACCACAGTTAAATCGAGAGACTTACCCAGGTTGATGATGTTTTCAATTACGGTGATTTGCTTTGGTAGGGTATCGATATCGGAGATGAAAGCACGGTCTATCTTTAGCTCATCAATTGGGAAGCGAGCAAGGTAAGACAGTGAAGAGTAACCAGTACCAAAATCATCGATGGAGAGAGCAAAGCCAAGTTTCTTGATGGCGTTAAGCATTTGAAGTGTGTGTTCACTATCACTCATCACCGCGCTTTCCGTTAGCTCAAATGTAATCGCACTTGGGTCTAGTTCTGTCGAACGCAGCAGTTTTTCCATGTAATCAATCAGTTTCGGGTTCCCAAACTGTTCAGGAGAAAGGTTGATTGCCACACGGCCAGGTAGGATCCCCTGCATCTTCCAGCGTTTAACTGTTGCGAATACTTCACGCATCACCACACGACCAAGCTGCTCGATAAGACCTGCACGTTCTGCAACTGGGATGAAAGCAGCAGGGCTGATGTAGCCTTCGACAGGGTGTTTCCAACGAACTAGAGCTTCTGCTCCGTTGATGGTGAAATCACGGGCATTTACTTTTGGTTGGTACCAAACCTCGAGTCCATTTTGTTGCAGCGCTTTCTGAAGCTCAATCTCCAGCCACAGTCGCATACGCGCTTCTTTGTTCATCTGTTCGTTGAACTTGATCAAGCGGTTGCGACCACGATCTTTCGCTTCATACATTGCTGTGTCTGCATTTTGCAACAAGATACGAGCATCAGTACCATCTTGAGGGAAGTTCACGCTACCAATCGAGCAGGCCAAGCGTTTACTGAAGTGGTGAAGATCGAAGGGTTGATTGATCAGGGAGATGATCTTTTCAGCGAGCATTTCAGGTGTTCGCTGATGTTCAGGTTCTGGCAGGATAATACCAAACTCATCCCCGCCTAAATGCCCAATCACAGCCTTACGGGGCAGTAAGCGTTTAAGGCGTGAAGCGACCTCTTTAATCACCTTGTCACCGATGTGATGACCAAGTGAATCATTGATATTCTTAAAGTTATCAATGTCTAAGTAGAGCATCACCACTGGCGTATCGTTGTGAATGAACTGCTCAAGACGCTTTGTAAACCCAACTCGGTTATAGAGCTTAGTCAGTGCGTCGATGTAGGCATCTTCACTGTTTGCCTGTGTATATTGTTTTGCGGTTTCTTGTGCGTCTTGGATAAGCACCAACTGAGTATTACTTCCAAGAACAGTGGTGGAGTCGATGTTGAGCTGAACCTTACGTTCAAAGCCGCATCGGGCACCCGTTAAGCAAACCAAACCAGACTCAGAAATAATAGAAGTGAGGTTATTATTGAAAACTGTTTTGGTTTGTTCATCGACAAATAGGCGTCCCAATTCTTCGCCAATTAACTCTGTGGTTGAGTTAAAGCCAAGCAAGCGAGCTGCTGCTGGGTTGGATGACAAGATGTAGTCACTTTCAACGAGCAGTAATCCGTCTGGGAGTAGTTGAGATAGCTTGTGGAATTTAGCTTCGGATTCTTCTAAAGAACGGACAAGTACTTGGTTTTCTGATGTGTCGAAGGCGTGAAAGACGATGTAGTCGGTTTTGTTGCCATTGGTAAGCGGAGATAGGCTGAAATGAAGGCTGGTATCGAGGTCAGTTTCGTTAAGGGTGACTTCGGCCTCAATCGTTTCGCCACTGAATGCACGCTCATAGTAAGGCTTAAGATGTTGGTAAAATTGTTCGCCCAATGTTTGGCGGTCATTCATGCCTGCAAGCTCTGTTTGACTCAAACCAGCAATATCGCAGTAACGCTCATTCACCATAAAATAGTTATGTTGAGCATCAAGTACTGCAAAAAAGAACGGACTATTTGCAGTTAGCTGGGTAAACCAATGTTGTAGTTGCTGGGGAGGCATCAAAGTACTACCAATTCTCCAAGAGCTTGAATATTCACTATCGATAAATATTTATTACTTTTTGTGTGGCTATCGATATTTACCTGTGAGTGCAGCGATCCGCTGTAATTCTCATTACCTGAGTTACTATAACTGTGATTTTCAGGATATTAAAGGTCGAGCATCAAACAGAAGTTAATTTGATACATAACAGTAACTGAGATCTTAACATCATCTATGATGCATTCCATATTATTGACAAAGTTACGGATAAGTCACGTGATAAACAAGATTCGCACTCAACTAGTTCAAAATGCCGCATCAATTTTGCGATCTCCAGTCCAGTTATTGCCTAAAACAGTACAAAAAAGAGCCTTGTTGGAGGCGCTTAAGAATGTCTTTAAGGAAGCTTTAGAGGACGGTGACTTTGAGTTCTTAGAAGATAAGTGGCTTAAAGTCTCAATAAAAGATATGGGGTTAAGTTGGTGTATTAGTTACAAAAATGAGCAACTAGTTGTAGCTGATAAAGAGGTGGCTGAAGATGTAAGCTTTAGCGGGAATCTTAATGACCTTGTGTTGATTGCGGGGCGTAAAGAAGATCCAGATACGCTTTTCTTCCAACGTAGACTGTCTATTGAAGGCGATACCGAGCTTGGTTTAGAAGTCAAAAACTTGATGGATAGCGTAGATTTGGACTTATTGCCGACTCCTATGAAAACTTTGTTAAATCAATTAGCTGATTTTGTGCAGAAGGGAGTACAATCCCCAGATACACAAAGTGAGGTAATGAATGCTTATTCGAACTGAAGCACCGGCAGATATACTTGTCATTGATCGTTTATTGAAATCTGTTTTTGAAACAGATGCAGAAGCTAATTTGGTTATGAGCCTGCGTGAGAATAGTCATTTAACGCTATCGCTGGTGGCTTGTTCTGACGAAGGCGAGGTGGTTGGTCACCTGATGTTTAGCCCTATCACGCTTAAAGGTGACGATCACAATTGGCAGGGGCTTGCACCGCTTGCTGTGAAAGAAGAGTTTCGCAACCAAGGCATTGCTAAATCACTGGTTGAAGATGCTTTCTCTACTTTGGTTGATTTTGGTTACCCAGCCTGTGTTGTGCTTGGTGATCCTGCCTATTACGGCCGCTTTGGTTTCAAGGCTGCGAGTGAGTTTGGTTTGAGCTGCACTTGGAATGTGCCAGAGGGAGCCTTTCAAGCTATCGAGTTAGTTGAAGGTGCGCTTGCAGGGCATTCTGGTGAGATTGCTTACAGTCCTGAGTTCAATGACTTATAAGCACATTTCCCACGCAATATGATGCAAACTGATTTAGTCTAAATAAAGGAGCTTGATGCTCCTTTATTTTTTGTTAGTATCAGCCCAACTCTGATGAGCTCGTTTTTAACTTCGCTCTAATAAATCGCCCACTATAAACCTAAGGTTACACCGCTAGATATGTCACAAACACACGCACAATACCTGCAAGAGATGGGCATTAGCCAATGGGAGCTTAGCCACCCAGAGCGTTTAGCGGGTTATGAATCTGAATTGATGCCACTCTCAAATGACTGCAAGCTACTGTTGGTTTCGCCTGAAAAGCCTCAGGAAGATCTCGCCGTGATGTTTGAACGAGTACTCAAAAGTATCAAGCTCGAATTATTTCAGGCATTACACATTCAGCCTCAGTACCTATCTTCTGTGGATTTAGGTTCGGTTGAGTGGATATGGTTTGCTGGTTGTGAGTCGGCTCAAGAGCTGAAGGCTAAAACACTTCAATCGCCATTACTGTCTGACATTAACGGTAACAACCAACACCGCCGCGACTTATGGCAACAAATTTGTGCTTATGACTAATCAATTTTTACCGACTTCACAACAACACCTAGACGCCATTTGGAAGATAGAGCAGGCCGCGTATTCTCACCCTTGGTCTGAAAATATGATCCGAGATCTTGATAGCCGAGGCGCTTGTCATCATGTGCTTGAAGTCGATGGGCAAGTGGTTGGGTACTTCTTCGCGCAAAACATCGTTGGCGAAGTCACATTGCTTAATATCGCGGTAGACCCAAGCCTGCAGGGTAAAGGGTATGGAAAAGCGTTAACGGAACATTTCCTTGATATGTGCGAACAAGCTGGTGCGGAAAGCGCTTGGCTAGAAGTTCGCGAAAGTAATGTGAATGCGTTTAATCTTTATGAAAAGGCCGGCTTCAATGAAGTTGATCGCCGTCGTAACTATTATCCAACTAAGCAAGGCAACGAAGACGCCATCATTATGAGCTATCTTTTTATGTCTTTTAGCTAGTCATACTGTAGCTTTTAGCTAAGCAGAGGGTACGCGAAAAATAGGGTGTAAACTGACCCTTTAGAAAGTGATACGCTTTCTGTATAATCCGCACACAGAATTCAAGGGCAAGTATTATCTACTTGCCCTTTTTACGCTTTAGATCAGCAAAGGGCGACTATGTCTTTCCAACAAGAAGTGAGCAAACGTAGAACGTTTGCGATTATCTCTCACCCGGATGCGGGTAAAACCACGATTACTGAAAAAGTTCTTTTATTCGGAAACGCGATTCAAAAAGCGGGTACCGTAAAAGGCCGTGGCTCTAACCAGCACGCTAAATCTGACTGGATGGAGATGGAAAAAGAACGTGGTATCTCGGTAACTACGTCGGTAATGCAATTCCCATACAATGATTGCCTAGTAAACCTACTCGATACTCCAGGACACGAAGATTTCTCGGAAGATACGTACCGTACGCTAACAGCGGTTGATTCTTGTTTGATGGTTATCGATGCTGCTAAAGGTGTCGAAGACCGTACTCGTAAGCTGATGGAAGTAACACGTCTTCGTGATACTCCAATCGTAACGTTTATGAACAAACTTGACCGTGATGTTCGTGACCCGATGGAAGTGCTTGATGAAGTGGAAAGCGAGCTAGGTATGGCCTGTGCTCCAATCTCATGGCCAATCGGTTGTGGTAAAGAGTTTAAAGGTGTTTACCATATTCACCGTGACGAAACGATCTTGTACGAATCTGGCCACGGTCATGAGATTCAAGAAGTTCGCATCATTAAAGGTTTGGACAACCCTGAGCTAGATGAAGCGGTAGGTGCTGATCTTGCGGAAAGCGTACGTGAAGAACTAGAGCTTGTTATTGGTGCTTGTCCGGAGTTTGATCACGAACTGTTCCTTGCTGGTGAGCTAACGCCGGTTTACTTCGGTACTGCATTGGGTAACTTTGGTGTGGACCACATGCTTGATGGTCTAACGAAGTGGGCTCCTGCACCTCAAACGCGCCAAGCGAATGAGCGTGATGTAGAAGCGACAGAAGAGAAATTCTCTGGTTTCGTGTTTAAGATCCAAGCAAACATGGATCCAAAACACCGTGACCGTATCGCATTCATGCGTATCGTATCAGGTACTTACGACCAAGGCATGAAGATGAACCATGTTCGTACTGGTAAGAACGTAAGTATTTCGGATGCGGTAACCTTCATGGCGGGCGACCGTGCGCGTGCTGAAAAAGCATACGCTGGTGACATTATTGGTCTGCATAACCATGGCACAATCCAGATTGGCGATACCTTTACTCAAGGTGAGAGCCTTAAGTTCGCTGGTATTCCTAACTTCGCACCTGAGCTATTCCGTCGTATTCGCCTACGCGATCCACTTAAGCAGAAGCAACTTCTAAAAGGCTTAGTTCAGCTTTCAGAAGAGGGCGCAGTACAAGTATTCCGTCCTATGCAGAACAACGATCTGATCGTTGGTGCGGTTGGTGTACTTCAGTTCGACGTGGTTGTAGCGCGCTTGAAAGCGGAATACAACGTAGAAGCTATCTACGAAGGTGTTAACGTTGCAACAGCTCGTTGGGTTGAATGTGATGACGCTAAGAAACTTGAAGAATTCAAACGTAAGAACCAATCTAACCTAGCGCTAGATGGCGGTGATAACCTGTCTTACATCGCACCAACTATGGTGAACTTGAACCTAGCTTCTGAACGTTTCCCTGAAGTTCAATTCCGAGCGACGCGCGAGCACTAATAGCGACAGTTCTACATAACACTGTTGGATAATATTAAAGCCGAATTGCTTCTAGCATTCGGCTTTTTTGTTACACTAAGAGTACACCGTTTTGATGGAGTAAAGCGTGTTTGATCTCAATTTAGTAAAGCCATTCCTCTCTGTATATCAACAAAGATCGATAACCAAAGCGGCTGAATCGTTAGAGCTAACTCAACCTGCGGTCAGTGCTGCAATCAAGAGGTTTGAAGCGGTGGTAGGCTATGCGTTGTTCGTAAGAGTAGGGCGTTCAATAGAACCAACGTCAATGGCTCACAAATTGGCAGGTCAATTATCTGATGCTTTAGAGCTGATGGAAGGTGCAGTATCAAGAAAGCGTGATTTTACTGTTTATATGCCAGCGAATCTGCTCCACAAAATGCCCATGCTCAATGGTGTTCAGCTGGTTGAATCACCAATCTCTGTTGATAACGTTGTCGAGGATATCCGACTCAACCGAGTAGATTTAGTAGTCGATACTGGTTTACCAAAACAAACGAGCTTAGCTTCTGAATTTGCGACAACCGATAGACTGTTATTGATGAGCGATCCCGAGGTCAGTAAATTTAGTGAGCAGATTTCGATGGATGAATTTCTTGCAGCTCGTCATGTAACCTTGAAGTTACTTCGCAAAGATACTCAAATAGTCGACTTTCTTTCCGAAAAGAGCTTCACACGTGATGTTGCTATTGAAGTAAGAAACATCACTAACTTGATATTGGCGGTAAAAGGGACTGACTACATTGCTGCGGTTCCGGTTAGCATGATCCAATTAGCAAAAACCATTGGCTTACGGATTCATGAGCCTCCATTCTCAATGCGTCCTGTGGAGTTTGAATTTTTCTATCACAAGAAGTATCAAACTAATGGGCAACATCAAGAGTTGCGAGAGAAGCTTAAACAGTTATTAAATAGCTAGAAATCGAAGGCTAAACCGAATTCCACATAGTTTTTGTTTTCAGGGTATATGGTGTAGGTAACGGACGGTTTTACGTACTTCAAGTTAAAGAATACAGCTACTTCGTGATAATGAATGTTGGTCCTAGTTTCATTTCTGATATGTCTAGATCTCGTAGTAGTATCATCTTTAATATAAAAGTCTTGGGTATCTTTTTTGAATCCGATTTCTTGGTTGAATTTGTAAAGAAAGTCAGCATATTGAATCGGGCTCCACAGAGCGCCTGCACTATAATCGAATGTGTCAGAGGCTCTATATTCCATGCATAAGTTTGGAAGACAAGCATCGAAATCTCTGTCCATATAGTTGTAGTTGATATCGCCAAGCAGTGTCCAATTTTTATGAATCAACTTAGCAACAAAAATGCCTGTTGTGATCTCATGTTCGCTGACTTTTACGGTGTTTTCAGTGTAGTACGTGTCCCCTTGCCAGAATGAATATCCCAACCCTGCTTGCCAATAGTCTTGAGTATCAACCTCTCCAAAAACACGCAATTTATCATTGATTTGATAGTTGATATCAAGAGTGGCAACCGTTTTTTCGTTGTCTGGGTTTTGAGATAAGCTGACGGAAAAAATATCCGTAAAACGCTCAATAGATTCAACCAGAGTGTCATTTGCTGATGAATGAAAAGGGAAGGTGGAAGCAAGTATTAATAGAAGGCGTTTCATATTCAAATTCCGAATCGCTTTCCTTAGCTAGTGAGTAAAAACACCCGATAATAGCGTTCACTATTATCGGGTGAGCGGGTTCAACTCAGGTTGAATTTTAGCCGCGTAAACGTTGTTGAATAGCGGATTTAGCTTTCTGTAGTTTAGTTGGGTCGATAGATTGAAGCTTGCTACGGTCGATGTTTGAACCATCAAACACATGATCGTGATTCTTTGTTTGAATACGTACACCGTCATCTATTTTTGAAACAGTCGCAACCCATTGACCGTTGCCTTTGACTAAAGAGAATTGGTCAGAAGTAACATCGCCTTCCACACGAAGTAGTGTTTTTTCAAAGTCTCCGTTGCCAATAAATACGAGCTCGCCATCTTTGCGTTGGACAGTACCTACCCACTCGCTGGTGTTTTCGTCGATAATGTGGATTTCGCCGTTAATGATCTTAACTGTCAGGTCACGCTCTTCCATCTCGGGGCGGTCTTCACCGAAATCTGGAGACCAACGAGGTGTATCATCAAAGTCCATATCTGG
>NZ_JBGONY010000001.1:176337-192647 GCF_041439375.1 Vibrio crassostreae | reverse complement strand
CCTACCCACTCACTGGTGTTTTCGTCGATAACGTGGATTTCGCCGTTAATGATCTTAATTGTAAGGTCACGCTCTTCCATTTCAGGACGGTCTTCACCGAAATCTGGAGACCAACGTGGTGTAGCGTCAACATCAACGTCTGGGTGTTGTGGGAGATAATCCACATCATTGTCGCTATTGGAACTAGACGACGTGCTCAAAAGCCCTGCAACCAATGCAGCAGAAGCGGCACCAACTGCAGCCCAAGTACCGTTAGATTGTTTTTCGTAAGTGACGTCATCGATTGTGGCTGTCGTGCCCGGAGTTGCATTCGCGTATTGTTCGTTTAACTTATACTGAACAGAAGCATCGATAGCGTTCATCTGCCCGTCAATAAGTTGAAGTGTTTGTTGGTTTGCTAGCTCTACGTCAACTTGAGGTGCAGAAGCAAAAGCAGGTGCTGCTAATACGCTAGAAATTGATATGGCTAAGAGTGATGCTTTCATAAAGTAGGATCTCGTTATTGAATGGAGCGTCTTGCTATCAATGCCTCCTTGGCAAGTGCGTTTATTATTCTCGGTGGTGAGGTTTTCAACAATATAGCCAGCTAGTGTTAATGTATAAATTGGATTTATGCTTTTATGATATTTTGGCTAATCATTAGGCTTTTAAATGATTTGTATGTGTAGTTTGAGTTCTCTACTTTATGTGTTGGCTTTTCATAAGTATTGATAGAAGGCGCGAGGTAAATATGTTCGGTTGGATAAAAGCTTGGATTAGGAAATACGATAAGTGGTGTGAAGAGCTTGGGCTAACGCCTGAAAACAAGCGCAGTTGTGTTCCTTATCGTCGAGATCCTCAAGGGCAGCAAGCTGAGAGTGGGAAAGATGACACAGCAAACAAGTGATTTTCCGCTATTTGATACACATTGCCACGCAGACTTTGAGGCGTTTGAGCAAGGTTTTACCCATGAGCTGAGCATTGAGGGATATATCAAAGAGGCAAAACAGGCTCAAGTTGAGAAGTTACTCATCCCTTCTATCGGTCAAAATAACTGGCATAAGCTTGAGAAAATTGCGCAATCTCACCCCAATGTTTACTACGCATTAGGCTTTCATCCTTACTTTTTAGAGCAAGCGGATGAGATGCAATTTGAAGAACTTCACCAACTACTCGCATCAAAAACACGTCAGTGTGTGGCCATTGGTGAGTGTGGGTTGGACTTTTTTGTGGATGTGGAACAGGAGAAACAAGAGCGCTTTTTCATCCAGCAAATGGAACTTGCCAAGGCGTTTGACCTGCCTTTAATCATCCATGAGAGGAAGTCATACAACCGACTTATTGAGCTAATAAAGCAGCACAAGTTCACCTTAGGTGGTGTGATTCACGGCTTTTCGGGAAGTGAACAGCAGGCTTTGGCTTGGATCAAGCTAGGTTTCTATATTGGCGTCGGTGGAACGATAACTTACCCAAGAGCGCAAAAAACACGCACAACTATCGCAAAATTGCCCCTTGAATGCTTGGTATTGGAAACGGATGCTCCGGACATGCCCATGTCTGGAAATCAAGGAAATGTTAATCATTCCAAATATTTAGTTACGATCTTAAATGAACTTTTTTTGCTTAGAAAAGAGCCAAAGCAATCGATTGCAACGCAAGTTTGGCAAAATAGCCATCGTGCATTCGGTATATGTGAATAAAATCGAAGGTTTTTGTTTATCGTTTGCGTAAATTGCACTGGGCTTGTGATTTGGCTCACATTTGCGTGTGAATGGTACATGAATCTTGTACGAAAGTGTGAGGACGGCATTACTTTATTAGTGGTCGCATGAGTATAATTGCCTCCGCTTTATAGCCCCATTTTGTAACACGCCAATAAATAACTAATAAGGAAGTCATAAACTATGAGCCTGTTTATGAGCCTAGTCGGAATGGTTGCACTGATCGCAATCGCAGTACTACTATCTGACAACCGCAAAGCTATTAATCTAAGAACAGTGGGTGGCGCTTTCGCTATCCAATTCGCACTTGGTGCATTCGTACTTTACATCCCTTGGGGTCGTGATCTACTTGCAGGTTTCTCTGCTGGTGTAGCAAACGTGATCGACTACGGTAAAGACGGTACTGGTTTCCTATTCGGCAGCCTAGTTAACTTCTCAGTTGACGGTATCGGTTTCATCTTTGCTTTCCAAGTACTACCAACTCTGATTTTCTTCTCTGCACTTATCTCTGTACTTTACTACATTGGTGTAATGCAAATTGTAATCAAAGTTCTTGGTGGTGGTCTTCAGAAAGCTCTAGGTACTTCTCGCGCCGAGTCTATGTCTGCAGCAGCAAACATTTTCGTTGGTCAAACAGAAGCACCTCTAGTTGTTCGTCCTTTTGTTCCTAAAATGACTAACTCTGAACTATTCGCAGTAATGTGTGGTGGTTTGGCTTCTGTAGCTGGTGGTGTACTAGCAGGTTACGCATCTATGGGTGTACCTCTTGAGTACCTAGTTGCGGCGTCATTCATGGCAGCACCGGGTGGTCTACTATTCGCTAAAATCATCAAGCCTGAAACAGATACGCCAGACGACAACATCGCTGACGAAATGGACGGTGGCGATGACAAACCAGCTAACGTTATCGACGCAGCAGCAGGTGGCGCATCAGTTGGTCTACAACTAGCTCTTAACGTTGGTGCAATGCTACTAGCATTCATCGGTCTAATTGCTCTAATCAACGGTATCCTAGGTGGCATCGGTGGTTGGTTCGGTATGGAAAACCTAACTCTAGAACTTCTTCTAGGTTGGATCTTCGCACCGCTAGCATTCATCATTGGTGTTCCATGGGAAGAAGCAACTATCGCTGGTTCTTTCATTGGTCAGAAGACAGTTGTTAACGAATTCGTTGCATACCTAAACTTCGTACCATACGTTGGTGAAAATGCTCAAGTTGTTGCAGCAACTGGTCAAGTGATGTCTGAGAAGACTCAAGCTATCATCGCATTCGCACTATGTGGTTTCGCAAACCTTTCTTCAATTGCGATTCTTCTTGGTGGTCTAGGTGGTATTGCACCAGCTCGTCGTCACGACATCGCTCGTATGGGTGTTAAAGCGGTTATTGCTGGTACTCTATCTAACCTGATGGCAGCAACAATTGCTGGCTTCTTCCTATCTTTCTAATCAAGTAGATTTAGATATATAGACGCCATAATAATATCGCCCCGTAGCAAGAAATTGCTGCGGGGCTTTTTTGTTTTTAGGCCTAGTGATTTTTAGTATGAGCACGAGCGATGCTGGGATTCAATAATGGGTCTAGAATGTTTTTTTGAGATACAAACCGTTTGCGTTCTAAGGAGCACTACAATTTATTGATGGATACCTATAATGTATAAGCTAAAGGGATAGGATGTCTCTGTTGGCAAGAAAGTAACCTCGAAATCAACTCGAACGTTATTCTTCTGGGATTAAGCCAAAATTAGCGATACGCTATAGATGTTAGACACAACATGACTGATTTGTTGTGCCATAGACCAAACTGGTACTGTGCGGTGACAAGGATTGCAATTGGTAGCGAAAGTTATCAAGTCTTCAAGGAACCAAGTCCGTTCATTTGTGACTACTGAGCATTACTAAAATATCCATCTATACTGGATGGATGGCGAAGCAGTTAACTATTTGAATATATTGATCGGAGATAGAAATGAGCGATTTAAAAGCAGCAGCTCTACGTGCACTTAAACTTATGGACCTAACTACGCTAAATGATGACGATACTACTGAGAAAGTAGTGGCGCTTTGTCATGACGCGAAGACTGCAGTAGGCAACACAGCTGCAATCTGTATTTACCCTCGCTTTATCCCAGCAGCTAAGAAAGCGTTGCGTGAGCAAGGTACTCCAGAAGTACGCGTTGCGACTGTAACTAACTTCCCTCATGGTAATGACGACATCGAAATTGCTGTTGCAGAAACAAAAGCAGCGGTAGCGTACGGCGCAGACGAAGTTGACGTAGTATTCCCATACCGTGCTCTTATTGCTGGCAACGAAGAAGTTGGCTTTGAGCTAGTTAAACAGTGTAAAGCAGCTTGTGGTGACATCACGCTTAAAGTGATCATCGAAACAGGTGAACTGAAAGAAGAAGCTCTGATCAAGAAAGCTTCTCAAATCTGTATCGAAGCAGGTGCAGACTTCATCAAAACTTCAACAGGTAAAGTGCCAGTAAACGCGACTCCAGAATACGCGCGCATGATGCTTGAAGTTATCCGTGACATGGGCGTTGCTAAAACAGTTGGTTTCAAACCTGCTGGTGGCGTACGTACTGCTGAAGATGCAGCACTATACCTAGCAATGGCTGATGAGCTTCTAGGCGCTGAGTGGGCAGACAACATGCACTACCGTTTTGGTGCTTCAAGCTTACTAACTAACCTTCTTAATACATTAGAAGTAACAGACCAAACTGCTGATCCAGCAGCATACTAATTTACCCATTCGGGTATAAAAAATTAAGTCTGTTTGATGGAGTGACGTTAAGTCACTCCATATTACCTCTTTCCCTACAAACCATACTCACTAGAGTTTGGGAGGCACTAATGTATCTACCTCAAGAAATTATTCGCAGAAAACGTGATAACGAAGTACTGACCACAGAAGAAATTAACTTCTTCATTCAAGGCGTAGCTAAGAACACGGTTTCTGAAGGCCAAATTGCAGCATTTGCAATGGCTATCTTTTTTAATGAAATGACAATGCCAGAACGTATCGCACTAACTTGTGCAATGCGTGATTCAGGTATGGTGATTGACTGGAGCCACATGAACTTTGATGGCCCAATCGTTGATAAACACTCTACTGGTGGTGTTGGTGACGTAACTTCTCTGATGCTTGGCCCTATGGTGGCAGCATGTGGTGGTTTCGTTCCAATGATCTCTGGTCGTGGTTTAGGCCACACTGGCGGTACGCTAGACAAGCTAGAATCTATCCCGGGTTACAACATTACACCAACCAACGAAGTGTTCGGTGAAGTAACGAAAGATGCTGGTGTGGCTATCATCGGTCAAACAGGCGATCTAGCGCCTGCTGACAAGCGTGTTTACGCGACTCGTGATATCACAGCAACCGTAGATAACATCTCGCTAATTACGGCTTCAATCCTATCTAAGAAACTGGCTGCTGGCCTTGATTCTCTAGTGATGGATGTAAAAGTAGGTTCAGGCGCATTCATGCCGACTTACGAAGCGTCAGAAGAGCTAGCGAAATCTATCGTTGCAGTAGCAAATGGTGCAGGTACTAAAACAACAGCAATCCTAACGGACATGAACCAAGTTCTAGCTTCTTCAGCGGGTAACGCAGTAGAGGTTCGTGAAGCGGTTCAATTCTTAACGGGTGAATACCGTAACCCACGTTTGCTAGAAATTACGATGGCATCGTGTGCTGAAATGCTGGTGTTGGGTAACCTTGCAAAAGATTCAGACGAAGCGCGCGAAAAACTGATGACAGTACTGGATAACGGTAAAGCAGCAGAGTGCTTCGGTAAGATGGTAGCGGGCCTTGGCGGTCCAGCTGATTTCGTAACGAACTACGATAACTACCTAGAAAAAGCAGAAATTATTAAACCAGTGTACGCGCTAGAAAGCGGTGTGGTATCAGCAATGGATACTCGTGCAATTGGTATGGCTGTGGTTGGTATGGGCGGCGGTCGTCGCGTAGCAACTGACAGCATTGATTACGCAGTCGGTTTTGATCACTTCATTCGTCTTGGCGAAGTAGCAAGTGAAGATAAACCATTAGCAATGATTCATGCTCGCAACGAACAACAGTGGCAAGAAGCTGCAACAGCATTACAAAATGCAATCACTGTGGGCGGAGAATATACAGCAACGCCAGACGTTTACCGTCAGATTCGTTCTGAATACGTGTAAATAACAGGTATCGGCATACCTCGTGTATGCCGATAAACAGAGTTCTGGTGCAAAGAGCAATAAGTTGGTGAAGAAAATGAAAAGAGCATTTATTTTAGTTTTAGATTCATTCGGTATCGGTGAAACAGCGGATGCAGATAAATTCGGTGATGTAGGTTCTGACACTATGGGTCACATCGCAGATCATTGTGACCAAGGTCTTGCCGACAATGCAGATCGTAAAGGTCCTCTGACGCTACCAAACCTGTCTAAGCTAGGCTTAGCAATGGCTCATAAAGAGTCTACAGGTCGTTTTGCTCCTGGTATGGATGCAGACGCTGAAATCATCGGCGCTTACGGTCACGCTGCTGAACTGTCTTCTGGTAAAGATACGCCATCAGGTCACTGGGAAATCGCTGGTGTACCAGTATTGTTTGACTGGGGCTATTTCACCGACAAAGAGAGCAGCTTTCCAAAAGAGCTGACTGACCGCATCCTTGAGCGTGCAGGTTTGTCTGGTTTCTTGGGTAACTGCCACTCATCAGGCACTGAAATCCTAGATAACCTAGGTGAAGAGCACATGAAGACTGGCTTGCCTATCTTCTACACTTCTGCAGACTCTGTTTTCCAGATTGCTTGTCATGAAGAGACATTCGGCCTACAAAACCTATTAGACCTTTGTCAGATTGCTCGTGAAGAGCTCGAAGACTACAACATTGGTCGTGTTATCGCTCGTCCGTTCATTGGCCCAGGTAAAGGTCAATTTGAGCGCACTGGTAACCGTCGTGACCTTTCTGTTGAGCCACCTGCAGCCACCATTCTTCAGAAGTTGGTTGATGAGAAGGGCGGTAACGTTCACTCAATTGGTAAGATCTCTGATATCTACGCGGGTTGTGGTATCACTCAGAAAACCAAAGCAACAGGTATCCCTGCGCTATTTGAAGCAACCAAAGAAGCGATCAATGAAGCGGGCGACAACACTATCGTGTTCACTAACTTCGTTGATTTCGACTCAGCTTACGGCCACCGCCGTGATGTTGCGGGTTACGCAGCGGCACTTGAGTACTTCGATGGTCGTATCAATGAAATCATCGAGATGATGAAAGAAGACGATGTACTTATCTTAACGGCTGACCACGGCTGTGATCCGACATGGCCAGGTACTGACCATACTCGTGAACACATCCCTGTAATTGTTTACGGTCAAAAGGTTCCAGCAGGTTCTTTAGGCCGTCGCGATACTTTCGCTGATATCGGTCAAAGCTTAGCGTCATACTTTGGCACATCGCCAATGGGACACGGTACAAGCTTTCTATAATAGTTAACGAAGAGAGAGGGAAACCTCTCTCTTCTTTTTTTGTTTTGAGATTAAGGATATTTTCAATGGCTACTCCACATATTAATGCTGAAATGGGTGATTTCGCTGACGTAGTTTTAATGCCAGGCGACCCGCTACGTGCTAAATACATTGCTGAAACCTTCCTAGAAGAAGTGGTTCAAGTGTGCGACGTTCGCAACATGTTTGGTTACACCGGTACTTACAAAGGTCGTAAGGTTTCCGTAATGGGACATGGTATGGGTATCCCATCTTGTTCTATTTACGCGACTGAGCTGATCAAAGACTTTGGTGTGAAGAAGATCATTCGTGTCGGCAGTTGTGGTGCAGTGAGCGAAGATATCAAAGTGCGTGATGTGGTGATCGGCATGGGCGCATGTACTGACTCTAAAGTGAACCGTATTCGCTTTAAAGGTCATGACTTTGCAGCTATTGCGGATTACAAGATGGTGCGCGCGGCAGAAGATGCAGCCAAAGCTCGCGGTGTTGGCGTAAAAGTCGGTAACCTGTTCTCGGCTGAGTTGTTCTACACGCCAGATCCAGAGATGTTCGAAGTAATGGACAAATACGGCATTGTTGGCGTAGAGATGGAAGCTGCAGGCATCTATGGTGTATGTGCTGAATATGGCGCCAAAGCTCTAACGATTTGTACTGTTTCTGATCACATCAAGACCGGTGAGCAAACCACATCAGATGAACGTCAAACGACTTTCAACGACATGATGGTTATCGCATTAGACTCAGTGTTGCTTGGTGACCAAGAATAATATTTATTTGTCTTAGCTTGGTAAGTTAACAGATAACAAAAAGCCCCGTTGCTGCCTGAGCTTCGGGGCTTTTTATTGTATTTAGCACTAACGTCATTGGCTGTTGTTAACTCAACCGAGAACTCCGTCGAATTTCTCACATTGCTAGCAGCTTGCTATACGGAGTCCTTTTTCTGCTGAATCGAGATGTCTATGAGCTAGCATTTTTGAGCAGCAAATTCTCACCAGTTTTAGTCTTCCTTCTACGAATGAGCATGACAAACAGCACACCACTTACAAAACCCATCAGCACCATACCGATCATGTAGCGATCACTTTTGCGATAATGGTGATCAGAAATTGCAGTCATCTTACCCGTTTCGAAGGTCACTCGAATAAAGCCGATGATCGTCTTCTCTGGTGAATAAATAGGTTCAACTAATTGTTGTCTACCGATACTTGCTGTTGAAAGTGGCGTATCTAAGCCAAGAACCTCGCGTACGGAGAGAGCTTTTTCGCTCGAAGCCAGTCGAATACCCTCTGCATCATAGATGGTGGTATCAAACACCAGTCGGTCTTGAGATAGCTGATTAGTAAGATCAAGCAATCGCTCTTGGTCTTGTTGCGTGATCATCTTGCTGGCTGAAAGTGATGCCTGAGAGATAAGCAGCTTGGTAAGAGTTTCCAACTGTTTCGCTTGGATCTTCTCGTTACCTTTACTGATCACGACCGTATTTTTAATCGTTACAACGAACATGGTAGCCAGCAAAATGAGGGCTAGCATTCGTAAAGCGTTACGTATTGAGAACAATGATTCATTCATGTTTCACGAAGCCTGAAATAAACAAATGTTATGATTAAGACATATTGAGACTTGCGTTTTCAAATTGCAATAGGTTAACGTTTAGCATAGTTAATTAGGAATCATACACATGGACGCTCAGAAATATCTGCCGATAAAAAGGCATACCACATTATTAACTCGACTCCCTGAGACTCGTTTCGCTTCTCAACTCGCTAAATCCAAAGCCAATTGGATTGTGTTCGGTGAGTATCTATCTCCACAATCATTCGATGACATCGACTTCTTCACTGGCACTTACAACACCATCCTCGATACGTGGAAGGTTGGGCATTATGAAGTGGCTCTGATGTCAGGCAATCTAACACCAGCACACGAAGAAATCCTCCAAGCGTTAAAGCTTGATTATGCTTGCCTTAGCGAGGTCCCAGACTTATCTAAGCCAGGTTTGATCGTAATGGATATGGATTCTACAGCGATTCAAATTGAATGCATCGATGAGATTGCCAAGCTAGCTGGAGTGGGAGAGTTAGTCTCTGAAATCACAGAACGAGCAATGCAAGGCGAGCTCGATTTTGAACAGAGCCTACGCCAACGAGTAGGAGCACTCAAAGGTGCGGATGAGTCGATATTAGAGCAAGTGCGTCAGTCATTGCCATTCATGCCAGATTTGGTCGGGCTGGTGAATACTCTGAATAAACTTGGCTGGAAAACAGCGATTGCATCAGGCGGTTTTACTTACTTCTCTGATTACCTGAAAGATACCCTTGGTCTTGACCATGCTCAGTCAAACACGCTTGAGATTGTCAATGGTAAGTTGACGGGTGAAGTCTTAGGAGATGTTGTTTCGGCGCAGACCAAAGCGGATATCTTGGTAGAGTTAGCTGAAGAATACGAATTGGAACTGCACAATACCGTTGCCGTTGGTGATGGTGCTAATGACTTGGTTATGATGGGTTCTGCAGGTTTAGGTATTGCCTATCACGCGAAACCGAAAGTAGAGCAACAAGCTCAAACCGCTGTGCGTTATGCAGGTTTAGGCGGGGTGCTGTGCATCTTGTCGGGTGTATTGGCTAAGCAGCAGAAGATCAGTTGGCAAGCGAAACCTTAGGGGGCCTATCTAAGTGCTATTGGCTATGTATCTTATTGGCAATAGTGACTCAGAAAAAAAGCAGGTGATGAGCCTGCTTTTTCTATTTTCAAACCCAGCAAATTGATTCTGACCTAACGAGTCAGCTCCAATCGAATCAACACTTCATCAGTAATATCTTCTATCTCGCCATAACCGATAAATGCAGTAACTTCATTCTCTAGCTTCTTAGCTTGATGCATACTGATGCGTGAAAGCTCTTCTAAATCCGACTGGAATAAACTCGTCAACGGATTAAAGATAGGTGCAGTCGTGACTCGTAATACATACACGTCACCTAAATGCTGCGCTTTCTTAATGAATAAGATGCGTTCCTTTGCTGAGGCGAAGTCTTTGACCAACTTGGTGTGTACCGATTGGATCTTGTCGCCAAACTTTACCGCGGCAATGTATACGTCATGGTGTTTCGGCTCTGCACCTTCAATTCTTTTCAGTGGCTCAGCTAACAGTGAATTAGAGTGCCCTTTGAAAATCGGCTCGAGTGAGAACTTTTGATTATGGCCAAGCTTAGCAAGTAACGTTAGATGCTTATTTAATGGAAAATTCACACCAATGATCTTACAGCGCAGCGTTGAACCTGGCTTATCAATGAATATTGGGTTGCTGACCATCTTGCTTAACAAAATGTTGTGCAGAGATTCGAGCAGCGAATGTGTTGGCAGTATCTCTTGCTTCTTAATCAGCTTGCTTTGATTCTGATCGATAAGTCCATTAAGGAAAGCGATGGTACGCATCGTCTTGGCGTTCTCGGCAATAACCAGTTGCACGTTGCGGCCATTCGGGCTCACTCGAATCACCTGGTAAGGCACGGTGCTCAGTGGCAGGGTCTTGTCATAAAGCTGCAGTTCATTAAAGTTCACCAATACAGGATCATTAACCTTGAGGACCATTGGGTGTTCAAGGTTAATGCTCAGTCCACGCTTAGATATATCTAAGGTGTGTCCGTTCGCCGCTGCGCCATCTTGTGATGTAAGCTGCAGCGGTGACTTAAATTGGTATCTCGGCTCTTTACGACGGGTCTGAGAGTCAAAGTAGATGCTTTGAATATTGCCGACGACAGTACGTGGGTGACGGAAGCGGTTTAATTCACTGCTTGGAATACGTGGCTTTTCACTCAGAAGATAGTCAGCTGCACTTTCGTGATCGCCGATCTCTTGCAAGATTCCGCAATGCGTCAGTTGAGCTGAGCTTTGGGCCAGCGTATCCGAGTGCCTAGCTAATGCTTGTCGCTCGGTGTCTGAAAGTTCGAAAACCGAGAACTTGAACGCTTTCCAACTTTTACGTTTACTACCGACGTGCCAGAACAGTTGTCTTTGTTCACGAGAGGCTTCAGGTAGCATCATTGAATAGAATAAGGTCTTGTTTTGGTGTTCATGGGTAAAAGAGTAGATAACGTTACTGGTTCCCTTCACTCCTGGCTTAGCCAGCAGGTTCATACGTTGCTCGTTGAACAGGGTGCCTAGCGCTTGTTGATTTCGCTCGTCGTGCCAGTATTGCCATAACGGATGGTTGTTATCTGTCAGTAGGGCAAGCTTTAATTCACTGCCGCTGAAGAACAGCGGAAGGTTACAAGTATGCTTTAGATAGGTGTGTTCGATTCCTCGCGTACGAGTTCGAATGATCCTATCTTGGTTCTCATGGCTGGTTTTTTTACTGGTGCTATTTAAAGACTCATCGAGTAAGCGAGCCACAACATTGTTGTCGCTTACCTTGATGGTTCTTAGAAATTTGACCGCGTTGTTCTCATAGGATTCGTCGATACCCAAAACACGAAATTCAACCGCTTGGTTAACATCATTTTCTTGGGACTTTTCGATAAGCTCTGTGAACTTAACGCTGATGATCTCGCCGAGGTTATATCTAAAGGTGCTCGGCACCTTGAACTTTGCACCCGACGGAGAGATATCAACCGTTACACCATGTAGGCTTTGCCCTTTCGATGTGGTGATCTCAACCTGCGAGCTAATCTTGAGTCTGTTCTCTTGGCGCTTTAAGTCGTAACCTAGGTTAATCGCTTCCGCTTCATACGGACTGTTGGCGCTAGTAATGTCGTGGTTACCTTGAGAAGATGTTTTAACTACGCTCATTGGCTGAGTTCGCGGAGTCATTACTAACTCCCATGCGCCTTCTGTGTAACCTTTAAACTTTTTAGTGCCACGTTGATACGCGTTTAAGGCGATATCATCGAGCCAGTGCTTACGGCCGTCTAACGTGAACTGACGACATTCATTATCAATGCGCCCACGTAAATCAATGCTCTTTGTACACGGAGCCATGATACGATTCAGTTCCATTTTAACCAGCAGTTTTAGAGACGGAGATTCGCCTTCTGTCATTTGAGAAAGAAGGAATTCGAAATCTTCGGCGTGGTAGGCCGGGATAAGACGCTCTGCTACAGATAGAATTTCAGATTGCTGCATACTTTTCTTGTTAGAATGGACGGTGCATTTATGTTATCGACTAGTTTAAATCGATCTTTAAGTATAAGTGGTATGACTGCAACGTTTATTTTCACCCGTACGGTCAAATAAGTCACAAATTGACAACATCATTGTGTAACTGAGTAAATTATTGAGGTTTTATGGCTAAGGCAAAGCGAGCTTATGTGTGTAATGACTGTGGTGCTGACTTTCCACGCTGGCAGGGGCAGTGCAACGCATGTGGTGCTTGGAACACGATTACAGAAGTTAGGTTAGCCGCTTCACCTCAGGTAGCGCGTAATGAACGATTGAGTGGTTATGCTGGTGGTGCAACCGAGTCATCAGTTCAAACGTTGTCGGAAATCGACTTACAAGAAGTGCCACGCTTTAGCAGTGGCTTCAAAGAACTCGACCGCGTACTCGGTGGCGGTGTTGTACCAGGCGCTGCAATCCTGATTGGTGGTAACCCAGGGGCTGGTAAATCAACCTTGTTGTTGCAAACCATGTGTCAGCTTTCTTCTCAATTACCGACACTCTATGTCACAGGTGAAGAATCGTTGCAGCAGGTTGCGATGCGCGCTTCTCGACTTGGATTACCAAAGGAGCACTTAAAAATGCTCTCTGAAACCAACGTTGATAAAATCTGTCAGGTTGCGGAAAAAGAACAGCCAAAGATCATGGTTATCGATTCAATCCAAGTTATGCATGTCGCGGATGTTCAATCTTCACCGGGCAGTGTCGCTCAGGTTCGTGAATCGGCAACTGCACTAACGCGCTACGCAAAACAAAATAATGTTGCTGTGTTCTTAGTGGGACACGTAACTAAAGACGGCACCTTAGCCGGGCCAAAAGTGCTTGAGCACATAATTGACTGCTCAGTTCTATTGGATGGCGGAACCGATAGCCGCTTTAGAACATTGCGCAGCCACAAAAACCGTTTTGGTGCGGTCAATGAACTCGGTGTGTTTGCTATGACAGGCCAAGGACTAAAAGAAGTCAGCAACCCATCAGCGATTTTCTTGTCTCGTGGTGAAGAAGAAACCTCGGGCAGTTCGGTTATGGTTGTGTGGGAAGGTACTCGTCCACTGCTTGTTGAAATCCAAGCACTTGTGGACTATTCCCAGCTGGCTAACCCGCGTCGTGTCGCTGTCGGCCTAGAACAAAACAGGCTTTCGTTGTTATTAGCGGTGCTGCATAAACACGGCGGCTTACAAATGGCTGATCAAGATGTGTTTGTGAATGTCGTCGGTGGTGTTAAAGTAACCGAAACCAGTGCTGATCTTGCGTTGGTGATGGCTCTACTTTCAAGTTTCAGAGACCGTGCATTACCAAAAGATGTAGTGGTTTTTGGCGAAGTGGGCCTAGCGGGTGAGATTCGACCGGTACCGAGTGGGCAAGAGCGCCTTAATGAGGCATTTAAACACGGCTTTAAGAAAGCGATCGTACCGGCAGCAAACATGCCTAAAGGAGGCATTCCTGGAATGCAGATCCACGGTGTGAAAAAATTATCGGAAGCAATTAATGCTTTTGATGAGTTGTAATTGAGCTCACTTCAGCTACTCTATACAGCAGAAATTCAGTCTAACTTGAGCGCTATGTACGCTTTAGGTTAGCACTAAACTTAACAGTCACTTAGATTGTTTCTATAGATTGCCTTTTTCTATATGTTAGAAAAAGGCAAAGTTTTTTAGTCCCAAATGCATGCAAAGCTATCAGTCTTCACAGATTGTGATATACTCTGCGCGCATTTTATATCCTATTAACAGAGTAAGACAATGGCAGATTTATCGAAATACAGAAACATTGGTATTTTCGCGCACGTTGATGCGGGTAAAACAACTACCACTGAGCGTATCCTTAAGCTAACTGGTCAAATCCACAAGACTGGTGAAGTACATGATGGCGAATCAACGACTGACTTCATGGAACAGGAAGCTGAGCGCGGTATTACTATCCAATCAGCAGCTGTAAGCTGTTTTTGGAACGATCACCGTCTAAACGTTATCGATACTCCTGGACACGTTGACTTCACAGTTGAAGTATACCGTTCTCTTAAAGTTCTTGATGGCGGTATCGGTGTATTCTGTGGTTCTGGTGGTGTTGAACCTCAATCAGAAACCAACTGGCGCTACGCTAACGAATCAGAAGTATCTCGTCTGATCTTCGTTAACAAACTAGACCGTATGGGTGCAGATTTCTACAACGTTGTTGACCAAGTTAAAAACGTTCTAGGTGCTACTCCTCTAGTTATGGTTCTACCAATTGGTCGTGAAGACGAATTCGTTGGTGTTGTAGACCTACTAAGCCGTAAAGCATACGTTTGGGATGACACTGGTCTTCCTGAAAACTACGAAATCACAGATGTTCCTGCGGACATGGTTGATGACGTTGAGCAATACCGTGAAGAGCTAATCGAAACTGCTGTAGAGCAAGACGATGACCTAATGGAAGCTTACATGGAAGGTGAAGAGCCTTCTATCGAAGACATCAAGCGTTGTATCCGTAAAGGTACTCGTGATATCGCATTCTTCCCTACGTTCTGTGGTTCTGCGTTCAAGAACAAAGGTATGCAACTTATCCTTGATGCTGTAGTAGATTACCTACCAGCACCAACTGAAGTTGATCCTCAACCTCTAATGGATGAGAACGGCGAAGAAACTGGCGAACACGCTATCGTTTCTACAGATGAAACTTTCAAAGCGCTTGCATTCAAAATCATGGATGACCGCTTCGGTGCTCTAACTTTCGTTCGTATTTACTCTGGTAAACTGAACAAAGGTGACACGATTCTTAACTCATTCACTGGCAAGACAGAACGTGTTGGCCGTATGGTTGAGATGCAAGCTGATGACCGTAACGAACTAACTAGCGCACAAGCTGGTGACATCATTGCGATCGTTGGTATGAAGAACGTGCAAACTGGTCACACTCTATGTGATCCTAAGCACCAAGTAACGCTTGAGCCAATGGTATTCCCAACTCCAGTAATCTCAATCGCTGTATCTCCAAAAGATAAAGGCGGTTCTGAGAAAATGGGTATCGCGATCGGTAAAATGGTTGCAGAAGATCCATCTTTCCAAGTTGAGACTGACGAAGAGACTGGCGAAACTATCCTGAAAGGTATGGGTGAGCTTCACCTAGACATCAAGGTAGATATCCTTAAGCGTACATACGGCGTTGACCTAACTGTAGGTGCTCCTCAAGTTGCTTACCGTGAAACTATCACTCAAGCAATTGAAGATAGCTACACGCACAAGAAGCAATCTGGTGGTTCTGGTCAATTCGGTAAGATCGATTACCGTATCAAACCAGGCGAAGCAGGTTCTGGCTTCAAGTTCAACTCTGTAGTTGTGGGCGGTAACGTTCCTAAAGAATTCTGGCCTGCAGTTGAGAAAGGCTTCGCATCTATGATGGAAAACGGCGTACTAGCTGGCTTCCCAACTCTAGACGTTGAAGTTGAACTGTTCGATGGTGGCTTCCACGCAGTCGATTCATCTGCTATCGCATTTGAAATCGCAGCGAAAGGTGCATTCCGTCAATCTATGCCTAAAGCTGGCGCGCAACTTCTTGAGCCTATCATGAACGTTGACGTGTTCACTCCAGACGATCACGTTGGTGATGTTATCGGTGACCTTAACCGTCGTCGTGGCATGATCAAAGATCAACAAGCTGGCGTTACTGGTGTTCGTATTAAAGCTGACGTACCTCTTTCTGAGATGTTCGGCTACATCGGTCATCTACGTACTATCACTTCTGGTCGTGGCCAATTCTCTATGGAATTCGCACAATACGCACCATGTCCAACTAACGTTGCTGACGAAGTGATTGCAAAAGTTAAAGCAGAAAAAGAAGCTGGTAAGTAATTAGCCTTTTTCTCAATTAGCTAAAAAAGCCCCGCAAGTGAAAGCTTGCGGGGCTTTTTATTGCTTGTAACATACTGCGTGAGATGCGTGAGATGCGTGAGATGCGTGAGATGCGTGAGATGCGTGAGATGC
>NZ_JBGONY010000001.1:0-176240 GCF_041439375.1 Vibrio crassostreae | reverse complement strand
GTGCGTGAGATGCGTGAGATGCGTGAGATGCGTGAGATGCGTGAGATGCGTGAGATAAAGTGACCCCGCACCTAATAGATACGGGACAGATTTAGATAGAGCGGAAGAAGAGGGGACTAGCGTTTTAAATCAATGTAGATCTGCTCTACTTTGGTACGAGCCCAGTCGGTTTTACGCAAAAACTTTAGGCTAGATTTAATACTCGGGTCTTTTTTGAAACAGTTGATGTTGACCATGTAACTCAACTCTTCCCAACCGTAATGTTCAACCAATTCAGTCAGTAGCTTTTGAAGAGTGATACCGTGAAGTGGGTTATTTTCTTGTGTCATGAGATGTTCTCGCCATTTATTTGAGCTAAGTATACCAGTTTCGCTTTATGAATTATCAGACCATTTAAGTTCGTAATCGGTGTGGATAATCGACAATTCTTCTCTACCTGTATCACCAAACAATTTAACTTGAGCCTGCATCCATTCTTCGAATCGTTTTATCTTTTCTCGATGGAAGTAACCTGGAGGTGCACATAAAAAATAATTGTATTTAGGCTTCAGAGCGATATTACCGATTCGGACGAGTTTCTTTTCCTGCAAATAGCGATACACCAAGCTGTGCTTAACCAAGGCTACGCCCTGAACGGATAATGCACCCTCTAAAACAAAATGTGAGCCGTCAAATTGCAGTGACGAACGGCCTGCTTTCGCCCCAACAACGTCTAACCATAGATTCCAGTCCATATCAGGCCAACGGTCTTCAATTAACTCTGCTTTATGCAGATCGCTGATGTCATAGATTCCATATTTGTCTTGATAGATAGGATGGCAGACAGGGTAAACCACTTCGTCCATCAACCAACGTGATTCAATGTTTGGGTAGTTACCATGACCATATCGAACACAGACATCGACAGCCGAGTCTTCAAAGGTAACCAGTTTGTTGGTCGGTTCTATTAACATCGATAAATCTGGATGACGGTCGCGGAAGTCGCCAATTCTAGGTACTAACCAATGTTGTGCAAAAGAGGGCACGGTCGAAATCGACAATTGAGTGGGGTTGGGGTCTTGGTTTATTCGTCTTACTCCATCTTGAATATGAGCAAAGCCTTTCTTAGCTTGCAGGTAAAGCACTTCACCTTCATGAGTGAGTACTATTTTTCGGTGCTGACGAATAAACAGGTCTGCGCCTAACCATTCTTCAAGTTGGCGAATTTGTTGGCTGACTGCTGCAGCCGTGACAAATAGTTTTCTGCTGCAAGCTTAAAACTGCCTGTTTCAGCCGCAGTATAAAAATAGTATATCCCTTGGAAAGGTGGGGTGCGCTCTCTCACATTAGTTTTCCTTAACTGAATGCCAGTATCTATCGTTTGTCGATGTTGCTCTATTGGTCAATTATTGACCATAACAAAGCGAGAGATCAACAGGAGAAAGGTTATGGATACGATCACAGCAACCGCAAATACCAACCATTCATTTTTGTCATCATTATCAATTAAGAAATTCTATTCTAAATTAGGCATGTACTTTCAAAATCGTAGAACCAGAAAGCAGCTGTCTGAGCTACCAGAGTATTTGTTGAGAGATGTAGGGATTACACAGGAACAAGTTGATAAGGAACTGAAAAAATCGTTTTGGGAGTGAGTGGGAGTGTTAGGGGAGGGACTGGCTAATCTAAGGTTGAGCGTACTTTGCTGCCAAAAAAGGAGCCTTAATGGCTCCCTCTCTATTTTGGTTACTCTTCCCAAACTACCAATTTATCTTTCGGCCAGTTATGTCCGACTTCGTGGTACTTTTGTTCAAGTATATGTCGTTTGATCTTAAGAGTAGGAGTTAACACGCCATTCTCAATGCTCCATGGTTCCTTAATCATCAGTACACCCTTGATCTTCTCATGTGAGCCGAGCTGCTCGTTCATTTTCTCGATAACGCGCTTTGTCGTTCTCTCATAACGAGCTCGGTCAAAGTTGGGGAAGTCATGCGGTACCACCAGTAGGATTGGGCCTGGTAGACCAAGACCTATCAAACACATCATTTCTACGCGGCTGTACTCAAAGAGTTTATTTTCGATAGGCACAGGAGCAACGAACTTACCTTTAGCGGTTTTAAAGGTATCTTTCTTACGCCCGCGAATCGTTAGGTAACCTTCACTATCGATATCACCGATATCACCGGTATGAAGCCAACCATCGGAGTTAAAAGATTCTTGGGTTGCAATATCATTTTTGTAGTAACCAGAGAATAAGCCTTTGCCTCGAACTAGAATCTCTTCATCTTCAGCTATTTTGAGTTCGATCCCTGGACCTGCATTACCAACCGTACCAATTTTATCGGCTCTGAATGGGTAGTTGAGCGTGCTATAGGCGAAAGACTCTGTCATGCCCCATGCCTCGGTAATGTGCAAACCAACACTCTCATACCATGCCAGTAGAGCGGGTGATACTGGAGCTGAGCCACATCCAAGAACACGAGCTTGATCTAATCCTAAACCGTCAGCCAGCTTCTTCTTAATGATGTTGTTGATAAACGGAATCTTAAGTAAGAAGTTCAGTTTCTTCTGCGGCAATTTGTCTTGGATTCGCTGCTGGAACAGCGTCCATAAGCGAGGAACTGAAATAAACAGAGTAGGACGATGCATTTTCACATCATCAATAAACGTGTCTAAAGATTCAGGGAAAGCCGTGATCACGCCACCCATGACTGAAGAACCAAAGATGTAAACGCGTTCTGTAATATGAGCAAGTGGTAGGTAAGAAAACAGGCGATCGCCGGGTTGGATACCAATATGGTCGATCAGTCTTTGAACTGACCATGTAAAGGCGCCGTATGTAAGCATTGCCCCTTTGGGTAATCCAGAGGTGCCTGATGTATACACTAATGACATTAACTTGTCGTCGTGATGTTGAGGACGTTTGGTGGATGGTTCATGCGTATCGATCAGCTGTTCAAATGTGTGTTGGCATTTGGCAGCCGTATCGTATGGTAGAGAGATGCTGATTAAGCTCGGATTGTCATCCAGTACCTTTTGGGTAGCAGCAGGATCATCTAGCTTACCTGCAATCACTATTTTACTTTCACTGTGCTCAATACAGTATTGGATGGTATCTGCACCAGCTGTTGGAAAGATTGGGACGCTGACAAAATCTCCTAACATCATGGCAAGGTCGCAGATGAACCACTCTGCACAGTTTTTCGATACGAGAGCGACTCGATCGCCCGGTTGGGCGCCGAGCCCTTCTAGTGCTGACGCCAGTTTCAGTGCTTTGTCGGCTACTTCTTTATAAGTAAATTCGACAAATTGGCGGTTAATAATCTGTTTCAAATAGACTTCGTTTGGGCGTTCTTCTGCCCATTTTAAAATCATGTCATTGGGTGTAGGGAGAGCTGTTGCTTGTTCTTGGCTAAACTCGTTAGGCTGAATCATTGTCTAACTCCATGTTTTTCGCTAAGTTATTTTTGTTAAAATCATGTTAAATGTACCATGATTTTTTCTTTTAGGGAGTAAAATTAGCGTTTTCTGTTATCTGTGCAGGCACGCCTGTAACTTGCTGGGGTTACACCAGTCCTTTTCTTAAAAATTCTCGAAAAATACGACACATCCTTGTATCCACATTGATAGGCAATTACAGCAATTTTTGACTCGGTATCCGCCTCAATCAACTTTTTAGCTAGTAGAACTCTTTTGTCACAAACAAAGTCTCTAAAGCTTACCCCAAAGTGTAGATGAAACTTTTTCGAAAAGTAGGTTGTTGAACAATGGCACTTCTCGGCGATCTCCGTTTCTCTGATTTCTTTGTTTATGTTATCCATAACATAGTTAACAACCTCAGAAGTAAACAATTTGGTAGGCAGTTGATTGTTGTTATTTATGTCTCTGTCGAGATCGAAGTGAGGTTCGAAGATATGCTGTGTTTTACGCTTAAGTTCTTCGAATGTACTGGTCAGATGATTGCTGTTTGTTTCGATAATGAAAAATATATTCTTATGATTTCGAACGATATTAGGTAACTGGTCCGAGCAAATAATGACTATTCGCTTGTTCAAGTTTTCACAAATAGATAATGCCATTGTAAGTAGTTGAAGTTTATCCGGTCTATTCAAGATAAAAAATACCAGTCTGACATCTAAGTTACTGATTATAGATATATCTTGCTTATAATTTTCAATGGGGAAGTAGTGGTTTATTTTATTGATAATAACAGCGTTAAATTCACTGTCTTTATCTGATAATAAAGGTGTGACTACTTTCATATAAATACCAACTCTATTTCATATTCAACTTCGAGTTTAAAAATAGATAAATTAAGATGCGTAATAATTAGATTAGAAGTACCACAAAAAAGTGCAAGTAAATGGCAAGAAAATCCTAACCTAATATATCTCTCACCTCTAGATTTAGTTTACAGGTAAACAAAGCCTGATACGTAAATCAAGGAGAGGTTCTCATGGATAAGTTTTTGAATAATTGTAAAGAATTCATGAAAGATGAAGAAGGGTTGACTGTAATCGAGTATGTAATCGGTGCAGCTTTATTGGTATTAGGTTTAACAACCGTATTTTCTGGTTTAGGGACTACACTGGCAGCTAAACTTAATACAATCGTCAATGGTTTATGATCGAAAAGGAGTGAGACAGCAAAGAGGGCTGACTTCGGTTGCCTACATTATCGCTGCTGCGTTACTTGTCATTGCTATAGGATTGGTTTTTTCTGGGATGGCGACAGCCTTACTTAGCAAAATCCAGAGCATTTTTTCGAGTGTATGAATTGAATATATGATTAATGAGCCTTCAGTTTTTTGGGCGTTGCTAATTGCAGTTTCGGTATACGATGTTGAGAAACATCGTATACCAAACAAAATATTGATACTGTTTTTGTTTGTGTACTTTTTATCAATGTTTGACCGCAATTACACCTTTGATGTTTTTTTAATGTCCTTAGTTGGATTCGTGGTGTTTTTTTGTTTTGGATTACTCTTATATTTTTTAAGAGCTATGTCTGCAGGAGATGTGAAGCTATTAGGTATTGTAGGGATGTATCTTGGGTGGGGACAACTACTTGATGCATCGTACTTTATCTTACTTTCTGCTGGAGTGATCGGGACTTTCTACTTGCTATATAACTTTTCCAACTCGAACAGTCTTAGTATCAAAGGCTATTTTGAAAATAAGCTAATTGTGCTTGGTGGAGTAGCACCAGTATCAAATGAAAGTACTAGTTTGCACGCTAGGTATTCAAATAAGGTGACGATGCCTTTTGCACCCTCTGTTGTCATGGGATTAGCGATGTATAGCTACTTTACTTAAACCTGTTGTTGGTTAGCTTTGTGGAGAGGAATAATATATGGATATTATAGGGCGTACTGCTCCAACAACTTTGAAGCCTCAAATTTCAGCCCCGGCCGTTCCTACATCTATTGATATGTTGGGTGTTCCTGAAGTCGTTATTGAAAACCTCGTACTCAAGCATTTGTCTGCTTACCCTAAGTCGGATGTATTAGAACTCTCTAATTATATGTGTGTTGTCACCCATATTGTGGAAAGTGCTCTGGCCGTTTTAAGGAAGAAGTCGTTAATTGAGGTATTTCAGCCTACCTCAGATCTTTCTCTATCATCAGTATCCCATAGTCATGTCCGTTACTCCCTTTCTGAGAAAGGGCTGGAAGAAGCTGATCTTGCCTTTAAACGTGATGCTTATTTAGGCCCCGCACCTGTTTCACTTACCCAATATAGTGATGTTGTAAAGCAGCAAGACCTGAGAGCAGAGCTAGTGACTCGGCCACATGTCGAAGCAGCACTGGATGATGTATATGGTGTCGATAAAATGATTTCAGTGCTAGGGCCTGCAATCAATTCTGGACGTGCTTTGTTGTTATATGGGCACGCTGGTACTGGTAAAACATTTGTCGCGCGCCGTATTGTGAATGCTTTGCACACCTCTGTATTTATTCCTTATGCAGTCTATGCATTAGGTAACATTATCAAGGTGTTCTCGGCGCAACATCATAAACCGTTGGATAGTAACGGCAGCGATCAAAGCATTTCCCTCAAAGATCAGTACGACAAGCGTTGGCTTAATTGTGAAAGGCCAAATATCCAAGTTGGGGGTGAACTGACAATGGATATGCTTGAAGTTAATCATTCAGAAAATAGTCGAGTTTGGTTAGCACCAGTTCAAATGATGGCAAATAATGGGATTTTTGTCATTGATGATCTTGGTCGTCAGCCCATGCCGGTGGATGCGCTTCTTAACCGTTGGATTGTACCGATGGAGTACTCATTCGACTATTTGTCGCTGCCTAATGGTCAGCAGATAACGATGCCATTTGTATTAACCCTTGCCTTTTCTACCAATCTAAACCCCAAGAAAATAAGCGATCCTGCCTTTTTACGTCGTTTAGGTTACAAGATTGAATTCAAGCCACTTAATCAGCGAGATTATGAAGCTTTATGGATGAGCGTCGTTGCTGATAAAGAGGTCGAGCTTCAAGACGGATTTTTTGAGCGTTTGTCTCAAATGCACACGCTGCTTAAGGTGCCACTTTTCCCATGTTTACCGAAAGATCTCGTTGGTATAAGCAAAGATATTCTTTCGTTTGAGCAGCTACCACCTGTTATCACATTCGATATTCTTTCCATGGCATGGGAAGTTTATTTTACCTCTGATGGACACGAGGAAGAGAACAATGAATAAGAGTCAAGTTTTCCTACTGTTTTTACTGTCCGTAGTATTCGGCTTAGCGGCTGTATTTTTTGCTAAGCAGTGGATGGATGATCAAGTTCAGCCAACCGTTGAAGTTGAAACGGTCGAGCGTCACCCCGTTGTTGTCGCATCACAAGAAATTGAAGCCGGAACTATTATCGAGGAGCAGTTTTTAACCACCAGATTGATGGAAGTTGATTGGATTAATGAAAATAACTATTCGGGTAAAGCAGAGCTTATTGGCAAGGTTGTTGCGAATACTGTCTATGCGGGAGAGGTGCTTCACAAGTTACGATTTACTGTACCAGGAGAAGGGTCAACGCTTGCAGCTCTTATCCCTGAAAATAAACGTGCGGTAACGATACGTGTTGATGATGTTATTGGTGTGGCGGGTTTCTTATTACCGGGTAACAAGGTTGATATTCTCAATACCGTTTCTTACGGAAAAAATTCTGCAGCGACTCAAACAGTATTAAAAGACATTAAGGTTTTGGCTGTCGACCAAACGGCTAAAACGAAAGAAAACAGTCCGATTATTGTACGAGCGGTAACACTTGAGATGACGCCGAAAGAGGCAGAGAAACTTCTCACGGCTAAAAGCAAAGGCGATATTCAGCTGACTTTGAGAAACCCACATGAAGTTGAGAAAAAAGTGGTTCGTCGATATGTGCCTAGACCAAGTGTCACCATTATCAAAGGTACAGAAACATCTAATGTGCGCGTCAAGGATTGAGGTGAAATATGAGAATATTAATTGCGTGTGTTTTGAGCCTGATTTGTATTTCGACGGCCAGTGTTGCGGCGTTACAAACGGGAAAAACAGTCACGGTTCCACATCATAAATCTACGCATGTCGTGCTGTCGGGAAAAGCGGCGAAGGTTTCTCTTGGTGATCCTGAAGTTTTAGATATTGTAATTTTAAAATCAAATGAAGTGTTTTTAATTGGTAAAAAATTAGGTGCGACAAACCTAATGGCTTGGGATTCTCGAGGTCGGTTGATTGAGTCTATTAACATTGAGGTTACTCATGATCTTAATAGCCTTAAAGCTAAATTATATGAGTTCCTTCCTGATGAAACTATCGAAGTGCACAGTGCGCAGAACCGTCTATTATTGAGCGGTCAGGTCAGCAACCAACAACAAATGAATGTGGCGATGCGAATCGCAGAAACCTATTCGTCAGGGCAGGCTGCTGACGCATCAAAAGAAAGCGGAAGTGAACAAGCTGCAGCGACAGGTGTTATTAATTTAATGTCGATCGGAGGGGCTCAGCAGGTCATGTTAGAGGTGACGGTTGCTGAGGTTCAAAGAAGCTTGGTAAGAAAGTTTGATGCGAACTTCCATTTCTTCCAAACCAGTGGGTCTGACTTTTCTTGGGGGGCGTCTTCAGTCCCTGCCGGAGTGTTAGGTGCAACCCCAATTTTCAATATTCCTACCTCTACCGATTACGGCATTTTAGGTTCTTTCATTGATAGCAATACATTGTTTACTTTCGCATTGGACGTAGCAAAACAAAATGGTGTGGCAAAAGTCTTGGCTGAACCGAACTTAACCGCGCTAAGCGGTTCAAAGGCTGAGTTTTTAGCGGGGGGAGAATTTCCCATTCCGGTGCCTGACGAAGATGGTATTACCATTGAATATAAAGAATATGGTGTGGGTTTAAAGTTCATCCCAACGGTACTGAGTGACAAAAAAATCAACCTAAACTTAGCGGTTGATGTGAGTGAGATTGCCAATAGTAGCTCGTTAACGATTGATCCTGGTACCACCAATGCGACTTACTTTATCCCTCCAATTACCCGAAGAAGTGCATCGTCGACGCTTGAGTTAGCCGACGGTCAAACCATCGGTATTGCGGGGTTGTTGAGTGAGAATGTTAGGGACATCAGTAACAAGATGCCAGGCTTTGGCGATGTGCCGATTTTAGGTCAGCTTTTCAATAGCCAAGAGTATGTATCTGGTGAAACAGAGCTCGTTATTCTTGTTACTCCTCGACTCGCTAAACCTATTGACCGAACGAAAGTAACGTTACCAACTGATGCCTTTGTTGATCCTAATGATTTGGAATATTACTTGTTAGGCCGAAGCGCTTACATCGCTGAACCGTCTGAATCTGATTCAGAACAATCTCAAGCTTCACAGGATATATCACCGACCGATGGTGGTAGCGAAGGCTCATTTGGCCATGATTTATAAGGGGATAGATATGACTAAAATAATGATGATCTTTCTCGCAATGTTATTGGTTGGCTGTGCGAACGATGCTCGTTTAGGGCATTCGGTAGCACTAGTGAAAACAGAGCAAACGTATAACCCTAATGCGACCCAAGAGAATTTACTCGAAGTACCTGATGGTACAGGGGAGCGGATGCAGACTGGTTACGACAGATATGTTGGCAGAGGTGAAAATGATCTGTCCGGAAGTAGTAGCCAGATCTTAGAAGATTTTAACTAAATCTGGAGGTACTCATATGTTGTATCGAGTATCACAAAGCCCTAAAAAACAACAAGGCTTAGTTGCGGTGATGATTACTGCTGCTTTGCTGGTTTTTCTAGCTGTCTCAGCGCTAGCTATAGACATAAATCATATGGTCGTGAATAAAACGCGCTTACAAAATGCAGTCGACTCTGCAGCGTTGGCTGCCGCAACCATATTAGACAATAGTAAAGATAAAGACGCTGTAGACGCAGAAGTGGGTACGGCACTTAATGCCATGGCGGCTTCAACCGGGAACCAAGAAATTGATTTCTCTACCGCTTCTATAGGTATTGATTATTCCAATGATCCACAGGACTTTACTGGCAGCGCAACTTTTGGTGCAAATGATGATGTTTATGTGCGTGTTCGCGTAGATGCACTAGAAATGGACGAATTCTTTATTCAACTGTTTGGCCTTGAAAAAGTGGTATCGGCAAGTGCTGTCGCAGGACCGAGTTCAGGCCTAGCTTATAATAATGTTGTACCCATTGGAGTGTGTATTGGTGATGGTACTTCTGATAATGATGTTAATGAAGATGGTTATCATGACGAAACCGGTGAAGAGATAACCAATGTGTTCGGTTATGAAGTTGGAACCGTTCACGCCTTGAAGGTTGGAGACAGTAGCCTATCTGAAATGGGTAATGGTAATTATCACCTGCTGGACTTTGGTTCTGGTGGTAACACAATCAAAGAAGGCTTAGGTGGTAGTTATGATCAGCCAGTTAAAATTGGTGAAGATATAACAACCAAACCTGGCGGCACGGTTGGTCCAACAGGCGATGGCTTAAATACTCGTTTTGGTGATTATGGCGGTGGATTATCGGCATCTGATTACCCTTCAGATTATGTGACCACAGAACCTACCAATGAAATAACGATTGATGCCAATAACGGAGAGATCACTTTCGATGATAGCTACGATTACGCTCAATATAAGTTAGATACCAATGCCTGTATAGCAAGTGGCGGTGCTGGGTGCGCATCTAATGGTGTTGCTTGGCGTCGTATTTTACCTATACCTATGGTGGACTGCTCGGGTAAAAGTGGCGGCTCTACCGACTTTACAGTGAATAAAATTGGCTGCTTTTTCTTGTTGCAAAAAGCACCAACGAACAACTCAGGTACACCCGCCGTTTTTGGTGAGTTTATACATTCTTGCAGTGTTACTGGTGGCTCTAGTAGTAATCAGTCGACAACCGAAGGGGCTTACAGGATTGTTTTGTATAAGGATCCTGATAGCGGGGAGTCGTAATTATGACACTATCTAATAAACATCAACGTGGTTTTGCTGCTGTAGAGATGGTTATTGCTACCCCTGTGCTACTGTTTTTTTTGGGGTTGGTGATTGAGCTTGGCAATATTCTGATTCACTACAATGTTATCTCTAAATCTGTACAAAATGGCGCACGATATGCTGTTAGTGAGGTTTACGATACCAAAGGTGGCACTATTGCACCAACTTTGGAGATTCAAAATGTGGTGGTTTACGGTCAGAGCAGCGTGGGGACGGCAGTACTATCTACATTGACGACATCGGATGTAACAGTAACACCACCCTCTATTGACAGCTATGTGCGAGTCAGCGTGACATATGACTATGTGCCGTTGTTTCTGTCTATTCCTTTATCCGCCACAAGTTTTTCTATTCCGTTAAGTGTCACTTCGGTGATGAGGGTATTGTGATGAAAAGGCTTAAAAGACGAATCAAAGGGCTGGCCATTATTGAGTTCACTTTAGTCTCATCGTTAATTTTTCTACTGCTCTTTCTCATTTTAGCGTTGGGTGCCTATATATTTTCGCTGCAAATGGTCAGTGAGGCGACGAGGAAGGCCGCTAGATTAGCGACGGTATGCTACGTCCTTGATAGAGATAATATTGCGGGAATGGTGGTGAATGATATTCCTCTTGTTGGGTTTACTAATGCGAATTTAGAAGTGGCTTACTTAGACGCGAGCGGTAGTGAAATTACGTCTGGTTACGAGACTAATCCCGGATTTGGCACCATTAAATTTGTGCGTGCTAGGGCTACGGGTTATGGCATTCAGTTAATCAGTAACCTAAGCTTTCTAGGAAATAATGGATTTCTTGCAGCCCCTGCGTTTGAAACAATACTGCCAGCAGAAAGCTTAGGGGTGGTAAGGGCTGAAGCTGGCACAGACATCAAAAATCGGTGCCCATAAGCGGTTATTTAAAAGGAGATGAATATATGGGGGAAGCGATCAAAATAACGCCTAATGAAAACGATAAGGATATGACGCGTTTAAGAACGAATCTAAAGGTTTGGTTAGTCTACAGCACTGACGCCTTTCATTTGCATATGACTCAAGAGCTAAAAAAATGCCGAAATGTTCATGTGACGTCGTTTTCTCTTGCGGCAATGAGTGAGGAGTACTTAAAAAGTGCGGATGTTCCAGAGCTTATTTTCGTTGAAGCTCACGGGAATTGGGCGCAAAAAATGGTTGAGCTGCAAGGGTATGATTTGTCTTTAGAAGACAAGGACTTGTCTTTAGTTGTGCTCGGTGATGAAAGTGATAATGGGTCACTAAAAATCGCACTGCGTTTAGGAGCTTCAGATTTTTTGTCTCACAATGTGACCCTATCTGACCTACTGCCACTCTTGAAGAAAACGGCCTCTGAAAAGCTTGAGAACTCCAGTTACGGAGAGTTTATCTTGTTTTTGAACACCAAAGGAGGGATGGGTGCAACCACCTTAGCGTTAAATACTGCCATTGAGATGGCCACGCAACATCCTAACGAAGTACTTTTACTCGATATCGATCTTCAATTTGGCGTGATACCTGATTATTTGAACATAACCCCCACTTATAGTGTTTCGGATGCGATCAACAGTTCTAATGATTTGGATGAAATGTCTTTGGGGTCATTGGTAAATAAACACGAATCAGGTCTCCATGTTCTAAGCTTTAAGCATGAGAATAACGCAGATGATTTCGAACAGGCTCAGAAAATTGGCAGATTACTTCCAATTCTGCGTCGCTTTTACCCTTATGTGATCATTGATCTGTCTAGAGGCTTAGATCACGTGTTTGCATCAGCAATATCACCTGCGACGAAAGTACTTTTGGTTTTGCAACAGAGCTTAGTGTCAGTAAAAAACACAAGCCGACTAATTAAATCTCTGAAATTTGAGTACGGCTTACAAAGTGACTCAATAGAGGTCATTCTCAACCGTTATGAAAAGCGACATTCAATTAAGTTAAAAGATGTAGAGCAGGCGGTGGGTAATCATAATATACACCTTATGCCTAACGATTTTAAAGTTGCGCTGGAGAGTGCCAACTTGGGACAGCCCTTAGTTCAGTCGAGAAAGAAAAGCTCTATTACTCGCTCTATCATCGATTTGTCTCATGTTCTATCACCACCAGAACAAGAAGAGAAAGGGTGGCTGAAAAAGTTGTTTTCATAATGGGTTGATGAAAAGTAAACACGAGGGATTGTGATGTTCTTTAAACGAAAAAATGTAAATCCAGAGTTTGAAAAAAAAGTAGAACAGATTTCGCATGATTCAGAAGATGCCAATCCTGTTGACCGTTTATCCAATGTGGAGGCGTCTAGTCACTCTCGAAATACGGAAGCGAGCGTTGAAAAGGAGAAGGCGATTGATGAGGCTCGAAAGGTTTTAGAGCAGGAGCTCTCAATCAAACACTTCTTTCATAAGCAGCTGCTGGAGACCCTAGATTTAGGATTACTTTCTAGCTTGGAGAAAGAGCGCGCTAAGCTCGATTTACACGAAGCCATCGTACAGTTAATGGCTGAAGATGGTAGCCATGCATTGAGTGCGGAAGGGCGCAAGCGGGTTATCAAGCAGATAGAAGATGAGGTTTTTGGCCTTGGTCCGCTAGAGCCTTTATTAGCTGATCAAACCGTGTCAGATATATTGGTCAACGGCCCTAAAAGTGTTTACGTTGAGCGAAGAGGTAAACTCGAAAAAACGCCCTATACTTTTCTTGATGACCGCCATCTGAGAAACATTATCGACCGCATCGTAAGCCAAGTAGGGCGTCGCATAGATGAAGCGTCACCTATGGTCGATGCGCGCTTAGTTGACGGTTCACGTGTTAACGCAATTATCCCGCCTCTCGCACTTGATGGTCCTTCCGTTTCTATCCGTCGCTTTGCTGTTGACCGTTTGACTATGGATAACTTGATTGACTATGACTCAGTGTCTCCTCAGATGGCTAAGTTTGTCGAAGCTGCGGTTAAAGGTGAATTAAATATCTTAATCTCCGGAGGGACTGGCTCTGGTAAAACGACAACACTGAATATTTTTTCTGGCTTTATTCCTCGAGATCAACGAATTATTACCATAGAAGACTCGGCGGAATTACAACTTCAACAACCTCATGTAATTCGCTTAGAAACCCGCCCTGCCAACCTTGAAGGGAAGGGAGAAATTAGCCAGCGCGAATTGGTTAAAAATACCTTACGTATGCGACCTGATCGAATCGTGGTCGGGGAGGTACGTGGTAGCGAAGCCGTTGACATGCTAGCGGCGATGAACACGGGTCATGATGGTTCACTTGCCACCATTCACGCAAATACCCCCCGTGATGCCTTGAGTCGTGTCGAAAACATGTTTTCGATGGCTGGGTGGAACATATCAACCAAAAACTTACGAGCGCAAATAGCTTCGGCTATCCACCTTGTTGTTCAAATGGAACGCCAAGAAGATGGTAAGCGTCGTATGGTGAGTATCCAAGAGATCAACGGCATGGAAGGTGAGGTCATTACTATGTCGGAAATTTTCCGTTTTCAGCGTAAAGGTATTGATGAAGATGGCAATATTATCGGTTATTTCACGGCAACGGGAGTTGTGCCTCAATACCATGACCAGTTAGTCAAACGGGGACTCGACCTGCCTTTCGAGCTCTTTAGTGAGACCAAAGGTTAAGGAGAGATTATGGACAATGTAAGCGTTTCATTAGGCCTATTGTTTATCGCAGTGCTTTTTATTTCCCAAGCGTTGTTGTTACCTGCTGCTGGTAAGAAAGCGAAGCATAAAGAGCTGTCTCGTCGCTTGAAAGAGACGCAACGTAATATCGATGCAGAGAGTTTGTCATTACTCAAAGAGCACTATAACAAAGAACTCTCCCCGCTGGATCGTAAGCTCATCGTTATCTCTTTTTTCGCGGGCTTGAAAAAAATGTTGGAACTGGCAGGTATGAAAGTGGCATTAAGCCGATTCTTACTGATTATTTCTCTTTGCGCTGTATTGCTCTCATTGATATCGATAATGACCAACCAAGTGTGGTTCATAAGTGTCGCGGCATTCATTTTCGTTTGGGTTATTGCTTACTTGTTTGTGCAAAACCGAGTGACTTACCGAATGGCTCGATTTGAAGAACAACTTCCTGAGGCGTTGGATATTATTCGACGTGCCTTACAAGCAGGGCAACCGCTCGTTCAATCATTTAATGAGGTTGGCGAAGAGCTTCCTGACCCAATAGGTACCGAATTTAAGAACACCTATAACTTACTTAATTATGGTTATGATTTACGTCTAGCGATTTTACAGATGACAGAGCGAGTACCCACGGTATCAATGTTGGCTTTTTCTAGTGCCGTAATGTTGCAAAAAGAGACTGGGGGTAATTTATCTGAGAACCTGCAAAAGGTATCAGAAGTACTTAGAGCGCGTTTTAAACTGGAAAGGAAGGTAAAAACACTCTCTGCTGAAAGTCGCTTATCAGCATGGATCTTAACGTTATCGCCTTTTGGTTTGTTTTTCGCATTGAGGGTAGCTAGCCCAGAGTATATCGAGCCACTTTATAAAGACCCACGCGGTTTATCGATGGTCAGTGCCGGTATTGTTCTTTTGGCCATCGGGGCCTTGTGGATTAAAAAGATCATCAGCATAGAGATTTAACTTATGGAACTACTCAATATTGAAGTCTGGAAGCAGATGTTAGAAGAGTTTGGGATCAGCTCTCAAGTAGTTATTTATGCGATGATTTTGCTTACAACAGTCTTGTTAACACTAACGCTTGGATTTCTTTTTTTAGGATCCCGCTCTCCTTTGGACAAGAAACTGAGACAAATATCAGAAGACGGATCTCCGACTGGCAGGAAACCATACGATTTCTCTAATACGCTTGAATCATTAAGCCCTTTTATAAGTAAAGGTAACAAAAAGGATAATGAAACTTACTCAGAAAAGCTGATGCATGCTGGGTTCCATGAGAAGAGTTCATTATCAGTTTTCTATGCGTTGAAGGTTTTATCTAGCTTAATAGGTATCGTCGCTGCTTTTATGGTCTATTACATATCGTTGGGTGGAGACTACAATAACTTACTCATCATGACCTGTGTTTTTCTTGGAACGTTTACGCCAAATATTGTACTGAGTAAGTTACAAAAAGAGCGTCAGAAAAAAATTAGAAACGGTGTCCCTGATGCGCTTGATCTTCTTGTTGTGTGTACCGAGTCTGGGCTTGGTTTTAATGCTGCCCTTGGACGTGTCGCATCTGAGCTCTATGTCTCTCAGCCGGAGCTAGCGGATGAACTAGAGACTGTGTTTGCTAAAATCCAAGCGGGTGTCACCATGCCTGATGCGCTTAGGCAGCTTATCGAACGAACCGGTTTAGTCGAGTTGGAAGGTTTGGTTTCTTTGCTTTCTCATGCGTCGAGAATGGGGGGGAGTTTAGCGCAAACACTCCGTGATTATACAGAAGACTTTAGAGATAAACGTCAGCAAGCTGCTGAAGAAATTGCTGCAAAAATACCGACTAAGATGTTATTCCCTATGTTGATATTTATTTGGCCTTGTTTTTTCATTGTCGCACTTGGCCCTGGACTCTTGATCGTAATGGACGCATTAACTGCGCCGGGAGCAAGTTTATGATGCTATACAACAAGTTTATTCTTCTACTATTGCCAATTTTGCTACTTGGTTGTGCTTCTTCGGATGAGCCGACCAATCAATTTGATGCAGAATTGTATTCTGGTAAACCAATCGATTCTTTAACTAGTGATGATCCACCACTAAATGAAAAAGAAGCAATTATGCGCGGTGACATTGCTCTGCGAGACAACAATATAGACTTGGCCTTATATGAATATATACGCTCTTTGTCCTTCCCTGAAAAAGAGTTTCACGATAAAACCTTATTCACTATTGGCCAAATACATTCGTCTCGCGGTAATTATGCGTTGGCCGAGAAAGCTTACCTAGCAGCGCTAGATTTTAATCCTGCCCACACCGAAGTATTGGAGCAGTTAGGTGTTTTGTATACCAAGCAACGCCGTACCGATGAAGGTCGAAGCTATTTCTTTAAAGCGATTAATTCAGACCAGGTTCGTTTAAAAAGCAGCGAAACTATCCAAAATTACCAAGCGTTGAGTCAAAGTGAAGTGGCCAGTTTGAAGGTAGACAGCATGTCCCCAGCATTGGCTTATATGGGGATTGGTGTATTGGAAGATGTTGACGGAAAGCATCAGATCGCACAAGAGTACTTCAAAAAGTCACTGACGATAGATAAAAGCTCAGTTAAAGCTTTGTTGAATATGGGCTACTCCCACTACATGTATGGTAACTACAAGGAAGCGTATCAATACACGCGTTCAGCCTTAGAGTTAGAACCGAATAATGAAAAAGCTCAAAATAATCTAGCACTTATTTATTTAGCCTCTGGGGATATTAAAAAGGCAACCAACGTGTTCATGAGGCACATGGATGCCCCGGAAGCGTTGAATAATGTTGGCTACTTCCTAATCTTACAAGGAAAACCTGATCAGGCGGTTCCATATCTACAGCAAGCTATCGATAAAAAATCATCTTACTACAAAGTAGCAAATGAAAACTTAAACAGAGCACTAGCGGAAGTGAGAGAGATGGAACAATAGTGATTTGATTTTGGCTTAATGAAAAGGATATTCATATTGCCTAAAAGTGAGAGTTTTAATAAAGACATCATAGCTATTTCTGTAATTTGGCTCGTATGTGCCATTTTTATATTTATTTATAAGTGGGAGAGCATTTCAATACTCAACCTGAATGACAATGACGATTATATGCGTTTTGTTCAGTTTCAGGAGTGGATGAGGAATGGTCATTGGTACCTAGAGCCAATGAGTAACTTTAATGCCGATGACGGTATTATTATTCATTGGTCTCGATTTCCGGATCTAATGCTCTCTTCAGTCGCTTTCCCATTGATATTTATGGTTGATGATAGCCTTGCTTATACTATCTCGATTTCTATTGTCCCTTTGCTTTATTTATTGTTCTTCGCATTATCGTGCTTTTACTTATGCGAACGTTTCTTAGGCGCTAAGTACCGCTTTATCAGCACGATGTTTGCTATTTTTTCTCCTGCGATAATACACTTCTTACCTGGTTCTATTGACCATCATAATATTCAACTTATTTTGGCAACGCTCTTCTTATCAGTAACACCGACTTCTATCAACAACCTAAGGCAATCATGGCGAGTGTATGCTCAGGCCGTTTTCGTGTCTCTATCTCTATGGACTGGGATGGATAATGTTTTTTTGTTTATGATTTTCTTAATTATTTATACTGTGTATTACTGCTTCGTTCGTGACGAGTGGTTTAGTTATGTCTCTAAGTTATACGTAACTTGTTCGATTTTTGGAGCTTGTGCTGTTTTATTAAATAGGCCTTATGATGAGTTCTTTGCTTTTAAATATGATGAAATCTCATTTATTATCATCATTCTTTTTTTTAGTGGTTGGGTGTTTGTCAATGCTTACAACCGATTGAACGATAATAGAAAAAACTTAACTCAAAGGTTTTTGTTGTTTGTTTTTCTTGGTTTGTTGTGTTTACTTCCGGTTGTTATTCTTTACCCCTCACTGACTAGTGCTTTGTTTATTGATTACCCACCGATACTAAAGCTGTATTGGCTTGACCAAGTTGCCGAAGCTAAATCTGTCGCAACATACATAGCAATGAATGGCTTTTTTTCAGTGGATAATTATTTGTTGCTATTAGTTCCCGCAATGTTGTATCCATTCTTTCGAAATAAAAACCCGCACTGTGCGATCTTGTATCTCATTTTTATGTTTAATTTAGCCCTTGCGATGTTTTGGCAGATTAGAGTGATGAGGTTGTGTTTTGTTTTGGCTGCACCTTTCCAAGCATATTTTGTAATTAAGGTGTCTGAATACGTTAGGTATTCACTACTGAAAGTGCTGATTATTTTCTCAGGCACTCCATTGGCGTTAGCGTTTGTCATTCTCGTTTTGTCTCCAGCAGAGGAAGTGACTACCAAACTTGATGAGACCGATAAGTTACCGGTCATCTTTAAGGTGCTAAAAGATAACGGTATTAACTCTCATACAATTCTTTCAGGAATAGAAACAGGTGCACCTGTATTGGCCAAAACGAACAACAATATAATTGCCGCGCCTTATCATAGAAATATTGTGGGTAACCAATTTTTAATCGAAGTGATGTTAGAAGAGGACATGCTTCTAGCAAGAAACAAAATAGTCGATAAAAAGGTTGATTATATATTGATCGGTAATGACCCTCATTTAACTCTCCTAAAGGACTCTGGAAGCGAGGACTCTTTAGTTAGGAGACTTCATGGGGATAATATTCCGGCTTGGTTAGACGTTACATATGATGGAATTGAGGATGGTTATCGAGTTTTTAAAGTAAGGAGTGAGCATGAATAAACAGAAAGTCGCAGTATTACTCCCATGTTATAACGAAGCCGGAGCCATTGGTGAAACGGTCACGTCTTTTCAACAAGCCTTACCTGATGCATCCATTTATGTTTATGACAATAATTCAACCGACAACACGGTCAACGAGGCGTTACAAGCAGGGGCGATTGTGCGACATGAGCCGCGCCAAGGTAAAGGAGAGGTTGTGAGGCGGATGTTTTCTGATATCGACGCCGATATCTATGTGATGGCTGATGGTGATGATACCTATGACGCCTCAATATGCCCCGAGCTGATCGACCAACTAAATAATGAAAAGCTCGATATGATCATTGGCAGTCGCGAGCGAACTTCAATGGCTTACCCTAAAGGACATATCCTTGGGAATAAGATGTTTTCATCTCTGATTAACTTGGCATTCAATGCGCAATTGAATGATGTGTTTTCTGGCTATCGAATTATGAGCCATAGATTTGTCAAAACCGCACCTATCTTCAGCGATGGTTTCCAGATAGAAACAGAACTTACCGTGCATGCGTTACACCATAATATGTCAATCAAAGAAGTCTCGACTCAATACCAATCTAGACCTGAAGGGACTACCAGCAAACTGAACACCTTGAGCGATGGCATCAAAATTCTTAACTTTATTTTGTTCTTATTGAGAGATGTAAAGCCGATGTTTTTCTTTGGAGTACTCTCGATATTGCTTGGTCTTATTTCATTGATCTTGGGTATCCCCGTCATTGTTGATTTTGTTGATACTGGGTTGGTTGAAAGGCTACCTACAGCTGTTTTGTCTAGCTCAATAGCTTTGATCGCGGTGATGTCTTTTTTCTGCGGTTTGATACTCGATAACGTATCACGAGGTAGGCGAGAGATGAGAATACTCTCTATTTTAAGATTTAAGGACGATGAATGACTTAGCTGAGATATTTGGCTAAGAGATCAATACTCGAGAGCATGAGCTTTGAGATGGAATTACTAATTATATAGCGGGTGCTAGGTAGATTAAATTATGAAAGACGAAAGTAAGAAGCAAGCGGTTCGCTTACTTCTTACCTTAAACCTATTAGACCGCCAGTCCTGTCATTGCGCCAAAGACAATGAACAACCCTACTAACCCAACAATAGGTAACTTCACGGTTTTCAATAACCACACACCAACAATGATCAGAGCGAAATCTAAGCCACTACTCACTGCACTTGTGAAGATGGGTTGATATAGTGCTGCCAATAACAAACCTACAACCGCCGCATTCACACCTGTAAGTGCACCAGCCACTAAAGGTTTGCTTGCAATCGCCTGCCAGTTCTTCAGTACACCCAGTAGCAATAAGAAGCCCGGTAAGAATACAGCAATCGTTGCGAGTAGGGCGCCGGTGATCGGTGCTGATGGCATCAACACATAACCTAGATAAGTGGCTAACGTAAACATCGGGCCAGGTACTGCTTGCGCCGCTGCATAACCTGTTAGGAAGGCATCTTGAGACAGTTGGTCGCCAATACCATTTTGTAGTAGCGGAAGTACCACGTGGCCGCCACCAAATACTAGGCTGCCTGCTTGATAGAACAGGCTAAACACTTCAATGCCTTGAGAGTAAGCACTGAATAGAGGCAAGCCAACCAGCAAAGCAACAAAAATCACGAGAGGCGTTACCGATATTTTTTGTGTTGAAGGTATCGTTTTTAGCTCTTGTGAGGTTAAGAACTTACTGCCAACCATAGCTGCAAATATTAGAACCAACACTTGAGGCCAAATCCCAGGAATCAGTAGCAGAACAATTGCGGTAATCACACATAAGGCGGTCGCGATCTTCGATTGGCAAAAGTTTTTGTACATGCCGAAAGTGGCATCAGCCACAACCACAACGGCGAGTAACTTAAGCCCGTGGATGACAGAGATGAACAGCGGAGCTTCCAACAATTGGTTACTCACTAACGCCAAAATCAGCATCAGAATGACAGATGGAGAAGTGAAGCCGACAAATGCAGCAATCGCACCTGTTAAGCCTCCTTTCTTGCAGCCAACCGCAAAGCCAACCTGACTTGAACCTGGGCCCGGAAGAAATTGACTGAGGGCGACAATTTGCCCGTACTCTTCGTCGGACAACCAATTCAGTTTTTCAACAAAGGTTTTACGGAAGTAGCCAATGTGTGCTGCTGGTCCACCGAAGCTAATCCAGCCAAGCCAGAAAAAGGTTTTAAAAATTGAAAGCATGATCGATTCCAGATAAATGTTTAGCGTAATTTAGGTGGAGTTAAACTATGATTCAAATTAATTGTTTTAATTATAACTATGAATGAAATGGGTTGTTTGGCATGGCTGATTTTAATTGGAAAGGGATCGACCTTAACTTGTTGATTGCACTGCAGGCTTTGTATAAAACGAATAGCGTGAGTAAGGCCGCTGAACGCTGTTATATCAGCCAATCCGCGATGAGTCATAGCTTACAAAGGCTCCGGAAGTTGTTTGATGACCCTTTGTTTGAGCGTGTGGGTAGCAAGATGGAGGCGACAGACCGAGCCATCGAATTATCCAGTACCGTCGAAGCACTACTAAATACCATCCAGTCTGAGGTGCTGTTGTCAAAATCGTTTGATGCAGAAACTTATAAAGGGACTTGGAAGATTGGTCTCACTGATTATGCCGAGCAGATGTTCGCTCCAATATTGTTTGACCTGATTAAGCAATCCTCTCCTTACTCCCAAGTAGCGTTGTTCAATGTAAACCGGAGTAACTACCAGCAAGTCTTTGAAGATGCCAAGCTTGATATGACGATAGGCAGCTTTGGTGAGGTATCAAAGCAGTATCGAACAAAGCATTTGTACACGGAGCAACATGTTTGTTTACTTGACCAATCGGTTATATCTATTGAGGAACCTATGTCGCTAGAACAATTTGTTGCTGTCGAGCACGCACTCGTTTCCCCGGCTGGGGCTTTAAAGACGGGAGTAGATACTCGTTTAGCTGAACTCGGTTTAAGCCGGAAAGTCGCGATATCTTCCAGTAACTTTTTAACTGTTAAGCGGCTCATTCGTGGTAGAGAACTATTGTGTATTGTCCCCAAGCTCGTTGCGCGCAAGGATATGGATAGTGAAGAAACCTTACTAGCGGTGAAACCCCCGATTGATGTTCCAGATTTTGATATCCAGCTTGTTTATAGAAAGGCAAAGCATTTAGATGATAAAAATAAACGACTTAGAAAGTTGATTACTAATGCGATTTCATCTGTGATTTCCGAATAGTTTATTGTGTCGGTTAATCGTCAAATTTATATGAATTAATTTTAGAAAAATCCGGTTTATTATAAGAACCCGATTATACTTAATTTACGACTCAAAGCAGTCGTAAAGAATAGGCTTTTTGATTTACCTAAGTAAAAAAATTGGTTATATCCTCATGATATAGCTTAAAAATCTACCAGGCTAAACGGACTTAGTTGGTCTTAAAAGCGCTAGCTCCCCCTAGCGCTTTTTTCTTTTGGTCGAGATAAATTTAGACGTATCAACAACAACCTAAAAAGAGAATCGAGTCCATTTCCTCGCTCGCCAGCGATAGGCCATGATGATTCCACGGAACCACTCGTCCATCGCTATTGCCATCCAAGCCCCTAATACGCCATAACCCCAATGCACGCCAAGCAAGTAGCTCATGGCAACCCCAATGCCCCACATGCTGAGAATACCCATTTTGATCGGGAATTTAATGTCGCCAGCGGCCTTTAGACAAGAGATAAAGATCAGGTTAAATACTCGGCCAGCTTCAAGAATGATGGAACCTGCAATCAGCGCGGCAGTTAGCGCAACGATCTCTGGATCTTGCGTGAACAGATCGAGAATTTCGAAACGGAACACATAAACCATGCAGGTAATCGCAGTTGAGGCGATAAAACCAACCACAAAGTAACGTTGCACGCGCTTGGTGATCTCGTCGATCCAACCCTTGCCAATGTAATAGCCTGTTTGGATTTGGCTGCCTTGACCAATCGCCAGTGCAAACGCAAAAGAGAGGCGAGCGATGTTTTGTGCGTAAGTAAACGCAGCCAGTGAAGAGGTGCCCATCTGCACTACAAAGAAGGTAATGCTGATCTGAGCCATGTTATAAGAGAGCACTTCTCCTGCGTTCATCGAGCCGATCTTAATGATTTTTTGATAGATGGCTTTAGGCACAGATTTAAACTGCTTCACTGGTAGATCTATCCCTTTGCTTCTGACCACACCAATTAAGATCAACATCCCGATCACTTGGCTGATTACAGTCGCGGTCGCAACCCCTTGCACGCCGTATACAGGCAAACCAAAAGGTTGATATAAGGCACAATAGTTGCCGAATACGTTGATGACGCCAGCAATCATGTTGATCACCATTGGTGACTTTGAATAGCCATGACTGCGCAGAATAGTAGTGAGAACCACACCAATGGTTACATTGAAGGTGAGAGCACCACTGATGAATAGGTACTCTTGTGCGTATTGCTCGACTTGAGGTTCGAGTTGATAGAGCGGGATAAAATATTCAGCAACAAGAACGGCAATCACACTCAGTAGCACACCAGCAATAATGGCCAGAATGATGCTCGCTACGCCCACGTGAGCGCTCTCTTGAGTGCGGGAGGCACCGTTGTACTGCGCGATTAAAATCCCTGTACCACTGCTGACCATAGTCGAGACAATGATCAGGAAAAAGGATATCTGAGAAATAACACCAACGGCAGACACGGCTTTGTCCGAGTATCCCGATAACATGAATACATCACTGGTGTTGAGTGCGGTTCTTAAAAGAACTTCGATAAAAATTGGCCAGGTGAGCGCAACGATTCCCATACGTTTGTTTAGGGTGGAATCAGCATTAGGCATTTAGGTTTTCTCAAAAAAGGGGGAGGCGACACTATAGTTTAGCGATTATTTAGTAAACGACTATCAAATTAATGTCCGGAAGACTAATAAGGATAAATAAAATTCGAATAAGTCTTCAGAACCCAGTGTTTCAGTGAGAGTGATGAAACTTTTGAGCGGGATTTCATAGCATGAGCACTCTTTGTTTTTTGTGAGTAAAAGCTTGCGAGTGTTAGCGGACTACAGCAAAAGGGTCATGATAGGCCAAATAGTCTAAATACTTGTTTTTTTGTATTACTTGGCTTCAAATGTAAAAAAGGCACTCAGCGATATACTGAGTGCCAAAGCCTGAAATTTATGAGGTTATGTTTTCATTGAATTCCAGAAGACAGGTATAGGTTTTGATTTACTCTGCGTCAGTAAAGAAATCGTTGTAAAGCATGTATAAGTGAGCCGCACTCCAAGAGAAGTTTGGTGCGCCTTGTTGTTCACCATTTAGTGGGTTGTAGTTCTCACGGATAGGACCGTCTTGAACTAACCCATCTGCATGGTCAAAGAACGCGCCTGCCATTTCAATCGCATCATCACGGTAGCCGTAGCTGTCCATGCCTTTAAGGCCGAAGTAGAACTGGTCTACCCATACGCGTCCACGCCAGTAAATATCTGGGCCAAATGCTGGGCTAGAAAGCGCTGCCGTACCCAGCGGAACGTAGGTGTTGAACTCTGAGGTATCTTTCATCACAGAAACAACCGCATCAGCGTGATCTTGCGTTGCTGCGCCATTGAACAGTGGTGACCACCCTTCAGGGCCTTTACCACGTTCTACAATCGGTTTACCTGCACAGCCATTGGCTAGTGGTTTGTCTTCAATGCGAATGTCGTAGAAGAAGTTAGTGCCTTCGTCGAACATACAAGTGTTGATGTAGTTCGATAGGTGTTCTGCTTTTTCACGGAACTCTTTTGCTTCTGCGTCTTTACCTAGAATGTCAGCCATTTCTGCTAGGTACTTGTTATCGCTGTACATGTAGCTTGCTTGGTCGACAGATTCTTGCAGTAGCGAGTAGCCTAGCAGTGTGCCGTCTTCAGCGCGGTTTTGAGCGAACTCAACATCCCAATCGCTGCGCTTACCACCGTTTGCAACGTATGCGTCTAGCTGGTCTTTATCAATGAAGCCAAATGCGGCTGCATCGTCACGGCCTGATTCCCAAGATGCAGCCGTTTGTGCGGGGCTCTCGATGTAATCGTAGTTGCCTTCTGCTACCACTTTATCCAGTGCTGCTTGTCCTACGACTGTTTCGTGCTTATCGCCACGAACCACGGTGAAGTACATTTCACCTTCAGGTGTGTTGTGTGCTTTGTCGCGAGCAGCGCCATACTCTGGAACGCCATTGCCGTTGTTGTCACGGTTGCGTAGCCACCAGTCGTGGTATGCCACTAACTTTGGATACATCTCTTCTAGCCAAGCTTCATCGCTGGTGGTCTTATAAACTTCCATTACCGCCCATGCTGCTAGGCTCGGTTTGGTGTTACGCTCATTCCAGTTACCGCCGTCGCCGCCACGTTCTGGACTTAGGTTGTAAGCGAGTAGATCTGGCACGTAGCCCTCATCCCAAGGGCGAACGGCATCGTCGGCTTGGATTTGGTAAGCGAACATTGCACGGATGTTATCTTTCGCTACGTCTGGGTTGAAGTGAGCCATTGCGTAGGCTTGTTTCCATGTGTCCCACGGCCAAGTTTGGTTGCCCGAGAACCAACGCGCCGTTACTGATGGTGTTACAGAATCAAACTCCATCGCACCTGCAGTGCCGCGCCAGTTACCGTTTAGGGTTTCCATCGCCTTAACCGCAACACGCTCTTGTTCTGATGTTGCGTTCGGGTTGGTTAAACCCATCTCAAGATAGCCTTCCCAACGCTCTGCTGATGCCGCTAAGAAATCGGTAGGGTTTGCCATGATCTTTTTGATTTCTGGCTGTTCAGCTTTCGCTTCTTCTGCCGTTAGAACATGCGAGTAAGTCGTGTAGATGGTGGTCGATGCTTCAATGTTTGCGGTTGAAGTAAACTCTAAACCATCCACTGTGGTTTGTGTTGGAATCGACTTGTGAACTTGGTATTCAGATTCACCAGAAGTCAGTAGATCCCACGTTGAACGCACCTTACCGAAAGTCACCTTCAAGCCATCGTCAGTTGCGACGATTTGACGGTCATACTCAGGGTAAGTCTCAGCGATTGTTTTGTCGGTTTGTGCCACGCCTTCTTTGGCGTGCGTCTTTTCTAGTAGTTCACCATCCCACACCAATTCAACCGGTGAGTCGGTAGTGATTTTGGTTTCTAGCAGAGAGGTGCGGTTTGAAGCAAAACGCAGCGTCATTTCTACTGTCACATCGTCAGATTTTAGCGTCTGAACCAATGCGCCCGGTAGGCTGTATGCTTCCATCGTGAACGCGACTTTTTTGCCGTCTTTGAACACGCTTAGGCGATCAAAGTTATCAGCCATGAAGTTGATGTACTCTTCGGTAAGCAGCGCTGTACCCGGGAAGCCGCCCATGCCTTCAGCCGTGTCTGGCAACAAGTGACCGTGCCATGCACCTAGGTCGAAGAAGGGGTTAAAACGTTGGTGGTCATCGAAGTCGTAGTCACGCATGTATTCTGGTGAACCAGTGCGGTCGATAACGTTCTTAAATTGGTTCGCTTGAAGCTCTTCAGAGCCTGTATTTGTAGCGCAACCAGTAACAACAAGTGCTGCACCGATAGCGAGAGCTGCGAATGATTTATTCAGTTTCATGATCAATTCCTGTTATTACCAGTAGAAGTATTGCATTGCGAACACTTGTGCGTCGCCGATTTCAGTATCGCTGCCTACGCCAAAGCGGCTATCGAAAGCAGTCGCAAATGTGCCATTTCCGTATTCGTACCAAACGCCCGCGTTGATGTAAGAGGTGATTTCTTTGTCGCCGTTGTCACCATCAAAGTTTGCGTAGTTGTAGGCTGCCGAAAGGTAAACGCCCTGAGCCGCTTCGTACCAAGCACTGGTTTGAATACCGGATTCACTGCCAAATGATTCTTGGTTGCCTTTATCTGTGTCGTGCCAAATACGAGTCGCAAAGTTTTTGTATTCAGCACCCAATAGCAATAGTTCACCGCCATCGTTGTTACGAACTTCACCACCACCCATTAGAGTTAAGTCGTCAGTCAGATCGTATTGGAGGTAACCGTTGACCATGGCGTTCTTATCTTTCCATTGGTCTGCGAAGTTGTCGTATTTACCGAAATGAACCAGAGCATCGTCTTCAGAGAAGTCAGATTCTGGCGCGAAAGAAACGCTGTAGCGTAGCTTGCCTTCTAGGTTTTGGATCTTCACACCAACATGTACGTCACGCGTGTTTGAGATCGCGTAGCCGTACTCGACGGTAGGGTCACCCCACCATTGAACGTCATCCAATGAAGAGTCCATACGACCAACAATAAATTCTGTTTTAGCGTCGGTGCGGTAGCCAGCGTAAAAGCGGTTAAAACCACCTTCAAAGCCGCCCCAGCCGTGGCCAGTTGCCCAAGCATTGCCTTCGTCGTCAGCTTGTACTGTCCAGCCTTCCATGTAAGCAAGACCGAACCAATTACCGTGCTCGATAGCCAAGCCTGCTTCGATGTAAGTACCGTCTGCATAACGGCCTTTGTCGTCGCCTTCTAGTGCAACGTGACCACCAAGGCCAAGCTCACCATAGAAGTTAAATAGGGTTTCTGTTTTAGGGGGCTGAGTGTCGCTGTGGTTAGCGACTGTTTCATCAGCGTGGGCATTAGCCGTTAGAGCAGCAAGGATACAGCTTGTAATAATGGTGGTTTTAGTAAAACTACTTTTCATTTTAATCACTTCTGTGTCGGGGTTATAAATGAAGGTTCGTAAGCAGTTCTGACTTCTAATATGGGGTGCTCTTCAAGGCGTATTGGTCAGGTTACTTACGATCGCAAAACCGATATTAATGATAATTTTGCGGTTTAAAATTAATTCAGTTTAAAAATGCGATCTATTTTTAGTAAGTGTTTACTTTATTTTATTTTTGATTTTGAGTTGAATTTGCAGAGATATGGCTAGGGAGATAAGTATTTATTAAGTGAATATTTTTTGGGGTTGATAGATTGTAGATTCGAATGTCTTCTTTCTTAAATAGCTTTGATGAAATCGAGGTGTTGAGTGGAAGTGTTTCAACAAATAAAAAGGCACTCACCAAATGGGAGTGCCTAAGTTTTCAATCAGAGTGTAGGGTAAAACTAAGCGTTCGCTGGTTCAGGTTTTGCTTCTAGTTTTTTCTCTTCTGGAGATAAGCTTTTCTCGTATTGACCGTACTTCCACCATGCGTAGCCAAGGAAGATCACAATCCCCCCCACGTTGTAGAAGATGATGGTCATGATGTCTGCGCCTGTTGGGAAGGTAGAAGCGAAGAAACCAACGGTGAAGATAGCGATAAGGATCGATACTGCTGTAATACCGACCGTACGAGAACCCATGCGGAAATCCCGTGGTAGGTGGTCCAGTTTCACGCGCAGGTGCAGGTAAGCAATCATGATGAACAGTGGCGGTAGCATAGAAGCTGCAGCAGTCATGTTGATGATGGTGCTCATCAAGTCTTGAACGGTGTCAGACGCCAACGTTGGGATGAACATCAGTGGAATCACGATGAAGAACTGAACCCAAGCTGCACGCTCTGGTACACCTTGTTTGTTAAGCGCGACAGTCTTCTCGCCAAAGATGCCTTTAGGGATTTCAGAGAAGAAGATCTTAACCGGTGTCGCCGTCCACATAAGTAGAGAGCCCAACATCGCAGTGAATGAAACCACACCAACGAAACGGTTCATCAGGATTTCCGACAGTCCAAAGTGTCTTGCTAGTCCTTCAAATACCTGAACAGAGCCGCCAGTGAATTTAAGTTCTTCACGAGCAACAAATACGTTCGCTAACACAGATCCTACCGAGTAAAGCGCACCGATGAAGATACCCGCGATGATGATCACTTTAACGAAAGACTTGTGACCGCCTTTGATGTCGTTAACGTAAACCGCGACCGATTCCGCACCGCCCGCCGCCATGAAAATCCAAGTGATTACGCCAAGGAATGCCCAGTTGAAGCTTGGTGTCATTGCTTCGATGGTGATTGGATCAGCTGGTTCGATACCACCAACCAATGCGCCACCTGATAACAGGATGTAAGACATAGTCAGCAATAGCATCAGTGACGAAGTTAAAGAGGTGATAGGGCCCAGTAGCTTCGCGCCGTTGTTCGAGATGTGAGTCGCGACCGCAAACAAAATGGTACTCAGGATTGCAGTGGTCATTGGCGTGAATATGTACTCGAAACCTAAGAACGCATACGACGCATAAGCGATGATTCTAGGCAGTAGAGAGGTAAAGAAGAACAGGTTAACAAACCAGTAGGTGTAAGCTGAAATAAACGCCCAGCGACCGCCTAGAGAGCTTTTAACCCAAGAGTAAACACCCGCTTCAGAGTCTTTATTCAGTGACACAAACTCTGCAACGATCAAACAAAATGGCACAAAGTAAAAGATGGTTGCTAGAAAGAACATCGGAGCCGAAGAAAGGCCGATCTCGATGTTGTTATTAATGATGTTATTGAAGCTGTATACCGCCGCGAAGGTCATAGACAGTAGGGCAAATTTGCCTATCGTACTGCGTTTATTTTCGGACATGATGTTCTCCGGTGAATCACGTTGATGATCGTTATAACTTGGTCCTAGAGAGGGAAGCTCTAGGCCGCACTTTTATTGTTATGTTGGTTTGGCAAACACCCGCTTTGTTTTGTCAGGGTTGGCTCATTGTTGTTTTTATAGATTTACGATCGGACTTCTTTGGGCTTTTTCTCTCTGGTATTTCAGTAAAGTTATTACCAAAACAAAGAGTTAAAGATTAAGAAGTTCATTGAAGAGATTGCTGGTTTCATGAGCGACGATTTATAAGGCTTGTAGGGGCTTTTGTCGCTTTTTTTATATGAATCAGTTTGTCTCTTCAGCAAGAAGATTAAAGATTAAGCGGCGGGAAGTTAATCGAAATTGATCAAATATGTGACCTTGAGTAAATAAATTTAGTTAATGTTTTACCTTGGTTTTTATTCGAGTTTTATTACCTATTAATTGGTGTTTTTCGTGAACTGAAACCTTGACGGAACGCCGTTTTTATTTTTTTGTTTGTCGTTTAATTGTCTGATTTAAAACAAAAAAAGCGCCTTGGTAGGCGCTTTTAAAGTTGGGGGGTAATGCAGAGAGCTACGATTGCTTAGCTGTTTCTAGCTTTGCGTCTTTACCTGCCTGCTTTTTTTCAAAGCGAGAGATCCACCACCAAGCAAGACCAGAGAATACCGCTGTCATGAAGACGTTGATGAAGAAGGCTTGAACAAGGTCAACACCTGTCGGGAATGCCGATGCTGTCATGCTCACAACGAAGATACCAATCAGTACCGAAACCACTGCCATACCTTGAACTCGAGTACCCATGCGGAAATCACGTGGTGTGTCGTCATGCTTCAAACGGAATACAAAGTACGCCACCATGATGAAGATAGGCGGAAGCATTGCGGTACCAGCGGTTAGGTTGATTGCTGTGTTCATCATGCCTTGTACTGATTCAGAGCCGAAGCCGTTAACCACAAGCATCACGAATACAAACGCGAACTGCCACCAAGCTGCACGTACTGGCACGCCGTGTTCGTTAAGCTCTGTTGTTTTCTCGCCGTAAACACCTTTAGGAATTTCAGAGAAGTGAATTTTTACTGGAGCTGCTGTCCACATCATCATCGAACCGAACATGGCAACGAATAGGATAATACCGACGAAGCGACCCGTTAGAGATTGTGAGATGTCGAAGTAGTTTGCCATACCTGTGAAGATTTCAACCATGCCGCCAGCGTAGGTCAGTTCATCACGAGCAACGAATACGTTTACTAGAAGAGAGCCAACTGCGTACATTGCGCCGATTGCGATACCTGCACCAATGATAACCTTGATGAAAGACTTGTGACCGCCCTTAACATCGTTTAGGTAAGCGGCTGCGGTTTCAGCACCACCGGCTGCTTGGAAGATCCAACACATGATACCTAGCGTTGCCCAGTTGATGGTCGGTGTCATTGCTTCAAGCGTGATTGGTTCTACTGGTTCATGGTTGCCGCCCAGTGCCATTAGTGCGCCGATAACGTAGATTGCAAACAGAGCGAATACGCCGTAGGCCACGATCTCGGCAATCTTACCTAGCCAGCTCGCGCCTTTGGTTGAGATGTGTGTCGCTGCTGCAAACAGAGCAATCGAGATAGCCGATGTGACGACTGGCGAGAAGGCGTATTCATAGCCCAACATCGCGTAAGACGCATAAGCGATTACGTTTGGTAGCAGAGATACAAACCAGAAAAGGTTTACGAACCAGTATAGGAACGAACCTAGGTAGGCTGCTTTTGAGCCTAGCGGTTTTTTAAGCCAGTCGTACATGCCTGACTCAGAATTTTTATTTGCAGATACGAATTCAGCAATGATGAACACGAATGGAATGAAGTAAATAAGGGTAGCGAGCAAAAAGATAGGGGCTGAACTCAATCCCAATTCGATGTTGTTGTTTACGATGTTGCGAACGTTAAATACCGCTGCAAATGTCATGGAGAGTAGGGCAAATTTGCCTAACTTACCGCGTACAGATTCAGACATAGTGTCCTCCAGGGAATCACATAATTATAGTCGTTATTTCCCTATGCTTCTTTGTAGGGAAGAAGCACAGAGGTTTTGTTCAGTCTATTTGAGCCTTGAACGGCAAGGCTCAAACGCGCTGTGAGTTAATAGGGTTATTGCTTACTTATTAAGGAAGTAACCGTCTTCAATGGTCACTTTCAGCACCACCTTGCGAACTCGGTTATCACCGTGGAAGCGGTAAGCTTTGCTGTTATCAAAGATCGCCACTTGGCCTTCAGATAACTCACGAGTTTCACCGTTACCCAGTAGGTGTTCACGGTCGGTTTCATCGCTGTAAGCTTGGGTCTGTTCAAGTTGAGACTTATCAGCAAACTCAACCGTTTCACGACCTTCCAAGTAGTAGTGCACATCAAAGTAACGACGGTTGCCGGTGAAGTTTTCTGTGTTACGAGCCACACCGTCTTCAATCATGTAAGCCAGTGAGTCACCAATCGAATGCATCACGCTATCTTCAATGTTGCCGATGTTTTCAATCGCTTCTACACAGCGTTGCCATTTACGACCGTCGCGGTAAACGACTTTAAATTGCTCTAGGTTGTCTAAAACGATCATCGCTTATGCCTCGTTCTGTTGTGGTTGAGTTGTTGGCGTATTCGCCGTGAAGAACTCATCACCAAAGTTGTGATTGATTAGGTGTTGTGCGTCGCAATCGCCTGCTTGGAATGGAATCAGAGTTAAGCCGTAGCGGAACTCATCCATGTACACGCGGTAAGAATCCAATACTTCGCTGCCCCAAGAGTTTGAACCTAGGCCCATCACTTGGTGGTCTAGATTTAGGGTGATGTAACCGCTCTTCTCTAGTTCAATCGTATGCTGTGCTTGATGCAGGTTTTGGTTGGTGTAGAACCATGCGCTGAAGTTGATTTCTTGCTGTGGTTTCACCGCAATACCATTGCCAGCACGGCTTGAAAGCGCAGCCCAACGAACGTGTTGGCGGTTGCCGTTGTTTTGTGGGAACGGGTAGTTCTCGAACATGTCAGCCACGGTTGATTGGTAAACATCAATCATGTTGGCTTGCTTGCTGTCCTGGTAGTTCTCTTCAGGGCCGCGGCCGTAGTATTGAACTTGGTCGAAGTCGCCGTTGATACCCATATCTAAACCAATCACTGGAATCACGTGAGGGTAATCACCGTAACGCTCGCCGCTCAGTTCAACGTTTAGCTGACCTTCAGCACTGATCTGGTAGCGATATTCACAGCGCATGCCGAAATCGAATACCGGTGGAGCAATGATGCTGGTGGTCGTGATCTCTACCTTGCCGTTTACCTGTTCAACGTTCACGCATTCAAGGTCAATGCTACGGAAATGTTCCTGCATGATCTGCAGGTGTGCAGGTTCCCAGTAACCATCGTGCTCTTGCTTATGGTTATCGATCATTGGCTTGAAGAAGTTCAGCTTAGGCTCAGACTTAATCAGCTCCTCGCCATTCACTAACCATGACGTCAGCTTGCCGTTCACTTTTGAGAAATTCAGAGCAAAGTTGTGGCCTTTGATTAGGTAAGCTAAGCGAGACTCTTCAACATTCAGTGCCGTCGCATTGTTGTTAGTGAAGGCTTCAAGTTGTGCTGTGTTCTCTTTCACTTGGAACTGGTAAACCGCGATGTCGTGGTTCGCCTCGCTGTATGAAGTACGAGAATCTTTGCGCACCGTAAAGTTGACAAACACTTCGCGCTCATCAAGCTGTGGCAAGTTAAGCGTTAGTTCACGGCTAGAGTTCTCAGCCAGTTCTTCAACCTTGATGTGTTGTACGGCAATGGTTTCACCCTCAGCGCGGATTTCCGCAGTGATGGTGTAGTCATCGATATTTGAGAACCAAAGCTTGTTGTCTACTGTGAAGGTGCCCGTTTGTGCATCGAAATCGCGAAGCTTCACAGGGGCAATCACTTGCTTGTACTCTTTCAAGCCTGGGCCTGGCGTTTGATCCGGGTAGATCAAACCGTCCATGCAGAAGTTGTAGTTGTTCGGGTAGTCACCGTAGTCACCGCCGTATTTGTAGAACTCTGTGCCTGCTTCATCACGCGCTAGAATGCCGTGGTCACACCATTCCCAAACATAGTGACCTTGAATCGCATCGTGCTTGTAGAACACGTTTTGGTACTCGGTTAAACCGCCCGGGCCGTTACCCATCGCGTGTGCGTATTCACAGATGATGCGTGGCTTTTCGTGTGGGAATTCACCGAAGGCATTCATCAATTGAGCGCGTGAGTACATGGTTGAAATGATGTCGACCACTTCAGCGTCACGGTCTTCTTCGTAGTGAACCAAACGCGTGTCATCAATTGCTTTTGCTGCATCGTACATAGAACGGATGTTGCAGCCGTAACCAGACTCGTTACCCAGTGACCACATGATGATAGAAGGGTGGTTCTTTTGAGCGTGAATATGACGCTCGATACGCTCAACAAACACAGCTTCCCATGCTGCATCGTTAGTGATGCGGCTTAAGTCGCCAACGTTAGCAAAACCGTGTGTTTCAACATCGGTTTCGCCCATCACGAACAGACCGTAGATATCACACAGTTCGTAGAAACGTGGGTCGTTCGGGTAGTGCGCTGTACGTACTGAGTTGATGTTGTGTTGCTTCATCAACACTAAGTCTTTCTCTACGCGATCCATCCCAACAGCACGACCTTTTAGGTGGTCGTTGTCGTGGCGGTTCACGCCGTGAAGCATCACGTATTTGTTGTTGATGTAGAACAGACCATCGCGAACTTTAATGTCGCGGAAACCAACGCGTTGTGGGATCACTTCTAACACTTTGCCGTCAGCGTCTTTCAACGTAAGCAGCAGTTGGTAAAGGTATGGGTTTTCAGCGTTCCATTGAACTGGGTTCACCACATCGATAGAGAATTGAGTATTCGCATTGCCATCGACATTTAAGTTATCTAGTGAGCCTTGCGAGATAACTTGGCTGCCATCAAGCAATGCGTACTCAAGGGTTGCTTTTGCCGCTGCTGCTAGGTTTTCTAGTTTCACTTTGCACGAAAGGGTAGCGCTTTGGTAAGCGTCGTCGAAATCAGTGCGAACGGTAACGTCTTGAACGTGCAGCTGTTCTTTACCTACGAGGTAAACGTCACGGAAGATACCGCCCGTCCACCACATGTCTTGGTCTTCAATGTAGGTTGAATCGGCCCACTGCATCACACGAATCGAAAGTAGGTTGTTGCCTGCTTTTACCTGGCTAGAGATATCGAACTCAGCGGTTAGGCGGCTGCCTTTGCTGAAGCCAACATATTCACCGTTTACGTACACTTCGAAGTAAGTTTCAACGCCATCAAATTTGATGATGGTTTGTTTCTCGTCCCAGCTTTCGCCAAGGAAGAAAGAGCGTTGGTATGCGCCGGTTGGGTTGTCTGATGGTACGAAAGGCACATCAATTGGGAATGGGAAACCTTCATCTGTGTATTGAAGATCGCCGTGGCCTTCCATTTGCCACATGTTTGGAACCGTGATGTTGCCCCAGTCGCTCATTTCCTGAGAATAAAACTCTTCAGGAACCAATAGCGGATTGGTGAAGTAGCTGAAATTCCATTGGCCACTCAATAGTTGGAAGTGGCTGCTTAGTTCACGCTGAAACGTTTTTGCATTTTTTTCTGATGCGTATGAGAAGAAGTATGCACGCGGTGCCATACGGTTCTCATGTAAGTTCAGGAAGTTTTCCCAGTTGTTCACGTTGCCTCTCTCTCGGTCTAAATGCAGTTTGCTGACCGACGTTCTTATGCGTAATTGGGTCGTAGTGAATACGAGTATTTTTGGACTGAGGTAATTATTAGTAAAAGTTTTACTAAATGAAATTGGTGAAAACGTTTTACTTTAACTTCATCACGTTTTTTATGGTCTTTTTACGGTGCTGTGTGATCCACTTAAAAGAATGCTATTGGTTGTTTTATGCAGCAGGTTAAAGAGGGGGATATGTGTCGATTGATGCATGTGATGGGCACAAAAAAGGCCACCTTCAATAAAGGTAGCCTTTATTTATCTACTTGATATATTTAATTATTTTGTTGTATCGCGCAGCTTAAGTTTGCTTGGTACATAGACGCGCAATGGGATGGTTCGGCCGTCGCGTACTTTCTCAATCAGCAGGTTAACGCCTTGAATTCCCATCAGTTCAGAGTGAATACGAACAGTTGATAAAGATGGGAAGGTAAATTTAGCTGTTGGGATGTCGTTTACACTGATCAGTGCAATATCTTCAGGAATGTTTAATCCGTGCTCATGAACTGCTCGTAAAACGCCAATTGCGATGGAATCTGACGCAATAAACATGGCTTTAGGGTAGTCGCCCGTCGCGAGCATCTGTTTTGCAAGCTTGTAACCTGAAGAGCTAGAGAAGTCACCGCGGTAGATGTCTTGCTCACTGACAACGTTCTTGAGGCTGCCATATTCTGCGAAGGCCACTTCACGAATATCTGGGGTGTTGACGTCGTCTTGGCCACCAATAAAGCCGATGCGCTCATAACCTTGGTTGATAAAGAAGTTGGTGATCTCTTTGCTGATCAAAGCCAGGTCGATATCGACAGAGTCATAAGGTTCTGAGTGATCGGTAAAATCGACATAACAAATATTATCGCTCAGTTTTTTAGCTTGCTCGATAACCTCTGGTGTCATTCTTCCGACCAACAAAACACCAGTTATCGGCGCTGAATTGATCTGTATTTTGCTTTCATAACAGTTTGTTAGCTTAACTTCCATCTTTTCGCATTGGGTTTCAATCCCATGGCGAATCGATAGGTAGTAAGGGTCGTTAACCTCAGCTTCTTGCTTGTAGTTATACAGTGCTAGGAAGTGATGGTTTTGTTTTTTACTACTAACGGTTTTTCGTGAGCTGCTGGTTTTGTATTCCAACTTCTCTGCAATTTCAAAGATACGCCTTTTGGTCTCTTCCTTGACGCTTAATGTTGGATCTTCATTGAGAACCCTTGAAACTGTAGCCAATGATACATTCGCTTCAGTCGCGATATCTTTTAACGTTGCCATACTCACTTCCTGTTATTGGAACATTGCGCTGCTTTGAAATTGGTATTTAGTAAAAAAGCAATGCACCTCTTTATTCTACAGACCTATTGTAATCAAACTGGAAGTCATTGCATTAACTTTTAGTAAAATAAATGCTCAACTCATCTGTGATGTCTCAAATCTAACTATCTATAATTATCTTATTAAAATTCAATGAATTAGAAGTTAACAGCTATACGTTATCTCTATGCCATGATCAGTACCAATGATGAAAGTTAGTGTAAACGTTTACACTTCGTGGTTTTGATCACAGATTTATAGTCAAAATGGCTGCTACTATTTCTGGTATACGGTGCTATTGAGCTGAATGTCAGTTTGAGCTAGCCCACGAATGACGATAAAGAGAGGTTGATTGTGAAAGTACTGGTTACGGGCGGCATGGGTTACATCGGAAGTCATACATGCATTCAAATGATACAGGCAGGTATGGAGCCAATCATTGTTGATAACCTTTGCAACAGCAAAGAGCTAGTGCTGGAACGAATCGAATCGTTAACTTGCAAGCGACCAACGTTTTATCTTGGCGACATTCGTGACCAATCTTTTCTAGATAGCGTGTTTTCAGAAAACGATATCCAAGCTGTGATTCACTTTGCTGGCCTGAAAGCGGTAGGGGAGTCGGTGGCTAAGCCTTTGGAATACTACGATAACAACGTCAATGGTTCATTGGTGTTAGCTCGAAGTATGAAGAAAGCGGGCGTAAAAAGCATCGTATTTAGTTCTTCGGCTACCGTTTACGGTGACCCTGAAGTAGTGCCGATTACTGAAACTTCACCAACAGGCGCGACAACTAACCCTTATGGTCGCAGCAAATATATGGTTGAAGAGTGCTTAAGCGATCTGTTCAACGCGGAGAACGATTGGAGCGTGACTTTGCTACGTTACTTCAATCCAGTCGGCGCACATCCATCGGGCACTATGGGTGAAGACCCACAAGGTATCCCAAATAATTTAATGCCGTTCATAGCTCAAGTAGCCGTAGGTCGCCGTGAAAAACTGGCTGTTTTTGGAAACGATTACCCAACAGTCGATGGTACAGGCGTTCGTGACTATATTCATGTAATGGATTTAGCGGATGGCCATGTCGCCGCACTAAAAGTGGTTGGCGAGAAAGCGGGCTTACACATTTACAATCTAGGTACTGGCAAAGGCTCAAGTGTACTCGAGATGGTTGAAGCCTTCGCACAAGCATCAGGCAAACCGGTTCCTTATGAACTTTGCCCACGTCGCGCAGGTGACATTGCCGAATGTTGGGCAAGCACAGAAAAAGCGGAGCGCGAACTTGGTTGGAAGGCGACGCGTAGCGTGATGGAGATGACGGCGGATACATGGAATTGGCAGTCGAATAACCCGAACGGCTATTCCCCTTCGTAATTGAAGCCGCAGCGTTGTTAGCTGCGCTTACCAATTCCAATCACATAGAAGATCTATGCTCATGGATATTGGAAATCTTGCTGCCTAGCTGCAACTCCAATTTCTTTGGGGAATGCAGATATGAGAAAAAGAGATTCCAGATATCTCGTACCTCGATTCTGGAATGACGAATTTTAAAACTACGATTTCTGAACGTCATTCCCTACAGCGAGGAACGAGCGTGATAGGGAATCTCCTTGTAGAAGAATTATTCATCTTGGTGAATTGACCAAGACACAAAATTTGAGAGCAATCTAAACATGTCAAAAGTTGAATTTAACCCAGTAGACCATCCGCATCGTCGTTATAACCCATTAACGGGTCAGTGGATCTTAGTATCACCGCACCGCGCAAAGCGTCCTTGGAGTGGCCAAGATGAAAAGCCATCGACCGAGCAACTTCCTGAGTACGAGAAAGAGTGTTTCTTGTGCCCAACCAATACGCGTATCTCGGGCGACGAAAACCCAGATTACGACGGCACTTATGTATTCAGTAATGATTTCGCGGCGCTGATGCCTGATTCGCCTGACGCTCCAGAGTCTGATAACCCTCTATTCAAGACTCAAGGTGTACGTGGGTTGAGCCGCGTGATCTGTTTCTCTCCGGACCACAGCAAAACGTTGCCAGAGTTACCAGTAAACAAGATTCGCGGTGTGATTGATACATGGAATGAACAGATTGAAGAGCTAGGTAAAGACTACCTATGGGTTCAAGCGTTTGAAAACAAAGGCGAGACCATGGGCTGCTCTCAGCCTCACCCACACGGTCAAATTTGGGCGAACAGCTTTCTGCCAAACGAGATTGAACGTAAAGAAAAGCTTCTAAAAGAATACTTTGAGCAACAAGGTTCAAACCTATTAGTGGATTACGTTGAAGCTGAAATGAAAGGCGGCTCACGCACTGTAGTTGAAACCGAACATTGGATTGCTGTGGTTCCTTACTGGGCTGCGTGGCCATTCGAAACCATGTTGCTGCCAAAAACACACATTCGCCGCATGAGTGAACTGACTGACGAACAACGTGATGACTTGGCACTTGCGATTAAGAAGCTAACGAGTCGCTACGACAACCTATTCCAATGTTCATTCCCATACTCGATGGGCTGGCACTATGCGCCATTCTTTGAAGAAGGTACGGACATCGATCATTGGCAGTTGCATGCGTTGTTCTACCCGCCACTGTTACGCAGTGCTTCGGTTCGTAAGTTCATGGTTGGCTATGAAATGCTGGCAGAATCTCAGCGTGATTTAACCGCAGAACAAGCAGCGCAACGTCTTCGTGATTTGAGTGACGTTCACTATAAAGAGCAGTAATACGTTGCTTCGTAGATAACGAGCGAGATTCCTGATATCTCGTCCCTCGATTCTGGAATGACGGCAGGTGAGAAGCTTGGTTGCTTCGTTACTTAGGAGTCGATGTTGTCATTCCCTATTGTGAGAGATGAACGAGATAGGGAAATCTAAAAGAATTAAAGTGGTGCCGTGAAGGGGCCATAACCAATTGAACAAAGAGTTTAACCAGAGAGTTTACTTATGTCTGACCTAATCCAAAACGTGAAAGCATCTTTTGAGCAAGTCCTTGGCTACCAAGCGACTCATATTATCCAAGCACCAGGTCGTGTGAACCTGATCGGTGAACACACTGACTACAACGATGGTTTTGTTCTACCGTGTGCCATTAACTACCAGACGGTAGTCGCAGCGGCTAAACGTGACGACAACATCGTGCGCGTAGTGTCGGTGGACTACGGCAATGCTGTGGATGAATTCGACCTAACTCAAGAGATCACATTTCAACAAGACAAGATGTGGGCTAATTACATTCGTGGTGTGGTGAAGTGCTTAAAAGGTCGCGGTTTTGAATTTACAGGTGCAGATATCTCTGTAACGGGCAACGTGCCTCAAGGTGCTGGCTTAAGTTCTTCTGCGGCACTGGAAGTGGTGATTGGTCAAACATTCAAGGTGCTTTACAACCTAGAGATCAGCCAAGCCGAAGTGGCGCTTAATGGTCAGCAAGCTGAAAACGAATTTGTAGGCTGTAACTGCGGCATTATGGATCAAATGATCTCTGCAGAAGGTCGCGCAAACCATGCGATGCTTCTGGATTGTCGTAGCCTAGAAACAACGGCAGTTTCAATGCCAGAAGATATGGCTGTGGTTATCATCAACTCAAACAAGAAACGCGGCTTGGTCGACAGCGAATACAATACGCGTCGTGAGCAGTGTGAAGAAGCGGCGCGTATCTTTGGTGTTCCGGCACTTCGTGATGTGACCATTGAGCAGTTCAAAGCGAAAGAGTCTGAATTGGATGAAATGGTCGCGAAACGTGCTCGTCACGTGATTACTGAAAATGACCGTACTGTTGAAGCGGCTCAAGCTCTGCGCACTCATGATATGAAACGCATGGGTGAGTTGATGGCTGAATCGCATGCATCAATGCGTGATGATTTTGAAATCACGGTGAAAGAAATCGATACGTTGGTTGATATGGTCAAAGAAGTGATCGGTGAGCAAGGTGGCGTACGTATGACGGGCGGTGGTTTCGGTGGTTGTATTGTGGCATTGGTTCCACCTGCATTGGTTGATGAAATCAAAACAACCGTTGAGCAGAAATATCAAGCGGCGACGGGTCTAAAAGAATCTATTTATGTGTGCCAAGCGAAAGACGGAGCAGGCTTAGTTGAAGTAATCTAACGGCTTCGAGATTTAATATAGAGCTTACCAACTAAAAAGATCATGGTAGGCCAAATGCTAAAGCCTTTACTTCAGGTAGAGGCTTTTTACTGGCAGTAGAAGGAATTTAGAATGACACAAGCGCAGAACCTGCATCAATCCATGACAGAAACTGCAGCCTATGATGGCCAACCTGCTCAGCTTGTCACGCTGTCGAATACACACGGCATGCAAGTGACATTCATGGATATTGGAGCAACGTGGTTGAGCTGTATCTTGCCAGTAAAAGGAAACAGACGAGAAGTGCTATTGGGTGTTGATTCAATGGATAACTTCGAGAAGCAAGCCAGTTATATGGGGGCCACAGTTGGTCGCTATGCTAACCGCATTGCTAATGGTCGTTTCAAAATTGATGGCCAGAACTACAAACTGGAAACCAACCAAGCGGGCAATACCTTGCATGGTGGCCCGAACGGATTTGATAAACGCCGTTGGAATATTGCCGAGCAGACTGATACATCTGTATCGTTTACTTTAGAGTCGGCTGATGGCGATCAAGGCTTTCCGGGGAATTTGAATGTGTCGGTGCGTTATGAACTCACCGAAGATAATCGAGTTTCCATTCATTACTCTGCAACCACAGACAAGCCAACCGTGGTCAACCTAACGAATCATGCGTACTTCAATCTACTTGGCGCAGAAGCCGGGCACGATTGTTTGTCACACATTGTGAGCATCAACGCCAATCAGTTCTTACCGACCAACTCGGTAGGTATTCCACTAGGCAATCTTAAATCGGTGAAATCGACCAGCTTCGACTTCAATCAGCCTATGATGATCTCAGAGCGTTTGTTGGGTGATGAACAGCAGAAAGCAGCAAAGGGTTACGACCACTCTTTCTTATTAGCTGACGGCTGTAAGCGCACTCAATGCGCCGCTACCGTAACGTCACCAGATGCTCTCGTCACACTAAAAGTATTTTCAACCAAACCTGCGATGCAGCTATACACCGGAAACTGGCTTGGTGGTACACCAAACCGAAGTGGTGGCAGCTATGAAGATTACGCTGGTTTGGCGTTAGAAACCCAGTTCTTACCTGACTCTCCTAACCACCCAGAGTGGAAGCAGGACAGTTGTATTCTCAAGCCTGAACAAGAATATAACTACCGTACCTGTTACCAGTTTGAATTTTCGGGGGATTCTTCAAACTAGTACGCTCTAGCTCAAAACGGTTATGCCAATTGCTTTTGTTTGTGAATAGAACGATGTGAGTTATCGCGTTGTTCTTGGGGGATGAGCAAAAGTGGCGCTCAACAAGTGTGTGATTTATTAAGCGTGATTGTTGGGTATCCGAGTAAGGTAGGAAAGCCCTAACAGAAGCGATTCTGTTAGGGCTTTTTTTTGTTTGTTGTTTGGTTAGTTGACCAGAACTTAGATTTTCTCTACCGAATTACGGCGCACCAAAGTCGGAGAAAACATCATTGGTTCCGTTGAGGTGTTTTCACCTTTGGCTAAGTGCAACGCGAGTCGTGTCGCTTTCTCTGCCATCATCTGAATCGGGTAGCGAATGGTGGTTAGCTTTGGATGAACATAGCGTGCAATCAAGCCATCATCGAAACCGATGATCGACATTTTGTCCGGCGCTTGAATACCGTTTTCATCTAGGACAGACAAAGCACCTGCCGCCATGTAATCGTTGTACGCAACAATGCCTGTGATCGGCAGAGACTTGGTTAATAGGTTAGTCATCGCGTATTCACCCCCTTCACTGGTGGGAGATGAGTACTCAATATAGCTGTCAGATAACGCTATTTTGTAATCCGAGAGTGCTGACAAGTAACCTTGTACACGCTCATCGGCATCTTCAATGCTGTGCGATGAAGCGATACAGGCAATATTTTTATGACCATGACGAATCAGATATTCAGTCGCAAGATACGCGCCTTTCTTGTTGTCCAAGAAAATACAACGGTTGGCAATCTCAGCAATATAGCGATTGATCAGCACTAAGCCTTTGACTTCTTTTGCATAGGCAATCAGTTCTTCGTCTGTCAGGCCTTTTGAATGGATCACTAAGGCGTCGCAACGGCTATTGATCAGTAACTCAATCGCTTGTCTTTCTTCTTCACGATCGTGTGATCCATTACCGACGAGGATATGCTTTCCGTTCTCACGAGCGACATTATCGACAGCCTTAACCAGCGTGCCAAAAAAAGGATCGGAGATATCACCAACCAACACACCGACGGTATTGGTGCTCTGGCTTACCAGCGCACGAGCATTGGCATTCGGGCGATAGCCGAGTTTAGACATCGCTTTGGTGACGGATTCAATTGAGTTCGCACTTGCCTTCGGAGACTTATTTACGACTCGAGATACGGTTGCAACAGAAACACCAGCTTCCCTTGCGACATCTTTAATTGTTGCCATTTTTAACCTCTATACATTGCTGCATCTATTTAACACCGACAATGAGTGCAAGGCAACGAAACTCTCATTTTACTTCCAGTAATGAGATCTTTACCGCTTGTAATTATTAGGCTTAATGCTAGTGTAAACATTTACATTTTACTTAATTTTAGTAAATGATTTAATGAGTAAAAATAAATCAATATAGGAAGTGAGAAATGGATACTGTCTCTTATGGTGACTTTGCTAAGTTAGAAATGCGTGTCGGTAAGATCATTGAGGTTGTGCGTCATGAAAACGCAGACAAGCTGTACATCGTGCAAGTGGATATCGGTGAGAAGACGCTACAAACGGTGACCAGCCTAGTGCCTTACTACACCGAAGAAGAGTTGATGGGTAAGCAGGTTGTTGTTTTGTGTAATCTAGCGAAGGCGAAGATGAGAGGCCACACTTCTGAGTGCATGTTGTTATGTGCCGAAACGGAAGATGAATCTGAAAGTGTATTGCTGACACCGGAACGTGCGATGCCTGCAGGTATTCGTGTCGTTTAAGATCGCTTTAGGTTGGTGAGCCTATGTGTTCACCAACCTAAATCAACTAGCTGCGTACAGTTAGTATCAAGCCATCAATCACACTGTGATGGTGATCGGAAACCCCAGCAAGGTTGCCGTATTTAGGCTGGTGGCGATCATTTTCTAATGGGTGATGCCAACCTTGTGTGTGTTTAACGAAGTGCGCCGCAAAGCTTTCAGACACCTCTAAACATCCTGCCAATACCGTATCGACATAGGTTTGAACGATAGGGCTGTTTTCGCAAGGAGCTTCAATCTCGTCTTTGATGTAAACCCAGATCGATTGATCCTGTTTGAACTCATCTTGGCTTTTTATCTGAGAGGCCTGTAATTCGATTCGGTGATAACCACGCTCACGGCGATCAAACTCAGCCAGTGCAATATCATCCACCTCAAGCAACACACCATTCACTTGTCCCTCGCCGAGATTGACGATCAAAGGTGATAACACATAGCTGTCATCGATCTTGCTCCAATGGCGAATTAAGCCATGAACAATCGCAGGGATCGCTTGCCCTGTCTGACCGGTAAGCTGGCGTGAAGATGAGTTGATTAAACTGCCATAACCAAAAATATACATCGCATTCCTTGTCTGAGTTGTTCCATTTAAGTCTAGTCTTACTATATGTGGCGAGATACCAAAAGTCAGTAAGTTTCTATTTATACATCTATATGTCTTTATGACTCTTTTGGTTGTGTTTTTTTGACTTGTTTATTGGCTATTGAATCTCGTGAGTCGCTGTTTTTACTGGTTTTATCTAATTGGCGCGTTTCATGCAATGTGATCTGCATATGGCATCGGATTTGATGCACACAAAATTTGGTTTAGGTAATACCTTGGCCGCTTATCTGAGAATTAGGAGCGAGTTTGTTAAATATCACAGATAAAAGTGTAGAAGACGCGATTCCAGCCTACCTGCGTTTAGGCTTTCGACCTTTCTTCTTTTTAGGCAGTCTCTATGCCGTGATTGCGATTGTAGCTTGGGTCATCATGTTCCAAAACGGTCAGCCTGAGGTTTTAAATGTTCCCGCATTGTGGTGGCACGTGCATGAGATGCTGTTTGGTTTTTCGATGGCGATTGTTGTCGGTTTTGTGCTCACTGCCGTGCAAACTTGGACGGGGGTCAATGGCACCAAACACTATCGATTAGTGGTGTTAGTTGGTTTGTGGTTGGCGCCTCGTATTCTGTTTTGGACACCGGCTCCGTTGTGGCTAATCTCTTCGATTGAAGCGCTGTTCTTAATCTTCGCGGCTTACGAGATCGGTTTCCGTGTCGTGAAGTCGAAAGGTTGGAAGAACCTATTCTTCGTACCGCTGTTTATATTGGCTATCGTGGCGAACTTTGCGAGCTACGCGACCATTAAAGGTATGCCTCCATTTCCTTCATCAGCGGTATGGCAAGCGATGTTGTGGTGGTTTACGTTATTGCTGTCTGTAATGGGCGGACGAGTGATTCCATTCTTTACCGCTCGTCGCTTCGACTTTGAGAAAGCGCAGCCATTGGTCTGGTTGGAATGGTTGGCAAACTTGCCTTTGGTTGGGCTGTTTGTTTTGAGCTTCTTCCCACTCACCTTTGCTCAGGTAGGTAATGAGCTAATGGTGTTTGCTGGCGTGACTCAGTTAGTTCGCTTTATCCGTTGGAAGCCTTGGACGACGTTATCTGAGCCTTTGGTGTGGTCACTGCACGCGGCTTACTTGTGTATCCCTTTAAGCTTGCTGTTACGCGGTTTATTAGACAACCCGTTTGCGAGCCATAATATGCTGCACTTGTTTGCGATTGGTGGCTTGAGCGGTTTGATTCTGGCGATGATTACGCGCGTGACAATGGGACACACTGGTCGTGCGATTTACAAAGGACCAAGCATGGCGCTAGCCTTTTCAGCGATATTTATTGCCGCGCTGGTTCGTAGCTTAGGTGTGATTTTCTTCCCTGCTTACTTGTTTGAGATGGTTAACATCAGCGCGGGTTTATGGACATTGGCGTTTGGTCTGTTTATCTGGAAATTCGGCATGATGCTGTTAACACCACGAGTAGATGGCCATCCGGGCTAATTTAATCTCAGCCTATTGATTAATAAAGGGAAGCGTTGAGCTTCCCTTTTTTGATCGAAATAAACTGTTATGAACTTATTGAGTATTCGCTACCAAGTATTGGCGTACCTGTGTAATGAGGTCTTCTTTGGCATGAGGGGAGATGAAACTGGCTTCGATGGCATTAATACTGAACTGGGCTAATTCTTGATGAGTGACAGGATGAGCGTTGGCAACCGCTAGGAAGTTATCATTCATGTAGCCACCGAAGTAAGCGGGATCATCGGAATTGATGGTGACACAGAGTCCTTTTCTCAGCAACTCGACGATGTTGTGCTCTTGCATGGTATCAAATACCTTGAGCTTGGTGTTCGACAACGGGCAGACCGTCAGTGGTGTGCGTTTAGCGATTAACTGTTCCATCAGCTGTTCATCTTCAACACAGCGAACACCATGATCAATTCGGGTAATGCTTAATAAGCTCAGTGCATCGATAATATTTTGTGCGGGGCCTTCTTCTCCTGCGTGTGCGACAGTTAGGAACCCTTGGTTGAGCGCTTCTTGAAAGACATGCTTAAACTTATCTGGCGGATTCCCCTGTTCTGATGAATCTAGTCCAACGGCAATGATCTTATCTTTATAGGGGAGGGCTTGTTTGAGTGTTTCAAAAGCGCTGTCTTCATCGAGATGACGCAAAAAGCACATGATCAGTTGACTGCTTATCCTAAGTTCATGTGTAGCTTGGTCGAGTGCTTGAGTAATGCCAGTGATAATTGTGTCGAAAGCGACTCCTCGCTCGGTATGGGTTTGCGGGTCGAAGAAAATCTCAGTGTGAACCACATTGTCTTGTTGGCACCTTAGTAGATAAGCCCAAGTGAGGTCGTAAAAATCCTGTTCGTGGATCAGCACGTTTGCGCCTTGGTAATAGATGTCGAGAAAGGACTGAAGATTGTGGAATTGATAGGCGTCTCGTACTTGGTCAGGGTTCTCAAAGGGAATCGATACGTTATTACGTTTGGCGAGTTGGAACATCAACTCTGGCTCTAATGTGCCTTCTATATGTAAGTGCAGCTCAACCTTAGGTAAATTTTTGATGAAGCTATCCATAGCAACTCCTTAGCTATTTTAATTATGGGCGGAGTAGGTGAGATACTAGAGTCTATAAACCTGAGTAAGCAGGTATCTCTTTCATTTATCTCTGTTTGAGCATAGTTCATTTCATTGTGGTCGATAAAACAGTGCCGAAATTGGTGGTGAATAGAGGCTTACCAAGGAATTGAAATGAGCCGCAAACGATTTGCAGCATAGGAGTGTGATCCGCTGCAAATATTTGCAGCAATATTCATTGATTTGTGCTCTAATACCGCGCTTACCAAGGGATGGTGTTAAAAGATGCTCACTTAGATGGAGTTATCAAAGTTGACCGATCCCTTAATGATCTCCCTTAGGAAAAAATAGAACATGTCTAAGAACAAAAAATTTGATATCCGCCTTACAGAAAAACGCAACGGTTGGTGTGCAGAGATTACTCGTCAAGTAACGTCTCGCAGCACTACAGTATCTAAGCGTGAGTCTGGTTTCGAAACTGAAGCTCTAGCACAAGAGTGGGCAGAGAAAGAGCTAGCATCTTTCATCGCAAACCAAGCTGAACGTAACGAGCGTAAATCAGAACAGCGTAAAGAGCGTGACGAACTACGTCACACTAAAGAGCTTAAAGCTGAGCAAGCACGTGAAGCGCGCGCTAAAGCTCGTGCAGAAGAGCAAGAAGACGCTGAGTAATTCAGTGCATGATTAATTTATAGATCCCTTAATTTTAAGATAAGGGACTTATAAAAAAAGCCCCAATATAGTCACCTATATTGGGGCTTTTTCGTTTGTGGAGTTCGTTTCTATTTTGCCTAAGACCGACGTTTTTAGCTTGTCGCTTTTAACGTCGATCTCTTAAGCTTTAATCAGTTGTTTAACGCAGTTAGCCAATCGTCTTCTGCCACTTCTTCAATGTAGCTTTCTACTGATTGTCCGACTTCTTCATCGTCTTGCTTGAAGTAAGCGATGTGGAACACAGCATCACCTTCGTTTACCAAAGGTAGAGTTTGCTGACCAATCACGATACCGCCTTTGGTTGTGATCACTTGGCCTTCTTGGTGACCCAATGGAGAGCTGATGTAAGCAAGGGTTTGTCCTGCTTCAACTTGTTCGCCAAGTCTTACCATGTTGCGCAAAATACCGTCTGATTCAGCACGGATCCAGCTGGTGGATTTACTCAATACTGGCTCTGGTAACTTTTTACGGTTAGGGCGCAGCATGCCGATTTCTTTCATCACTTGATGCACGCCAAGGTAACCCGCACGAATCGCTAAGTGATCGAAACGCAGCGCTTCACCACCTTCGTAAGTTAATACAGGAATACCAAGTTTTTCTGCTTCGCTACGCAGTGAACCGTCACGCAGTGGAGAATCAATGATCACGGGTGTTGCAAACGCTTTTGCGATGCGCAGTGTTTCAGGGTTTGATAGGTTCGCACGAATCTGTGGCAGATTAGTACGGTGAATCGCGCCCGTGTGTAGATCCAGAATGTAATCACAGTGCTTTGCCACGTTCTCAAAGAAGGTGTAAGCGATGCGTGATGTTAACGAGCCTTTCTCACTGCCAGGGAAGCAGCGGTTTAGGTCACGACGGTCTGGTAGGTAACGAGATTTATGGATAAAGCCAAACACGTTAACGATAGGAACAACAATTAATGTCCCTTTCAGTTTCTTTGGATCAATCGCATTTGTCAGTTGTCTTGCAATCTCAACACCGTTTAGCTCATCGCCGTGGATAGCCGCATTTACCATCAGTGTTGGGCCTGCTTGGCGACCGTGAATAATTTCAATCGGGATCGAAAGTGGAGAGTGCGTGTAAAGCTGAGCTGCTTGCAGTTCAATCTCCATTCGCTGTCCTGGCTGAACAGTATAACCAAGTAATTCGAATGGTTGATTAGGTTTTAGTCTTGCCATTTAGGTTGTTCTCAACATGGTGATAATTCGTTAACACGGAATGTAGCAATCGTTGATTTTTAGTACGAATCAATCGCTTTACGGTGACGACAAAAGTTTTTTATTAAGGGGGTTCTGAATTGGTTTCAGTTTTTTATTTGGCTTATTGAAGGGTGTTTCAAATTGTGAATTCTCTGACAAAACATTGATTTAACGCTGATATTTATCATTCGATTGGTTGGTATTATCCATCGCCATTTTTTGGCGGCCAAATTAAAATATCGAGATCAAAATGAAAAAAACAATTTCAAAAGTTATAGCACTTGCAGTGGTATCTGTTGCTTTATCTGGCTGTGTTGGTAGCAACGCAGTAACGGGTTACCTAATGAAGTTCAACATCAAAGCTGTTGATAACCGTTACGCTCGTGGTGGTTTGAACATGCTACTTGCACCTGCATACGGTCTAACGGTTGCGGCTGATTACCTAGTATTCAACTCACTAGAGTTCTGGACAGGTAGCAACCCACTAACAGGCGCTCCACACATCTTTGATACTAAGACTGATACGTACCTTGATATCAACCACCAACTTGATCCGTCTCTAACGGAAGCACCTGTTGGTCCTATCACAAGTGCTGATGTGATCGAGAAAGGTCAAATGCAGCAGATTGATGAAAACACGATCCAAATGGACATTACTTACCAGTCTGGTGAGCGTGCGACGTTAATCGGTGTTCGCGATGGTGAGATGGTGACGTACTTCATCGATGGCGAAGTCGTGGCACAAACTTCAATTGATGAGCTAGAAAGCTACGCGGCTTCACGCGTTTAATTGCTTCCTTAGTTACAAATAGTCGATGACAAAAATTAGATACAAAAACAGGTACTCATTGAGTACCTGTTTTATTTTGTGTCGATGGATAGTGTTTACCGCGAAATCCTATCTATCGAAAACATAATGGCTCGAACTATGCTTTTTCTGGGATTGCTTCTAATAGCGCAACCATTTGGTTCCAGAATAGTTCAACCGTATCAATCTTCACTTTCTCGTCTGGAGAGTGAGGGAACTTGATAGTAGGGCCGAAAGAAACCATGTCCATGTTCGGGTAAGGTTCTTTGAATAGACCACACTCAAGACCAGCATGGATAACCATTATGTTTGGCTTGTGACCGTAGATACCTTCGTACATGTCGCGGAAGATGTGCATGATTTCTGAATCTGCGTCTGGCTTCCAACCTGGGTAAGCGCCAGAGAATTCGATGTTCGCGCCTGCTAGCTCAGCAACAGAGTTCAGCATGCTTTCCACTTGGCTACGGCCAGAATCGATAAGAGAGCGGATCAGGCAAAGCACTGTGATTGAGTTTTCTTCAGTTGTGATAACCCCAACGTTTAGAGATGTTTCAACAACGCCTTCGATCTCATCACTCATGCGGATCACACCGTTTGGTGCCGCGTTAAGTGCTGCGATGAAGCGAGCTTGGTCAGCTGCTGCTAGAGCGCCCATTTCAACCGAAGCTTCTTCGTTGAAAGTCACGATGCTGTCTTCTACTTTACCTAGCTCTGTTGAAAGAAGCTCAGTGTAGTAGTTGTATAGTGAAGCCAGTTTTTCTTGGTTTGCCGCAGGAACAGCAACCGTTACGAAACCTTCACGAGGGATAGCGTTACGAAGGCTACCACCTTTGAATTCGACGATGCGAAGGTCTAGCTCTTTTGCGTGACCCGCTAGGAAGCGAGCAAGCAGTTTGTTTGCGTTTGCACGACCTGTGTGGATGTCACAACCAGAGTGACCGCCTTTTAGGCCTTTTAGCGTTAGCTTACGTGTTACGAAGTCAGCTGGAATCGCGTTACGTGCAATTTCAAATGTCATTGCGCCGTCGATACCGCCAGCACAACCCATGTACACTTCACCTTCTTGCTCTGAATCGGTGTTAAGAAGGATATCGCCTTCTAACCAACCTGCTTCAAGACCGAAAGCACCAGTCATGCCTGCTTCTTCATCTACTGTTAGTAGAACTTCGATAGGGCCATGCTGGATTTCGTTTGAAGCAAGAACCGCTAGGCAAGAAGCCATGCCCATGCCGTTATCAGCGCCAAGCGTTGTACCTTTAGCTGTAACCCACTCACCATCAATGTATGGTTGGATTGGATCTTTAGCGAAGTCATGAACTGTGTCTTCGTTCTTTTGTGGAACCATATCGATGTGAGCTTGTAGCACCACACCTTTTTTGTTTTCCATACCCGCCGTTGCAGGCTTTTTGATGAATACGTTGCCCGTTGGGTCACGACGTACATCTAGGCCTTGTTCTGTTGCCCAAGCAATAATGTATTGAGCAAGCTCTTCTTCATGCTTAGAAGGGTGTGGGATTGAGCAAATCTTATCGAAGAACTGCCAAATAGGGGCAGGGGATAATTTACTGATCTCAGAATGGAATTCAGACACGGATGACTCCTTTTTTATTTGATAACCATATATTTAGGATTTCTATAGGTAAAAACTTAGAACAAAAATCTAAAATATGGGTCTGTTTTGATGGCAACAGCATACCACTAGAGCGTTTTGACGAGTAGCGCTTCTAAACCTGAAATGCCTCAAATTTTGAACGCCATCTTGTTCATTTGATCTTGAATAAGTGTATTGATGCTTATAAATGGTGCAAGCAAACGTTTGTTTAAGTCTTTTTTTGTAATTTAATTACGAAATTGAGTTTGCAAAATAACCATAATTGGTAAAAAGTGTGACCTATAGCAAAAAATACTTGTAATATTTTTTCTTTGAGGTATATTAATAACCAACTTCTGAAGTGAAGAGTAAATGCTCAAAGGATGAGTCCGTTTTATCGCCTCCAAGGAACCGAGAAATCAAATTCGTTTTTTATTGATTTATTAAGGTGATAGTTATGAAAGGTTTACCATCTGCAATGTTCTGGCTTAACAGCTCTGTTTACACTAGCAACTTTGCATACCCTACAAGCTTCGGTTACTAATACCGTAAGCATGTAACTCGAACAGTTTTGTTCACCCCTATATATTGGAATTCTTTTACAGCCCTTTTGGTTGACAGATTCTACCGCCACTCAGTTTTGAGTGGCGTTTTTTTTGCCTGCTACTTTTCCAAACCGCTTTATCTTGTCACTTTCCCTACATTTCTGTGTGGTTGTTTTTTTAAACGCCAAAATATCAATTTGCGCCTTATTACTGATCCTGTTGAAAAATACACAACTCTTGTGGGTTTGAATTCAGAATTTAATGGCTAGATTCTCTATCAAAATAACCGATGGTCGAAAAAGTAACCAAGATTTTTCATTGTGACTATTGCTCTTAATTGTCTGTTTATTATGGTTATTTCTTGGGAAACACTTCGCTTTTAATCGCTTTGTTTCATACGGCATTCTGATAAATATCGATTAGAGCCTTAATTCTATCTGGAATTTGTTATTTGATAACTTTATAATCCACAGCCAATCGATTACGCAACCGTTTACTTTTACCCTTATAGGATTCGATAATGTTCGAAAAGCTATTCAAACTCAGTGAAAACGGCACCAATGTGCGCACTGAAATCATCGCAGGTCTAACAACCTTCCTAACAATGGCTTACATCATTTTTGTAAACCCAATGATTCTAGCTGATGCTGGTATGGACCATGGCGCTGTATTTGTAGCAACCTGTTTAGCGGCTGCTATCGGCTGTTTCATCATGGGCTTTGTTGCTAACTACCCAATCGCTCAAGCACCAGGTATGGGTTTGAACGCATTCTTTACCTACGCATTGGTTATGGGTATGGGTTATACGTGGCAAGTTGCTCTGGCAGCGGTTTTCGTATCAGGCGTAATCTTCATTTTCTTAAGTATCTTTAAGATCCGTGAATGGATTATCAACTCGATTCCTATGTCTCTGCGTGTTGGTATCTCTGCGGGTATCGGTCTTTTCCTAGCGTTTATTGCACTGAGCAATGCTGGCATCGTGGTTTCTAACCCAGCAACTAAAGTCTCTCTGGGCGACATTACCGCGATTGCTCCTATTCTAGGTGCACTTGGTTTCTTCTTAACGATTGCTCTTGTTCACCGTGGCGTGAAAGGCGCAGTAATGATTGCGATTCTAGCTATCACAGCTCTTGGTATTGTTATTGGTGACGTTCAATACGGCGGCATCATGTCTACACCACCAAGCCTTGCACCTACATTCATGCAGCTTGATTTCTCTGCGGTATTTGAAATCGGTATGATTTCAGTGGTATTCGCATTCTTGTTCGTCGATTTATTCGATACAGCAGGTACTTTGGTGGGTGTTGCAACAAAAGCAAACCTAATCAAAGAAGACGGCAAACTTCCTCGTCTAAACAAAGCACTGCTTGCTGACTCTACAGCAACGTCTATTGGTGCATTGCTAGGTACATCAAACACAACTTCTTACGTTGAGAGTGTTGCGGGTGTCGCTGAAGGTGGCCGTACAGGTCTAACAGCGGTTGTTGTTGGTATCTTATTCCTACTGGCTCTTTTCTTCTCGCCACTTGCAGGTATGATTCCGGCTTACGCAACATCAGGTGCACTTTTCTATGTAGCAATTCTGATGATGTCTGGCCTAGTTGGCATTGATTGGCGTGATCTTACAGAAGCAGCACCAGTCGTGGTAACATGTCTGCTTATGCCGCTGACGTACTCTATCGCTGAGGGTATCTCACTAGGTTTCATCGCTTACGCTGCAATTAAGCTGCTAAGTGGTAAAGGTCGCGACGTTTCACCTGCTGTGTGGGTAATGTCGGTTATCTTTATTCTTAAATACATTTTCGCTTAATCGTCTAGATTTCTGCTTAATCGCTGAAGAGGCTATGTTTGAGATAGCCTCTAATAACATGACAAAATTATTAGGTTTTATACTATGAGCAACAAATTCGTTATCACTTGGGACAACATGCAGACTTACTGCCGTCAACTAGCCGAAAAGCAAATGCCAGCAGAGCAGTGGAAAGGCATCTGGGCAGTAAGCCGTGGTGGTTTGGTTCCTGGTGCAATCTTGGCTCGTGAGCTAGGTATTCGTCACGTAGATACGATTTGTATTTCTAGCTACGACCACGATCACCAACGTGATATGACAGTAGTTAAAGCACCTGAAGGTGACGGCGAAGGCTTCCTAATCGTTGAAGACCTTGTTGATAGTGGTGACACTGCACGCAAACTTCGCGAGATGTACCCTAAAGCGAAACTGATCGCTGTATGTGCAAAGCCATCTGGTGCTGATTTGCTAGACGAGTACATCGTTGATATCGCTCAAGACACATGGATTGAGCAACCTTGGGATACTAGCCTAAGCTACGTTGAGCCAGTAAATCGCAAGTCAAAATAAGCGTAAACTTAGTTTTTTGAGAAATGACCCTTTATAGGGTCATTTTTTTTTATATTATTAGTGACAACCATTTCTTATTAAGTATCCCAATGTCTGAATCAGAAGAAACGAGCTCGAACCTTTCGGAAACCTTGTTTGTAAAGCACAAGCAGGCCAAAGAGACCTCAATGTTGACACAATACATGCCAAGCTCTGAAGCGTTATTGGATGAGAAGCGTGAACAGCAAAACTCATCATGGTACCGAAATCTAAGACGTCTTCAGTGGGTGTGGCAAGGCGTTAACCCAATTGAGCAAGAAGCGGTATTGGCTCGTATCGCATCATCAGATAACTCTCGTACAACCGATGAGTGGCTTGATACGGTCATGGGTTACCGAAGTGGTAACTGGGCATACGAATGGACTAAGTTGGGTATGCAGCACCAAAACCGTTCTAATGAAAAGAACGGAGAAGAAATGGCTGAAGAGCTGTTTTCAGCTTCGTTGTGTTTCAGTATCGCGGGCTACCCACATCTTAAAAACGATAACTTGGCAGCTCAGGCTCAAGTGTTAGCAAATGCAGCCTATTCCGAAGCAATTAAGCACACCAAGCTGATCGTTAAACAGATTGAAGTGCCATACAAAAACAAGAAAATTAAAGCGAACTTACATCTAACCAAAACAGACAAACCACAACCGGTTGTGATTGTCAGTGCTGGCCTAGACAGTTTGCAGACCGATATGTGGCGCTTGTTTAGGGATTACTTAGCACCAAAGAACATTGCTATGTTAACAGTCGACATGCCATCGATAGGGCACAGTGCGCACTGGCCTTTAACGGAAGACTCGTCTTGCCTGCACCAAGCCGTACTGAATGAACTGCCTAATATCCCTTGGGTCGATCATCATAAGGTTGGCTTGTTTGGTTTCCGTTTTGGTGGTAATGCGATGGTAAGATTATCTTTCCTTGAGCAGCATAAGCTTAAAGCGTGTATCTCTCTAGGTGCTCCAATTCACGATATCTTTGTTCATGCCGACAAACTTAAGCAAATGCCTAAGATGCATTTAGATGTGTTGGCTTCTCGCCTGGGTAAAGGGGCGGTCGATATCAATAGCCTTTCTGGGCAGTTGATGGCGTGGTCACTCAAGGTACAAGGTTTACTGTCAAACAGTAAAACCAGTGTTCCTATTTTGGCAATGGCTTTGGAAGGCGACCCTGTTTCACCACCAATGGATAATCAACTGGTTGCTATTTACAGTGATTACGGAAAAGCGAAGAAAATCAAAGCTAAGTCAATTACACAAGGTTATGAGCAATCCCTCGAATTGGCGATAAAGTGGCTTGAGGATGAATTATTTAGATGACATTTCTCCAAAATTAGTTAAGCATGAAAAGTGTACAAACTAAGTACCTGATACTCAGAGATAATTTATAAAACCTAATTGCGTAGTTTTTACGTATAACAATCTGAGTAACGTCATTCTTAACATTGAAAATGGAGATTCAATATGTCAGAAGTGACACAACAACCTACGCATTACCGCTTGTTGAATGTTTTAAAGGCTATCGGGCCTTACTTGAGGGAACCGCAATCAGAAGAAGGCCACTACATTTTTGATTGCTTGTCTGTGTGTGTGAACGATAAAAAGTCACCAGAAGAGCGTGAATTCTGGGGATGGTGGTTGGAGTTGGATAAGTCGGAAGACGGATTTTCGGCGAAATACAACACGGGTAAATACAATATCGATGGCAACTGGGATCCTTTGCCATTACCGAAAAAAGCGGTGGCTGAGGTCTCTCGAACTCAGGAAGCCTTTCACCAAAAGCTGGTTGATGAACTTCAAAAGAAATTTGAAATCAGCGTTCAGTTAGACGAAGAGTCTGTCGAATTCGTCTGATTTTAAAGGTTACTCTTCTATATAAAGCAAAAAGGTGCGATTTCGCACCTTTTCTGCTTGTGAATTCCCTTTTTGATTGCTAAAACATCACCTCTTATTTGTTTTATCCATAAAAGACTTCATGACAACAAATCATCAAAGCGGGACAACAACACAGCGTAAAACTGTCGTTGTTAAACTGGGTACCAGTGTCTTAACTGGTGGAACATTGGCATTAGACCGCGCTCATATGGTTGAGCTGGTTCGTCAATGTGCTGAATTAAAAAAACAAGGCCACTCTGTGGTTATGGTTTCGTCTGGTGCAATTGCAGCAGGACGTGAACACCTTGGTTACCCCGCACTTCCCAACTCAATGGCGAGCAAACAGTTGCTTGCGGCAGTTGGGCAAAGTCAGTTGATTCAAGTTTGGGAGTCTTTGTTTGCTATCTATGGCCTTAAAATTGGCCAGATGCTGCTGACTCGTGCTGATCTTGATGATCGCGAGCGTTTTCTGAATGCCCGTGACACGATCAATGCACTCGTTGAACACGACATTATTCCTGTCGTTAATGAAAACGACGCAGTTGCGACCAACGAAATTAAAGTGGGCGACAACGATAACTTGTCGGCACTGGTTGGTATTTTATGCGGTGCGGATAAGCTTTTGCTGCTAACCGACCAAAAAGGCCTGTTTACGGCTGACCCTCGTAAAGATCCAAATGCTGAGCTCATCAAAGAAGTGAAAACGATTGATGACACACTGCGTAAGATCGCAGGCGGCAGTGGTACTACGTTGGGTACTGGCGGCATGGCGACAAAACTGCAGGCGGCTGATATTGCTCGTCGTGCAGGTATTGAAGTTATTATTGCAGCAGGCAGTGCTGAAAACGTGGTGTTCGACTCTCTGAGCGACAATCCACAAGGCACACGTTTCTTACCGTTAGCTGAAGCGCTTGAAAACCGTAAGCGTTGGATTTTAGCGGGCCCTGCTTCTGCAGGTGACATCGTGGTAGACGATGGCGCAGTAAACGCTGTTAACACCAAAGGCAGTAGCTTGTTGGCAAAAGGGGTCATTCGAGTTCAAGGCGAGTTTTCTCGTGGTGAAGTCACCCAAGTCACAGACAGTAAAGGCAAGGTAGTGGCGCGTGGTATCGCTAGCTACTCAAGCCAAGACCTAGCAAAAATAGCAGGCAAGCACAGTAAAGATATTGGCGACATTCTTGGTTACGATTACGGGTCAGAAGTCATTCACCGTGACGACCTTGTTGTAATCCAAGAATAGCTCGTGATGAGAAGGCGAATCGCCTTTTTGCATCCAAAGACAGACAGAATTTAGGGAGAGTTAAACGTGGATTTAACTAACATGGGTATCGCAGCAAAAGAGGCTGCTTTCCACCTAGCGACCGCATCTACGGCGCAAAAGAATAAAGCATTGGCGATCATCGCTGATGAGCTAGAAGCAAACGCAGCAACGATTTTAGAAGCGAATGCGAAAGACATCGAACTGGGTCGCGAAGCGGGTCTAACGGACGCACTGCTTGACCGTCTACTTCTGAATGAAGAACGCTTAACGGGCATCGCTAACGACGTTCGTAATGTCATTAGCCTAAACGACCCTGTGGGCAGCGAAATCGACAGCAAGGTACTGGAAAACGGTATGTCATTGTCTCGTCGTCGTGTACCGCTTGGTGTTGTTGGTGTTATCTACGAAGCACGCCCGAACGTAACGATAGATATTGCGGCACTGTGTCTGAAAACAGGCAACGCAAGCATTTTACGTGGTGGTAAAGAGACCTTCTTCTCGAACATGGAGCTGGTAAAAGTTATCCAGTCTGCACTAGAGAAAGCGGAACTTCCTGCAGCTTCTGTTCAGTACATCGAGAAGCCTGATCGTGAACTAGTTTCTCAATTGCTTAAACTGGACGACTACGTGGATATGATCATTCCTCGTGGTGGCGCTGGCCTGCACAAGATGTGTAAAGAGAACAGTACTATTCCAGTTATCATCGGTGGTTTCGGTATCAGCCACATCTTTGTTGATGAAAGTGCAGACCTTGAAAAATCAGTCGATGTTGTCGAAAACTCTAAAGTTCAACGTCCATCAGCATGCAACTCTTTAGATACATTGTTGGTGCATGAAGCCGTTGCTGAAGCTTTCTTAGCTCAGCTGAAACAGCGTTTAGCGGGCAAGGTAACCTTGGTTGCCGATGCTAGTGCAAAATCGCTGCTAGCGGGTTTTGAAGACCAACGTGATGCGGTTGAAGGTGACTTTGACACTGAATGGCTAAGCTACACGCTAGGCGTGAAAATCGTTGCGGATGTGGCAGAAGCGATTGATCACATGCGTGTACACAACGCGAGTCACTCTGATGCAATCATGACTAATAGCCTAGAGAGCTCAGAGCGCTTTATTAACTCGGTCGGTTCTGCGGCGGTTTATGTGAATGCATCAACACGTTTCACTGATGGCGCACAGTTTGGTTTGGGCGCTGAAGTCGCAGTGTCTACTCAGAAATTGCATGCTCGCGGCCCAATGGGCTTAGAAGAGCTGACAAGCTACAAATGGGTAGGTAAAGCGAACTATTTAGTTCGCGGTTAACGCTGGTCGTTAATTTTACTCCTCAGCTCATTTTTGAAATGGCGATCGAGTAGCAATAATCAATGAATCACCACACAAAAGGGCCTTAATTGGCCCTTTTTCTTTCCTAACGTTTGGCAATTCCGTTACACTGATATTCAATTATTTGGAGGTGATATGCATTGTCCTTTTTGTTCAGAGAACGACACTAAAGTAATCGATTCAAGACTGGTAGCCGATGGCCATCAGGTTCGTCGCCGCCGTCAATGCCTTGCATGTAGTGAACGTTTTACTACGTTCGAGTCGGCAGAACTTGTGATGCCTAAAGTCATAAAGTCGAATGGAAACCGCGAACCATTTAATGAAGATAAAATGGTGGGTGGTGTACAGCGTGCCCTAGAAAAACGCCCAGTGAGTGCTGATGCGATTGAACTTGCGATCAGTACGATTAAGTCACAACTCCGTGCAACTGGTGAGCGTGAAGTACCAAGCGAGATGATTGGTAATCTTGTGATGGGCCAATTGAAAGAATTGGATAAAGTGGCGTACATTCGTTTTGCGTCTGTTTACCGCAGCTTTGAAGATATCCGAGAGTTTGGCGAAGAAATCGCTAAATTAGAGGATTAACTCCTCAATCATGTCAAACTTTACTCCCCTGGATTTTCAAATGATGTCGCGTGCTATCCATTTAGCGAAGCGCGGTATTTACACCACTGCGCCAAACCCAAATGTCGGTTGTGTGATTGTACAAACTGATGGCCAGATCGTTGGTGAAGGTTTTCACGCTAAAGCGGGTGAACCTCATGCCGAAGTGCATGCCATGCGAATGGCGGGCGACAAAGCAAAAGGTGCGACGGCTTATGTCACCCTAGAACCTTGTTCTCATTACGGTCGAACGCCGCCTTGTGCTGAAGGGTTGATTAAGGCTCAAGTAGCTAAAGTGATTTGTGCGATGCAGGACCCAAACCCAAAAGTAGCCGGTCGTGGTATCAACATGCTGCGTGATGCGGGTATTGAGGTGGAAATCGGTTTGTTAGAACAAGACGCTCTCAACTTGAACCCTGCATTTGTCAAGCGTATGCAGACAGGCATGCCATTCGTTCAGTTAAAGATGGCCGCTAGCCTCGATGGGCAAACGGCATTGGAAAATGGTCAAAGCCAGTGGATCACATCGTCAGAAGCGCGTCGTGATGTTCAGAACTACCGAGCAAAATCAGGCGCGGTGTTATCAACTAGCCAGACGGTGATTGAAGATAACGCCTCGTTGAATGTTCGCTGGGCTGAATTACCAAGCAGCGCTCAAGCTCATTACGCTGAAGACGAGCTACGTCAGCCGATTCGCGTGATTCTTGATCGCCAAAATCAACTGCGCCCTGAGCTCAAGTTATACCAGACCCCAACATCGGTATTGAGAGTCGCTGAAGCCTCTGCCGATATTACAGTCGGAACAACGGATGCAGGTCAGCTGGACTTACACGATTTGATGCGTCAGTTACCTGCGAATCATATTGACCATATTTGGGTTGAAGCGGGTGCCACGTTAGCAAAAAGCTTGATTGAAGCGCAGCTAGTGGATGAGCTAATTCTCTATTTAGCACCTAAACTAATGGGCAGTGACGGACGAGGTTTGATGGGCGCATTAGGGCTCACTTCAATGTCTGATGTGATTGACCTAGAAATTAAAGATGTTCGACAGGTTGGTGTGGATATTCGCATCGTGGCGAAACCAATAGCGGCTAAACCTATTGTGGCAGAACCAAGAGCGGAAAAACCACTATCGAAATAGTTACTCCAACTGCATACGTGTCGTTGACAATAAAAAGAGTTTTAAAATGTTTACAGGAATTGTAGAAGCCGTAGGTACATTGAGTGCAATCACTCCCCGCGGAGAAGACATCACCGTAACGGTTAACGTTGGCAAGCTTGATATGGCTGATGTTCAGTTAGGCGACAGTATTGCAACCAATGGTGTGTGTTTGACGGTCGTTGAATTTAACGACCACAGCTACAGTGCAGACCTTTCGCTTGAGACCCTGAAAAAAACGGGTTTTGTGGATTACCAAGCGGGCGATAAGGTAAATCTTGAGAAAGCAATGCTGCCGACCACGCGTTTCGGTGGTCATATCGTATCGGGTCACGTTGATGGCGTGGGTGAGATTGTTGAACGTAACCAAGTCGGTCGTGCGATTGAGTTCTGGGTAGAAATGCCAGCAGAAATTTCAAAATACGTGGCTCAAAAAGGCTCAGTAACGGTCGATGGTATCAGCCTGACTGTGAACGATTTACGTAAGAACGCATTCAAGCTGACTATCGTTCCTCACACCTCTTCAGAAACGACCATTAATCAATTCAATGTTGGTCGCAAAGTGAATCTAGAAGTTGATGTATTAGCGCGTTACATGGAGCGTTTACTGCAAGGCCAGCAGCAAGAGTCTGAGCCTGAATCTCGACTGACGATGGAATTCTTACAGCAGAATGGTTTTGCCTAACCGTTGGTACAAAGTGCACTAAACATCACTTTGTGAAAGCGAGCAATATCATCAGGTTTAAATAGTGTCGGTTCTAGGAAGCAGAACCATTTCAAAGGATATAGAACAATGCCAATTAGTACTCCTCAAGAAATTATTGAAGACATTCGCCTAGGAAAAATGGTTATCCTGATGGATGATGAAGATCGTGAGAATGAAGGCGATCTGATCATGGCAGCAGAACATGTCACGCCAGAAGCGATTAACTTCATGGCGATGTATGGCCGTGGCTTAATTTGTCTAACATTGACGAAAGAGCGTTCAAACCGTATGGGTCTAGCGCCTATGGTTCAAGACAACAATGCTCAATACACGACGAACTTTACGGTTTCAATTGAAGCTGCTGAGGGCGTAACAACGGGTATTTCTGCATCCGATCGTGCAGTTACGGTTCAAGCGGCAGTAGCAAAAGACGCAAAAGCGGCTGACTTAGTTCAACCTGGCCATATCTTCCCACTGACCGCTCAAGAAGGTGGTGTTCTAACGCGCGCAGGCCACACTGAAGCAGGTTGTGACTTAGCTCGTCTAGCAGGCTGTGAGCCAGCATCGGTTATCGTTGAGATTCTAAATGACGACGGCACCATGGCGCGTCGCCCTGATCTTGAAGTCTTCGCTGAAAAACACGATATCAAATTAGGCACCATTGCTGACTTGATTGAATACCGCAACAACACAGAAACGACGATTGAACGTGTAGCACAATGCCATTTGCCAACAGAGTTTGGTGACTTTGAGCTTGTGACTTACCGTGACACGATTGATAACCAGATCCACTACGCAATGCAAAAGGGCGACTTGTCTGTAGGCGCTCCTTTAGTGCGTGTTCACCTGCATGATACGTTTACCGATTTGCTTCATTCCGACCGCGGTACTGAGCGCAGCTGGTCGCTAGATAAAGCGATGAAGCGCATTGGCGACGAAGGCGGTGTGTTGGTTATTCTGGGTAACGAAGAGTCGTCTGATTCTTTGATTCATAAAGTGAAGACGTTCGAAGCTCAAGATAAGAATGAGCAACCAACCATGGCTAAGAAACAAGGTACTTCTCGTCGTGTTGGTGTGGGTTCTCAGATCCTTCAAGACTTAGGCGTTCACGATATGCGTCTGCTTTCTTCAAGCACTAAGCGTTACCACGCATTGGGTGGTTTTGGTCTTAACGTGGTTGAATACGTTTGCGAGTAAGCTGACGTCTGTCCGTTTATAGCGACATAATTTACCGATGATTTCAGTGGCTCTTTTAGAGGTTAATTTCGATAAAAGAGCAAAGTAGCCAAGCCCGATTCAAAACGTGTTAAATACACAAGCTTGGCTACTTGCTGCTCCAATAAGGTTGGCAGCAGCGCTGCGTTATCATCTTTACATCTCCGGTACCTGTTCTTCTAAATTAGCATTAGATATTGCTCACAGTTTTGTGCTAGAATCCGGCGATTCTCACTTGATGAAAATAGTTAAAGGAAGGCTTATGAAAGTGATCGAGGGTGGCTTCCCAGCGCCAAATGCAAAAATTGCTATCGTTATTGCTCGTTTCAACAGTTTTATTAACGAAAGTTTACTTTCTGGTGCAATCGATACTTTAAAGCGTCATGGACAAGTAAGCGAAGACAACATCACTGTTGTTCGTTGCCCTGGTGCAGTAGAACTTCCACTTGTAGCGCAGCGCGTTGCAAAAACAGGTAAGTTCGATGCGATTGTATCTCTTGGTACAGTAATCCGTGGCGGTACACCTCACTTTGACTATGTTTGTAGTGAATGTAATAAAGGTTTGGCACAAGTGTCTCTGGAATTTTCTCTTCCAGTAGCGTTTGGTGTTCTTACTGTTGATACGATCGATCAAGCTATTGAACGCGCAGGAACCAAGGCTGGTAATAAGGGTGCAGAAGCAGCACTTAGCGCACTTGAGATGATCAACGTTCTTTCTGAAATCGATTCCTAATGGGGGCCAGTGTGAAACCAGCCGCACGTCGTAACGCACGTCAATTTGCTCTACAAGCAATTTATTCTTGGCAAATTACTAAAGAAAATATTGCTACCGTTGAAGAACAGTTCTTATCTGGTGGTAAGTATGATGAAGAAGAGCATCATGCCGCAGAACCTGCTCTAGCTATGCCAGAAACAGACGTTGCATACTTCCGCGACCTACTAACTGGTGTTGCTCTTAGCCACATGGAACTTGATAGCAAGCTTCGTCCATTCGTATCTCGCCCTATGCAAGATCTGGATTTGATGGAACTAGCGCTTCTACGTTTAGCTATGTACGAGATGACTCGTCGCGAAGATGTACCATACAAAGTGGTTATCAACGAAGCTATCGAGCTTGCGAAAGTATTCGCAGCAGAAGACAGCCATAAGTTTGTTAACGGTGTGCTTGATAAAGCTGCACCGCACGTTCGTAAGAAATAAGACGTTCGTATATTGAATCTAAAGGTCAGCTTTTATGCTGGCCTTTTTTGTAACTAAATTTTTGTAATACTAAAGATAGGGCATGTGATGTCTGGCGAATTTAACCTGATTGAAAAATATTTTGTAAATCGACAACCACAACGTAAAGACGTACATCTGGCAGCGGGCGATGACTGTGCTTTGGTCAAAGCACCAAGTAATGTTCAGATTGCTATCAGTACGGACACCTTAGTGGCAGGCACTCACTTCTTAGCGGAAGCAAACCCAGCTTGGGTGGCACACAAAGCCTTGGCTTCCAACATCAGTGATCTTGCTGCTATGGGCGCGACACCTGCTTGGGTTTCATTTGCCTTAACCATGCCTGAAGTCGATGAAGCGTGGCTTGCCCCATTTTGTGATTCTTTTTTCAAACTTGCAGACTATTTTGGTATTCAACTAATCGGTGGTGATACGACCAAAGGGCCGCTGAGTTTAACACTTACTGTGCAGGGCTTTGTACCTGAGGGTCGAGCACTACGCAGAGATGGCGCGAAAGTGGGTGACTGGATTTACGTGACGGGTAACCTAGGTGACAGTAAAGCTGGTCTAGAGGTGTTACTTAACCCAGAGCAGAACAAAGCTAAGCCTTATGCGCGAGAGCTTGAAGAGAGACACTACCTGAGCACTCCACGAGTTTTGGCTGGTCAGGCACTGGTGAACCTTGCTTCGTCTGCCATTGATATCTCTGATGGTGTTATTGCTGATTTAAAACACATCCTTAAGCGTTCTCAGGTCGGTGCAAGCATTGATGTGAGCACGCTGCCTATCTCCGCTGAATTACGTCAATTCTCTTCTGATATCGCTTCTGCGCAGCAGTATGCGCTCACCAGTGGTGAAGAGTACGAACTCTGCTTTACCGTGCCGGAAGAAAATAAAGGTTCATTGGAAAGTGCTTTGTCACACACTGGCACAAAAGTCACCTGCATTGGCCAGATAAGACCTGTAGAATATTTTGAATTACACAATAATGGTGAACCACTAAGCTGGAACTTAACTGGTTACGATCACTTTAAGGTTAATTGATGACAAATCCACTTTCTCTTATTTCTCTTAAAAATCCTTGGCACTTATTGGCAACGGGTTTTGGCAGTGGCTTATCGCCGATAATTCCCGGAACAATGGGCACGCTTGCGTCTATTCCATTGTACTTATTGTTGGTTCAATTACCTTTCCCAGCTTATGTTGCCATCGTAGTGGTAAGCTGCATTATTGGTATCAAGATCTGCCAGGTGACCTCTGATGATATGGGTGTACACGACCATGGCTCTATTGTATGGGATGAGTTTGCGGGCTTTTGGATCACCATGGGCCTAGTGCCTTTATTGAATATCCCTGCTGATGACTGGAAATGGCTTCTGACTGGTTTTGTGCTTTTCCGCTTTTTTGACATGGTAAAACCATGGCCGATTGGTTGGTTAGATGCACGAATTCACGGCGGCTTAGGTATCATGATTGACGATATTGTAGCGGGTATTATGGCGGCTATTTCGTTGTATGCCGTGGCACATTTCGCTGGTTGGTTAGTGTGAGTTCACTGAAGGATTAAGGTTTAGTTGGCGATACACCAAACTAATTAACGGATACTAAAAAGGTTGACCCTAGGGCCAACCTTTTTTTGTTTGCGGAGCTTACGAGCTTACGAGCTTACGAGCTTACGTATTAAGGCTACTTAGCAAGATAGTCAGAGATAGACTTCTCAATACCTTTCGCGTCTAAGCCAAGCTCTTCATGTAGCTCGCCTTGCGTACCTTGAGCTATAAACTTGTCTGGTAAGCCAAGGTTCAGTACTGGCATTAGCAGTTTTTCTTGCATCAAAAACTCAATTACACCTGCACCTGCACCACCGGCAATCGCATTCTCTTCGATAGTCACCAGTACATCGTGGTCAGCGGCAAGTTGTTTGATTAGAGCTTCATCTAGCGGTTTCACAAAGCGCATGTCTGCAATGGTGGCATCCATTGCATCAGCTGCTTGAAGTGCATTTTCTAAGAAGGTACCAAAGCTTAGGATAGCAACCTTAGCGCCATCTTTTGCTTTTGAGCTTTCACGAACGATACGGCCTTTACCAATCTCAAGAGCAGTAAACTCACTTTGAATCTCAGTGCCCATACCATTACCGCGAGGGTAACGTACTGCACTAGGGCCTGTGTGTTGGTGGCCTGTGTATAGCATTTGGCGACATTCGTTTTCGTCGCTTGGTGCCATGATCACCATGTTTGGAATGCAGCGCATAAAGCTTAAGTCGAACGCGCCTTGGTGTGTTTGACCATCGGCACCAACAAGACCAGCACGGTCAATAGCGAACATAACCGGTAGATCCATGATAGCCACATCGTGGATCAGTTGATCGTAGCCACGTTGTAGGAAAGTTGAGTAGATAGCCACAATCGGCTTATCACCTGCAATCGCCATACCTGTTGCTAGCGTTACTGCGTGCTGCTCAGCAATAGCAACATCGAAGTATTGCTCTGGGTACTCTTTCGAGAAACGCACCATGCCAGAACCTTCACGCATTGCTGGCGTGATTGCCATTAGCTTAGGATCTTGCGCAGCCATATCACACAGGAAGTCGCCAAAAATCTTAGAGAAAGTTGGCTTAGAGCTGGTGCTCTTAGGTAGGCTTGAGTGTGCGGGATCGAACTTTGGTACACCGTGGTAACCGATAGGATCTTTCTCAGCTGGCTCGTAGCCTTTGCCTTTCTTAGTCATGATATGCAGGAACTGAGGGCCTTTAAGGTCTCTCATGTTCTTAAGCGTTTTAATCAGCTCATTTACATCGTGGCCATCAATTGGGCCAATGTAGTTAAAGCCTAACTCTTCGAACATGGTGCCAGGTACAACCATGCCTTTTAGGTGTTCTTCTGTACGACGAACCAACTCTTTAATCGGCGGAACGCCTGATAGCACTTTCTTGCCGCCCTCACGAATTGACGTGTAAAGACTGCCAGAAAGAACTTGAGCTAGGTGGTTATTTAGCGCACCTACGTTTTCAGAGATCGACATCTCGTTATCGTTCAGGATAACCAGCATATCATTGTGAATATCGCCTGCGTGGTTCATTGCTTCAAATGCCATACCAGCAGTAATCGCGCCATCACCAATCACACTCACGACTTTACGGTTCTTACCTTCTTTCTTTGCACTGATAGCCATACCAAGTGCAGCACTGATCGAAGTTGAAGAGTGACCAACAGAAAGTGTGTCGTATTCGCTCTCTTGACGCCATGGGAATGGGTGCAGTCCATCTTTTTGACGGATAGTCGATAAACGGTCGCGACGACCAGTAAGAATTTTATGCGGGTATGCTTGGTGGCCAACATCCCAAACCAACTGGTCAAAAGGCGTGTTGTACACGTAGTGCAGAGCTACGGTTAGCTCTACTGTACCCAAGCCTGATGCTAAGTGACCACTTGATTGGCTCACTGAGTTAAGAAGATAGGTACGTAATTCATCACAAAGCTGTGTCAGCGTCTCTTTTGGAAGTAGACGCAAATCCTCTGGCTTATCAGCCAAAGCAAGAGTTGGGTACTTTGATATATCAAGAGTCATAGGTAATGCGCGCTTATTGTCTTAGTTCTTGCGCTCGATGACGTATCGGGCGAACTCTTCGAGTAACTGGGTATTGTATGGGATTGCAGCCAAAGCTTGAAGCGCTTCCTGTAGCAGAGTTCGCGCTTTTTCTTGAGCGCCCTCTAAACCTAGCAAAGAAGGGTAGGTGCTTTTGTTTAATTCTTGGTCAGAACCCTGTGGCTTACCCAAAGTTTCAGTATCGCTAGTGATATCTAAAATATCATCTTGAACCTGGAATGCTAATCCAATGGCATCGGCGTACTTGTCTAATAGAGGCATCACTTCAAACGCTTTCTCGCCCGCAGCAAGCGCACCTAAACGAATCGCACATTTCATTAGAGCGCCCGTTTTATTGCGGTGAACTTCTTCTAACTCTTCTAGAGTGACAGAGCGGTTTTCAGCTTCAATATCAAGTGCTTGTCCAATACACATACCTTGTGCACCAGAGGCTTCTGCTAGGCGTTGAATCATTCGAACGCGATTGCTTTCACCGTCAGTACTTAATGTGCCTTCCGCAAGTATAGTAAAAGCGAGAGTTTGTAGTGAATCGCCCGTTAAAATTGCCGTTGCTTCATCGTATTTGATGTGACAAGTCTGATGCCCACGACGCAGTTCATCGTCATCCATTGCTGGAAGGTCGTCGTGAATCAGAGAGTAGGCATGAATACATTCGATTGCAGATGCTGGAGTGTCGAGTTCTTCAGCGGTGCAGCCGAGCATTTCCCCTGTAATGTAGACAAGAAATGGACGTGCGCGTTTGCCGCCTAAAAGTAACCCATAACGCATCGCGTTGATCAGGTTCTGATTTTGGTGTGGCAGGCGATCAAGCCAAAGGTTCAGTTGCTCGTTATTACGTGCTTGATAAGACAATAAAGTCTCGATCATAGGGGATCTCATACAATTCGTTATTCAGGTTGTGGGTTAAAGTCACTCAGCTCTGCATTTTCATCATTCTGCAGTAGGATGCTAACGCGTTGTTCAGCATCATTTAGTTTACTTTGACCGGCACGAGCGAGGGAGATGCCTCGTTCGAACTTTTTAAGCGCATCATCTAAAGCTAGATCACCATTTTCTAGTTGATCAACCAAGCCATCAAGCTCTTCGATTGCTGCTTCAAAGCTCATATTTTCAGGTTTCTTAGTAGCCATAATAAATCTGCGTTTGGAAAGATGAACGAACGTTACCCTAGGCCGCTGAGATGGTCAAATGTAACCAAGAAATTTTGCTAGAAAGTTCGTTTTTAAGGGGCTTGAACTCACTTTGCTTGAATAACCTTAGCTTTATCGAGTTTATGCGCTACGTCTAAGAGCAAAGTAAGCCAATAGTTGGGATTCAAAAACGAAAAGTGTGATACTTAGGCCAAGAATTTACTAAAAGATCTTATAGTCTTGCCGATACAAAGATTATCGTCGACATAGAGCTACAAAAAAGCATGAGGAGTGCTCAGTGGATTTAGCAACCCTAATAGGTTTGATTGGTGGATTTGCCTTTGTAATCATGGCAATGATCCTAGGTGGAAGCCTCGGGATGTTCTATGACACGACATCCATTTTGATCGTAGTTGGTGGCTCAACCTTTGTTGTTCTAATGAAGTTCACCATGGGACAGTTCTTTGGTGCTACTAAAATTGCTGGCAAAGCATTCATGTTTAAAGCCGATGAACCTGAAGATCTTATCGCTAAAGTGGTAGAGATGGCGGATGCAGCGCGTAAAGGTGGCTTCTTAGCACTGGAAGAGATGGAAATCAGCAACAGCTTCATGCAAAAAGGTATCGACCTGTTGGTAGATGGCCATGATGGTGATGTGGTGCGTGCTGCATTGCAAAAAGACATCGCATTAACCACAGAGCGTCACGAACAGGGCGCGAAAGTGTTCTCTGCATTTGGTGATGTTGCTCCTGCGATGGGTATGATTGGTACTTTGGTTGGTCTGGTTGCCATGCTTTCGAACATGGATGATCCTAAAGCGATCGGTCCTGCGATGGCGGTAGCACTTTTGACCACCCTGTACGGTGCGATTCTTTCGAACATGGTGTTCTTTCCTATTGCTGATAAGCTTGCGCTACGTCGTGATCAAGAGACACTTAACCGCCGTCTGGTTATGGATGGTGTGCTGGCGATTCAAGATGGTCAGAACCCACGAGTTATTGATGGTTACCTCAAGAGCTACCTAAACGAAGGTAAGCGGACTATTGATGGTGAACCCGCGTAAGAGGAGTTTAAGATGGATGAAGATAATCCATGTAAATGTCCTCCTCCGGGGTTACCTCAATGGATGGGGACATTTGCTGACTTGATGTCACTGCTGATGTGTTTCTTCGTACTGCTGCTCTCATTTTCTGAGATGGACGTACTGAAGTTCAAACAGATCGCTGGCTCGATGAAATTTGCGTTTGGTGTACAAAACCGCTTGGAAGTGAAAGACATTCCTAAAGGCACCAGTATTATTGCACAAGAGTTTCGTCCAGGTCGCCCAGAGCCGACACCGATTGATGTGATCATGCAGCAGACGATTGATATTACGCAGCAAACGCTTGAGTTTCATGAAGGTGAATCTGAACGTGCTGGTGGTACCATGCGTGACCAAGGCAAGATGACCGGAGGCAAGTCGCCAGAGGTCTCGACTCACGACAATCAAAACTCTGAGTCAGACCAACAGCAACAACAAGCTGAAGCTCAATCGCAAGAGATGGAAACTTTGATGGAAAGCATCAAGAAGGCGTTGGAGCGAGAGATCGACCAAGGCGCGATTGAGGTGGAAAACCTTGGCCAGCAGATTGTGATTCGAATTCGTGAAAAAGGCGCGTTCCCATCAGGTTCCGCTTTCTTACAACCTAAGTTCCGACCATTGGTGAGACAGGTTGCTGAGTTGGTGAAAGATGTTCCGGGTATCGTTCGAATCTCAGGGCACACCGATAACCAACGTCTTGATTCAGAGCTTTATCGCTCTAATTGGGACTTGTCATCACAGCGAGCGGTGTCTGTTGCTCAAGAGATGGAAAAGGTACGCGGTTTCTCTCATCAACGCTTGAGAGTACGTGGCATGGCTGATACCGAGCCAGTAGAGCCGAATGATACTGAATGGCAACGTAGCCTCAACCGCCGCGTTGAAATTAGCATCATGCAGGGCGAACCGCTTTACAGTGACGAAGTGCCTGTTATTAATGAATAGCCGATACGTGTACACAAGGTAGCATCCAGATAACATCGAAAGCCCAACTTTATAATGAGGTTGGGCTTTTTGTTTGTAGGTCTTTCACCATGCTCTTTGCTGAATTTATGTTGTTTCGAAACCTGCTACTTTTAATAACAAGCGGTTTAATGATGGTGTTACAGCAAGCACTCTTTTCCTTGCTTCACTTTCTCATGTATAATTCGCGCCCTTAGATTTAGATATGATCTATTCTTGCTTCAAGTGCTGTGTAAATTCTCTAATTTACTTGGCGATGAGCGTTCTCAAAATTTTGAACATTAATGTTGTGAAAGTACTATGAAATTTATTGTTAAGCCCCATCCGGAAATTTTTGTAAAAAGTGAATCGGTGCGTAAGCGCTTCACAAGGATTCTAGAGTGCAACATTCGTAACGTTATTCAACGTCGCTGTGAAAGTGTTGCGGTATTCAACCGTCGCGATCATATCGAAGTGACGTCTGAGAGTGACCAGTACTACGCAGAAGTGTTAGAGGCTCTGACTCACACTCCAGGTATTCACCACTCTCTTGAAGTTCAACAGTCTGAGTTTAAAGACTTGCACGATATTTACGAGCAAGTACTAGAACGCAGCCGTGCTGACATTGAAGGCAAGACTTTCTCTGTTCGAGCTAAGCGTCGTGGTAAGCATGACTTTACCTCTATTGAACTTGAACGCTACGTAGGCGGCGGCCTAAACCAAGCAGTTGAGTCAGCTAAAGTTCGACTTAAGAACCCTGAGGTAACCGTTAAAGTTGAAGTGGCTAACGATAAGTTAAACCAAGTTCTAGCTCGTCACAAAGGCCTAGGTGGTTTCCCTCTTGGTACCCAAGAAGATCTACTAAGCTTGATCTCTGGCGGCTTTGATTCTGGTGTTTCAAGCTACCTGCACATCAAACGTGGCTCTAAGGTTCACTACTGTTTCTTTAACCTTGGTGGCCCAGCGCACGAGATTGGCGTTAAGCAAGTGGCTCACTACCTATGGAATAAATACGGCTCATCTGCAAAGGTGAAGTTCATTTCTGTAGACTTTGAACCAGTGGTTGCTGAAATTCTTGAGAACGTAGAAGACGGCCAAATGGGCGTTGTTCTTAAGCGTATGTTCATGCGTGCTGGTGGTATGGTTGCAGAGCGCTTCGGTATTGAAGCTCTAGTAACGGGTGAAGCACTTGGTCAGGTTTCTAGCCAAACGCTAACTAACCTTCGCCACATCGACAACGTGACAGATACTTTGATTCTTCGTCCGCTTATCAACTGGGATAAAGAAGACATCATTGACCTTTCTCGTATCATCGGTACTGAAGACTTCGCTAAAGTAATGCCTGAGTACTGTGGTGTTATCTCTAAGAAGCCAACAGTGAAAGCGAAGAAAGGCAAACTAGAAGCAGAAGAAGCTAAGTTTAACTTTGAAGTGCTGGATCAAGTGATCGAGAACGCTCGTGTTATGGATATCCGTGACATCGAGAAAGAGAGCCAAGAGCAAGCGCCTGAAGTTGAACAAGTTCAAGCTGTTGCTGAGCACGCTATCGTTCTTGATATCCGTAGCCCAGAAGAAGAAGACGAAAGCCCACTAGAGATCGAGGGTGTTGAAATTAAACACATCCCATTCTTCAAGCTTTCGACTCAGTTTGGCGACCTAGACCAAGCGAAAGAGTACTTGCTGTACTGTGACCGTGGTGTAATGAGCCGTCTACAGGCGCTTTACCTACAAGAGCAAGGCTTCCATAACGTTAAGGTTTACCGCCCATAGTGGTGTATTGACCAACCGTTAATTATTTTGCCAAGCCGCTTACTGAAAAGTAAGCGGCTTTTTTATTTTCTATTGTGAATGATTTACAGTAGTCAGACAGAGGCGTGAGTTTGGGCGTGCTATCGTCATGCTCAGCTTTAAAATTTTTGATTGATAGAAAGAGTAAGCTCTAAACGGGTTTATAAGTACCGAAGAAGTGTGAGTATCTTGAAGTATTCTGTTACTTTTTAGTGCAACTCAATGGTGCTATTTGTATGTGTTCAGTTGATTATTTGAGTGGGTGTCTGATTCTGTGATTAGCGATGAAAAATAATAAAGATTAATTAGTACAGCTATTGATAAACTTGTTGTTACATTTCTTTGCACATAAAAAAACACCGCCCATAAGGCGGTGTAAACAAATTTGACAGACAGGTCAAAATAAATACAGGAAGTACATGCCTCGTTTCAGTATAGAACTGCAACAAAACATTTGGTAGAACTCTACCCAACTCGAAAAGAACGAGTTTGCAAACACAACATCGCAGGAGCTAAGCCAATTGATTCTAGAGAGAATCAAGCCGTTCAGGCTAGCTGCTGCGGGATGAAATATAGAATTTCTCTGGCCGCTAGGCAATGGACAAATTATAATGTTTCAGATAAAAAAAACTAATGCTTATTTAGAGAGTAACTATGTCTCGTCGATTACCCCCATTAAACTCGCTAAGAGTGTTTGAAGCAGCTGCTCGACACTTGAGTTTTACGCGTGCCGCAGAAGAGTTGTTTGTTACTCAAGCGGCGGTTAGCCATCAGATCAAAGCGCTTGAAGAGTTCTTATCTTTGAAGCTGTTTCGCCGAAGAAACCGCTCTTTGCTGCTGACTGAAGAAGGCCAAAGCTACTTCTTGGATATCAAAGATATTTTCACATCACTGGCAGAAGCGACAGACAAAGTGCTGGAGCGAAGTGAGAAGGGCGCATTGACCATCAGTTTACCGCCTAGTTTTGCGATTCAATGGTTGGTGCCAAGGCTCGCTGACTTTAATCAGCAAGAACCTGATATTGATGTAAGAATCAAAGCCGTTGATATGGATGAAGGCTCGCTGACCGATGATGTAGACGTGGCTATTTACTATGGTCGAGGTAACTGGCCGGGGCTTAGAGCCGATAAGCTTTACCAAGAATACTTGATCCCTCTTTGCTCACCTTCCGTGCTGCTAGGAGCTAAACCATTAGAATCTCTCAGTGATCTGGCATGCCATACGCTATTGCATGATACCTCTCGAAAGGATTGGAAACAGTTTGCTAAGCAAAATGGCATCGACGGGGTTAACGTTAATCACGGACCTATCTTCAGTCACTCAACCATGGTGTTGCAGGCAGCAGCTCATGGCCAGGGTATTGCACTGGGTAATAACGTGTTGGCGCAACCTGAAATCGAAGCGGGTCGTTTGATTGCGCCTTTCGACGAAGTGTTGGTGAGTAAGAACGCCTTCTATGTGGTTTGTCATGAGAAGCAAGCCGATATGGGGCGTATCGCTACTTTCCGTGATTGGATGCTGGCGAAAGCGCAAAGCGAACAAGAGGACTTACTCGATGAATAACCTCATCATTGATGGTGAAGACAATCCTATCACCTTTATCTTTGCTCATGGTGCTGGCGCAGGCATGGATCATGAGTTTATGCAGTCGGTAGCCAAAGGATTAGCCTTTAAAGGGATACGAGTTATCCGCTTTAATTTCCCTTACATGATCAAGCGTGCTGAAGATGGTAAGCGTCGTCCACCTGACAGAGCACCTAAGCTACTTGAAGCCTACCAAGAGGTTATTGAGCAGGTTGATGCCGATAAGCTTGTGATTGGTGGTAAGTCGATGGGAGGGCGTATGGCGAGCCATTTGTCTGAAGTTGATAAGGTGGCCGCCATGGCGTGTTTAGGCTTTCCTTTTCATCCTCCTGGTAAACCAGATAAGTATAAAGGTGAACACTTAGCTGAGTTGCAAAAGCCGTGTCTGATTTTACAGGGTGAGCGCGACACTTTTGGTAAGCGTGAAGAGTTTGCTGACTTTGATCTGTCGGATTCTATTCATGTTGAATTTATTCCCGATGGCGACCACAGCTTTAAGCCTCGTAAGAGCTCCGGTTACACAGAGCAGCAGAATATTGCGTTAACCGTTGAGAAGTTGTCGGCGTTTATCAAAGAGGTGCTGAATGAGAAGTAAGTATTTACTCACGTTTTCCGGCATTTCTGGCGCGATAGCAGTGATGCTTGGTGCCTTCGCGGCTCACGGTTTGAAAGCTATTTTACCTGAGTATCTGCTAGGTGTGTTTGAGACTGGAGTTCAATACCAGTTTATCCATACTCTGGCGATATTGGCGATATTGGCGTGTGGCGCCCTGCTGCAGATGAAACTTGGCGCTAAATCACAAAAATATTTTTTCATCGCGTCAATTTGCTTTATCATCGGCATCCTTTGTTTTAGTGGTAGCCTTTATGGCTTGGCACTGACAGGAATAAAATGGTTTGGCCCTATCACTCCGTTTGGTGGTCTACTATTTATCATTGGTTGGGGAGTCTTCTCCTTCGCTGCTTTGAATATAAAAGAGGTAACTCAGTGAAACACGTACTACTTTATTGTCGCTCTGGTTTTGAAAAAGAATGTGCTGGCGAAATTCAAGACAAGGCAACACAACTGGAAGTGTTTGGTTTTCCTCGCCTAAAGAACAATACAGGCTTTGTATTGTTTGAATGTTACCAAGCAGGTGAAGCGGACAAGTTGATCAAAGAGATCGATTTCCAATCACTGATCTTTGCTCGTCAAATGCTGGCAGTGGCTGTTGAAATTAAAGACTTGCCAACTGATGACCGTATTTCTCCAATTCTTGAGGCGCTTTCTGATAAAGAAGGTTTCCCTCGTTGTGGTGATATCCGTATCGAAACGCCAGATACTAACGAAGCAAAAGAGCTTTTGAAGTTCTGCCGTAAGTTTACTGTGCCGATGCGTCAAGCGATGCGTGGCAAAGGCCTGATGACAGCGAAAGATAATGCTAAGAAGCCTGTGCTTCATTTATGCTTCATCGCTCCGGGTCACTGCTTTGTGGGTTACTCTTACCCATCGAACAACTCACAGTTCTTTATGGGTATCCCTCGTCTGAAATTCCCATCAGATGCACCAAGCCGTTCTACATTGAAGCTAGAAGAAGCATTCCACGTATTCATCCCTCGTGATGAGTGGGACGAGCGTCTGGCTCCAGGTATGTGGGGTGTTGACTTAGGTGCGTGTCCAGGTGGTTGGACTTACCAATTGGTTAAGCGTTCGATGTTCGTTCACTGTGTTGATAACGGCATGATGGCAGACAGCCTAATGGAAACGGGTCAAATTAAGCACCACATGGTAGATGGCTTTAAGTTTGAACCAGATCGTAAGAACGTAACTTGGATTATCTGTGACATGGTTGAGAAACCAGCTCGTGTTGCACACCTTATGGGTGAGTGGATCATCAAAGGTTGGGCGAAAGAAGCATTATTCAACCTTAAACTGCCAATGAAAGGCCGTTACGATGAAGTACTGCAAGATATCGAGAACCTAAAAGTGTTCCTTATTGAGAACAAAGTGAAGTTTAAGATGCAGGCTAAGCACCTTTATCATGATCGCGAAGAGATCACGGTTCACATTCAGGCGCTTTCAAACATCTCACCGCACTAATATTTACGTTAGCGTGTCAGTGAAAAAAATGCTCCTTTAAGGAGCATTTTTTATATCAATATCGTCGAGTCACAGCGAGTTAAACTTTCGCTTCGTAACGAATGTCTTGCAGGTTGAATCCAAGGTCAATATCGGTTTTGAGTGCAGAGACTTGCTTACACACACGTGCTGATTCAATGTGTTCATCAAACTTCTTACGATATTTCTTCGGTAAGTCTTCCGCCTGAAAGGCCGCTTCGATATCCGGGTAAGTGGTTAAGATTTCTTTTGCAGCTTTTGGTCCTATACCTGGAATCCCCGGTACTTGGCTAGAGCTCACACCGGTTAAGCCCCAGTAATCTGCAAGCTGCTCAGGTTTAACGCCAAACTCAGCTTCGATAAAGGGTTTGTCTAGCCAGCGGTGTTGGAAGTAATCTCGGATCTGCAGAGTGGGTGATAGCAGTTGGCAATACCCTTTGTCTGTCGAGATGATGGTGACGGTTTCTCCGTGGTCTGCCACTTTCTTGGCCAGTGTTGCGACTAGATCATCTGCTTCATCGCCATCAGACAGCAGTGAATCAATGCCTAACTCCCACCAAGCCTGTTGGATAGCATCAAGGCCTTTCATCAATGGTTCTGGCATTGGCTTACGGTTCTGTTTATAAGCTGGTAGTACTTCAGCGCGCCATCCTCGGTCTTGTAAGTGATGATCAAAAACCGCGATGATGTGGGTTGGCTTTGATTCAGTCAGAATCTTATTGAGAGTGCGAGTAGTGGTGGTGATAGTTCTTGCTATATCGGTTGGGTCCGGCTGAACAGAGTGCACGCGTCGGATGAGGTTTAAGGCATCGATAATAACAAGATGGATAGACATAAGTTTCCACTAAATAGGCAATAAAAAAGGGGCTGTTAGCCCCTTATAGTAACGTATCACTTGGTGAGTTGAAACGTTAGCGACGTAAACGTCATAACCTGATTAACTTTATGTCTGCCAATTGGTTATCACTCACTTAGTTACTCGTTAATGAGTGTGCTTAATCGTTTGGTGCGATTTTATAGCAAGGCACGTAGTCCGTACCGCCCGGTAGCTTCATTCGATGTTGCTCAACAAAATCGTTTAGCAGTTGGTCCATTTTGGTCATTAGCTCTTTGTCGCCATCAATTAGGAATGGGCCGTGCTTCTCGATCTCCAGAATCCCTTCAGCTTTGACGTTACCCGCCACAATGCCAGAGAACGCTTTACGTAAATTAGCGGCTAGGCTCTCTGTTTTTTGGTCCATATGAAGATCAAGCGCCGCCATAGATTCGTGTGTTGGGTCGAATGGCAGTTGGAACTCAGGCTCAATATGCAGTGACCAGTTGTAGCTGTAGGCATCGCCAGTCTCTTTACGGTGAGAGCGCACATCTGGCATCGCTTGTTTCATGATTTTCGCAGCGCGTGCTGGGTCATCAATCACGATTTCATAATGTTTCTGTGCATCAGGCCCTAGAGTTTCACCAATGAACTTATCGATCGAGCGGAAATACGCTTCACTCTCTTTCGAGCCAGTTAGGACAATCGGCATTGGCTGCTCGGCGTTATTCGGGTGCATCATGATCCCTAAGATGTACAGCAGCTCTTCGGCCGTGCCTGGGCCGCCTGGGAAAATGATGATGCCATGCGCCATACGAACGAATGCCTCAAGACGCTTCTCGATATCTGGCATGATCACCAGTTCGTTTACTATCGGGTTTGGTGGCTCAGCGGCAATGATTGAAGGCTCTGTCAGCCCTAAGTAACGATGATCAGTATAACGTTGCTTAGCGTGACCAATAGCCGCGCCTTTCATTGGCCCTTCCATCGCACCCGGTCCACAACCGGTACAGATGTTCAGCTCACGTAGGCCCAGTTCATTACCCACCTCGCGAGTGTACTGGTATTCAGTGGCATTAATTGAGTGACCACCCCAACACACGATCAGGTTAGGCTCGATGCCCGGCGTAAGTGCGCCTGCATTCCTCAGAATACCAAATACGAGGTTGGTAATGTGAGTGGCATTAGTCAGGTTGAGCCTTTGGTTATCTGCGAGGTGCATGTTGACGTAAACAATGTCACGCAGCACTGAAAATAGGTGTTCTTGGATACCCTTGATGATCTCACCATCGACAAAGGCATGCTCTGGTGGGTTGCTCAGCTCGAGTTTGATACCACGCTCACGTCGCACTACCTCAACATCAAACGATTGATACTTGTCGAGTAGCTCTTTGGAGTTGTCGGTGTGGCTACCTGAGTTGAGTACCGCTAACGTACAGTTACGATACAGTTGGTATAGATCACTAGACGCGGTTTTCTTAAGACGCTCAACCTCAAGTTGAGAGAGTAAATCCATGCTACCGGCAGGGCTGATATGAGTGATCATAGTGCCTCCTTGTTGAAAAGAGCAGAGGACGTTGAAGTGACCCTCTGGCTCGAGAGTGAGAAGCAAACGTTGAAAGTGTTTGGTTAAAGGTGGGGGAGAGTTAACCAGACGAAACGGATACGACAGCGTTGCTTGCCAAGAATGCTTGTTAAGCGAATGTTAATCATTAGCTTAGCAAACATTGAGGGAAATGGTATGTGATAAGTATTTGAAAAAATGAAATAAATTAAATCTAGGGCTGGCCTAGTGCCAAACAAGTTGGTTATTACCGCGTTGTTTTGCTTTATTTAGTGTTGTATTGAGTCGCTCTAACACTTCTTCAGGTGTATCTGACTCTTTAAACTGAGTACTTGCCGCGCATAAAGTAATCGTGATTTGTTGGTCACGGAACTTAAAGGGTAAGCGGCTTACTTGAGTTTGAATGTTTTGAATCACTTGGTGACAATATTCATCGGTTTGCTCTGGCAATAGTAAGACAAATTCTTCACCTGAAAAACGCGCCACAGTATCGGTCGTGCCTGCTTCTTTGGTGATGGTTCTTGCGATGATCTTAAGCGCTTTATCGCCGGCGGTATAACCAAAGCTATCGTTAATGGCTTTGAAGTTGTCGATGTCCAGAAGTACTACGCGCAGTGAGTGTTGTGCGCGGATCCAGCGGCGATACTCAAGCTCTAAGCGATCAGTGAAAGCGGTACGATTGTAAACCTTCGTAAGAGGGTCAAGCAGCATACGCTGAGCCTGATCTTCCAAACGCTTACGGTAATCTTGGGTGACTTCATAGAGTGAATCTAACTGAGTTTTTCCGTAACTCATTCTCTCTATTAGAGCTTGTTCTTTTTGCTCTGCGTGGTTCAGTCTTTCCGAAAGAGAAGCGATTTCACTGAGTAGCGGGTTAATTGACCGTTTTAAACTATCAATATCCTTGGCTTTCTCTACTGAATTCTGGCTCTTAGCGACAAGTTCATTTAACTCAGAGTTAAGCCCTTGGCGGTGCTCAAAGTAGCTTTGGCTCTGGTCGGCATTTTGGTCTGCCGTTTTGATGCTGGAAGCTAGAGAGGAATTAAGTTGATCGATAAACTGTTCAGACTTCTTGCGCTCTAGGTTGGTGCCTTCAATAACCAGTTTGAGGATCTGAAGTGTCAGCTCAAGTAGGTTTTGTGTGGAAACCCCAAGTAGTAGCTTAGCTCTAATATCAGTAAGCAAATCCCCCGATTCACCCTCAAAATCGAGTTCAGTAATCAGGTGTTGTAATTCGTTTGACAGGTCGGAAAGAAGTTCCTGTTCCGGAGAATGCGTAGCATCGGCAAAATGAGTGCGTGAGTTGTTCGCCATAATCTTAATGGCACGCTCATAAATACCGAGTAGTTTCATGGCATGGTCAACTTTCTGACTGCCATTGCATTCGGAGAAGCTAAGTAAGTTTCGTAGGTCGCGTTTTAGCTGTGCTGGAAGGCCAGTTATGCGTTGCAGCGTTTCCCCACTGTGCTTAATGCTATCGTCCAGATATCCGTTCTGTTTATCCATAGCCAACGTTTTCTGCTTAAGCATCCTTTCTAATACTGCCAGCTTTGGGATCATCGAGCTAATGTCTTTTTGCTTTTCTAGCTCTTCCCTAAGGGCAATGAGGTTTTCATCTAAATGGCTGTTACTGCCAACACATGCATCACTCAAAGATGTGACGATACGCTTTAGAACTTTTTGTTCTCTAAGAAATTTGAACGAGGTGTCTCTTTGCGCCAAACGAACTTGCTCCAACTGAAATTTCAGCTGGTGGAGTTGCGCCTGAATGTCTTTTTCAAGAATGCCCATAGATGTATTAATTAGCGCCGCGTAGACCGATCTCGATCATTTTGATGAAATTCCGTTAAATCAATAATAACAAAACTAAAAATAAGGTCACGACTTGCCGCTCTTAACCGCTCGCAAATCAGTCATCTTTTAGCATTTTTTTGATGTTGTCCTCATTCTGGTACGATGATTGTATTTTTATTAGCCCTTGATTAATCGCATGTTTACAGGCTTCTCTTATGTTACCCGTTGCAAGGCTCGCTGCGGGTGCATTATCGATAGCTTTTAGATATACCCATTGGCTACTGCGCTCTTTGAGACTGATCTCACGGGCTAGGTTAGTCGACATTAATAACACATCGAGCAGCTCTTGATCGTTGATCGCGGTGTAAGCTCGTGGCAAGAATGGGTAGTCAGCGATGCCCATACGAATTGTTCGGTTGATATTACGTTTCGGTTCAAAGTCGGTAATCCACGATTGAATCTTTTTAAACATCGCCTCGGGTGATGAATCTCGGTCTGAGTTAGGTTCGATGTAAAGCAGGTTTGCGTCCGAGAAGTGATAGACACGAGCAGGGCCTTCAAGCTTCTCTTTCAAGAACTCTCCAAAAGCAACTTCTAACTCCAGACCCGCTTTATAGCCATTCTGCGTATACATGTTACGTAGGAAAGGTAAGTCAATCATCACGAAGCGCAGACGGTCATTCAATGGTTCATGAATGAGCTCGCCAAGTTGCCACTGTTCGAAGGTTTGGCTGGTTTGTTCTAGTGAGTTGGACAGCTTGGCATTCAGCATTCTGAGATTGGGCAGCTTAGAGCGTGAGTGTGTAAACAGGTCTGTTCGCAGTGAGTCGACTTCTTTAGCCAAGGTTTGAATGAGGTAGCCACGGCGTAGCACAAAGAAGAATAAGATAATGCTGAACAAAAATAGGGCGAACGATATCTTTTGGAACTTACGATGTTCCAGCTTGTACTTTTCTAGTTCTTGGGCTTGTCCTGCATAGTGAAGAGTTTGCTCAGCGAACTCTTTCTGTTGGCGGAAAGCATCTTCACCAACGCGGTTCAGCTTTTGTTGTTCTAAAGAAACCAAACTGTTGTATTGCTTAAGGTTCTCTAAAGCCTGTTGCGGTTTTCCTGCTTGCTCATAGCCTAAAGAGAGTAAGTAGTACGAACGCTGCGAAAGGCGCATGTTCTCAACCTGACGCGAGATCTCCAGTGCGCGAGTGGCATGTTTGATCACATCCTCACTCTGCTGAAGGTGATAAGCGAGCCCGGCAGAGAGCAATGCAGCACGACCTTCTAGCTTGGGAATATCCGTATATTCAAGCAGTTCAAGGGCGCGTGTTAGGTATTGTTCTGCCAATGGGTAGTTGTAAAGACGCAGATAGGTTGCCGATAAACTTAGGCGAATATCAATGACTTGATGGATATCTCGGTCAGTACTCTCGTGATCAAGAACGTTGAAGAAGTGCACAAGGGCAAGGTTGTATTTTCCTTGATAGAAATACACGTCACCCATTTTCTTGAGCACTTGCGCTAAGACAGGAGAGTTTTCAAAGTTATCATAAAAATCAGCAGCTTGAGAAAGGTGCTCTAGTGCTTTATCTAACACCTGGCGCTCAAAGAAAAGCTGTGCCAAGAGGCGGTTTACTTTAGCCAAACGAGAGCTCAAGTTGCCTTCTACCGACTTCCAATAGCCATACAACAACTCAGATAGCGCGTGATTGTACTCTTTATGGTTCAGGTAAAACTCACCGACCGAGATGTGGTAATCGATGGTCACTTTTTCAGAGTAACGTTGGTCGAGATAGGTCTTCGCTTCTTGGTAGAACTTCTCGGCTTCATCGATCTTGTTATCGTAAGAGGCGATATCGGCTTTCAGCATGATCAAGCGGTAGGTGATGCCTTCCGTCAGACGTAAGGTTTTATTCACCGATTCTAGGTTTGTTTCAATATTGGCGAGATCTGCCTTTGCTTTGGCGGACTTTCTGTCACTTAGCCAAAGTAAGCGTACTTTTAGGATCTCTAGATCCAGTTTGAGGTACTCAAGCTTATAGGTTTTCGCGAGCTCAGAGGCCTTGTCGATGTGCTGAATTGCAATGCGAATGTTGCCAAGGTTGTACTCGGCTTTCGCTAAGATCTTGTAGGCATCGATGCTGCTGTTTGGCGTACGAATCGAAGAGTCTGTCTCTTCGCGAGAAATCGCTGAAGGGCTTTTCTCGCGTTGATCAGAAAGGACACGAAGCGTTAGGTAACTGTTGGCCATTTGTTTTGCTTGGCTCGGCTCGATCTCAACCAAGTTATTGGCTTCGTTGAGCAGCGCCGATGAATAGACCGACGCATTAACCGATGTGCTTAAGCTTAAAATAAATAGGCTAACGACGTATAACCAACGCATTTCAATGTCCCTTTAAAGATGAGGTAGGTTCCAATAAGTGTGTGTCTTGAGCCTATTATTGGCGAGCCATACGCTTGTTGTGGCTTGGTCGATCTTGCTCTGTTGAACGGTATGGATTGATATCCAGACCACCACGACGCGTGTAACGTGCGAATACGGTTAGCTTTGATGGGCCACAGTATTTCATGATGTCAGTGAAGATACGTTCAACACATTGTTCGTGGAATTCGTTGTGTTCACGGAAAGAAACTAAATAGCGTAGCAGAGCTTCACGGTCAATTTGCTTACCTGAATATGCGATCTCAACGCTGCCCCAGTCCGGTTGGTTGGTGATCAAACAGTTCGACTTCAGTAGGTGGCTGTGCAGTGTTTCTTCTACTTCTTGTTCGCCAGCAGCGCCTTCAAGCAGTGATGCTTCAAAGTCGTAGCTAGTGATTTGGATGTCTTGGTTGTCGATACACTCGCCTTCCATCGTTACGATAGGTTGGTTGGTGTAGTCGGTTACTGAGTTTACATTCACAACCACAGGTTCGCCTGCACATGCTGACAAATCTTGGGTCAGTCGCTCAGTGACTTGTTCCCAGTTTTCGAATTGAGTCTGATTGTAGCTGTTTAGGTACAGCTTGAAAGATTTTGATTCAATTAAGTTTGGGCTCGTTGCTGGGATGAAAACTTCTCCCACGGCGACTTGTGGTAGGCCATTAGTGTTTAGCCACGAAAGTTCGTACATTGTCCAAATATCATTACCAACAAAAGGCAGTTCACCGTTTAGCGCAAGATCATCACGATTCAGGCTACGAGGTACTGGTTGCAATAAACTTGCATCGTATTGGTTAGAGTACTCAGTTTTTTGGCCTAGGGTTAAACCCGCTAGCTCTTTTGCGTCAGAATATTTGCTCATACTTTCGTTTCAAATTCGATTAGAATGGGGTCGATTTTACTGAATCCCCATTACCCTGTCATTAAGTCATCGCCTAATCGACACGGAAAGGGCTCGGATTCTATTTATTATTTTGTGTTTAGGAGATTTTCATGACTCAACGTGCTCAAGACGCACTACTTTCTTTTAGTCAGCGATACGTTGACGCGTGGCAACAGCAACACCAAAGCTTACCTCGCAATGAGGAGTTGGTGGACGTGGTATCGCCATGTGTAGAAGAAAAGAGCGGCGATGCCGTGTTATGGAAGCACTATCCACGTGAGCAATTCGCGGATTTCACCAACGTTGAAACTGGCATTGAATTAACGCTGCACGAAGACATCAAAACCTTCTACGGTGCGCAATACAGCGCAGACATGAACGCGACCTTCGACGGCAATGAACTGACTCTATTACAGATTTGGAGTGATGAAGACTTCGAATGTCTACAAGAAAACATCTTAGGTCACCTAGTGACTCAACGTCGCTTAAAGCTAAAGCCTACGGTTTTCATCGCAGCGACTGACGCGGAACTGGATGTTATCTCTATCTGTAACCTAACGGGCAACGTGATTCTGGAGCGCTTAGGCACCAAAAATCGTGATGTACTAGCCGAGACATTGGCAGAATTTTTAGAAAAGCTACAACCAGCGGTATAAATAGATGTACGTACTAGAACTTCAATTTGAGTGTTTTGATAACACAACGGTAAGCGCTGTCGACAAGGCTGTTAATGGCTTAATGGATGCACTTCGTTATAACGGACAAGTGTTGGGTCGTGAGTTTCCTATCGTGATGGGCGACGGTGAGTTTTATGTTCGCGTTGTCTGTCCAGAACAAGACAGCTTGCACCCGCGTAACCACTCAGATTTCGTAAAAGTGTGTTTTGATCGCTTGTCTAACGCGAGCCTACTTGCGCCAAAAATGCGTTTGCTTGGTCGAGATCTTAACTCTGAAGAAGTGGCGGAAGACGAAGCGCCTAGCTGGCAGGTACTGTACACGACGTTCGTTCATACCTGTTCACCGCTACGTAGTGGCGATAGCTTGTTGCCGATCCCTCTGTACCGCAACCCGCCAACCTTCAATGGTGACCATAAAGCCGTGTTGAAATGGCAGACTGAATGGCAAGCCTGTGATGAAGTCCAGATGGGTGGTGGCTGTCGTGCTGAACACGCAACTCTGACTGAGATCAGTGATACCAAAAGCGTGTTGTTCAAACGCGGTTGGGGCTTAAGAGGACGTATTGAATATCTCACCAAGATCCCGACTTATTACTACTTGTACCGCGTGGGTGGCATCAGCTTAAAAGCTGAAAAAGAGCGTAAATGTCCTCAATGTGGCGGCGAATGGCTGCTAGATGCGCCGATCCACGATATTTTCTATTTCAAGTGTGATGACTGCCGTCTGGTATCAAACATCTCTTGGGATCATCTTAAGTAACTCCTAATCCCTAACTCCTAAAGCTAAATTAGCGATTCAAGGTATCGAAGTGTTGATCAATACTTCGATACTTATGCCTTTGTTTTCTCCCTGTTAGCTTCTCATCTGTTTCTCTTTCTTTAGCCTCCATATTGAGTATTAATCAGTATTGGGTTTTGCCAATATTGTCGAACCTATTTAGCTCTTAAATGCACACATTTTGTGCTGTATGTCTCTCTCTGTAGCTCTCATGTATTCACCAAAATAATTCCACACCCATCAACTTTTGATCATTTCAATAGTTAACTGGATCACAGTAATCAATCAGTTCCCTTTCAATTTATATTCCTCCCAATATAAATGGGATCGATCCCATGGGAATGTTCCCATTTATAGAAATAACGTAATTCTAGATCTTAAAGGAATGGACGATGAAACTGTTACCTATTGCTGCTGCACTCTCTACTGCTTTACTTGCACCTAATTTATACGCTGATGAAACCACGCCGTTGGAGTTTAATGGCTACATGCGCGGCGGCGTTGGCCTGAGTAATGAAGGCGGTTCAAATAGTAAATGGGAGGTGAGTAAAGTTGGACGACTCGGCAACGAAAATGACCTGTATGGCGAGTTTGGTTTTAGAAAAGAAGTGTATGCTGAGGACGACGTTTCATTTTTAGTTGATTCCATGTTGTCGTACTGGCAAGGCCAAGATGAGAACGCGGCGGATAAAAGCGTGGATGTAGTTCAGCTCAATGTTCAAGCTGTAGGGCTTTTTGAAGATAAGGACATTGGCATTTGGGCGGGTGAGCGCTACTACCAACGTCATGATGTACACATCGTTGATAACTACTACTGGGATGTGAGCGGTATTGGTGCAGGTGTTGAACACATCAATATGGGCCCAGGTAAATTATCGGTGGCTTTGATTCAAGATACAGTGACAGGCGATGTGTTTGATGGCAAAGAAACCACAGCCATGATTGCTGATATACGTTATGCGGGTATTCCATTGTGGAACAATGCGGATCTTGAGGTTGGTATTGATATGAACTTTGTCAATGAAAAGCAAGGTCAAACGGTCGATGCGGATGACAGCGTAATGCTAACGGCAAGCTTGAATCAAAATCTTTCAGGTGGCTTCAACAAAACTATTCTACAGGTTGCTAACTCTGGTTATGCCGAGCAGATGACGACTTTTGGGACAGGTAAAGGCATCGTTCGTGATGCCAACAACAATGACGCCGAGGGCTTCCGATTGATTAACTGGGGCGTGCTTGCGATCGGTGAGAACATCGAGTTTGGCCACACTGTCCGTTATGCTGCTTCAACCGGTGTGGGTGCTAATAACAGTGATGATGACTCTTTCAGTGCAGTTATTCGTCCGCTTTATAAGTGGGACAAGCGCATGCGTACCATTCTTGAAATTGGTGGTTTTGTAGAAACGATTGATAACCAAGATGGGGCAGGTGGTAAATTCACCATCGCTCAGGCTTGGGTTCCACAAGTGGGTTTCTGGTCTCGTCCTGAATTCCGTATCTTCGCCACTTACCTGAATGATGCTGAAAACGACAATGCCTTCGGTGAAGGTAAAAACAGTGAAATGAGCGTTGGCATGCAAGTGGAAGCTTGGTGGTAAGTCGAACTTTCTGGTAAATCCTAACCAACAAAAAGGGGCTGACGTTATGTCAGCCCCTTCGGGTATCTATACAGTGCTGTCGTTTAGTTGATTACCAACCTTTAACGACGCCACCTTGGAAGATGTCAGAAGCTGCGTTGTACACTTCTTCAGTTTGGTAAGCTTTAACGAAGTTTTGTACGTTTTCAGCGTTTAGGTTGTCTTCACGAGAAACGATTAGGTTTACGTAAGGAGAATCTTTGTCTTCAACGAATACGCCATCTTTTTGTGGAGTCAGGTTGATAGAGCTCGCGTAAGTTGTGTTGATGATAGAAAGCGCTACATCATCAAGAGAACGTGGCAGTTGTGCTGCGTCTAGTTCAACAATCGTTAGGTTTTTAGGGTTCTTAACGATGTCACGAACTGTTGCTAGAAGACCAGCACCTTCACGAAGCTCAAGAAGACCTTGTTGCTCAAGAAGCAGTAGAGAACGACCTAGGTTTGTTGGATCGTTTGGTACCGCAATACGAGCACCGTCTTGGATTTCGTCGACAGATTTCACTTCTTTAGAGTAACCAGCGATAGGGTAAACAAACGTGTTACCAGCGATAGTCAGTTTGTAACCACGGTCAGCCACTTGCTGATCTAGGTACGGTGCGTGTTGGAATGCATTGATGTCGATAGAGCCATCATCCAGTGCCGCGTTTGGCGTTACGTAATCCGTAAAAGTAACCAGTTCAACGTCTAGGCCGTACTGCTCTTTTGCTACTTTCGCTGCAACTTCAGCAACCTGCGCTTCAGCACCTGCCATTACGCCAACTTTTACTTTAGAAGTATCCACTTCTTTATCACCACAACCTGCTAGTACTAGCGCTGATGCCGCTGCTGCGATAGTAAGTAAACCTTTAAGGCTAAATTTCATAATAATCTCCTTTTAATAAATCTATTTAATTTGGTTCAGACGACTCTTGTCTTAGAGAGTTTGCGTTTTAGCGCTGAGTCTTTATCTGTGGTCAACGCGGCGAACTAAGGAATCACCGATTGATTGAATAATTTGTACAAGCACAATCAACATCACTACCGTTACAGCCATGATGGTCACATCGTAACGGTGGAATCCGTAACGAATCGCGACATCACCTAGACCACCGCCACCAACCGTGCCCGCCATTGCTGAGTAGCTCACAAGTGTCACTAGCGTAATCGTTACTGAGTTGATAATAGTCGGTAGTGCTTCAGGAAGCAGAACCTTATTGATGATTTGTGTTGGTGTTGCGCCCATTGATTGAGCCGCTTCTACTAGACCTGTTGGTACTTCAAGTAGTGCACTTTCGATAAGTCGAGCCACAAATGGGATAGCACCAATCGTCAATGGAACAATCGCTGCTGTTGTGCCTATGAAGGTACCAATCAGCATCTTAGTCAATGGGATAATCGCAACCATCAATACTAAGAAAGGCACTGAACGACCCACGTTCACAATCGCACCTAGAATCTTGTTTACTTTGGTGTTCTCTAACAGGCCACCTTTTTTAGTCGTGTGTAGAATCACGCCTAATGGAATACCGACAGCAAAGCCAACAATGCCCGCAACTGCAACCATGTAAAGCGTCTCGCCGGTTGCACCTAATAGAAGGTTACCGTTAAGGCTGATCCAGTCAGCAATCTCGTTGAAACTAAAGGACATAACCAAGCACCTCTACTTTTACATTGTTGTCGCGTAGGAATTGGATAGCAGCATTATCATCTGCTTCATTACCGAACAGTTCAGCAACCATCATGCCGAACTTCACGCCGCCGGCGTAATCAAGGTCAGAGCTTAGGATGCTGACATCGATATTGAATTTGCGTGCAATCTGAGTCATCAGCGGAGCATCAACCGTTGCGCCCGTAAACTCAAGACGTACCAACGGGTAACTGCTGTTTACGCGAGTCTCTTGCAGGCGTGCTTGGTAATCTTCAGGGATCGTCAGATCCAACGTTGAACGAATGAATTGATGCGCTAGTTCAGTTTTAGGGTGAGCAAAGATGTCACCAACTGTGCCTTTCTCTACCAATTCACCACCGCCAATGATCGCCACTTCGTGACAAATGCTTTTCACTACATCCATCTCGTGCGTAATAAGCAGGATAGTGATGTTCAGCTTGCGGTTGATTTCACGCAGTAGCTCAAGAATCGATTGAGTGGTCGCAGGGTCCAATGCGCTGGTCGCTTCGTCACACAGCAGTACTTTCGGATCAGAGGCCAGTGCACGAGCAATCGCAACACGCTGCTTTTGACCGCCACTTAGGTTTGCCGGGTAGGTGTCTCGCTTATCCGCTAAGCCAACGAGTTCAAGTAACTCACTCACTTTTGCTTCAATAATCGCTTTATCTTTACCAGCAAGTTCTAAAGGCAGTGCTACATTGTTAAATACAGTACGAGAAGACAGCAGGTTGAAGTGCTGGAATATCATGCCGATGTTACGGCGCGCTTCGCTAAGTTCTGATTTGCTGAGTTTTGTTAGGTCGATACCGTCAACAATCACTTCACCAGAGGTCGGTGCTTCCAACATATTTACACAGCGGATTAGGGTACTTTTGCCTGCACCTGAAGAGCCGATGACTCCAAAAATTTGACCTTGAGGAATGTGGAGGTTGATATCAATTAAGGCATTGATTTCTTTAGTACCTTGATAAAAAACCTTGTTGACTTGATTCACTTTAATCATAGAGAAACCCGTGCAGGTAGAACAGAATAATATGTCGATAGCTCGCTCGATTTACAGACGATGCTATGGTGTTCTATGATCTAAGTCAATAGATATTTTTACGTCTAGACGGCTAAACGTCGGTTGTATGGCTAAGCTAGAAACAATTCGTTAACGAACGCAAAACTAAATAGATAGTGATGAAGCAAATAAAGCGTGTAATAATTAATGATTAATAGAGAGTTGATAGAGAACAAAATTTTGTCTAAACCTGCTGTTTTTTTAGATCGTGATGGTGTGATTAACGTTGACCACGGCTACGTACATGATGAGCATGACTTTGAATACATTGACGGTGTGTTTGAAGCGGCGAAAGCGTTTAAAGATATGGGCTATTTATTGGTGCTAGTGACTAACCAGTCAGGCATTGCTCGCGGCATGTTTAGTGAAGACCGTTTTCTTTCTTTAACGCAGTGGATGGATTGGAACTTTGTTGATAACGGCGTTGAGCTTGATGGCATCTATTACTGCCCGCACCACGCTGAACACGGTATTGGTGACTACAAGCAAGATTGTGAATGTCGTAAACCAAAGCCAGGTATGTTCATTTCTGCTCGTGACTTTCTGAAGATTGATATGGCTAACTCGGTCATGATCGGCGATAAAGCTGAAGACATGATGGCTGCAGAAGCAGCAGGCGTTGGTACTAAAGTCTTAGTAAGAACAGGCAAACCAATCACTGAAAAAGGTGAAGCCTTGGCGAGCGTTGTGCTTGATAGCATTAAAGACGTGCCAGCTTTCTTAAAAGGTTAAGACACTAAGTCTCTTTCACTTAGATATAAGTGTTGTTCACTATATAAAGATGAGGAACGCAGTATGAAAGCATTGTTGGCAGCATCTCTATGTACGGTAGCGTTAGTCGGGTGTTCTAAATCCGCGGCGCCTGATGGTGCAGTCTCGGACGATCAATTCGTGACTTATCAATGTGAGTCTGACGCTTCATTTAAGGTCGCTTACCTTGGTAATGAAAAAGCGGTATTACGTTTGCCAGAGAATGAATATCGCCTAACTCAAATATCGGCAGGTTCAGGAACGAAGTACATCTTAGATGATGGAACCTCTGAACTGATCAATAGCGTCACTTTACGCACTAAAGGTGACAACGCGCGTCTAGAACTTGGTCGTGTCGTCTATAAAAATTGCCGAAAGTAAGTCATAGTTAACTTCTAGGATTTACAAACAGTTAAGTGAGGGGGTATGCCCTCACTTTTTCTTCTCTTCCCTTTAACGTTAGACTTTTTATGAGCAAAAAACTCACTATTCTCGATATTGCTAAGCTGTCCGGTGTTGGTAAGTCAACCGTATCTCGCGTTCTGACCAATGATCCAAAAGTGAAACCTGAAACCCGAGAAAGGGTGGAAAGAGTCATTCAAGAATCTGGGTACACGCCTTCAAAGTCTGCGCAGTCGATGCGTGGTGGCAGTCAAAAAGTCATCGGTGTCATCATTTCTCGTCTGGATTCCCCTTCTGAAAACAAAGCAGTTAGCACTATGTTGGCTGAGTTGTATCGAGCGGATTACGATGTCGTGATCATGGAAAGCCAGCTCGATAGAGAAAAAGCCAATGAGCACCTTCAGGTTCTCAAGCGCCGCAATGTAGACGGCATAATCGTGTTTGGTTTTACTGATTGCGATATTCCTGCGATTGAAGCTTGGGAACACAAAGCGGTGGTTATTGCTCTGGATACCGAGAACGTGACGTCGATTAACTATGATAACCAACAGGTGATCAATAGTGCGTTAACGCATTTAGCAGATCAGGGGATCTCTGAGGTTGGTTTCATTGGCGTTGATCCTAGTGACAAATCAACCGGTGAACTGCGTCTTAAGGCTTATCTCGAGTGGTGTGAAAATACAGGTTCAATTGCGAACTATCGTACTGGTCAACTTCATCACGAAAGCGCTTATCAGTTGGTGGATGAGGTGCTAACACCTAACACCCAAGCTATAGTCTGTGCTAGTGACACATTGGCTCTCGGTGTGATCAAACGTCTGCAAGAGCGACAACGTGAAGATGTGGTCGTCACCGGCGTTGGTGGTAATGATCTTCTCTCTTTCTTATTCCCACGAGTATTTAGCATTGATCCTGGTTACCAATCTGCAGGTAAACTGGCTGCTAATCTATTGATCTCTCAGCTTTTAGGCAATTCAGAGATCTCTCATCACACTCAATCTCCGATTCTATAATCCACTCAATTAAGCGAAATTGAACCGCTTAGATTAAAATTAGAGTGTGATCTCTTTCAATTAATGGGACTGTTCCCATTTTAATTTATCATTCATGTGGGCATTATAATAACCGTAATTGGGAATGTTCCCATAAATCTAAATCTGAGTGGTTATAGCTACATGGTTTAGATGAGTAATTGAATGAAACCAGGGTGGGGTAGTATGAGTAAGATAGCGAAGCAAGACGTTGCGCGTCTTATCGAGTTAGTCGGTGGCAAAGAGAATATTGCGAGTGTCAGCCATTGTCTAACTCGACTGCGTTTTGTATTGAACGATACCGAACAAGCGAACAAAGCAGAATTAGAGAAGCTTAAACTGGTAAAAGGCTGCTTTACTAACGCAGGTCAATTCCAAGTCGTGATTGGCACCGAGGTTGATGAGGTGTACGCACTTTTGATTGAGCAAACTGGTAAAGATGCATCATCAAAAGATGAGGCGAAGTTGGCTGCTCGTCAAAATATGAACTTCCTTGAGCGTGGTATATCCCATTTAGCCGAAATTTTCGTACCACTGCTGCCTGCCATCATTACTGGCGGTTTGATTCTTGGTTTCCGTAATGTGATTGGCGACATTCGCATGTTCGACGGCAAAACCCTAGTTGAAATCAGTCAATTCTGGGCAACGGTTCACTCTTTCTTATGGTTGATCGGCGAAGCTATTTTCTTCTTCCTTCCGGTTGGTGTGTGTTGGGCAACGGTTAAGAAGCTCGGCGGAACCCCTATTTTAGGCATCACGCTCGGTGTGACCTTGGTTTCCCCGCAATTGATGAACGCTTACATGATAGGTAAATCGGTACCTGAAGTGTGGGACTTTGGCTTGTTCGTGATTGAGAAAGTCGGTTATCAGGCACAGGTGATCCCTGCGATGCTAGCGGGTGTGGCTTTGGCGTTCATTGAGACCAACCTCAAGCGTATTGTTCCTTCTTACCTGTACCTTGTTGTCGTGCCGTTCGTATCGATTATTTTGTCTGTGATTCTAGCGCACGCTTTCATTGGCCCATTTGGCCGTATGTTAGGCGATGGCGTGGCATTCGCGGCTAAAGCGGCAATGACAGGTGACTTTGCGATTCTTGGTTCAGTAGTCTTTGGCTTCCTATACGCACCTTTGGTGATTACAGGTATTCACCACACAACCAATGCCGTCGACCTACAACTGATGCAAGACTTAGGCGGCACACCAATCTGGCCTTTGATTGCGCTATCAAATATTGCACAAGCTTCAGCGGTTGTTGGCATCATCATCTTAAGCAAACGCGAAGGCGAACGAGATATCTCGGTTCCAGCTGCAATCTCTGCTTACTTAGGTGTAACAGAGCCAGCGATGTACGGCATCAACCTTAAATACAAATTCCCAATGCTGAGCGCAATGATCGGCAGTGCCGCTGCGGCTGCTATCTGTGGTAGTGCAGGAGTGATGGCGAATGGTATCGGTGTTGGTGGCTTGCCAGGCATCTTATCGATTCAACCGCAATATTGGTCTGTTTACTTAATTGCGATGCTGGTGGCGATTGTACTACCCGTCACGTTAACACTGTTCTTCTATAAACGAGCACAGATGAAAGGCGAGCTAGAAACCGCCAACGCGTAATGCATTTAATAAGCGATGACTCCAAGGTGAGCCATCGCTTTTTCTCTTAGTTATAGCTTTTTCTTTTAGTTATAACGGCTATTCGACCATGATTCACATGGTGATTTTTATTTTATATTTTCTGGTAAGTGAGTGTTAGAGATGGCGATGACTGAGCATGATGAAAGTTGGTGGAAAACCGCAACCATCTATCAAATCTACCCAAAGAGCTTTTGTGACAGTGGCAGTAAAGGTACTGGCGATATCAAAGGGATCATTTCAAAACTGGATTATCTTAAACACTTGAGTGTGGATGCCATTTGGTTAACCCCAGTTTATGCATCCCCAATGATCGATAACGGCTACGATATTTCAGATTACTACGCGATTAACCCGCAATTCGGCACCATGGAAGATTTCGACCTATTGCTGGCTGAAGCGCACCAACGTGGTATTCGTATCGTGATGGATATCGTGGTAAACCACACCTCAACAGAACATGCGTGGTTTCAGTCAGCATTGGGTGATAAAAACAGCCCATACCGCGACTACTACATATGGAAAGATCCTGTAAACGGCCAAGCACCAACCAACTGGCAGTCTAAGTTCGGTGGTAATGCATGGGAAATGGATGAAGCGACGGGTCAGTATTTCCTACACCTATTCGCGAAAGAGCAAGCCGACCTTAACTGGGAGAACCCGGTTGTACGCGAAGAAGTGAAAGACGTCATTAGCTTCTGGGCTGAGAAGGGCGTTGATGGCTTTCGCTTGGATGTGATCAACCTGATTTCGAAACAGCAAGACTTCCCCAATGATGATATCGGTGATGGTCGTCGTTTTTACACTGATGGCCCACGAGTGCACGAATACCTGAAAGAGATCAGCGAAGCAGTATTCCAGAAGTACGGCAGCGTGACTGTAGGTGAGATGTCTTCAACTACGTTGGAGCATTGTCAGCAATACTCAAATGTTGATAACAGCGAGCTATCAATGGTGTTTAACTTCCACCACCTTAAGGTCGATTACACCAATGGTGAGAAGTGGACTAATGCGCCGTTTGATTTCTTACAGCTCAAGTCGATCTTCAATCATTGGCAAACAGGCTTGAACGGCAAAGGGTGGGGCGCATTGTTTTGGTGTAACCACGACCAACCGCGAGTGGTGAGCCGCTTAGGTGATGATCAGCAGTATCGTATTGAGTCGGCGAAGATGCTGGCTGCGTCTGTACACATGATGCAAGGCACGCCGTATATCTATCAAGGTGAAGAGATTGGCATGACCAACCCAGGTTACACAGAGATCAGCCAGTATCGTGATGTAGAGAGCACCAACATGTATGACATCATGGTTAACCGTGATGGTGTGGCTCATCAAGATATGATGGCGATTTTAGCGCAGAAGTCTCGTGATAACTCTCGTACACCAATGCAATGGAACACTGAGCCTTACGCAGGATTCTCACAAGCTAAGCCGTGGCTAGATGTTGCAAATAACTACACTGAGATCAACGCTGAGCAAGCGCTAGAAGATAAAGACTCTGTTTTTTACTTCTATAAGAGCTTGATTGAGTTACGTAAAGAAGTGCCAGCGATTACTCATGGTAGCTACAAAGATTTGTTGCCTGAGCACCCATCGGTATTTGCGTATTCTCGTGAGACTGATAGTCAGACTTTGTTGTGTATTAATAACTACTACGGTGAAGCGTGTCAGGTTGAGTTACCTAATGAATTTGAACTTGATAAAACGCAACTGTTATTGGGGAATTACTCTGATGAGCAGTCGCCAGTTTCTGCAAATACGGTAGCCTTACGACCGTATGAAACAAGAATTCTCTTGATAGAGCAATAATACTCGTTCCCCTATGCGAGTATAAGCTTTGAGCCTGAAATCTAAGTGTCAGGCTCAAAGCTTTCCTTCCTATTTTTCAATGGAAGGTTTTGGTTATTAGCCTTTATTGACCGTAAATGAATCGAGAACCCATGTCGTTTCGCTCAGTTGGGTGCCATTCTTTTCGTCCCAGTCCATCATTTTCACAACGCCAAAGTTTGGGTTAAACCATGTCTCGGTATTGCTTTGAAATTCAGCTGAATCATACCCATCACAAACAACGTTGTAAGTGTTTTCAACTTTAAGGTGCGCCGTTTCAATTTTCTTGTCTTGAACCGTTACCGTTGAGCGCTGCCCATTTTCGGAAACTTGTTGCTGCCAATGGAAGTCACATTGTGTGTCTGACGGCTCTAAATCGTCGATCTCGCCTTCGTAGAAATCATCAAGCAAGGCTTCTAGTTGGCCAGTAGTAACCTCAAACGAAAGCCCGACAGAACTACTGCTGTGACTAATATTGGGGCTTTTTTCTTTTACTGTACTGCCTGAAGATTTGAATACTGGGTTGGTCACCAAAAAGTCGACAGCCTCACCATTAGTCAATTCTATATTGGAATCAACTGAGTTAACAAAGCCATCATTGCCTTTGTAAAACAAGCCACTGTCCGTTTCACCTTGTACCGTCATATCCGCGGCGTAGAAGTCGTTGATGCCGCTGTTAACCATGCTCTCTAACGTTGTTTTTAGCTTCTCTAATTCAGCTACACCTTCAGTCTCATTAGAGATCGCTAACTTATCTAATTCCAACTGAATATTGGCCAACATCTGCTGTGAACTGATATCTCGGTATGCAAGATCCAGTGCTACGTTTTCTCCACCATCTTCAGAGGTCAGGTAAGACAACAATGTGATGCTTTGTGGTGCGAACTGAGAGTTGTTGATCGGGTAGTCGAACTGAGTTGCACCAGTTGAGCCTGATGAAGAAGAGCCGCCGCCACAGCCATAAAGAGCAAAGAGAGAAGTCGCAAGCAACGTCATGGATTTTTTCATGTTGAGCATTCCTAATATAGTTGGCCTTGAGCGGCCTGATGTTTTTAGGAATGCTATTGTTGGGGGAGTTAATAGGGCAATAAATGAAGATACTCAATTTTAGATTTTTCCAAGGCTGGAGACAGGTCGACTTCGACTCAGGTTTGGATAAGCGATTGAACAACTCTTCAGAAGGAACTACTCGTAATAACGCGACTAAGGATTCCATGTAGTTGAGGCGAAACTTATCCATGTCCCCTTACTTGTAAGCAATATGGGAAATCATCATATAGACCAGTGCGTTCTCAATGGTCGAATTGCCCGCCGTGTTGGTCAGAAATTCCTTCGCGGTTTGTAGGTCTCTTAACTTGAAGTGAATAATCCCAAGCCAGAGTTTTAGCTCGTCGGGAATCAACTTAAAACGCGTTTGTACCAGGCTAGTGAAGCTAATAAGGCGCTGGTGGTCAGTTTCAAACAGTGCCAGTTGTCGAGCAAGCAAGGTTGAAGTCATCACGTTGAGTGGAATGCTATCAAGTTTCAGCGTTTCCCCGTTTAGCAATCGGCTCAGCTCTTGATCACTGACAGACCATTCTGGTGATAGCGGAGCAGGCAAAGCGAAGTAGTTCGCTAGCTCTCTATTTATCTCCATCAAGTCTTCACTGAGGTTATCTATCGCTATTGAATAGACACCGCGGAAAGCAAGTTTCCCTGAACTTGGGTAAATAAGGCTGACTTTAGCCGCAAGACGTGTATCAACTTCCTGATCTTTCAATTGAATATTGAGCAGGTAGTCACTGGTGCGCATGTTTTTGGCACCCGGAAAGAAGGGCGTGCTGTCTATTGGGTCTACGAAGTAACTAGGTGCATCTTGATTCGCTAAGTCGGTATAAGCGTATTCAATTTGTTGTTGAAGTAGTAGCGCTTTAACGGCTTTGCGATACGTTCTCGCATTGTCTCCAATGGCATCGATACGGTTTAGCAGTAGCTCGACCTTAGGAATTAGCCTCTGTGTGCGTTCAAGCTCTGAGGCTTGGTTTGAAGAGTGCCAAAACATATAGCCTAAAGTCGCAGTGCTTATCAGCAGCACAACAGAGAGTGACAGTAACAAAAGATTAAACGGTGATGTCTTTTTACTCGCTTTAGGTTGCTCGGTGAACTCAAGAGGTTCGGGCTGTGCATTAGCCAAACTCACAGAGCTAGGGTTAAGGAAGTACCCTTTGCGTGGGTAAGTAACCAAGATCTTAGTCGCATCACTTTCTGGTAAGTACTTCTGCAGCACTGAGCGCAGTGTACTGATCCTGTTAGTAAGCACATTCTTCGAGATGAAGCTACTTTGCCAAACCGACTCGATGATCTGCTCAGCTGCGAGCGGCTCACCCACGCTAGTCAGAAACAGTTCGAGTAATTCAATAGAACGAGGTTCTAGATCGATGACCTGCTCGTTGCAACTTAAGACACGTGTCGCGGGGTTGAATTCTAAACCTTCAATAGAGATCGAGGTTTGAGTGTCTTTAGCACTAGAGAGGTAATCTTGCATAAGAAAAGAGAGGGTAGCTTATAAAAGCTAAATACTAGCTGTTTTCGTTATGAAAAACAGCTAGTAATTCATTGATTGGATAGCTGGCGCTAAGACGCGTAGTTCACTGAATAACGCGTAGGCTTGTGATTCATCGCTAATACGATGTTCAATACCGCAGTGCCCAATACAGAAACCGCAATCACCCAAGGCGATACGAAGAAGAATGATGCAAACAGAATACACGCATCAATAGCCATTTGGGTTTTGCCTACTGAGATACCGTAGCGATCCTGAATGAATAAGCACAAGACGTTGAATCCACCCAAGCTTGAGCGATGACGGAATAAGATCAGCATACCTAAGCCCATTAACAGCCCGCCTGCAACAGCGCAGTAAATCTCATTATGAACTTCTAACGAAATCACCAAGTATAAATGATCGGCAAACACAGACACTAAAGCTCCAGAAATCGCACTGCTAATAGCAAAGCTGCGGCCGAATCGTTTCCATGCTAATAAGTAGAATGGACAATTGGCAACAAAGTACAAAATACCAAAGGTTACAGGCAAGAATTGACTCAAAAGCAGAGCCAAGCCAGTAGTACCACCGGTAAGCAGGTTCGCTGACTGTAAAAAGAAGACGCCTAACGCCACTAAAAACGTGCCAGTGAGAATCGCTACCCAATCTTCTTTACGTGAGTGTTTTTCCATCGTTTTTATAATTACCTAACCAATAAAGGCGTGCATAGTAGAGAAAAACCTTAGCTTTCGGTAGCTTGAGGTGCAAAATTAAGGTAAACCTATGTAATCTGCGTTTTACAGGGTGTAAAGCGTAAAATTGACAGTAAGCGTCATCTTTGGTTGGATAAGCTTAATAACCATGATGAATCTTATATGTGATTATGAAAAAACTGCATGATAAAATTGCAATTAGCTCTTTATGACCTAGATCAAATTATGTAGAATGCGTCACATCAAAACGGTGACGGAAACGTTTGCTTTCGGTCGTTGTGTGGTTTTTTTGAAACTTTCAGTACAATCTGAGTCAGGAGATACAGATGCTTAAGCGTGACATGAACATTGCTGATTACGATGCGGACCTATTCGCAGCTATCCAAGAAGAAACTCTTCGTCAGGAAGAGCACATCGAACTTATCGCTTCAGAAAACTACACAAGCCCACGTGTAATGGAAGCTCAAGGTTCTCAACTTACAAACAAATACGCTGAAGGCTACCCAGGCAAGCGTTACTACGGTGGTTGTGAGTACGTAGATAAAGTTGAAACCCTAGCAATCGAACGTGCATGTGAACTGTTTGGCGCTCAATACGCAAACGTACAACCTCACTCAGGTTCTCAAGCAAACAACGCTGTATACATGGCACTGCTGAACGCTGGCGATACTGTTCTAGGGATGAGCCTTGCGCACGGTGGTCACCTAACTCACGGTTCTCCAGTAAACTTCTCTGGTAAGCTTTACAACATAATCCCTTACGGTATCGATGAAGCAGGTCAAATCGATTACGAAGAGATGGAAGCGCTAGCTATCGAGCACAAGCCTAAGATGATCATCGGTGGTTTCTCAGCTTACTCTCAAGTTTGTGATTGGAAGCGCATGCGTGAAATTGCTGACAAAGTAGGTGCTTACTTCTTCGTAGATATGGCTCACGTTGCCGGTCTAATCGCTGCAGGCGTTTACCCGAACCCAGTTCCACACGCTCACGTTGTAACAACGACAACACACAAGACGCTTGCTGGTCCTCGTGGTGGTCTTATCCTTTCTAACGAAGGCGAAGATCTTTACAAGAAGCTAAACTCAGCAGTATTCCCAGGCGGCCAAGGTGGTCCTCTAATGCACGTTATCGCTGGTAAAGCAGTAGCGTTCAAAGAAGCTCTAGAGCCAGAATTCAAAGAATACCAAGCTCGCGTAGTGGCTAACGCAAAAGCAATGGTTGCTGAATTCCTTGCACGCGGTTACAACATCGTTTCAGGTTCTACAGAGAACCACCTGTTCCTAGTTGACCTAATCGACAAAGACATCACAGGTAAAGAAGCAGATGCAGCACTAGGTGCAGCGAACATCACAGTGAACAAGAACTCTGTACCAAACGATCCACGTAGCCCGTTCGTTACTTCAGGTATCCGTATCGGTTCTCCTTCTATCACTCGTCGCGGTTTCTCAGAAGCAGACGCGAAAGAGCTAGCAGGTTGGATGTGTGACATTCTTGATAACATGGGCGATGAGTCTGTTATCGAAGCGACAAAAGCAAAAGTATTAGAAATCTGTAAGCGTCTACCTGTTTACGCTTAATTTTTTCTTCGTAGTAATTTGAACTTCGTTGTCGAGCATGCTCACTTACATCCGTAAGCTCCGCGTGCTCTCCTAGAATTTCAAACAACTACTTTGAAAAACACTTTTAAAGGGGCTCATTGAGTCCCTTTTTTATTGGTATAGAAATGCTTAGAGAGTGAACGAATTTCTGTGTCGCACATACTCATTTGCTAGCGCAAACTCCGTGTGAGCTCCTTGAACTTCGTTCATCTACTTTGAAAAAGAGTTTAAAGGTCCCTTTTGGGGCCTTTTTTGTATCTGTGGGTATGGAGTTGGGTTATCTGAGAATACAGAAAGGCTGATACTAAAAAGGGCTGATGCTTGCACATCAACCCTTTGTTGTTTGCTGGTCTCAATTTTACTTTTTGATGCTCAGTAAAGTGCCTGACTTACACTTGAACGAGTAGTAGCTGCGGCTTTCATTGAATTTGCCTAAGCCTTCGCCATCGCAGTAGTCGATGTTGATATCACGCATTACTTCTAGCGTATCTTCGCTGTTCAAAGCGAATTTAGAACCATCAGAACAGACGATACGAATTCGCTCATCATGGCTTACTGAGTAGATATCGACTTCGGTATTACACAGTTCAAAAGAGGCTTCACGAAAGTTATCTTGCTGAGTATTTGAAGAGCACCCTGCGGTGAGTGCGGCTGTGATAACGGCTAATAGTCCGAGTCTTTTCATTGTTAGTCCTTCGATATCATCCAACTTAGTGATGAGTTTTATATGCTGTTCTGGGTAGCCTATACAACAACACGCTTTGGTTCAAGGATCGCAGGTTGACTCTAGGATATAAAAGTATAGGCGCAAACAGATAATTTATAATAGGTTTATTGATCTTTGGCCTATTATGCACCCTTCTTCCGGCCAAAAAATAAAAAGACCAACACTAAGGTTGGCCTCTCAAAATCAAGCTTGTTCTAAATGACTATCTAAACTGTTTGGCTTCTGGAAGGAACTCAAAGCCAGCAGACGCAAGTTTCGCGATTAATGCTGCTTTGTCGATCTCGTAGAAGTTGACCACTCGATCCAAATCACCGCCGAAGTCATCACGCAGTTTCATGTTGACGATGCTCATCAGCATCACAGGATCCATTTTTTCAAAGTTAGCGAGGTTCATATTAGTCCTCGAAATCTGAAATCAGTAAGTTAGCTGCGGCAAATGCTGCACGCTCACGCGCTTCTTTAGGAAGAGATTCATCTTCAGCAAGGTCATTCAATGTTTTTACCGCGCAGGTGATCGCTTTAGGGATATAGCCTTGGTCGCCACTGCCAATTTGAGAATACAGTTCACGCACCAAATCACAACAATCGTATACTTTCATTTCTATACCTAACCAAATGATAACTGATCTCAATATACACATAGAGATAAGCAAAAACAAAGTGGATCTGATTAAGTTCAGAGTTAGTTTGTTCTTGCTCAATATCTGACTTGGTTAGTTCGCTGCTTAGGCTTCTCTTTACTGATTTGTTTGGTATTTAACGATTAGCCAGAGACTTGTTGTTCAAGTTGATAGGTGACTTCATCAGCAAGGTTGAGTTGCTTGGCGAGCTCTTTTAGGTACGCCTTTTCCATGAAGTTCTGTTCGTCGGCCACAATTAAAGAGGCTAAGTAGATCTCACTCGCCTGTTGAGGTGACGTTGCCAGTTGAGCGATTTCGCTTGGGTCGAGTGGCTTGTGCAGTTCTTCAGATACCAATTTAGTCAGTTGATAATCAGCGCCCATATTCTCGACGGCTTGTTCTATCTTAGCCATCTCTTCTTCATCAACATGGCCATCAGCTTTAGACGCGGCTATCATCGATCGTAGAATCAGAACACTGTGGTTTGCATCATTTTCATCAAACTGAGCCTGTTCGACATTGGGAGTCTGCCCTTGTTTAGATTGGTAGTCGTTATAGACTTTATAAGCCAAAGCGCCCAGTGCTGCTGCGCCGCCAATCCCTGCCGCTTTCTTACCCATTTTCTTGGTCTTTTTAGAGCCCATTAACGCCCCTAATAGTCCACCACCAACAGCGCCAGCACCGAAGGCACTGCTACTCTTGCCATTACTGCCTTGAGATAGGTTGCTTAAACTCGAAGATCCTTGGGAAAACTTCTGAGTACCTTGTTTAACGAGATCTGACTTAAGTGCTTGGTTAAGTAAGCTTTTGATATCCATCGATACCTCCAATGGTGAGCATGTCTAAAAATTTGATGACACCAATATACGGACTGTTAGATGAACAGAGGATTAACTGACATTTCTTTACGTTAGGTGATTAATAGCAGGAACAAAAAAGGCTACCTAATGGCAGCCTTTCAATGTTTATCTAGTCAGTAATCGGATTACTAAGCTAGTTGAGCTTTAAGGTGCTCGATAACCGTGTCCATTGCGATAGCTTCTTTATCACCAGTACGACGGTTTTTGTATTCGAAGTTACCTTCGTCCATGCTGCGATCACCGATAACGATAGTGTGAGGAATACCCACTAGCTCGATATCTTTAAACATAACACCAGGACGCTCTTTACGGTCATCGAATAGAACTTCGATACCCATAGCTGTTAATTCAGCGTATAGCTTCTCAGCTGCTTCTTTAACGCGCTCAGATTTGTGCATGTTCATCGGTACGATAGCAACTTGAAACGGCGCTAGTGCGTCTGGCCAAGTGATACCGAATTTATCGTGGTTTTGCTCGATAGCCGATGCAACAACACGTGAAACACCGATACCGTAACAACCCATTTCTAGGATTACGCTCTTACCATCAGGACCAAGCACGTTACAGTTCATTGCTTTAGAGTAAGTATTACCTAGTTGGAAGATGTGACCAACTTCGATACCACGCTTAAGTTGGATAGTACCTTGACCACATGGGCTAAGGTCGCCTTCAACTACGTTACGTAGGTCTTCAACCTGAGCAAGCTCTACGTCACGACCCCAGTTAATACCGAAGTAGTGCTTACCGTCTACGTTTGCACCAGCGCCAAAGTCGCTCATTACAGCAACAGAGCGGTCAACGATGAATGGCAGCTCTAGGCCAACAGGGCCAAGTGAACCAGGACCTGCACCAATAAGAGCACGGATTTCTTCTTCAGAAGCCATCTCTAGTGGAGAAGCAACCTGTGGAAGGTTTTCTGCTTTCACTTCGTTAAGCTCGTGGTCACCACGGATGACTAGAGCAATGATATCTGCTTCTACTTCATCAGATGCTTTAACGAATAGAGTCTTAACTGTCTTCTCGATTGCTAGACCGTGTTGCTCTACCAATTCTGCGATAGTTTTCGCGTTTGGTGTATCAACCAGTTTCATCTCTTGAGTTGGTGCTGCAGCATCTTCAGTAGGAGCGAGTGCTTCTGCTTTTTCGATGTTTGCTGCGTAATCTGACTCAGTTGAGAATGCGATTAGGTCTTCGCCGCTTTCAGCAAGAACGTGGAACTCTTGAGAGCCGCTGCCGCCGATTGCGCCAGAGTCAGCTAATACTGGACGGTATTCAAGGCCCATGCGGTCGAATGCTTTACAGTAAGCATCGTGCATCGCTTGGTAAGACTTTTCTAAGCCTTCTTTGTCGATATCAAAGCTGTACGCATCCATCATAGAGAATTCACGTGCACGCATTACGCCAAAGCGAGGGCGGCGCTCATCACGGAATTTAGTCTGGATTTGGTACAGGTTTAGAGGTAGCTGTTTGTAAGAGCTGATCTCGTTACGTACTAGGCTCGTTACTACTTCTTCAGCTGTTGGGCTGAGAACGAACGGACGAGAGTGACGGTCTGTGAAACGAAGTAGCTCAGGGCCCATCTTTTCAGAACGGCCAGTCTCTTCCCAAAGCTCAAACGGTTGAACTACGGGCATCAAGATTTCAACGGCACCTGCATTATCGATCTCTTGGCGAACGATATTTTCGACTTTACGCAGTACACGTAGACCAGTAGGTAGCCAAGTATATAAACCTGAAGCTAGCTTACGGATCATACCTGCACGTAGCATCAGCTGGTGGCTGATAACTTCTGCGTCGTTTGGAGTCTCTTTCAAAGTAGAAAGAAGGTAGTTACTGGTACGCATTCTATGGTATCCGTTTCATCATTGATAAAAGAAAACTTGCTGTGGTTAGTGACTACAGCAAATCTGATATAGCCGCATATAATATCAGCCTATTTGAGATCTCAAAAGCGCTCAATGTCAGTTACATTGATGAAAAGCGTTTCAACAACGAATTTCACGTTAAGATCGAACAAATTTACCGCATATTCCTTGTTGTCTGGTTTGCCTTTCTTATAGGCCGGACGTGGATCTTGGCCAAGCACTTCTTTGATCACCTGAATGATATGACGGGCTTGTGGATGGTTTGCTAGTTTACTTTGTGCTTGCTGAGAAAAGCTAACTTCTAGCACCTCTGGCTCTTCGGCGGCAAACCCTCCGAATGCATCTGGAATCGAATCCGAGTAGGGAATATAAGGTTTGATGTCGATGATCGGTGTGCCGTCTACTAAGTCGACGCTGCCGAGATCCAACCAAGTTTGCCCTTTCTCTTGAGACACACCTTTGAGTTCAACCGCAGAGATGCCAATTCCATTGGGTCTGAATGTGGCACGAGACGCGAATACACCAATACGTTCATTGCCGCCAAGGCGAGGTGGCCTCACGGTTGGTTTCCATCCTGCTTCAAGGTTCTTATCGAACAAAAATAACAACCACACATGGCTAAATTGTTCAATATCACGAACAGACTCAAGGCAGTTCGCTGCTTCAACTAGCCTAACTCTTGAGGTCGAAGTGGGTACTAACCTAGGCTGTCTTGGCACAGCGAACTTCTCTTTATAAGGAGACTCAATAAAGCCAACAGGTTTAATGGTGTACATAGCAAGGTGTTCCCTGGTTTCAGTTAAGACGGAAAAATATCACAAAATCGCTTGTTTTTCTTTTGATAATAATTATCATTTGGTATGTTATAACGTATCAATTTAAACATTTAGGGAAATACAATGAAACCGAATATCCACCCTGACTACCGCACAGTGGTGTTCCACGACACCAGTGTCGATGAGTACTTCTTGATTGGCTCAACGTTGAAAACAGAACGTACTATCGAATGGGAAGATGGCAATACTTACCCTTATTTCACGATTGAAGTATCGTCAAAGTCGCACCCTTTCTATACCGGTAAACAGAGAGTGCTACATAAAGAGGGACGTGTTGCGAACTTCACTCGTCGTTTTGGTCAATTAGGTAAGGGAGCGAAATAAATGAAAGTCGTGAAATCACTGAAAAGTGCAAAGAACCGTCACCCGGATTGTCAGATAGTAAAACGCCGAGGCCGTCACTATGTTATCTGTAAAACTAATCCGAGATTCAAAGCGGTTCAGAAATAAGCCGTCAATTTGATGTGACACGTGTGTAAAAAACGAGGGGGAAGTCAAACTTCATTCATTTGACTGCTTTTCTTTTCCCTCAAGAGGAACCGGATTAAAGATAGAGTGTTTATTTAGCGTACGATGTGTTTTATTTTTAAGTGAATCAATAGGTTATATCGTTAGATATATTTGTAGTGAATGCGTGATTGTGAATTATAAATCTAGATTTTGTATTTAATGTAGATTTATTTGCTAGTTAATTGTTCAAATAGAGTTAAAAACCACCATTTGTTACACATTTTGTAACATTTTGAATTTCTAATTGATAATTTTGTCGCGTACCCTTCGCTGGCAATTTGAACATTTTTGTCACAATTGCATAGGAATCACTACAAGGAGGGAACTGATGAGTTCATCAGCTTCAATAAAAAACAACTCGCCAAAGAAACCTATTTTTACCCGTTTTCTCGATGGTGTTGAATATTTGGGGAACCTATTACCCCACCCAATCACTCTTTTCGCAATCTTCTGTGTCGCTATTCTAGTTACTTCAGGTATCGCTGGATATTTTGAAGTGTCTGTTATGGACCCTCGCCCAGAAGGTGCTCCAGGTCGTTCTGCTGACGGAATGATCTATGTTGTAAGCTTACTGAATGCTGAAGGCTTACAACTCATCGTAACTAATCTAGTTAAAAACTTTGTTGGCTTTGCGCCATTAGGTACCGTGCTGGTTGCAATGCTAGGTGTAGCAATTGCTGAGCACTCAGGTCTATTATCTGCTGCGATGCGTGGCATGGTAATGGGCGCATCTAAGCGCATGGTTACGGTAACTGTAGTTTTTGCCGGTATCATCTCTAACACGGCTTCAGAGCTGGGTTATGTAGTACTTATCCCGCTTGCAGCAATGCTTTTCCACTCTTTGGGTCGTCACCCATTAGCGGGTCTAGCGGCAGCATTTGCTGGTGTATCTGGTGGTTACTCTGCAAACCTTCTGATCGGTACGGTTGACCCACTGCTTTCTGGTATCACAGAAACAGCAGCACAAATGATTGACCCGACTTACAGCGTTGGTCCTGAATCAAACTGGTACTTCATGTTTGTTTCTACTTTCTTCATCGCTATTACAGGTGCATTTGTAACTGAGAAGATTGTTGAGCCAAAACTGGGTAAATACAACGACGAAGAAGCGTCTGAAGATTTATCAAATGATTCAATGGGCAAGCTAACAGACGTTGAGAAGAAAGGCCTTAAGCTTGCGGGTATCGCAGTGCTAGCGGTTTCAGCGCTTCTTGCTTGGACGATTGTTCCAGCTGATGGTGTTCTACGTTCAGCCGCAGGTACGGTTTCAGGTTCTCCATTCCTGAAAAGTATCGTAGCGTTCATCTTCGTATTCTTCGCGGTTCCTGGTTTTGTTTACGGTAAAGTTACCGGCACAATGAAAACAGACCGTGATGTGATCGAGGCAATGTCTAAGTCGATGTCTTCAATGGGCATGTACATCGTACTTGTGTTCTTTGCTGCTCAGTTTGTCGCTTTCTTCAAGTGGACTAACTTTGGTCAAGTATTCGCAGTTGCAGGTGCTACTTTCCTACAAGATATCGGCCTAACGGGTCCAATGTTGTTCTTCGCATTCATCCTAATGTGTGGCTTCATTAACCTGATGATCGGTTCAGCTTCTGCTCAGTGGGCAGTAACAGCGCCTATCTTCGTTCCAATGCTAATGCTAGTAGGTTACGCTCCTGAAACGATTCAAGCGGCTTACCGTATCGGTGATTCAACAACCAACATCATTACTCCAATGATGAGCTACTTCGGTCTTATCCTTGCGGTAGCGACGCGTTACATGAAGAACCTAGGTATCGGTACTCTGATTGCAACTATGCTTCCATACTCAATCGTGTTCTTGGTTGGTTGGAGCTTAATGTTCTACGTTTGGGTATTCGTCTTTGGCCTACCAGTAGGTCCGGGCGCTGCAACGTACTACACGCCTTAGTCTTGAGTACTATATTTGTTTATAGACGGTTCGTTCTTATAGACAGTTCTCTATTAGAGAACAAAAAAACCTGCGTTTATCGCAGGTTTTTTTCGTTATGCCATTGGGAACTAGTAGGAGTAAGTCATGATGACATTGATGATTTTTCTACCCGGGCCTCCGATAAACTCTAAATTAGCTCCGTAAGTTTTCGTGATATTCCAGTTTGCTCCGATGATTGCAGAGTAGTCTTCAGCGCTCTGTTGAGATAATTGGTAAGACAGTCCATCCACACCTAGCGCGTTGTTTTCTTGGGTTAGCCCTTCGCTATGCATGTAAGCGGCACCAATATAGGGGAAAATGTTACCCCAGTTTTCAGTTTGGATAAGTTGGCCAACTCGTGGACTGAACAACATTGTTTTGGTGTTAGTACGCTCATCATCAGTGCGAGAGTGCGTCATACTGGCCGGAAGCACATAAGTGAAATCCCCAACTTGACCTACAATATTCATTGAGAACCCCCAATTCGAACCTTCAACATCGGGATAAAACTCCGGAGTGCTGACGGATTCTTTAGCGCAAGTGGGTAATCTTGGATGATTGTCGCAAGCTTTAAAGAGTGAGGTCGGTATTTCGGCTGTTAATTGTGTTCCTCCCGAGAAACGGCCTACATGCACACCCATTTGTAAGAAAGGAAACACCCAAGCCGCAGCGCGCAGTTGCATGCTTTTGCTCTCGATCTCAGGAGTACCAAAGGACACCTGAGAAAGCTCGTATCTGTCACCTAAATCTACATCGCCAACTTGCACGCCCAAATCATACATTTCGATGTTTTGCTTAGAAGCGTTACCTATAAATGAAACAGAAAATGGTAGAGGCAGAGCGTAACCTAGATCAATTGCTTTTTGGGCATGAAAGGGCAAAGCATGCTCCCACTTTTTATTCAGCTTTTGCTGTGTTTCAGCATCAGGGAAATCGACTCGTGCACCGTCCTCTGCCTTACTTGGTGTTGAGCCTATAGCCAATGCGACAGCGGCACCTAACGTTGTAAATTTCGTCATGATGGCCTCTTAAAACGCTTCGTTGATCGACAAGTAAAGGCCTTGGGCATCATTGGATCCAAACCCGAGATCAACACGAACATTCATACGAGGTTGTAGTTCATAGCGATAACCAACGCCATAGCTGTAAATTTTATCTTGATACAGGTCATTGGTGTTTTCAGCTGTTGTAGCGAGACCTGCCCACATCGTAAAGCCATGTTTGGTGTAATCACCATTGTTCATAAATGACTGGCGATACTCCATGGTGTGCTCGACGCTGTGCATATCACGGTAGCGTCCGTAATAGATGCCACGCATAGAATCTTGGCCGCCAAAGGTCGGCAGTTCGTAATAGGGCACATCGCCTGTACTTAGGTTGGCAGTATTGAGAAAAGCGAAGGTGGCGCCTTTGATTGGTGTCCAATAAAGACGGTAATCGGCTTCGGCTTTTTCAAAATTGGAGTCACTGCCAAAGTTGTCCTGGTAGCTCGCGTATTCAAGGCTTAGAAACTGACCTTGACGTGCATTTACTGCGATGTCTCGAGTATCCCACTGTAAGGCTACCCCTAGCCCTAAAGTGAAGGGATTATCTTGACCGTAGACAAAATCGGCATCTTGAGCGACGTTTGATGAAATCGACTCTTCGATGGCCTTTTTGTACTGCAGGCGAAGTATTGGCCCTAGGTAAATGTTGTTACCTAAGTGCATTCCTAGATCGGCATTGTAAGTGACGAAATCATAGTCGACTAAGTTCTCTTCATCTTTGCCGGTATTTACCCCCGATTGATAACCTGTACCGAAATAGTACAAGCTTTGTTTTCCCATCGATAATTGGCCGAAGTAACGAAGTCGATTCTGTGGAGAAAATATTTTTTGCTTAGAGCGAACACCAAACCCTACACCGCTATCCATTTCATTGGCGATACCCACTAATGTGATAGAAGAGCGTTGAGTTTTGCTCGGTTGTTCCGGTGTGGTGTTAAATGAGTACAATCCTCCGATGGCAAGCATAAAGCCAGTTTCAGGCATGTAAGCTGGTCCCCCAAGCAGTGAAAATAATCCGTTATCTTTGTTATCTGGTGGCGAGGGGAGAACTGTATCTTCTTGTGCTAAAGAAGTAGAAGAGAATCCAAGGAGCAGGGAGCAGATCCATTGCAACGAGCCAAAAATAGTCGTTGTTTTATGTAGCATGGTGCACTCATGTGTTCACTAAAAGAGGGAGTATCTATGTCTGTGCTACGAGGAGGTAATGATCAGTTTCAATATCTGATATGTGTTAACTGTATATCTTTGTTGGGATAAGGCTTGGAGCACCATCTTGACCGGCTTCAAAATGGTGCACACAAAATAAATTGGCTATTTTGGTCGCTTAGCGAGGATTTTATCAAGGTGGTTGGCAAACTCTCGACGATCGGTTTGAGAAAGGGTACTTGGTCCGCCAGTTTGGATGCCACTTGAGCGCATAGTATCCATGAAGTCACGAATGTTCAGACGTGCTTTGATGGTCTCTTTGGTGTAAAGCTCACCACGAGAGCTGAGAGCTTGGCCACCTTTGGTGATCACTTCGTCAGCCAGAGGGATATCGGATGTAATCACAAGATCGCCAGGTTCAGTGCGCTTTACGATTTCATCATCAGCAATATCAAATCCGCTTGGTACTTGAATCGAGTGAATGTTATTGCGTTTAGGAACGGGAACCAGATGGTTTGCCACAAAGGTACATTCAACCCCTGTGCGCTCAGCTGCGCGTACGATTGTTTCTCGGATAACCTTTGGACAAGCGTCCGCATCAACCCATATCTTCATAGTGTTCTATTTCTCTATTCGCTTATTTATCTGTCAACTTATTGCTCGGTTAACTTATTACTCAGTTAATTTGGCTTCAAGCGTGGCAACGCGAGCAGTAAGTTCAAGGATTTGCTTTTCCAGTTGGCCAACACGGTCTAGTGCCGGCTCTTCTTGTGTCGCGACTTCAACTTTAGGAACGCGATTCGCACTTTTCCAGCTCTTGATGGTTGTGATTAAAGCAGGCATTGGAACCGATGTACTCATACGAGCTTTCACTAATGCAACGGTCGGCTCTTTACCTTGTGCTTGCAGTCCTTCAAGCACTGATTTCAACTCTTCAGAAACATCTTTTGTCAGCATGTTGACCTCCATTTTTAGTCTTCAATCATTTTACTCGCTCCGCTGGATGATAGCGAATCATAAAACATCCCATGGCGTGTGAGAGATCTCTTACAAAGGCTGTGAGATAACACGAATAGTTGTCTAGAGAGATTGATATGCATATGGTTAACTTGTTGAATTTTAATTGTTTTATATAATTAACAACTCGGATGAATTCAAAGTGTGATGCAAATCTATTGTCCGAAATCCTAAATCGCGTAAATTAAACCTTGTCGGAAGGATTCTGACACGGAACAGGAAAGCACCAAGGATTTGGTTATCTTCAGGATGAAGATTTGGTTACTTAGGATTGAGTGATCAAGCATGGAGCGTAAGGACATTGTAGGGATACAGTCAGTTAACAGGAAGTTAGCTGCAACGGAATGACAATGGACACCTTTAGGATTAAAGGGTTGGATTAGCATCAGGACGATGCAAAGGACACCGCTCACGGAACAAGTGATGTGCGCTAACTAGGATTGTTAGCTTTCAGGATGATTGGACACCGCTAGGACGGCGAAGTAAAGGAAAGAGCTGAAGGATTACAGCCACTATTATGGATGATGCATGGAGCATTAATTAGTAGCCGGACTGCTGCGAGTAAGACCCTAGCCCTGACACTTCGGTGTCGGGGCTTTTCTTTTCCTGAGGCTTTTCTCTATCTAGGAGACTCTTTTAAATCTAGAGCGTCTTTATCTAAGAGCTTCTTCATTTAAGAGCGCAACATCTGCTTTTCTGCTAATGGTCAACACAAGGAGTGTTTTATGACGATAGCAACCTCAAGAACGCTGTTGGTACCTTATACTGAACAGCTAGAACTCGACTTTATCAAGTTAAATTGCTGCCCCATTAATCGTGCCGAAATGAATGGGCCTCACTCTGTCGCCTCTGCGAAGCACCTTTTTCAAGAAATACTGCAAGATAACGTCGGCTTCTGCCGCGCGATCATCCACAACCAAACCCGTGAATATCTTGGGCATGTCTTTGTTTCATCGGAAAAGGGTAAGCATGAACTTGGCTTTATTTTGGATAAAGAATACTGGAATCAAGGTTTTGCTAGTGAGGTACTGAAACCTTTCTTTAGTTTGGTGCGCTTTGAAGAGCGTTTAACGAATGTTGTTGCGACTGTGAATGTCGGACACAACCCATCCATTAAGCTATTAGAAAAATTAGGTTTTGCATTTAAAGAGACCAAACAAGATCAGTTTGGCCCTTACCATGAATATCGTTATACCGAGTATTGCGACGTTACATTCTATGAGGCTGTAGCTCAAACCGCATAGAGCGGAAACCGACCATGGTCAGTTTACCTTGGTATAGGTCATCACCTAACGCTGAAAATTCAAATTGGTACACAGTATGCCAGCGCCAAATCGTGGTTAACTCATGGCGCATCTTAAGCTTATGACCACTAAAAGCGACACTCAACAATTGTAAGTCCAGCTCTTTACACTTTCTCGCAATGGCAGCCTTCGCAAGCTCTGATTGCCTGCGCTGCTGCCAAAATAAAAAGCAAAAGAAGCACAGAAACAAAATAGCCAATAAGTTATCTATCATTTAATCCATACTTCCTTTTTTATCTCTTCATTCCAATTGTGATAGTTGCGCATTTTGATGAACTACAGAGTGAGTCTCTCTGTGAACTTAATTAGCTTTAGCCGCTTGTTGCAGTTCGACCAGTGCGTTTGCAAGTTCTGGTGATGGATTTGAGTTCAGTAGCGGTAAAAATACCATTCTCAGAGTTGGAATCATCACTAAATCTGCAAATAACTGATTGAACAAGTTTTGGTTACCTGTTTGTGCGAGGCGCAGCAAGAATTGCTCAGCAATCGCAGGATCTTGCAGTGCGTGCCAGCTTCGACCAGCCAAACCAATTAACACTTCTTGGTGACTTAAGCGTGGGCTCGCCAGAACTTGGTTAATTACGGCATTCGTTGTGCTTGGTTCTGCACCAGAAAGGGCACGAACCAACGCAGACAGCAAGAACAGATCCGGTTCTTGGCTATTGATCTCATTTTCGGCCATCTCTTGTAAGCGTTGAGCCAGCTTGTCATTGATTTGCGTGTGCTCAAGCGCCCCTAGTGTTGCGTATAGAGGTTCTGATGGTAGTTTGTTCAATGCTTTACGAATCGCGACACCGTTTTGTTGGCTGCCTAGGCGAGCACACATATCGGTGATACCTTGAAGACCAACAGTTTTCCAGTTATCCCAGCCTAGATCACCAGTGAAGTAGTGTTGAGCGTGTTCGTAGTATTGGCTAGTCGCCAGATCTAAACCTGATCTTACTTGGCTATGGAACACGGCCATCTTGTCCTCTGAAGGCTTAAACGTGTATGGGTTGTTAGACAGCTTTTGTTGTTGCTCTTCGCTGATCTCGCCGTTTAGACGTGTGCCCATTGCTTCTATGACAAACTTAAGGAAGTTACCTACATCGCCTTGATGCAACAGGCCCCTTTCGTCCAGCTTGAACTTTAGAAACCAAATCCAAGGCTGCTTGTGTTCGTTCCAGTAACTAATGGCTAAGTGAGCTTGTTTCTGAAGTGGAAATGGGTACGGCTGTTTCCCTTGCTCAACATCAGAGAATAAGGTGTTGTCGATCTTCTGAATGCGACGACCTAGGTCGTAGATATCGTATTGGCAACCGCTATTCTTGAGTAACTGAGTGAGCGTGTGAATCGTTTCCATAGTAATAAAGCTCCTAACTTTCTTTCCTAAATAGATGGTACTCTATGCCCCAATTTCAAGGTCACTAGATAAATAACTTGGTGAAAAATGACAGCTGCCACAAAGTTACCTCCTTTACTTCAACAATTAGAACAACAAATGCGCCAATGTTCGCTGTGGAGTGATGTTCCACCTTCGGACGAAGCTCTGGCCAGTGTTGAACCTTTTGCTATTGATTGTCTACAACCGGAAGAGTGGTTGCAGTGGATCTTTATCGTTAAGATCAACGCAATGATGGATGCGAAAATGCCCCTACCGAAGGGCTTTGCTATCCATCCTTATTTTTGTGAAGTTTGGAAAAATGAGGCAGACAAGGCTGAACTGCTAGTGACGATTCAGAGCATTGATGAGGTATGCGCGTAATGTTAGAGATCATTTATCAAGATGAGTATTTTGTCGCGGTGAATAAGCCCGCTGGCATGCTGGTGCATCGCTCATGGTTGGATAAACACGAAACGCAATTTGTGATGCAAACACTGCGTGATCAAATTGGTCAGCACGTATTTCCTCTGCATCGCTTAGATCGCCCAACGTCTGGCGTATTGGTGTTTGCGCTATCGAGTGAGGTCGCCTCTGAGGTGATGCCAATGTTCGCTAACCATGAGATGCAAAAGACTTACCATGCAATTGTTCGTGGTTGGATAGAAGAGGGCGATACGCTTGATTACGCACTTAAGGTTGAGCTGGATAAGATCGCAGATAAGTTCGCGAAAGAAGACAAAGAAGCGCAAGAGGCTGTGACGGTTTATGAACCGCTAGCAAAAGTCGAAGTACCCTATTCAACAGGACGTTTCCCAACGAGCCGCTACTGCTTGGTTGAGATGATGCCAAAAACAGGGCGTAAGCATCAGCTGCGTCGTCATATGGCTCACCTAAGACACCCAATCGTGGGTGATACCTCACATGGTGATGGTAAACACAACCGACTGTTTCGTGATGATTTAGATTCGCACCGTTTGTTGCTACATGCCTCTGAATTGCGCTTCATTCATCCTTTCACTAAAGAAGAGTTGGTCATGAAGGCGAACCTGGATGAAACTTGGCTAAGGTTGTTTGAAACCTTTGAGTGGGATACCAACTTAATCGATGCTCAAACTTGCTTGTCGAAGTAAGTCACGCGTATTTAAGCAATCGCGAGTCTAAGTGAAAAGAAAAATATAATAAAAACAAAGGGCTGATAGCGATATCAGCCCTTTTTGATGTCTTTGCGTTCTTAACGGCATCACTATTGTTGACTAGTTCGTCGTTAATCGTGGGATCATTTTAGCTTTTCTAGATCGGCTTCGATCTCGGCGATCTTACTTGATACCACTTTCTCTAGATGGCGTAAGTCGGTAAGGATCTTCTGCTTCACATCCACCTCAGCCGTTGGCGTCGGTTTGGTTATCTTGTTGAGTTCATCAATTACAAGAGTGAGGTTTCGGTTAATCTCGGTCACTTCTTTGTATTGATTATTGCCACCGCTAACAAGCACACTTTTCACTTGTCGTGGGTATTTAAACTTAACGCTTTTTGCGAACAGTTCACCTTTCTGCTTACGAAAGTAAATTTTCAGGATATCTTTATGAGCTTCTTGGCGAAGGGAATAACGTTCAATCTGTTTAGGTTCGTGGATACCTAAGCCAGTGAGGTTTGGATACATAAGCGACCTCTAGGTTATGAATGTAATACTTTTATGTAATTGACTTGATCAATGTAGCAGCCTAACGACGAGCTAGATAGTTGATATCTGTGAATTGATTGTAAGTTGTGGGCAAGATCGCTCTCTATCTTTACCCACACTTATTTGGCTATTAAAGCTGCCCTAAGACCTAATTCGACTTCTAAGGAGCGAGTTCCGAAACATGCTCGGTTAGCCTTTCTCTTAGCGCTTGTTCTTGCTCTTCAGAAAGCCTTCCTCCTGCTTCACTGGTCAGAATAAACAAATCCTCAGCTCGCTCACCTATGGTGGTAATTTTTGCACCGTGCAAGTTGATGCTTAGCTCCGCAAAGGTTGCACCGACTTGAGCCAATAATCCTGGAGTATCAAGAGCTCTTAACTCCATTAAGGTGCGTTTCTTGCTCTTGGTTGGTAGAAACTCAACTAAGGTTTTTACCTTGAAGTGTTGCAAGTTGCGTGGTGTGCGACGAGTCTTAATCTTCGTCGGTCGGCCATCAGCCAGTACATGAGTTAGATGCTTAGCAACGGCTTTGTGTCTTGCTTCATCGATCGCTTCACCATGTTGGTCTAGTACGATAAAGGTATCTAAAACATGGCCATCTTTGCTGACCATGACCTGCGCGTCATGAACGTTAAAGTTGCGCCTGTCGAGCTCTGCAACCACGGTCGCGAACAGTGCCGCTTGGTCTCTACAGTAAACGAATACTTCTGTACCACCACGTGTCGCTTTTTTGCTGATCAGTACGAGTGGTTGGCTTGGGTCTTCTAGGCGAAGTAGGTGCTCACAGTGCCAAGCGATTTGCTTGTGTGTGTGACGTAAGAAGTAGTCGGCTTTGAAGCGTTGCCATAACACTTCAATTTCACGAGCGGTGAATCCCTCTTTACGCAGCAAAGCTGACGCCATTTGTTGGTTATGACGAATACGATCTCTGACATCGACAGGGTTTTCTAATCCGCGGCGTAGTGCTCGCTGAGTAGAGTGGAATAGCTCTGCTAACAGCGTTCGCTTCCAGCTGTTCCATAGCTCTGGGTTAGTTGCACAGATATCGGCAACCGTTAGGCAAACCAGTAGCTCGAGTGATTCTTCATCACGGACCTTTTTTGCGAATTCAGTGATTACATCAGGGTCGTAAATATCACGACGTTGAGCGGTTACAGACATCAACAGGTGGTTTTGTACCAACCACGCGACTTGTTTTGCTTCAGGTTTTGATAACCCGTGTTCAATACAGAAAGAGTATGCCTCAACAGCACCAATCTCTGAATGGTCTCCACCGCGGCCTTTGCCGATGTCGTGGAAGATAGCCGCCAGAATCAGCAGCTCTTTCTTCTGCACGCGTGGGTACACTTCACAACAGATAGGGTGCTTGTCGTGGTTATCAATTTGGCCAAAACGGTTAATGTGCTTGAGCAGGCGAATACTGTGCTCATCCACCGTGTATACGTGGAATAGGTCAAACTGCATCTGGCCAACGATCTGGCTCCACTGTGGTAAGTACGCTGAGAGCACGCCTAGCTTATGCATTAAGCTAAAGGCTTTGTGTAGTGCATTTGGGTGGCGAACTAGATCCATGAACTTGTCACGAGCTTCAGGAATAGTATGCAGGAAGCGGTTTAATCGGCGACGTGCCGTTCGCAGTTGTCGCAATGTTGGTGGGCTTACCCCTTCGATAGTCGAGTCATTAGCGATATGGATAAACATATCGAGAATCGTTTCTGGTCTAGCTTGGAATAGAGCTGGCTTGCGCGCTTCGATCAGTGAGCCACGGCGCTGGAAGTCGTTGTCGAGAATCTCAGCGTCTTGAGTCTGGCCACCATTGATGATTGCTTGATCGAACAATTTAAGCAGCATTTTGTTGAGCTCGGCAACGCGACGAAGTGTTCGGTAGAACTCTTTCATCATCATCTCAACGCCACGGTTACCTTCGCCAGTATAACCCAAATGTTCAGCGACTTGAGCTTGGTGGGCAAAGGTGAGGCGGTTGTCGTAACGGCGCAGCTCTATGTGCAGTGCAAAACGAACACGCCATAAGAAATCTTGGCACTCAACTAACTCACGATACTCAGCATCGGTTAGAAAACCGTACTTGCTCATCTCTAACAAAGAGGTCGCACCGAAGTGGCGACGCGCTACCCAGCTCAGGGTATGGATGTCTCTGAGTCCACCTGGAGTCGATTTAATGTCCGGCTCTAGATTGTAAGTGGTGTCGTGGTAGCGAGCATGACGTTCTCTTTGTTCTTGAATCTTAGCCTTGTAGAAGGTTTCACTTGGCCAAAATGAATCGGAATGAATTTTCAGCTTTAGTTCTTGAAAAGTGTCTTCACTACCACACAGCAATCGAGACTCTTGCAGGTTGGTTGCAACGGTTAAATCATCAATACCGATATCAAGACATTCGGCAATGGTACGTACCGCGTGACCAACTTCGAGTCTCAAATCCCAGAGTAGGGTGATGAACTGGCTGACTTTTTCGCCAAGTGCTGGTGGCAATGTTTTTTGCGAGACGATAAGGATATCAATGTCGGACAAGGGGTGGAGTTCACCACGGCCATAACCGCCTACAGCGACGAGTGAAATATGAGGCAGTTTATTGAATCCGAAATGCTCCCATAAACGATTGAGAAGTAAATCCATGTATTCGGAGCGTAGCAACACTAAGTCGGTAACTGGATGATGATTCAGGAATTCATTTTTTTGATACTGCGTGAAGATCTCGAGCTGATTTTTTAATTCGCAGATTTCAATTTGTTCGTCATTGAACGTAAGAGGGCATTGATAAGGCATATGGTCTGCTATCCGTGCAAGCAAATGAGAATAGTAAACAATTTAACAGAAGCTGGTGGAAAGTCGAAATTGAGTGGATAAAAAAATATCCTCGACAAGGCGAGGATATTTTTAAAAGGCTGATGTGTTCAGTTTGATGAACTAAGCGTTCTTCATGATGCGTGGAATCGTATCGTCGCTGCGTAGTGTTAGTACTTCACAACCTGTATCTGTCACAACCAGTGTGTGTTCCCACTGCGCCGAGTTTTTGCTGTCTGCTGTGTACACTGTCCAGCTATCTTGGTCATCAAGACGGCAGCCAAACTTACCCGCGTTGATCATTGGCTCGATAGTGAAACACATGCCTGCCTTCAGCACTGTGCGGTCACTGTTCTTGTAGTGAACCACTTGCGGATCTTCGTGGAACTCAGAACCAATACCGTGACCACAGTAATCTTTAACAATAGAGAACTTAGCACGTGGGTTATTCTTGTTGTTTGTTTTGATGTACTTCTCGATAGCAGTGCCGATTTGGCCAAGTTGAACACCTGGCTTAACTTGGCGCATGCCTTCGTAAAGTGCTTCTTGAGCAACCATGCATAGACGCTTGTTTGCTGGTGAAACTTCACCCACAAGAAACATCTTAGATGTGTCACCGTGGTAGCCTTGTGGACGAACGCTTAGGTCTGCGTTTTCGTCATCAGGGATGATTACTGTGATATCAACGTTAAGAATGTCACCATCCTTTAGTACCGCAGGTTTGAATTGACCAGTGCTGCCAGTCTCATCTTGTGATGCTGGAATACCGTGGCACACAATGTGGTTGATAGAGGTACAGATTGACTTAGGGAAACCGTGATAATCAAGTGGTGCTGAGTATGCGCCTCTTTCCGTAGCGTACTCATGACAGATTTGGTTTAGCTCTTCTGTCGTTGTACCTACTTGGATGTGAGGTTCAATCATCTCTAGAATCTCCGACGCCAGCTTGCCGGCGACGCGCATTTTTTCAATTTCTTCAGCAGTTTTAATTTTTACAGCCATTGCATATCTCTTAATTTGGTAGCACCTAAGTGTGCATATTGGGGCTATTCTATCAGTGCAGCATTTTAGCGCAACATTCCCATATCCATACAATGCTGGTGGATACTACTCAACCTGAGTGGTTTACGTCCGGTCTATTGAGATAGAAGTGAATGAATAGCGACACTATTTATAGGTAAATTTCGCCGATAGGGATCAGTATAGCAGTCGCCATTTTTCGATTTTTTTCTAGCCATAGATAGACAAAATATGGTATAAAGCGCGCCGGACATCAGGAGTGTTTTCTCCAATTGGCGAAACAAGCTTTGTGTCCACTAACTTATTTCTTTAAATCACACACATTCCGACACATGTTCCGGGGTGCCTCAACAACACAAATAACGGCTGAAAAGTGGTTAGTTGTTAGGGGTCGGATTCATGGGGGATGTGGAGGCCTAACCCCATAGAGGATTTTAAAATGGCAACTGTATCAATGCGCGATATGCTTAAAGCTGGTGTTCACTTCGGTCACCAAACTCGTTACTGGAACCCAAAAATGAAGCCATTCATCTTTGGTGCTCGTAACAAAGTACATATCATCAACCTAGAAAAAACTGTACCAATGTTCAACGACGCTCTAGCTGAAATCGCTAAAGTTGGCGAGAAGAAAGGTAAAGTTCTTTTTGTTGGTACTAAGCGCGCTGCATCTGAAGCTGTTAAAGAAGCTGCTATCAACAGCAACCAGTTCTACGTTAACAACCGCTGGTTAGGCGGTATGCTAACGAACTACAAAACTGTTCGTCAGTCTATCAAGCGTCTGAAAGAACTTGAAGCGCAGGCTCAAGACGGTACTTTCGACAAGCTTACTAAGAAAGAAGCTCTAATGCGTACTCGTGAAATGGAGAAGCTAGAGAAATCTCTTGGTGGTATCAAGAACATGGGCGGCCTTCCAGACGCTCTATTCGTAATCGATGCTGATCACGAACACATCGCAGTTAAAGAAGCAAACAACCTAGGTATCCCAGTTTACGCTGTAGTTGATACTAACTCTAACCCAGACGGCGTTGACTTCGTTATCCCTGGTAACGACGATGCAATCCGTGCAGTACAGCTTTACCTAAACGCTGCTGCAGACGCGGTTAAAGAAGGTCGCAACAAAGATGTTGCTGCTGTAGCTGCTGAAAAAGACGGTTTTGTAGAAGCTGAATAATAGCGGCTCTGAGCCATATTTAGTTCATATTAAGCGGTCATAATCGGTGGCTTAACGGACTGAATACAGTCAATATCAGGGGCCAATTAATTAGGCCCCTGTTTTTTATCTTTTTTAGAATTTACTGAGGAATAGAGAATGGCAACTGTAACTGCAGCTCTAGTTAAAGAACTTCGCGAGCGCACTGGCGCTGGCATGATGGAATGTAAGAAAGCGCTTGTAGAAGCAAACGCTGACATCGAACTAGCAATTGAAAACATGCGTAAGTCTGGCGCAGCGAAAGCAGCTAAGAAAGCTGGTAACGTTGCTGCTGAAGGCGCAATCATCATCAAAGAAGAGAACGGCGTAGCTGCTCTTCTTGAAGTTAACTGCCAAACTGACTTCGTAGCAAAAGATGCTAACTTCACAGCATTCGCAGAAGAAGTTGCAGCTGCTGCAGTAGCTTCTCAAGCAACTGTTGAAGAGCTACAAGCACAGTTCGAAGAGACTCGTGTTGCTCTAGTTGCAAAAATCGGCGAAAACATCAACATCCGTCGCGTACAGTACGTTTCAGGTGTTGCACTAGCTTCTTACCGTCACGGTGAGAAAATCGGTGTTGTTGTTGCTGGTGAAGGCGAAGCTGAAACTCTTAAGCACGTTGCAATGCACGTTGCTGCATCACGTCCTGAGTTCCTAAACCCAGAAGACGTACCTGCAGACGTAGTTGCTAAAGAAAAAGCAGTTCAAGTTGAAATCGCTATGAACGAAGGCAAACCAGCTGAAATCGCAGAGAAAATGGTTGTTGGCCGTATGAAGAAATTCACGGGCGAAATTTCTCTAACTGGTCAAGCTTTCATCATGGAGCCTAAGCAGACTGTTGGCGCTATCCTTAAAGAGAAAGGCGCTTCAGTATCTAACTTCGTACGTCTAGAAGTTGGTGAAGGCATCGAGAAAGCAGCTGAAATGAGCTTTGCTGACGAAGTTGCAGCGGTACAAAAAGGTTAATCCTTAGCGTATTGTTTGAAAAGAGACCGTGGCAAATGCTGCGGTCTTTTTATGAATAGTGAATTATTTTTTAGCTGTTATGAATGCAAACTGAGCTATTCAGTTTTTATCCATGACTGTTAATCATCAACTCTTTGGAAGGTAAACTCCATGACTACGAACCCTAAACCGGCGTATCAACGTATTCTGTTAAAACTTAGCGGTGAAGCACTACAAGGCGAAGAAGGTTTTGGTATTGACCCGACGATCCTTGATCGTATGGCTCAAGAAGTGAAAGAATTGGTTGAACTAGGTGTTCAAGTAGGCGTTGTTATCGGTGGTGGTAACCTTTTCCGTGGTGCAGGCCTTGCTGAAGCAGGTATGAACCGCGTTGTTGGTGACCACATGGGTATGCTTGCAACGGTAATGAACGGCCTTGCAATGCGTGACGCTCTTCACCGTGCTTATGTAAACGCACGTGTAATGTCTGCAATCCCTCTTAAAGGTGTGTGTGACGACTACAACTGGGCAGACGCAATCAGCCAACTACGTCAAGGTCGCGTTGTGATCTTCTCTGCTGGTACTGGTAACCCATTCTTCACTACGGATTCTGCTGCATGTCTACGTGGTATCGAAATCGAAGCTGACGTAGTTCTAAAAGCGACAAAAGTAGATGGTGTATTTACTTCTGACCCTGTAGCAAACCCAGACGCAGAGCTGTATGATACGTTGTCTTACAACACAGTTCTTGATAAAGAACTTAAAGTAATGGACTTGGCTGCATTTACGCTAGCACGTGATCACAAAATGCCAATCCGCGTATTTAACATGAATAAACCAGGCGCACTACGTCGCGTGGTTATGGGTGAAACTGAAGGTACATTAATCAGCGACGCTGACTAATTTTTCGGGCTTACTGAGGTGTTAGACTTTGGTAAGCTTATCCTTATCACTCAAATAAAAAGCTTTCTTGAAGAAAGAACATAATCAAGGTGAAATTGTGATTAACGAAATCAAAAAAGACGCTCAAGAGCGCATGGTAAAAAGTGTTGATGCACTAAAAAACAGCCTGCAAAAGATTCGTACAGGTCGTGCGCACCCAAGCCTACTTTCTGGTCTTACTGTTGAGTACTACGGTGCTCCAACGCCTTTGACTCAAGTAGCTAACGTTATCGCTGAAGATGCACGTACACTAGCTATTACAGTGTTTGATAAAACACTGACTCCTCTAGTTGAAAAAGCAATTCTGACATCTGACCTAGGCCTAAACCCTATGTCTGCTGGCACAGTTATCCGTGTTCCACTTCCTCCGCTAACGGAAGAGCGTCGTAAAGACCTAGTTAAAATCGTTCGTGGCGAAGCTGAAGGTGGCCGTGTTGCTATCCGTAACATCCGTCGTGACGCGAATGGCGATCTAAAAGCACTTCTTAAAGATAAAGAAATCTCTGAAGATGAAGATCGTAAAGCACAAGACGAAATTCAAAAGCTAACTGACGCTGCGGTTAAGAACGTAGACGAAGTTCTAGCTGTTAAAGAAAAAGAGTTGATGGAAGTTTAATTTTCCCTATTCTTTTCTTTCCGGAAAAACGCTGTACTCACGGTGCAGCGTTTTTTTATGCTACTCTGTTCGACTATTAGAATTTGATTCACTCTTTTATGCATAATTCTCAAGCGTTCACAGACTCTCTTCCTAAACACATTGCTATCATTATGGATGGTAATGGTCGCTGGGCAAAAGCTCAGGGCAAGCCTCGCGTCTTTGGCCATAAAAACGGTGTTCAAGCCGTTCGTAAAACTATCTCTTCTGCAGCCAGACTTGGCATTAAAGCCGTTACTCTTTTTGCGTTTAGTAGCGAGAACTGGCGTCGTCCTGAAGAAGAAGTCGGTATTTTGATGGAACTGTTTATTTCAGTGCTATCGAGTGAAGTAAAAAAGCTTCATAAAAATAATCTACAACTTCGTGTTATTGGTGATAAAAGTCGTTTCAATGATCGACTACAAAAGAAGATAGAAGAAGCGGAAGCTTTGACTAGCACCAATACCGGTATGGTTATTAATATTGCGGCTAACTACGGCGGTAAGTGGGATATTCAGCAAGCAATGACCTCTATTGCTCAACAGGTAAAGTCTGGTGATATTAATGTAGATGACATTGATGAAGCTATGATTACACAGCATCTGACGATGGCAGATATTCCTGAAGTCGATCTACTTATCCGTACCAGTGGTGAATGCCGCATTAGTAATTTTATGCTTTGGCAGTTGGCTTACGCCGAAATGTATTTCACTGAACAATTCTGGCCAGACTTTAATGAAGACAGCTTAGTAGAAGCTGTGACTTGGTTTGTAAACCGTGAGCGTCGTTTTGGATGCACCGGTGAGCAAATCAAAGCTCTGATGGACAGTTAATAAGGATTTTTTGGTTTGAAACAACGAATTATTACGGCGTTGATTTTAGCTCCCCTAGTTATTCTAGGCATTTTCGAGTTATCACTTCCTACGTTTATTCTTTCATTAGCGGTGATCTCGCTATTAGGTTTTTGGGAGTGGACTCAGTTTATTGAAAGCAAATCGCGTTATTTAGCGTTGATTCCAACGGTTGTGGTTAGTGCCGCAAGTTTTGCTTTTATCCCTTTTGATGCATTTAGCCTTAATAACTTGTCTACTGCTCACTACGCCATTCTAACGATTGGCTCAATTTGGTGGGTAATAGCGAGTGGTATGGCGGTGACTTATCCTAAGTCTATGCCTGCATGGAAAGATTCTTCTCTTCTTCGTCACGCCTTTGGTGTGCTGACTCTGCTGCCATTCTTCTGGAGTGTGGTTATCCTGCGTGCTAACGGTATCGATGTTGATCCCTACCACGGTGCAAAATTGGTGATGTTTGTTTGCTTGCTCGTTTGGGCGGCGGACAGCGGTGCTTACTTTTCAGGAAAGAGCTTTGGTAAGCGCAAAATGGCCCCGGCGGTAAGCCCGAATAAAACGATTGAAGGTCTTATTGGTGGCATCATTACTGCAGTGATCGTGGCTTGGATCTTTGCTGACTTGTTTGATATCCAATTCACAAGTCCTCTTCACATGATTGTTATTACTCTTGTGACCGTCGTTATCTCTGTTCTTGGTGACCTTGTTGAAAGCATGTTTAAGCGTGTGTCTGGGGTGAAAGACAGCAGTAATCTGATTCCTGGTCATGGTGGTATACTAGATAGAATAGATAGCTTAACGGCTGCATTCCCTGTCTTTGCTCTGCTTTATTTAGCATTCTAATAAAAAAGGGCAGTGATTCTGCCCTTTATTACATTTCTACGGTCATATGTGATGCGAAATCTAACTATCCTTGGCGCTACCGGCTCTATTGGTGCAAGTACACTAAAAGTCGTTGAGCAAAACCCAGATCTTTATACGGTCGTGGCACTAGCCTCCGGTTCGAATGTTGAAAAGATGCTGGCGCTAGTTGAAAAGTGGCAACCAAGCTATGTTGCGATGGCTTGCCCCGATGCAGCGTTTCAACTGAGTGATGTGTTGTCTTCGGATTACCCAAACATCAAAGTGCTTTCAGGCTCAGAAGGCATGTGTCAGGTCGCTTCCCTAGATGAAGTAGACACTGTTATGGCTGCGATTGTTGGCGCAGCAGGCTTGCTTCCTACTATGGCTGCGGTTAAGGCTAGTAAGCGTATCTTGCTTGCTAATAAAGAAGCCTTGGTGATGTCTGGACAGTTGTTTATAGACGCCGTGGAAAAGTACGGTGCTGAGCTACTTCCTGTCGACAGTGAACATAATGCTATCTTCCAGTGTTTGTCGCAAAACGTCCAAACCAATCTAGGTCGCTGTGATTTAGAAGCCAACGGTATTAACCATATTCTACTAACTGGTTCTGGTGGTCCTTTCCGTTATACCGACGTGGCTGAGTTGGAATCAGTGACTCCTGAACTCGCTATCGCACACCCTAACTGGTCTATGGGTCCTAAGATCTCGGTCGATTCTGCGACTATGATGAATAAAGGCTTAGAGTACATTGAGGCGAAATGGTTATTTAATGCCTCTCAAGAGCAGCTGAAAGTGATTATTCATCCTCAATCTGTGATTCATTCTATGGTTCAGTACAAGGACGGCTCTGTGCTTGCTCAAATGGGCGAACCGGATATGGCGACGCCAATCGCTTTAACGATGTCTTACCCTGAGCGAACAGAAGCGGGCGTTAAGCCTCTGGATTTCACTAAAGTGGGCGAGCTTACTTTTCTAGAGCCAGACTTTAGTCGTTACCCATGTTTAAGGTTAGCGATTGAAGCTTGCTACTTGGGTCAGCATGCTACAACCGCAATTAACGCGGCAAACGAAATTGCCGTCGATGCTTTCTTGAACAATCGAGTGAAGTTTACCGATATTGCTGTCATTAACGAACATGTTATGAGCAAAGTATGTGAACAACATAACTCTGAGGGCTTAGATAGCTTGGAAAGCCTTCTCGAGCTAGATAATATGTCTCGTCAATTAGCCAATCAATTTATTAAAGAGCAGCTAGCATGAGTGGAATTCTGTGGAACTTCGCATCCTTTATAGTAGCGCTTGGCATTCTGGTCGCTGTTCATGAGTTTGGACATTTCTGGGTTGCTCGTCGCTGTGGTGTGAAAGTTGAGAAATTCTCGATTGGTTTTGGTAAATCAATCTGGAGCAAAGTTGGCCGTGATGGTACGGAATACAGCTTGTCAGTCATTCCATTGGGCGGCTACGTTAAGATGCTTGATGGTCGTGTTGACGACCTTTCTGAAGACGAACAACAATACGCTTTTGATAAGAAGCAATTGTGGAAAAGAACGGCGATAGTTGGTGCAGGTCCTGCGTTTAACTTTATCTTTGCCGTCTTTGCGTATTGGCTAGTGTTTCTGATTGGCGTGCCGGCGGTTAAACCTGTAATCGGTGAAGTCACTCCGCAATCTATTGCTGCACAAGCCGGAATTGAAACTGGAATGGAACTTAAATCTATTTCAGGAATCAAAACCGCAGATTGGGAATCAGTCAATATGGGTTTGATATCACATATTGGTGATCAGTCCATGACTGTTACGGTTTCTTCTCAAGACGATATAGGCTTTGAACAGCAGATGACATTGGATATTTCAGACTGGTCATTCAACCCAGAAACTGAATCTGCAATGACAACGCTGGGCTTTAGACCGTATTCTCCAGAGATATCGACAGTGCTTGCTCAAGTCATTGATGACGGTGCGGCATACGATGCCGGAGTAAAGGCTGGCGACAAAATTGTTGAGATTAATGGACAGCCTATTGAACAGTGGCAGTGGCAGTCGGTTGTTGAGTTAATTCGTGCAAATCCAATGACATCATTGGACTTGGTCGTATTGCGAAATGGGGTTGAACAGCCATTAGTTATGACGCCAAAAAGTCGCGAGCTTTCTGATGGTTCGACAATTGGCTATGCAGGTATTGCTCCAGAAGTCGCAGAATGGCCAGAAGATTATCGCTTTGAGTTACAATTTGGTGTAATTGAGTCTGTAGGAAAAGCATTTGATAAAACAGGTCAAATCATTGGATTGACGCTGACAATGCTTAAGAAGCTCATCGTTGGTGATGTTGGCTTAAATAACTTGAGTGGCCCGATTTCAATAGCTAAAGGTGCAGGGACAACCGCCGATTACGGTTTGGTTTACTTCTTAGGCTTTTTGGCTCTGATTAGTGTTAACTTGGGTATTATTAATTTGGTTCCGCTGCCTATGCTTGATGGCGGACATTTGCTCTTTTTCGCTATTGAGGCCATTACTCGTAAACCGGTCCCTGAGAAAGTTCAGGAAATGGGATACAGAGTGGGAGGTGCAATCCTCTTCTCTTTGATGGCTCTGGCAATATTTAATGATTTTACTCGTCTGTGAATGGTTTCTCACAGGCATTGGTAGTAGCAAGGAATAATTAGAATAAGTATGGCGATTAAGCAAATTCTGTTCGCAAGTCTATTAGCCACTAGTGTGGCAGCGAATGGAGCACAAAACTTTGTAGTTCAAGATATCAAGATTGAAGGTTTACAGCGTGTTGCACTTGGTGCAGCTCTACTGAAAATGCCAGTACGTATTGGCGATGAAGTGGATGAAAGCGATGTATCTGAGATCATTCGTGCATTGTATGCTTCGGGTAACTTTGAGGATGTTAAAGTCCTTCGCGATGAAGGTGTTTTAGTTGTTCAAGTGAAAGAACGACCGACCATCGCAAGTATCTCATTCTCGGGTAACAAAGCGATCAAAGAAGAACAACTTCAACAGAACCTAGATGCGTCTGGCGTTCGTGAAGGTGAAGCCCTTGACCGTACTACGCTAAGCAACATAGAGAAAGGTCTTGAAGATTTTTACTACAGTGTTGGTAAGTACAACGCGACAGTAAAAGCGGTTGTGACGCCTTTGCCTCGTAATCGTTCTGACCTTAAGTTTGTCTTTACTGAAGGCGTATCTGCTAAGATTCAGCAAATCAACTTTATCGGTAACGAAGTCTTCTCAGACGCTGAGCTACTTAGCCGCTTTAATCTGAACGTTGATGTTGCATGGTGGAACTTCCTTGCGGATGAAAAATATCAGAAGCAAGTATTAGCGGGTGATATCGAAGCGCTGAAATCTTACTACCTCGACCGTGGTTACCTTAAGTTTAAGGTAGACTCTACTCAGGTTGCGATCTCTCCAGATAAGAAAGGCGTTTATATCACGCTTGGTATTGATGAAGGCGAAGCCTACACCGTTAAAGATGTCGCATTTCGTGGTGAACTCATCGGCCGTGAGGCTGATTTTGAAGCGCTAGTGCCATTTGAAGACGGTGATACTTATAACGGTTCATCGGTAACGTCTTTAGAAGAGAGCGTAAAACGAATTCTTGGTGAATCTGGTTATGCGTACCCACAAGTTCGTACGATTCCTGAATTCAATGATGAGACCAAAGAAGTGTCGTTAGTTATCAATGTAGAAGCGGGTAGCCGTATCTATGTTCGCGACATTCGATTCACGGGCAATAACTCAACGAAAGATGAAGTTCTTCGTCGTGAAATGCGTCAAATGGAAGGCAGTTGGCTTAACTCTAAGTCAATTGATACTGGTAAGAGCCGTCTTAACCGTTTAGGTTTCTTTGAAACGGTTGATGTACAAACAGTTCGTGTTCCTGGTAGTGAAGACCAAGTTGATTTGGTTTACAACGTTAAGGAAGCTAACTCAGGCAGCATCAACTTTGGTGTCGGCTACGGTACGGAATCAGGTGTCAGTTTCCAAGTTGGTTTACAACAAGACAACTTTGCAGGCTCAGGTAACCGTGTTGGTGTAAGTGCCATGATGAACGATTACCAAAAGAACGTGAGCTTAGACTACCGTGACCCATACTGGAACCTTGATGGTGTGAGTCTAGGCGGTAAGATCTTCTACAACGAATTCGAAGCCTCTGAAGCGGGTATTGTCGACTATACCAACCAAAGTTATGGTACTAGCCTAACATGGGGTTTCCCTATGGATGAGCTGAACCGTATCGAGTTTGGTGTTGGCTATACACACAACAAAATCGGTAACGTTCCGACCTATATCCAAGTTGAACAGTTCGCGAGAAGTATTGACCAATATGGTGACGAGCACATCTTAACCGATGATTTCGATATCAATATCTCTTGGACGCGTAATAACTTGAACCGTGGTTTCTTCCCAACAGAAGGTAACCACCAGCGTGCTTTCGCTAAAATGACGGTGCCAGGCTCTGATGCTCAGTACTTCAAAATGCAGTACGATGTAAAACATTACATCCCGCTGACCAAAAAGCATGAGTTCACACTATTGATGCGTGGCCGATTGGGCTATGGTAATGGTTATGGTCAAACGGATGGTAACGATAACTTGTTCCCATTCTACGAGAACTACTACGCAGGTGGTTTTACAACCCTACGTGGTTTTGGTTCTAACTCGGCTGGCCCGAAAGCCGTTTACGGAAGCAGCACAGGTAACAACCCAACCTACGATACTGCTACTGATGATTCAGTGGGTGGTAACGCGGTTGCTTTGGCAAGTCTAGAGTTAATTGTACCTACGCCGTTTGCTTCTGATGAAGCACGCAGCCAGATTCGTACCAGTGTCTTCTTCGATATGGCTAGTGTATGGGATACTGAATTTGTAGACCGTGGCGCGCCTAATAGTGGCGGCCAGTACTACTACGATTACTCTGATCCAACGAATTACCGTTCATCTTATGGTGCAGCCCTTCAATGGATGTCACCGATGGGCCCACTGGTTTTCTCTCTAGCGAAACCAGTTAAAATTTACGAAGGTGATGATGAGGAATTCTTCACATTTACCATTGGTAGAACTTTCTAATATTTAAAGGACAATATTTTGAAAAATATGATTAAAGCAGCAGGTTTAGGCCTTGTAGTTCTTAGCTCTTCTTTCTTTGCAACAGCTGCTGAAGCTGCGCAAAAAGTGGGTTATGTAAACACTGCACAAGTATTCCAGGCTCTACCTCAGCGTGAAGTTGTTCTTCAAAAAATGCAGGAAGAGTTCAAAGACAAAGCAGCTGAGCTGCAGAGCATTCAAGCTGAAGCAAAAACGAAGATTGAAAAGCTTAAGCGTGATGGCGAGCTACTAGGTCCTGACGAAGTTGAAAAGCTACGTATCGAAGTAGGTCAACTAGACAGCAAGTACAAAATCAAAGCTCAAGCACTAGAAAAAGCAAGCCAACGTCGTGAAGCACAAGAGAAGCAGAAGCTATTCAAAGTGATTCAAGATGCTGTAACTAAAGTTGCCGAGAAAGAAGGCTACGATATGATCGTTGATATTCAAGCTCTGCAATACGGCAAGCCAGAATACAACATCTCTGAGAAAGTAATTAAAGCACTGAAATAAGTTTTATGAAGAATCTAACTTTAGCCGAATTGGCAACGATTACCGGGGGAGAGCTACACGGAGATGGTACTATTACCGTTTCAGCAGTCGCTCCTATGGATAAAGCGCAAGAAGGTAACATTACGTTCCTTTCTAACGTAAAGTACAGCAAGCACCTAGGTGACTGTAAAGCATCCGCTATTATGGTTAAAGAGAGTGAGCGTGAACTTTGTAAGACGAACGTGATTGTGGTTAATGACCCTTACGTTGCTTTTGCTAAAGTTGCTCAAGCGCTTGATACTACTCCAGCACCCGCTGCGGCTATTGCTGATTCAGCTTCGATTGCAAGTGATGCGACCATTGGACAAAATGTGTCTATTGGTGCAAATGCTGTGATTGAGTCTGGTGTGGTACTTGGTGATGATGTGATCATCGGTGCTGGTTGCTTTATTGGTAAAAACGCGAAAGTTGGCTCTGGCACTAAGCTATGGGCTAACGTAAGTGTTTACCATGAAGTTGTGATTGGCGAAGCATGTTTGATTCAATCAAGCACGGTTATCGGCTCTGATGGCTTTGGTTATGCGAACGAGAAAGGCGAGTGGATTAAAATCCCACAAGTCGGTTCAGTTCGTATCGGTAACCGCGTAGAAATCGGCGCGTGTACTACCATCGACCGTGGTGCATTAGACGACACAATTATTGAAGATAACGTTATCTTAGATAACCAACTTCAAATTGCTCACAATGTTCACATCGGATATGGTTCAGCCCTTGCGGGTGGTACTATTGTAGCTGGCAGCACGACGATAGGTAAGTACTGTATTATTGGTGGTGGCTGTGTGATTAATGGTCACATTGAAATCATTGACGGCGTTACAATCACCGGTATGGGGATGGTAATGCGCAGCATCACTGAGAAAGGCATGTACTCTTCGGGTATTCCTTTACAGCCAAACAAAGATTGGCGTAAAACAGCAACGCGTGTTCATCGTATTGATGAAATGAACAAGCGTTTGAAAACCGTTGAAAAACTTATCGAGAAGAGCGCGGAATCATAATTCCAGCATTTCTAATAAAAGGCTCGCGTATAGCGAGTCTTTTTCGTTTATAATCCTTCTAATTAAATAAAGAATATACATAGGAATACGACTTTGACTACTGAACAGACAACGATGAACATTACTGAAATTCAGGAACTATTACCTCATCGCTACCCATTCTTAATGGTTGATCGTGTGACTAGCTTTGAAAAAGAAAAAACACTGACCGCAATTAAGAATGTCTCTGTTAACGAACCTCAGTTCACAGGCCACTTCCCTCAGCTTCCTGTATTCCCAGGCGTGTTGATCTTAGAAGCAATGGCACAAGCAACAGGCCTTCTAGCATTTAAATCTTTTGGTGCGCCTTCTGGCAACGAACTTTACTACTTTGCAAGTGTTGATAAAGCAAAATTCCGTAAGCCAGTCGTACCTGGTGACCAACTGGTTATCGAAGTTGAATTCTTAAAAGAGCGTCGTGGCATTGCATCGTTTAACGGTGTAGCGAAAGTTGACGGCGACGTTGTATGTTCAGCTGAACTTAAATGTGCTCGTAGAGAGTTTTAATATGATTCATGAAACAGCGAAAATTCACCCGGCAGCAGTAATCGAAGGTGATGTAACTATCGGTGCTAACGTGACAGTTGGGCCTTTCACTTACATTGCTGGTAACGTGACAATTGGTGACGACACTGAAGTGATGTCGCATGTTGTGATCAAAGGTCATACAACCATTGGTAAAGAAAACCGTATCTTCCCTCATGCTGTTATTGGTGAAGAAAACCAAGACAAGAAATACGGTGGTGAAGAGACAACAGTTGTGATCGGTGATCGCAACGTGATCCGTGAAGCGGTTCAAATCCACCGTGGTACGGTTCAAGACAAAGCAACCACAGTAATTGGTGATGACAACTTACTTTGTGTTAATGCTCACGTAGCACACGATGTTATTGTTGGTAACCACACTCATATTGGTAACAACGCTATTCTTGGCGGTCACGTTACGGTTGGCGACTACGCTGGTGTGATGGCGCTTTCTGCGATTCACCCATTCTGTTCTATTGGTGCTTACGCGTACATTGGTGGCTGTTCTGCTGTAGTTCAAGATGTACTGCCGTACGTGCTTGCACAGGGTAACCATGCTGCTCCATTCGGTCTGAACCTAGTGGGCTTGAAGCGTAACGGTTTTGAAAAACCAGAAATTCGTGCACTACAGAAAGCGTACAAAGAGTTATACCGTTCAGGTAAAACACTTGAAGAAGCGAAAGCGGCTTTAGTTGAAATGGCGAAAGAGTTTACTTCGGTGGCTCCTATGCTAGAAATGCTAGAGAATTCTGAGCGCGGTATTATTCGTTAATACTGGATGTGGTTGTGTACCAATCCGCGCAAGTATGACAATAATTACTTAATCAGATTGGTATAACAAAAAGATCGCTAATCATTAGGCGATCTTTTTTGTTTTAGGCAAGAAGGGAATTGGAAAACTATGGCACAGCAAGAAGCAGCAACCAACAGCACGGACTTTGTTTCGAATGAACCTCTGCGGGTAGGTATCGTTGTCGGAGAACTCTCTGGTGATACGCTTGGTGAAGGTTTTATCAAAGCAATCAAATCACAGTACCCGAATGCTGAATTCGTCGGTATTGGCGGACCCAAAATGAAGGCGCTTGGTTGTGAGTCTCTTTTCGAGATGGAAGAGCTAGCTGTCATGGGCTTAGTTGAAGTACTTGGCCGTTTACCTCGTCTGCTAAAAGTAAAAGCAGAGTTGGTTAAGTATTTCACTCAAAACCCACCAGATGTGTTTGTTGGTATCGATGCACCTGATTTCAACCTAAGACTTGAACTTGATCTTAAGAACGCAGGCATTAAAACGGTCCATTACGTGAGCCCTTCAGTGTGGGCTTGGCGTCCCAAGCGTATCTTTAAAATCGACAAAGCAACCGACTTGGTTTTGGCCTTCCTGCCATTCGAGAAAGCGTTTTACGATAAATACAACGTTGCCTGTGAATTTGTTGGCCACACGCTGGCAGACGCAATTCCTTTAGAACCAAGTAAACAAGATGCACGTGAGCTGTTAGGCTTAGACCAAGACAAACAGTGGTTAGCCGTATTGCCGGGCAGTCGAGGTGGTGAGATGGGGTTGATCGCTCAACCATTTATCGAAACGTGCCAGCGCATTAAGCAAAAATACCCTGACATCAATTTTGTTGTTGCGCTCGTGAATGAACAGCGTAAAAAACAGTTTACCGAAATCTGGCAAACAACAGCGCCTGAGCTTGAATTCACGTTAGTCGAAGATACGGCAACCAACGTGATTACCGCTGCTGACTCTGTGCTTCTGGCTTCCGGCACAGTGGCTCTTGAGTGTATGTTACTGAAGCGTCCAATGGTCGTTGGCTACAAAGTAAATAAGCTGACAGGCTACATTGTGAAGAAGCTAGCAATCACTGATTTCGTATCACTGCCGAATATTTTGGCTGGTGAAGAGATCGTGAAAGAGCATATTCTTGAGGAATGCCACCCAGACTTCTTGTTCCCATCTGTCGACAAAATGCTATCAGCCGACAACAGTGCATTGATCGAACGTTTTACCGAGATGCATCACTGGATTCGTAAAGATGCTGATAAGCAAGCCGCCAACGCAGTACTGAAATTGATTGGTCGAGAGTTTGTTGAATCATAAAGTGCAGCCTCAGAAAGCACTGACTTATAAGTTACAAAGAGAATTGTCATGGCAGTAAAAGAGAAAAAAGAGCTTCCTCCATTTGAATATCCGCAAGGCTACCAGTTGTTTGCTGGTGTGGATGAAGTAGGTCGTGGGCCATTGGTAGGCGATGTGGTGACTGCTGCGGTTATCCTAGATCCAAATAATCCAATCGAAGGCTTAAACGATTCAAAAAAACTGTCTGAGAAAAAGCGTCTTGCTCTGCTTCCTGAAATCAAGGAGAAAGCCTTGGCGTGGTCTGTTGGTCGCTGTTCGCCACAAGAAATTGATGAGCTGAATATTCTACAGGCAACTATGGTCGCTATGCAGCGCGCTATCGCTGGGTTGAGCGTTCAGCCTGACATGGCACTGATCGATGGTAACCGTGTTCCTGAACTGCCAATGGACGGTCTGGCTATTGTAAAGGGCGATTTACGAGTAGCAGAGATAAGTGCAGCGTCTATTATCGCTAAAGTGGTTCGTGACCAAGAGATGGAAGAACTCGACAAGTTGCATCCAGAGTTTGGTTTCGCGAAACACAAAGGTTACCCAACCAAAGCGCATTTCGAAGCGATTGAAAAACATGGTGTTACCGAGCATTACCGTAAGAGCTTTAAGCCAGTAAAACGTATCCTTGGCATAGATTAGAGCGTATTGATTAAGCTCTATCTAGACTAGAGCTTTACGTTAGCTAGACCTGGGCATCGAATAAAGTTGCTTACTTGCGTCAGAAAAAAATAGAATACACACAGTTGTAACCCTAGGCTCAAACCTAGAATTCAGGAAAAATAATGTCAGATCCAAAATTTGTTCACCTACGCGTACACAGTGACTTTTCGATGGTGGATGGCCTATCCAAGGTGCCACCATTAGTAAAAAAAGTCGCTGAAATGGGTATGCCTGCTCTAGCATTGACCGACTTTACCAACCTGTGTGGGTTGGTGAAGTTTTACGGTACTGCTCATGGGTGTGGGGTTAAACCAATTATTGGTGCTGACTTCTTGATGCAGTCTCCGGAATTCGGTGACGAGCTAACCAAGCTCACCGTCATTGCAACCGACAATAAAGGTTATAACAACCTAACGCTGCTTATCTCAAAAGCTTACCTTCGTGGTCATGTACAGCATCAGCCTGTTATCGATAAAGAGTGGTTGATTGAGAATGCCGAAGGCCTGATTATTCTATCGGGTGCCAAAGAAGGTGAGATTGGTAAGGCGCTACTGAAAGGTAACCGTGATTTGGTTGCAAGCAGCGTCGAGTTTTACAAGACGTACTTCGCCGACCGTTTTTACTTAGAACTGATTCGTACCGGACGACCGGATGAAGAGTCATACTTACACTTTGCGTTAGAGCTTGCTGAACAGGAAGACCTGCCTGTTGTCGCAACCAACGAAGTGGTTTTCCTAACTGAGGACCTGTTTGATGCTCATGAAATCCGCGTGGCGATCCATGACGGTTTCACTATGGTCGATCCTCGTCGTCCTAAGAACTACAGCGCGCAGCAATATCTTCGTAGTGAAGAAGAGATGTGTGAGCTGTTCTCTGATATTCCGGAAGCGTTAGAGAACAGTGTTGAGATTGCCAAGCGTTGTAACGTGACCGTTCGTTTAGGGGAATACTTCCTGCCTAACTTCCCTACGGAAGGTTTGGCGATTGAAGACTTCTTGATCAAGAAATCTGAAGAAGGTCTTGAACGACGTTTGGCGTTCCTGTTCCCTGACGAAAAAGTTCGCGCTGAGCGCAGACCTGAATACGATGAGCGACTCAAGATCGAGCTCGAAGTTGTCAATAACATGGGTTTCCCAGGTTACTTCTTGATCGTAATGGAGTTCATTCAGTGGTCAAAAGACAACGATGTGCCAGTAGGTCCAGGGCGTGGTTCTGGTGCTGGCTCTCTAGTAGCTTACGCCTTGGATATCACCGATCTCGATCCACTTGAATACGATCTCCTTTTCGAACGTTTCTTGAACCCAGAACGTGTCTCCATGCCCGATTTCGATATCGACTTCTGTATGGATAAGCGTGACCAAGTTATCGACCACGTTGCTGAGATGTACGGGCGTGATGCGGTATCTCAGATCATCACTTTTGGTACCATGGCGGCGAAAGCGGTAATTCGCGACGTAGGCCGTGTACTGGGTCACCCATTTGGCTTCGTCGATCGAATTTCAAAGCTTGTACCGCCAGATCCTGGTATGACGTTGGAGAAAGCATTCCTTGCTGAACCGGCACTGCCGGAGCTTTACGATGGCGATGAAGAAGTTCGCGAACTGATCGATAAATGTCGCATTCTTGAAGGTTGTACGCGAAACGCCGGTAAACACGCGGGTGGTGTTGTAATCTCACCAACCACGATCACTGACTTTGCACCAATCTATGCCGATGCTGAAGGTAACTTCCCAGTAACGCAATTCGATAAGAATGACGTTGAAACGGCTGGCTTGGTTAAGTTCGACTTCTTGGGCCTGCGTACCCTGACCATCATCGATTGGGCGTTGGGCCTCGTAAACCCTCGCCTGAAGAAAGAGGGTAAAGAGCCAGTTCGTATTGAGTCGATTCCTCTTGATGACCAAGCGTCGTTCAATCTATTACAAAATTCTGAAACGACTGCGGTATTCCAGCTGGAATCGCGTGGTATGAAAGACCTGATCAAACGTCTACAGCCCGACTGTTTTGAAGATATCATCGCATTGGTAGCCCTGTTCCGTCCGGGTCCTCTGCAATCAGGCATGGTAGATAACTTTATCGACCGTAAACATGGCCGTGAAGCGGTTTCTTACCCTGATGAAACGTGGCAACACGAATCACTGAAAGAGACACTAGAACCTACCTACGGCATCATCCTGTATCAAGAACAGGTAATGCAGATCGCACAGATTCTGGCAGGCTATACGCTTGGCGGCGCGGATATGTTGCGTCGTGCGATGGGTAAGAAAAAGCCAGAAGAGATGGCGAAACAGCGTGGTACCTTTAAAGAGGGTGCTGAAGCCAATGGTGTTGATGGCGAACTTGCCATGAAGATCTTTGACTTGGTAGAGAAATTTGCGGGCTACGGCTTCAACAAATCTCACTCGGCTGCATACGCACTGGTTTCTTACCAAACGCTGTGGTTGAAAACGCACTACCCAGCGGAATTTATGGCTGCGGTAATGACGGCTGATATGGATAACACCGAGAAGGTTATTGGCCTTGTTGATGAGTGTTTCCGTATGAAGCTCAAGCTGCTCCCACCGGATATCAACTCGGGCTTGTACCGCTTTAACGTCGATGAAGATGGCGCGATTGTTTATGGTATCGGCGCGATCAAAGGGGTAGGTGAAGGCCCTATTGAAGCGATCATCGAAGCACGAAATAAGGGCGGTTACTTTAAAGACTTATTCGACTTCTGTGCGCGTCTTGATCTGAAGAAGGTCAACAAACGTGTTATCGAAAAGTTGATTCTATCCGGTGCCTTAGATAGATTAGGTCCTCACCGTGCAGCGATGATGGCTTCATTGCCGGATGCGGTTAAAGCGGCAAGCCAACATCACCACGCTGAGTCCTTTGGACAATCAGATATGTTTGGCGTGTTGACCGATGCTCCGGAAGAGGTTGAACACAAGTATACCCAAGTGCCTAAGTGGCCTGAGAAGGTTTGGCTTGAGGGCGAACGCGAAACGCTTGGTTTGTATCTAACTGGTCACCCGGTTAACGCTTACATCAAAGAGTTAGCGAAATACACCAGCTGTCGCTTGAAAGATGCCACGCCAACGCGTCGTGACCAATCATTAACGATTGCCGGTTTGGTGATTGCTGCGAGAGTGATGACCACTAAGCGCGGTACACGAATCGGTTTGATGACACTTGATGACCGATCTGGGCGAATGGAAGTGATGTTGTTTTCTGATGCGCTCGATCGCTACGCAGAGTTGCTCGAAAAAGACAAAATTGTGGTCGTTTCCGGACAGGTCAGCTTTGATGATTTCAATGGCGGGCTTAAAATGTCCGCGCGCGAGGTCATGGACTTAGGAAGCGCCCGTGAGAAATATGCTCGTGGGGTGTCGATATCTATCGACCAATCCCAAATTAACGGTCAATTTTTTGAACGCTTTAGTCAAATCTTAGAACCTTATAGAGCCGGAACGGTCCCAGTCAATGTATACTACCAGCGTGCCGACGCTAGAGCGCGGTTAACATTGGGCACAGAATGGCGTGTGACGCCAAGTGATACATTACTAGACGAATTAAAACAGCTGCTTGGAAATAGCCAAGTAGAACTCGAATTTAACTAAAATTTAGCTTCGCGAATACGGAGCTGAATCAACAAGGATTCATAGATGAGCCTGAACTTTCTAGAATTTGAAAAGCCTATCGCTGAACTTGAAGCAAAAATCGAAGCGCTACGTGACGTTTCGCGTCATGGTGGTGACACAGCGGTAGATCTAGACAAAGAAATCGAACAACTAGAGAAAAAAAGCTTAGAGCTTAAACAGAAAATCTTTAGTGACTTAGGTGCATGGCAGGTTGCTCAACTTGCTCGTCACCCTCAACGTCCTTACACAAAAGATTACCTGGAGCATGCATTCACAGAGTTTGAAGAGATGGCGGGCGATCGCGCTTACGCTGACGACAAAGCTATTGTGGGTGGTATGGCTCGTCTAAATGGCCGTCCTGTTATGGTTATTGGTCACCAGAAAGGTCGCGAGACTAAAGAGAAAGTGATCCGTAACTTTGGTATGCCAAAGCCAGAAGGTTACCGTAAGGCGCTACGTCTAATGGAAACCGCTGAGCGTTTCAACATGCCTATTATTACTTTCATCGACACAGCGGGCGCATACCCAGGTGTTGGTGCTGAAGAGCGTGGTCAATCTGAAGCTATCGCGAAAAACCTAAAGGTTATGGCTGGTCTTTCTGTTCCAGTTATCTGTAACGTTGTGGGTGAAGGCGGTTCTGGTGGTGCACTAGCGATTGGTGTTGGTGACTACGTGAACATGCTTCAGTACTCTACGTATTCAGTAATCTCTCCAGAAGGTTGTGCTTCAATCCTATGGCGTGATTCAGATAAAGCCCCACAAGCAGCTGAAGCGATGGGCCTGATTGCTCCTCGTCTTAAAGAGCTTGAGCTTATCGACGAAATCATTCCTGAGCCTCTAGGTGGCGCGCACCGCGACCCTGCACAAACCGCTCAGAACATGAAAGACATGCTAGTTAAACAGCTAGAAGAGCTAGAGCAGTTTGATAACGAAACGCTTCTTGAGCGTCGTTACCAGCGTCTAATGAGCTACGGCTACTGCTGATAAGTTACCTTAGTAATAAGGTCTGCTTAACGTAACAAGTTGATGAAAGGGTTGGACTCAGTGCCAACCCTTTTTTATTATTAAAACATTATCCTTTCACACACGACCTCTTGGTTTAGTAGCCTCATGACACACTTAATTGATACTTTCACATCTGTACTTGATCAAAGCGCGCTTAAGCCTCGTAGTAGGTTGGTCGTCGCTTTCAGTGGTGGTGTCGATTCACGAGTGTTGTTGGAGTTATCCGCTCAATATGCCCAAGCGCACGACATTGAGTGCCATGCGGTTCATGTGCACCATGGCTTAAGTACAAATGCAGACCTCTGGGTAGAACAATGCCAAACATGGTGTGATGGTTTGTCTATTCCATTAGCTATTGAGCGAGTGTCGTTGGATGTTAACAGTGGAGAAAGCATAGAAAAACTCGCTAGAGATGCTAGGTATCACGCCTTCAAACAACATATTCGATATGGGGATGTGCTTGTTACAGGTCAACACCTCGATGATCAAGTAGAGACTTTCTTGTTAGCGTTGAAGCGTGGCAGTGGGCCTAAAGGCCTCTCTTCAATGGCGAAAGTGATGCCGTTTGTTGATGCTCATATTGTTCGCCCTATGCTATCGGTAACTCGAACCGAGATTGAAGCAGCTGCTTACGGCATGGGCTTAACTTGGGTAGAAGATGAGAGTAATCAGGATGTGCGTTTTGACCGAAACTTTATTCGTCATCAAGTGACTCCGGTGCTGACTGAGCGTTGGCCGAGCTTTCGTGAGTCGGTCAGTCGTAGTGCTCAGCTTTGTGCGGAGCAAGAGTTATTGCTCGATGAGTTACTTGAGTCACACTTTCAGCAAGCTTTGGGAGATAGTCAGAGCTTAAGCATTGAGGCGTTATCTCAACACTCAGACTTGTTACGAGCACGACTGTTAAGAATGTGGTTGAGTCATTGTAATCAAGCAATGCCGAGTCAAAAGCAGCTCAAGCTTATCTGGAATGAAGTGGCGTGCGCTCAGGTTGATGCCAACCCTAAATTGGTGTTGAATGAGGTTGAGGTTAGGCGTTTTAATCATCAGCTCTACATAGTGAAAGAGACTAAGGACTTGTCGAGTTGGCATGCCGATGTAGTGCTTGGTGATAGCTTGCAACTGCCCGATGGTTTAGGGAAATTACAATTCATGCCATCACAGAGTGATGCTGTATCGAATGGTCGTAATTCGCAAAGCTTCAGCTTGAAGGGGTTAAACGGAGCGCTACGAGTGATCTTCAACCCTGAAGGATTATCAGCGCATCCTGTTGGACGCGGTCATAGCAGAAAGCTCAAAAAACTCTTTCAAGAGTACCAAGTACCCAGTTGGTTACGACGCAGAACGCCAATATTAATGGATGGCGATCGAGTGATCGCTGTTTTAGGCTTATTCGTAGATAAAAACTACGAAGGTCAAGATTGTGAAGCGCTTTGGAGCAAGTAGAAAAAGTTTGTGTCACAATTCACCGTCACTTTAATAAAAATAATTAATGGAATATGCAATGAAGAAAATTACACTAGGATTAGTTCTTGGATTTGGACTATTGAGTGGTAACGCTCTGGCGGGTGATGTTGCTGCGGGTCAAGCTAAAGCAGCAATCTGTGCAGCATGTCATGGTGCTGACGGTATCGCAGTGATCCCAGGTTACCCAAACCTTAAAGGTCAAAACGAGCAATACATCGCTTCATCAATTAACGCATATAAGAACGGCCAGCGTACCGGCGGTTTGGCCGCTGTAATGCAGGCTCAAGCTTCAATGCTGAATGATGCAGATATTGCTAATCTAGCCGCTTACTACGCAAGCCTTAAGTAAAACCTTCTTAAAGCGCTGATTAAACAAGATGATAAATTTCGAGCCAGAGCTTTAAAGCTCTGGCTTTTTTCATTGAATGTTTACTATAGCTAACCGATAATGAGCCATTCGCACAGTTTAAGGGATGAACATGAAAAAGATTGAAGCCATTATCAAGCCATTCAAACTTGATGATGTACGTGAAGCACTTGCAGAAGTGGGTATTACGGGTATGACAGTATCTGAAGTGAAAGGCTTTGGACGTCAGAAAGGTCATACTGAGCTATACCGCGGCGCAGAGTACATGGTCGACTTTTTACCTAAAGTGAAATTGGAAATTGTTGTGACCGACGAAGTGGCTGACCAATGTGTTGATACCATTATCGAAACGGCGCAAACAGGCAAAATTGGCGACGGTAAGATCTTCATTACTGACGTTGAACGTGTGGTACGTATTCGTACTGGTGAAGAAGACGAAGACGCCGTATAAAAAAACTATTACCCTAAAAGGAGCGTTTATCGCTCCTTTTTCATCTCTGGTAGGGTGTTGTATGTTTAAGAAAACCATCATTGTTATCACGCTATTGATAACGCTTGCTGTCGTTAGTTTTCATTTAATCTTCGTGATCCCGAATAAACCCAACCTGATCACCTCTTCTCAAAATACCAGCAATGATATCTACAGTTGCTATCAAAATTCTGAGCCGAAAGCAATTGATGTGTCTGATGGCTTAGACATTACGGTGTGGAATATCTACAAGCAAAACCGAAGTAATTGGCAGAGTGAATTAAATAAGCTGTCGGCTGGTAGCGATTTAGTCTTGTTGCAAGAAGCGAGTATGACAGAAGAACTTCGCCAATGGGTAACGAGTGGCCAGTGGGGAAGCACTCGTGTTAATGCGTTTGAAGCCTTTGAGCAAAGTGCTGGTGTACTTAACCTAGCGACGCATTTGCCTATCGAAGCTTGTGCTTATACTCATGAAGAACCTTGGCTTCAATTACCAAAATCCGCGCTTTGGTCGCGTTACCAACTTAGTAACGGCGAACAACTGGCCGTGATTAACATCCATGCTGTGAACTTTACGTTTGGTACGGAAGATTACAAAGCTCAGCTCAAGAGCTTAACTGACAATCTGCAAAAGTATCGTGGGCCTGTTATTTTTGCTGGGGATTTTAATAGTTGGAGTGAAGCCCGCTTTGCTGTCTTGAAAGGTGCATTGGAACAGGTAGGTTTGACGGAAGTAGCCTTTGACCCAGACAACAGAACTCAGTTCATTACAGGACTGGTGCTCGATCATGTGTTCTATCGAGGGCTAGAGGTAGAAAAAGCAAAAGCGCCCATTACGGACGCTTCTGATCATAACCCTATGCGAGTGACTTTTAAGGTTAAATAGGCTAGAGAGTTTTCGCTAGCCTTATATCTTTAACTTAAAAGATTAAAATGTAGAGCGCCCAGATTAGGTAGTAGCCGACCCATGGTAAGCCAGAGATGACCAGTGCCTGACCACGCTCAAACTCAGTCCACGTCAATACTGCGGCATAACCCAACACAATGTACCAAGGCAACAACAGTGGTAATGAGCTAGCAAACTGCGACCAATCATTGGTTAGCGGTAACTTGATTAAGCCGTTTAAGCTATTCAAATCAGCGGCGTAGTTCATCACATGTCCATGCTTGAGTATCAGGCTTGCGTAGCTCGCAATGTCGCCTAAAACTGCAGGGAAGATGATAACGGATGCCGCTGCAAACCATCGCCAAAAGCTATGTTGATGTTGGCTTGGCTTTGTTGCTAGGTTAAACCAGAATGCCAACAAAACGATGGTTAGCGTTCGGCTAAATACGTCGTTGATGATTTCACTTGCGAGTAGGGTGTTGCTGTCAAGTAACGCCAATTGGTCAGGGTTAGTTTGAGCCAATTGCTGTGATAGCTCTGCACTTAACCATGCAAAATCGACATTCGAAAAATAAGCACCCCAAAACAAAAATGGGCTGAGCATTAATACGACGTAGGGTTGCCATCCCCAAGCACTTCGCTGATAAAGCGCTAAGAAACACGCTGTCGGTGAACGGAATATATCCAACAGCATGACGAGTGGGTTACTTGACGGGTTCATACACTTACCTTAGTTACATCAACATACAGCTTGAGTTTTTGTCCTGGCTGTAGGTATTTCTTGTTCTGCAAAGCGTTCCATTTTACAACATCTGTACTTTTTACTTTGAACTTTGATGCAATACCGCTGACTGTGTCACCAGATCTTACGTTATAGAAGATCGTGCGGATGATGGCGCCGTCTGAACCATTCTTCCAAATGACCAGTTCTTGACCAACTCTCAGCGTGTCGCGTGGTCCCATACCGTTCCACTTAGCCAGTGATTGGTGAGATACCTTATTTGCGCGTGCAATCGTCCATAGGCTGTCACCACTTTTTACTGTATGGCTGAGCTTATATTGACCACGACTCTTCGACTGTGTGCTTGCTAGGCGGTTTGAAGCGCTTAGTGCGTATGTCTTGTCGTCTTTAGTTGATGTTGGGATTAGCAGGTGCTGTCCAATACGAATATTGTTGTTGCTCAAACCGTTTGCAGAGCGAATCACTTTACTGGTGGTGTTGTATTTGCTTGCTAGCACGCTAATGCTGTCACCAGATTGAACTTTGTAACGTACCAACTTCATGCCTTTGCCTTTATTGGCTGCGACTTCTTTGTTGAATTTTTCAACTGAGTCTGGAGGAAGTAATAGCTGTTGGTGTTTCTCTGGTGCCGTTGCCCACTGGTTGTAAGCAGGGTTGTAGCCTTGCAGCTCTTTAACTGGAATGCCTGCGTAGTTCGCAGCAATCGCTAAATCAAGCTGTTCTTCAGGGTTAACCAGAGTCAGCACTGGCTTGTTCGGGATCGCAGGGATATCGATGCCATACTTTTCTTGATTGGCAATGACATCAGCTAGAGCAAGCAGTTTAGGTACATAGCTGCTGGTCTCTTTTGGTAAATCGAGAGAGAAGAAGTCGATTGGTTTACCCAACTTCTTGTTCTTACGGATTGCGCTGTTCACTCGACCACCGCCACTGTTATAGGCAGCAATCGCATGGTTCCAGTCGCCATCGAAACGTCGGTTAAGGTCTGATAAGAAATCCAATGCGGCGTCGGTAGAGGCGGCAACATCACGGCGGCCGTCATACCAAAAGTTCTGTTCAAGCCCGTAGTCTTTGCCTGTGCCTGAAATGAATTGCCATAGACCTGCAGCACTGCCATGAGAATAGGCAAACGCATCGAAAGAACTTTCTACAACGGGCAATAGGGCCAGCTCTAGTGGTAAGCCTTTTTCTTCAATCTTAGTGGTGATCAGATACAGGAAAGGTTCAGCACGCTTTGATACGGTTTTTAGATGACTCGGGTGCTTGAGGTACCAAGTTCGGTAGTAGTCGACCTTCTTTTGGTCTGGTACTTCCATTTCAAGTTGCATCGCAATGCGTTTCCAAACATCTTGTTGTGTTTGTGGAGTTACGACAGGTGCTTCAACTTTTTGATCTTCTTTGGCTGTGGCTTCTGATGAAACGTTCGCTTGAGAAACTTCTTTAGTAGGAGATGTGTTGGTTTGCTCGGAAGCTTGGTCTGGATTCTCTGACTGAGTTAATTGGCAACCAGAAAGTAGTAATACCAAAGCCCAGCTGTACTTAACTCGCATGTTACAGCCTTTTTAATTAACGGCCGATGATAATACTTGCCACCCCCTATGAGTGACAAGTCTGTATTTGTTAAAATTCGTTCTTCCACGCACGTAAAGCGGTGAATACCGATAAAGGGTCGGTCTGCTCGGTGCGATTAGACACTGATTTCACTACACTTGGCTCGGTATAGCGTAAGAAGGGGTTCACAAACTTCTCTTGTCTCAAATTTGTGGGGATGGTCGACTTATTTTGCGCGCGAAGTCGGTTCACTTGGTCGCGATATTGCTGCAAATGTTGGTTGTCAGGTTCAACCGCTAATGCGAAAGCGATGTTTGCGGCAGTGTATTCATGCGCACAATAAACTTCGGTTTCTTGAGGTAGCGCCGTGATCTTATTCAGTGCATCGAACATCTGTTGTGGTGTGCCTTCCATGATTCGGCCGCAACCCGCAGAGAACAGCACATCACCACAAAACAGTTTCGCATCACCTACATAACCAATATGACCCGCGGTGTGGCCACTGAGCCCTAGGACGAGGAATACTTCGTCAAACAGTTCTAATTGGTCACCATCATCGACTGGGTGAGTTAAGGTGGGGATTGGTTCATTCCTTGGACCCACGACATCCACGCCGGGAAATTGTCTAACTAGTTCTGGAACGCCACCAATGTGATCGTGGTGGTGGTGTGTAATCAAGATTGCATCTAAAGTTAGCTCATGGTGTGCTAAGTACTCTAATACTGGAGCCGCATCACCAGGGTCGACGACAGCACAACGGCGATCGCTATTTTCAATCAGCCAGATGTAATTGTCGTTAAATGCAGGTATGCTTTTGATATGTAACATTATTGGTTCTCCAGTCACTTTTAGTGCGACAGAATAAGTGAGACAGATTATTGATGAAGCCAGCACGTAGCAGAAAGAAGTTTGAACGTCCTTATACTTGGGCGCAATTGCACAATGGGGACTGGTTGAGAGAATCTATTCAAACTCGACTCGATGAGTGGTGCCCAAAGCTATTTGGTTACCATATGCTCAAGCTCGGTGGCCTCAGTAGTGAGATTTCTAGCTGCACATGCAACATTCAACATCAAGTAAACCTAGATATCCAGAACCCATTACATAATGTGATAGCGGATGGCTATAATTTGCCCTTTTTGGAGAAAAGCTTTGATGTTGTGGTGTTGAGTCATCAGTTAGATTATAGCAATGACCCACATCGCTTATTGAGAGAAGTTGATCGAGTCATGATGGACGATGGCTATATCATTATCACTGGCTTTAACCCGATTAGTGTCACTGGGCTTGCCAGTTTGATGCCTTGGCGAAAGAACAGTTTGCCTTGGAGTGGGCGCATGTACACGCCTAACCGAATAAAAGACTGGTTAGGGGTACTTAATTATGAAGTGATTCATTGTGACACCTACGCGCTGTTTCCGATGAGTAAGTATCAAGCGATGTGGACGTGGTTGGAGAACAGCTTAGGTGGATGTGCATCCTTCGCCGGAAGCCAATACTTTATTGTTGCACGTAAACGTACTTACCCGCTAAAACCTATCAAGCCACATTGGCACCTTAAGCGACGTTTCTCACCTGTTGGAGCAAGTTTTAGAACAAATACGCGTCGTACAATGGATTCAGCCAAAGCATCATATCCGCTAAAAACAGAAAAAGCCGACTAGTTGTCGGCTTTTTATCTACTAGTTCGGTTAAGAAACTATCAATTAATTTAAGGCGTTATCAATCAGTTTCAGGAACAATAAATCATTTTCTGAAATGTACGTCTAATTCAAAAAGACGATTAACTTGGCTGATAGCCCGTATCTTCTTTAGTCGGATTTTCCGCTGCGTTTCTTGCTAAATCATCACACATTTCGTTTTCTCTGTGTCCTGCGTGTCCTTTTACCCAGCGCCAATCAACGCTATGACGAGCGGTTTCTTTATCAAGCCTTTGCCACAGATCGGCATTTTTAACCGGTTTCTTGTCGGCTGTTTTCCAGTCACGCTTTTTCCAGTTGTGAATCCACTGTGTGATGCCTTGACGCACGTATTGGCTATCTGTGGTCAGAATCACAGAACAAGGCTCTTTGAGGGCTTGGAGAGCAACGACAGCGGCGAGCATTTCCATACGGTTATTGGTTGTTAGCGTGAAACCTTCTGCTAGCGTCTTCTCGACTTTTTTGTAGCGAAGTACGATGCCATAGCCGCCAGGACCAGGGTTGCCTAAACAAGAACCATCAGTGAAAATTTCAACTTGTTTCGTCATGATTTGATACTATTACCTCAAGCACATTATCGGCATAGTCTGACACAGTTATCCTTATGAATACCAGTAGCACTCCAGAACAAAGCACGAACGAAAAAAACAGTTCGAACGAAAATAAGCGCATTGTTGTACTCGATACCGAAACCACCGGTATGAATACAGAAGGTGGCCCTCATTACATGGGTCACCGCATCGTTGAAATTGGTGCAGTAGAGATCATCAACCGTAGGTTGACCGGGCGTCATTTTCACGTCTACATAAAACCTGATCGTGCGATTCAAGAAGAGGCGATTGGCGTTCACGGTATTACCGATGAGTTCTTGATTGATAAGCCTGAATATCAAGACATACATAAAGAGTTTCTCGACTTTATAAAAGGTGCAGAGCTGGTGGCTCATAACGCGCCCTTCGATACCGGCTTTATGGACTATGAGTTTGAGAAGCTTAATCCAGCGATAGGTAAAACGGATGACTACTGTAAAGTTACCGATACCTTGGCGATGGCGAAGAAGATATTCCCAGGTAAAAGAAACAACCTAGATATCTTATGTGACCGTTATGGTATTGATAACTCGCACCGTACTCTCCACGGCGCATTACTCGATGCGGAGATCCTAGCCGACGTCTACTTATTGATGACGGGTGGCCAAACTTCGCTGCAATTTAACGCTGGTCAACAGGAAGGCGAAGCCGAAAGCATACGAAGAGTAGAAAGTGGTCGAAAATCCCTAAAGGTTTTACGAGCTACGGCCGATGAAGTAGAAGCGCATCAAAGTCGTTTAGATCTCGTCGAGAAAAGCGGAAGCTGCCTCTGGCGTCAGTAGGGAGAGAGTATGTTAAGGGTATTGGCTACCGGTTGTTTATTGCTGTTAAGCTTTAGCTTGCATGCGGCAACAGAATCCGTAATGAGTTTATTGGACAACCGTTTTCGAGTTGATTCCAGTATTGAACAAGTCACCTTTGTGATTTATCGAGCCGATAACTCTAAACCTGTCGTTTTGGTTCGTCCTGATGGCAAGAAATACTACTCTTGGCGCAATGCTGATAATGTCCGTTGGTACGAAGAGTCGTCCATGGACATTATATCTATCGACAATCCGATGCCTGGCCCTTGGCAAGCGATAGGTAAAGTTTCCCCTAAGAACAACATCAAGCTCCTGTCTCATCTTGTTTTGGATGCTAATGAGTTTCCCGACAAGTTGTATCAGACTGAGCGCATTAAATTTACCGCCCGTCTCACCTCTGATGGCAAGCCGCTTGTGCTGCGTGATTTTCTCGATCGCGTGAAGCTTAAGGTTACCTTTACTAAGTTTGTTGAAAACGAAGAGTCTTTAGTGAGAGAAGCTCGCCCGGTTCCGGTTGTGATGGGCGAGTTTGCTGATGATGGTGTTGATCTTGATGAAAAAGCGGGAGACGGCGTATTCACAGTATCCTTACCAATTGATATCGAGCCCGGTAAATACCGAGCGCGAATTACCTCTGGTAATGGTGTGTTCCTGCGAGCGCAAGAGCAAGAAGTCTTGGTTTACCCAACACCGCTCACTACCACCTTTATTCAGTCTCGAAAAGAGGGTTTACCTCATACTATTGTGGTGTCTGGTGAACAGGGGATGATCGCACCGAGCTCTTTGGCGGTTCATGTTGAGCACAAGGCTCCTGATGAATATGTTATGTACAAGCAGGGGCAAGCAGAAGTCGACGCAATGAAAGTCGCTTTAGAGCTGCCTTATAATGGCGATTTAGGGATTTATAATTGGTCAGGGATGGTTTATGCCACTGATGCTTCAAGTCAGCGCCCGCTTATCTTTCCAATTACTGAGCAGTCGTACAGCGTTGTTGAAGATATCGACTTAGCAGAGTCACGACGCCTTCAAGAAGAAGCACTTGCTGAACAGAAGCGTATCGCAACAGAGTTGATGATCCTTCAAAAACGTGAAGATGACAGACAGCGCAGTATGATCATTATTGCGGTGGGTAATGTGGTCGCTATTCTATTGGGCTTATTGATTTGGTTTGTGGTTCGTAAGGTCAAGGCGAAGAAAAAAGCGTTACCTGAGATGCAGCTTAAAGCGCCTAAGTAACTCGCTTAGATGATTAGGTTGTCTGGAGAGAATAAGCCGCCAGAGATAAAGCATTAGAATTTTTGACAACGATGTCATGAACAAAAAAACGGGACTCATAGGAGTCCCGTTTTTGTTTCTATTTTTGACCTTAAGCGACGTTATCAATCGATTGGTCTGGGTACTGAGACTTTGCTGCAAGCTCCTCTGGTGAGAAGTCATCAACGTTAATCGTGTACAGTCTGTGTTCCTCAGCGCTAATCAGAAGATTTGCTTCGTCTTGCGTTAAGATACCTTTTTCAAGTCCCAACTGAGCAACAAGATCAAGTCGTAAGAAGGCACGTTTTTGATGCGTCTCTTTGCAGACTTTGTCGAACAGAGGTTCAGCTTGAAGAATCACTTCTAGCGCTTTTTCAATCTTACCTACTGGGTTGTATTCCGTTGCTTCTAGGTATTGGCCACGACCGATACGAGAGCGTGTTTCACTTGGTGTTTGTAGAATGTGCGCGACTTTGCTATCCAGCTTGTCGTTTGGTGCACGACGGATACGGCCAAATGGCATTAGCACAACACGAAGCAGACGACCAATCACAGGGTTAGGGAAGTTCGCTAAGAACTCATCAATCGCCACTTCAGTTTGGCGTAAGCTATCTTGCATACCCCAATGTACTAACGGTAGATCTTCAGCGTGGCTGCCTTCGCTTTCAAAGCGTTTCAGCGTTGCTGAGCCGAGGTAAAGTTGACTCAGGATGTCCCCCAATCTTGCTGATAAACGTTCTCTACGCTTCAGTGAGCCACCTAGAACTGCCATTGAGATATCAGACAGTAGCGCTAGGTTTGCACTGTAGCGGTTTAGCTGTTGGTAGTAACGTTGTGTCTGTTTATCGGTTTTATTTGAAGGTGTTGGCGCATCTGAACCACGGCCATCGGTTAAACCAAACCACAAGCTGCGGACTAGGTTACTCATAGTAAAGCTAACGTGTCCTGCTAACGCCGAATCAAACTTATCTAGAGCATCACTGCTTTCAGAATAAGCCGCTTCCATTTCGTTAAGTACGTAAGGGTGACAGCGAATCGCACCTTGACCATAGATGATCATTGAACGAGTCAGGATGTTTGCGCCTTCAACCGTAATCGCGATAGGCGAACCTTGGTAGCCACGAGCTAGGAAGTTCGATGGACCTAAGCAAATACCTTTACCGCCAACAATATCCATAGCATCGATGATGCTGCGCTGACCACGGTGTGTACAGTGGTACTTAACGATTGCTGAGATAACCGAAGGTTTTTCGCCAAGATCGATACCTGCAACGGTTAGATTACTTGCCGCATCCATCACATAAGCGTTACCCGCTAGGCGTGCAAGTGGCTCTTCAACCCCTTCCATGCGGCCAATCGGTTGTTTGAATTGACGACGAATACGAGCATAAGCGCCCGTTGCTAATGCAGCAGACTTAATACCACCCGTTGAGTTTGAAGGCAGTGTGATACCACGACCAACCGACAGACACTCAACTAACATACGCCAGCCTTGACCAGCCATTTTTTGGCCACCAATGATGAAATCGATTGGTACGAAAATATCGTCGCCTTGGGTTGGGCCATTTTGGAAAGGTACGTTTAGTGGGAAGTGGCGGTTGCCAATCTCTACGCCTTTTAAATCCGTTGGGATAAGCGCACAAGTGATGCCTAGATCTTTTTGATCGCCAAGCAGACCATCAGGGTCACGCAGTTTAAAAGCCAAGCCCAATACCGTCGCGACAGGTGCTAGGGTGATGTAACGCTTGTTCCAAGTTAGGCGCATGCCCAATACTTCTTCACCTTGCCATTCGCCTTTACATACCACACCGTAATCTGGGATTGAACCTGCATCAGAACCAGCTTCTGGGCTTGTTAGGGCAAAACAAGGGATCTCTTTACCTTCCGCTAGGCGCGGCAGGTAATGATTTCTTTGTTCTTCTGTACCGTAGTGTTGTAATAGCTCACCAGGGCCTAATGAGTTAGGTACGCCAACCGTTGATGACAATACGCTAGAAACGCCCGTAAGCTTCTGTAGAACGAGAGATTGAGCGTAAGCCGAGAATTCTAAACCGCCGTATTTTTTCTTGATGATCATGGCGAAGAACTTATGGTCTTTCAGGTATTGCCAAACTTCTGGCGGCAAATCTGCAAGCTCATGGGTGACTTGGTAATCATTGACCATTTCACACACCGTGTTTACCGGGCCGTCTAGGAACGCTTGTTCTGCGCCAGACAGTTTTGGATCAGCGATGTTTTGTAGCTTTTTCCATTCAGGCTTGCCTTTGAACAACTCTGCTTCCCACCAAACGGTGCCGGCTTCCAGTGCTTCTTTTTCTGTTTGAGACATTGCCGGTAGTACTTTCTTAAATACAGAAAGCGCTTTTTGGCTGATGAGAGTTTGACGAATGGCTGGCACAGCAAAGATCGCAACGGCTAACAAGTAACAAAGCCAACCAGTGACTGCCACGCCGCCGAACAGTGTTAATGCTACCATTGCGCCAGTTAATACAACTAATGCACGTACCAGACTAACTCTATGGTAAAGACAGACGCCTAAGATGGCGGTCATGCCGAGTAGGGAGAGCAATATGTTCATGATCGATTTCCTTTTCAGAGATCACTTATTGTTATTAAGTTTTAGGTGAGAGGTCTAACCAGTTAAGTGTAAACAAAATATTAAATATTTGTAAAACTCCAAAGTGAATAAAAAGTGATCTCAATAGAGTTAAAGTTCTAATTGTGAGAGGTTGGTGGCGAATATTTGGACGGATCGGCAGTGAGACTCTAATTAAGGTGGCAATCTTTGGGCTTAAGTGTCGACACTATTTCATGTTTGTGGGTAAACTCAGGTAAAAGAGGGAAAAACCCTCAGCTCTCATTTCACGTACCTTAAGTTGCGTAAAAAAATATAAGAGATAAGCCTTATGTACCAAGACCTAATCAAAAGTGAATTGAACGAAGCTGCTGACGTTCTTAACAAGTTCTTGAGTGATGACCATAACATCGCTCAAATTGAAGCGGCTGCAAAACTGATAGCTGACTCATTCAAGCAGGAAGGCAAAGTGCTTTCTTGTGGTAACGGTGGTTCACACTGTGATGCAATGCACTTCGCGGAAGAGCTTACTGGCCGATATCGTGAAAACCGCCCAGGTTACGCTGGCATTGCGATTTCAGACCCAAGCCACCTGTCTTGCGTGAGTAATGATTTTGGCTACGACCACGTATTTTCTCGTTATGTAGAAGCGGTAGGCCGTAAAGGTGATGTGTTGTTTGGTCTGTCGACTTCAGGTAACTCTGCCAATATTTTAAAAGCGATTGAAGCCGCTCAAGCTAAAGGCATGAAGACGATTGCATTGACGGGCAAAGATGGCGGCAAAATGGCGGGTTGTGCCGATATCGAGATCCGAGTGCCACACTTTGGTTACGCAGATCGCATCCAAGAGATTCACATTAAGATCATCCACATTGTGATTCAGCTTGTCGAAAAAGAGATGGAAGAATAGTTTTACAGACATTTGGAGCCCAGGTTTGTGGCTCCATTGGTTTTAATAGGGAGTAGATTAAACCATGTGTGAATTGCTCGGTATGAGCGCGAATGTGCCAACTGATATTTGTTTTAGCTTTACTGGTCTTATGCAGCGTGGAGGCAATACTGGCCCGCACCGCGATGGCTGGGGTATTACCTTCTATGAGGGAAAGGGTTTTCGTACATTTAAAGATCCTAACCCTAGCTGTGAATCTAAGATCGCTGAGTTGGTTCAAAACTACCCAATTAAAAGCCAAGCCGTTGTCAGTCATATCCGTCAAGCCAACCGTGGTGGCGTTAATCTAGAAAACACACACCCTTTTACCCGTGAGCTTTGGGGGCGATATTGGACCTTTGCTCATAATGGTCAATTGTCAGATTATGATGATCTGGTGAGTGGTCGTTTCAGACCGGTCGGCGAGACAGACAGTGAGCTCTCTTTCTGTTGGCTATTGAAACAACTTGAAGAGCGCTTTCCTGAACCGCCTCAAGACATGGAAGGTATGTTTCGTTTCGTGGCTGAGTGTTGTGACAAGCTACGCGAGAAAGGCGTTTTCAACATGTTATTGAGCGATGGTGAGTATGTGATGACATACTGTACTAACCATTTGTACTGGATAACCAGACGCGCGCCTTTTGGTAATGCGAGTCTGATTGATGAAGATGTTGAGATTAACTTTCAAGAAGAGACCACGCCTAATGATGTGGTTACGGTAGTGGCGACTCAGCCTCTAACTGACAATGAAGAGTGGTTTAGAATGAAGCCGGGCGAATACGCACTGTTTCATTTTGGTGAGCTGATTGGGAACAACCATCAAGCATTGGAAGATGTCGCTTATGCGCCGAAGAAGGTGGTAAGCCAAGCACCGACTGAGCCATTGAGTTAAGTAATCCGAATAGCTTTATTTTGAAACGCATAAAAGAAAGGCCGCTTACTGTACTAATGAATCAGTAAGCGGCCTTTTTGTTTTTATTTGGTTTAGTTTTAACGAATTACTCTTCTGCGTAACCGTGCTTGCCTAATACTTTACCGTCTAAGACCGCTTGCCCATTTAGCATTGATAAACGATCTTCCGAGAACCATTTGCAGACCATAGGGTAAATGCAGTGTTCTTGAGTAAGCACTCGGCTTGCCAGCATGTCAGCATCATCATCTTCAAATACAGGAACCTTAGCCTGTAAGATCACAGGGCCACCATCAAGTTCTTCGGTAACAAAGTGGACGCTAGTACCGTGTTCTTTGTCTTGCGCATCAATAGCACGCTGGTGGGTGTGTAGACCTGGATATTTAGGTAACAGGGAAGGGTGGATGTTGACCATTTTACCCGCATAGTGACGAACAAACTCTGAACTTAGGATACGCATGTATCCTGCTAGTACGATTAAATCGGGTTGGTAGGCATCGATCTGAATCATCAATTCATGGTCAAACTTTTCACGTGAACCAAAGTCTTTTGGATTCACTGAATGTGCGTCAACACCTGCGGCTTTCGCTCGTTCTAATCCAAAAGCCTCTGCTTTGTTCGAGAAGACCGCCTTAACTGAAGCATCAATCATATTGCTATCACAGGCATCCAAAATTGCCTGTAAATTACTTCCGCTTCCTGAAACTAACACAACGATGTTTTTCTTAGAGTGACTGGTTTTATTTGAGTGATTGTTTTTCATAGAGTGGGTCATACGATTGATTAACGGGACTGTTTACAATGTACCCACATAAACTAAGGTTTTCTGCGGGCTAAATAGCAAAATGAGGACCATTAGGTCCTCATTGATTAACTAAGTAAGTGCGCGTATCACTTATTTGATTTCAACTTGCTCTTCGCCAGCTTCAGCGTTTGCGATCTCACCGATAACCCAAGCGTTTTCGCCTTCAGTTTTCAGTAGTTCAACAGCAGCGTCTGCTTGATCTTTAGGTAGAGCAACAACTAGGCCTACACCACAGTTGAAAGTGCGGTACATTTCAAATGTCTCCACGTTACCTTTCTCTTGTAGCCAGTTGAAGATAGCAGGCCATTCCCAGCTCTTGCCATCAATGACTGCTTTAGTACCTTCAGGAAGTACGCGTGGGATGTTTTCCCAGAAACCACCACCTGTGATGTGCGAGATAGCATGAATGTCATGCTCTGCAATCATCTTAAGTGCCGATTTGATGTAAATCTTAGTGGGTTCTAGTAGGTGCTCACCGATAGTGCGACCTTCTAGCTCTTCACTCTTATCAGCACCAGAAACTTCTAGAACTTTACGAATTAAAGAGTAACCGTTTGAGTGTGGACCACTTGAGCCAACAGCGATAAGTGCGTCACCTGCTGCTACTTTAGTACCGTCGATGATGTCAGCTTTCTCTACTACACCAACACAGAAGCCAGCTACGTCGTAGTCGTCGCCTTCGTACATGCCTGGCATTTCAGCCGTTTCACCGCCGATTAGTGCACAACCAGCTTGAACACAACCTTCAGCGATACCAGAAACAACGTCTGCTGCTGTATCTACATCTAGCTTACCTGTTGCGTAGTAGTCTAGGAAGAATAGCGGCTCACCACCTTGAACGATTAGGTCGTTCACACACATTGCCACTAGATCGATACCAATGGTGTCGTGTTTTTTCAGATCCAAAGCAAGGCGAAGTTTAGTACCAACACCATCAGTACCTGAAACAAGTACTGGCTCTTTGTATTTCGTTGGAAGTTCACATAGGGCGCCAAAGCCACCAATACCGCCCATTACTTCAGGGCGACGAGTGCGTTTAACAGCACCTTTAATACGGTCTACTAGTGCATTACCTGCGTCGATATCAACACCAGCGTCTTTGTAGCTTAGAGAAGAAGTATTACCACTCACGGGATAGTCCTCGAACTTAAGTTGGATGTGAAAACGGCGCTATTCTAACAGGGCTTGATTACCAAGAGCAAACGTTTGCGCGGTTTTTTTTATTAGAATAAAGATTCTGAAATAACCACAAAGTTCGTGTATAATCTACAGGTTTGTTTAAATATTGCCGGAGTTGGAAATGAAAGTTGTTGAAGTGAAACACCCGCTAGTAAAACATAAAATTGGCCTGATGCGTGAAGGTGAGATTAGCACTAAGCGTTTTCGTGAGCTAGCGACAGAAGTGGGTAGCCTTCTAACATACGAAGCGACATCAGACTTTGAAACTGAGCGCGTAACGATTAACGGTTGGAACGGTCCAGTTGAAGTTGACCAAATTAAAGGTAAAAAAGTAACTGTAGTGCCAATCCTACGTGCTGGTCTAGGCATGATGGACGGCGTTCTTGAGCACATCCCAAGTGCACGTATCAGTGTTGTTGGTATCTACCGTGACGAAGAAACGCTTGAGCCAGTACCATACTTCAACAAGCTTGCATCTAACATCGACGAGCGTATTGCTCTAGTCGTAGATCCAATGCTTGCGACAGGTGGTTCTATGATCGCGACTATCGACCTGATGAAAGAGAAAGGTTGTAAGCACTTTAAGATTCTTGTGCTTGTTGCTGCTCCTGAAGGTATCGCTGCTCTAGAAAAAGCGCACCCAGACGTTGAGCTTTACACTGCTGCAATCGATGAGAAGCTAAATGACAAGGGCTACATTGTTCCTGGTCTTGGCGATGCTGGTGATAAGATCTTCGGTACTAAGTAATTCGGTTTCAGCTTAAGTGACTCTAAACCGTTTCTTAACTCGCTGAATTAGCCGTATTAATAAAAAGGGAGAGCATTCAATGCTCTCCCTTTTTTGATCTTGTTGGTTTGTGATTCTTTTGAATCTACGGTTACCTATTCATTAATCGATTTGAGCTTTATCTACCACAGTGTTGTCACCTAGCTCATCTGGAAGTACTAAGTTAAGTAGAATCGCGACGATACCGCATAAGCTTACGCCTTGTAGGCTAAAGTCGCCGATGCCAAATGCCATGCCGCCAATACCGAAGACTAACGTAATGCCCACAATCACAAGGTTACGTGATTTGTGTAGATCGACTTTGTTCTGAATTAGAGTATTCAAGCCTACGGTTGCGATAGAACCAAATAGTAGAATCATGATGCCGCCCATCACAGGAACCGGAATTGTTTGGAGTAGTGCGCCTAGCTTGCCAACCAATGCAAGAACAATGGCTGTTACCGCAGCCCAAGTCATGATCACCGGGTTGAATGCTTTAGTCAGCATTACCGCGCCTGTTACTTCACTATAGGTTGTGTTTGGTGGAGCGCCCAGCATCGATGCAGCAATCGTTGCCACGCCGTCGCCTGTGATTGTGCGGTGCAGGCCTGGCTTCTTAAGGTAGTCTTTACCCGTCACGTTGGAAATCGCAAGCATGTCACCTACGTGCTCAACGGCTGGTGCAATCGCGACAAACACCATGAAGAAGATAGCGTTGATGTTGAATTCAGGCATAGTGAAGTTTGGCAGTGCCAACCACGACGCTTGTGCAACAGGTGCGAAGTCGACTGCGCCATAAACCAGGCTTGTTATGTATCCCGCAACAATACCACCGAAGATTGGTAGTAGCTTAAGGAAGCCTTTAGAGAACACACTGATGACAATTGTCACTAACAGTGAAATCGAAGAGATCCACAGTGCTGCGTCTGCATCAACAAGTTGAACTGCGCCATCACCTGTTTTACCTAGCGCCATGTTTACCGCCACAGGCGCAAGGCCTAGACCGATAACCATGATTACAGGGCCAACAACGACTGGTGGGAGCAGTTTATGGATAAAGCCAACGCCACGAACTTTAATTAACGCGCCCATTAGTACATACACAACACCTGCCGCCATTAGGCCGCCCATGGTTGCACCGACACCCCAAGTTTGAATACCAAACATGATAGGCGCGATGAATGCAAAAGAAGATGCTAAGAAGATTGGCACTGAACGGCGTGTAATAAGTTGGAATAAAAGGGTACCGATACCTGCGCCAAAGAGTGCAACGTTGGGGTCAAGTCCTGTTAGTAGCGGCACGAGTACAAGCGCACCAAATGCTACAAACAGCATTTGCGCACCTTGCAGAGCATTTTTCATGTTATGTCCTTAAAATGGTCGTTATATGAAAAGCGAAAAATAAAATTCGCGGGATTCTATCACTTAGCAATCGATTGCCACACCAAATAGATCAAATTTATTTATCTTAATGATGTTTTATATCCATCTAAGCCCTAGAAATTCAGTTTATAAGTGAGCGATTTATCATGGCCAGGTGATATTTTGTGGTTATTAAACACAGTGGGCTCTATCGACCTTGCCCCTCAATCCATAGTTGCTTATCATCTAGGCACAAGATTTGAATATTAGGATCAGTATGCGCTACAAAGCATTGTTGTTGATGGGACTATTAGCCTCTCCGAGTTATGCCTTAACTCAAGTAGATATTTTTAGTGCTGAAGTTGCGATTAACGCTGAAGACAAACAGCCAGAACAAGTGGCAAGAAATACAGGTATGGAGCAGGTATTGATACGTGCGACCGGCCAAACTGATGTCGCTTCGAATGAGACGATTCAAAAGGCGATGCGCAAGAGTTCGCAGTACATGTCTCAAATGAGTTTTGGTGAAAGCAATGACCACTCAACATTGCGTATGCGTTTTAACGGTGCTCAAATCCGTTCGCTATTGACTCAAGCACAGTTACCGTACTGGCCTGACACGCGTTCGAACATCCTTGTTTGGCTGGTGGAAGAGGACAACTACGACAAGAATATCGTGTGGGAACACTCTAACTCGCAGTTAGCTGCAGGTTTACAAGCGAACGCAAAAGAGCGCGGTTTGCCTCTAACGCTGCCTGTGGGTGACTTTGACGATATTACGGGTATTGCGACTTCTGATTTGTGGGGCAGCTTTGTTACGCCAATCAGTAAAGCGAGTCAGCGTTACCCTGTTGATGCTGTATTGGTGATCAAGGCTCAATCTTCAGGTCTACGTTGGACTCTATACGATCAAAAGCCAAGTCAATTGACGAGCGCACCAACATCGCCTGTAAGTGGTTCTTTATCAGGTAACAGTGCCACGACTTCTAAGAAGTTAGTCGACCAAATCAGTAACTACTACGCAGGAAAAAGTGCTGTGACGGTAGCGAGTGAGTCATCAGAATCGATTTTAACGCAGTTTATTAGCCTGAATAATGCTCAAGACTTCTTTCAGTTGGAAAACGCACTTAAGCGTCTCAACTCGGTGGCAAGCCTAGATATTCTGAAGATTCAGAACAACGAAGTAACTTTCCGAATTCACTTATTGTCGACTCAACAAGAGTTTGAGCAAGAAGTTGCAAGTATTCGCCAAGTTGCGAAGGTTGAAGAATCTTACATTGAGCCTGAAGTGAGCCCTGAATTTGAAACTCAAGACAACACCATGTCTGTAGGCGATGATTCAACAGACGCTGCTGAAGTCGTTGGTGACGAAACTGACTCAGGCGTACAAGTGATTAATGGCAATGAGGTATCTGAGGATACTGAGCTAACGAACACGCCTGACGCAACGCTAGAGGAATCTAACACAGCTGATACTGCGCCTGTACATGCTAAGCCAAGCTTGGTCTACGAGTGGGTTCGCTCATAATTGTCTGCTGACATGACTGATTAAAATGAAACATTAAAAAGCCCTGCAAGAGCAATCCTGCAGGGCTTTTTGTTTATCTAGTGTCTGTGTTCAAGAGCAACGTATCAATATTATTGCTCGAATTTCGCTTTTTCTTTCTTTTCTACTTCCGAAAGGCGCTTCAACTTGATGCCTAACTCTTTAGCCCTAAAGCGAGTAAATAAGATATTGCCCGCGAAACCAAGAGTCGTCAGAAGCAGTTCTACAGCCGCTAACAAGCGTTCACCATCATCTACATACAAAATAGTTAATGCGTGTAGGAAATAGAGCATCAGGACGAAATTCGCCCAAGCGTGCGTATAAGGCTTACCGGCTAAAATGCCTGGTAATGGCAGTAACAGCGGTATTGCCCAAGCAATTGCCAGTGTTACGTTACTGAGGTGAGGGTGCGGTGAAAGTGTCATTTGCCAAGCTACCACCCAGAATAAAAGCAACAAGTTGCCCGCTAAAGCAAGGTAGCGAAATAGCTTGGTTTTGGGAGACATCGCCTTCTCTGACATGTATATCATTGAGAGATTCCTTTCTGATTCATAGCAATGCGCGCGAGGCGTTTACCTAGGTTCTGCGCCAACTCAATTTCTTCTTTGCTTAATGAAGCACTTTCGCCTGTGCTGCTTGCACCATAAGGCGTACCACCGGTTTGAGTGGTGTGCAGCGCAGGTTCTGAGTAGGGGATGCCCACGACTAACATGCCATGATGCAGCAGAGGCAACATCATGCTTTGTTGTGTCGTCTCTTGACCACCATGCAGTGATGAAGAAGAAGTGAATACACAAGCTGGCTTATCGATGAGATCGCCATTGATCCACAGTGACGTCGTGCTATCCCAAAAGTGCTTCATCGGCCCGGCCATGTTACCAAACCAAACCGGACTGCCTAGCGCTAAACCATCACAAGAGCGTAACTCTTGTAATGTTGCAATAGGGTCGGTTGGTTGATGACGCGAATCAGGCTGCTCTTCTACGGTATACACGTCGTTCACTGTTCTCAGCATAGCTTCACACTCAGGGATGGACTCCACCCCTCGTGCAATCTGTCTTGCTAAAGCTTGTGTGTTGCCGTGGCGACTATAATAAAGAACAAGAATGTTAATGCTCATATCGGATTACAGAATCTCTAATACTTGCTCTGGTGGACGACCAATCTTTGCTTTGTTGTTCGCAACAACCACAGGGCGCTCGAACAGTTTTGGATTTGTTGCCATTGCTGAGAAAAGATCTTCATCAGTTACTGATGCATCATCCAAGTTTGCTTCTTTGTAGTCCGCTTCTTTGGTACGCATCATGTCGCGAACACTGTCAAAACCCAGTTGAGTGAAAAGCACTTTTAGCTGCTCGACAGTTAAAGGCGTGTCTAGGTACTTGATAACTTCAGGTTGTACACCGTTTGTTTCAAGCAATTCGAGAGTTTGACGGCTCTTTGAGCAACGTGGATTATGATAAATCACGACAGACATGGTTCTTCCTCATTATTATTTTTGATTTAATTGTTTAGCTGAAGCCACCAGAGGCGACTTCTTTTTTGTGTAACGTTGAGCTTTCTTTTTATTCTTGCAACGAGCGGTTACCAGTAAACATATTATTGTAGCGACAAGAAGCGCTCTCGTTGAATCATTAGTTGATCAATTCGAGCGTCGTAGCGTGCTTGTTTTAGGCTGCCTAGTTCTGCGATTTGGCTCGCCTGCGTGTAGTACTGAATCGCTTTGTTCCAGTTGGCTTGTAGTGCCAAAATTTCTGCACGAGCAGCCAGTTCTTCGTCGCTATTACCAAGGCTCGTATTTACTTTTGAAAGTAGGTGCCAGCCATTGGTGTCATTCGGGTTATCGTGCGTGTAACGCTGCAATACGCGAACTGCTTCTTGTAGATTTTCATTTTCAATTAGTGCATTGGCGTAGTTGATGGTCAGAACTGGGTTGTTTGGCTGACGAACCAGTGCCGACTTAAGTTCTTTAATCGCAATCTCAGGCTGTTTCTTCTCGATGTGCAGATCGGAAATAGCATCTAGATAAAACAGGTTGGTCGGGTCGCTGTTAATCAGTTTGTTCAGAATTGGCTCTGCTTTGTCTAATTTTTTAGAATCTAGGTAAACCAGCGCTTGCCCATACTCTAACGATGGAACCAAGGCTTTAGGGGCTTTCTTCAGCTGACGCTCAAACCAATCAAGAGCAGCATCGTTATTAATGCCAGCATAGCGCGCAACAATGCGGGCTCTTGCAAGATGGTAGTCCAAAGACGGAGCCAGTTTCAGTGGCGGGTAACTACGAGCACGAGCACGTGAATCTGTAATTCGGTCTTCTGGTAATGGGTGAGTCAGTAGCATTGGAGGTGGTGTGCTCGCATAGCGGTATTCATCGGCTAAGCGGCCAAAGAAGCGTGGCATTGCATTCACATCAAAGCCAGCTTTCGCAAGCGTGTTGATACCAAAGCGGTCAGCTTCTTTTTCATTACTACGTGTGTAGTTGATCTGGCTTTGCATATTACCCGCTGTCGTTGCCGTTAGGGCTGCAATGCCCGCTTCAGGAGCTGCAATCGCCAGTAATACAGAAGCCGCAAGTGCAGCAATGGTTGCTGGAGAACGGCGAGCTTGATCTTCCATGCTACGTGCTAAGTGACGTTGGGTAACGTGCGCGATTTCGTGCGCTAATACTGAAGCCAATTCACTTTCAGATTGTGCATGCAGGAATAGACCTGAATGCAAAGCAACATAGCCACCAAAGAAAGCAAAGGCGTTGATGTTGCGGTCACGGATCATAAAGAACTGGAAAGGCGTCTTTACATCATTTGCGTTAGCGACCAGACGATGACCAAGCGTATCAATATATAAGTTTAAAACTGGGTCGTTTACGATAGGCTGGCTGCTTCTGATGATACGCATGTAGGCATCACCATAGATAAGCTCTTGGTCGATAGAGAGTGTGCCGCCAGCAGCGGTACCGATATCGGGTAGCTCCAAACTATTGGTATTCGCCAACGTTGGGGTGCTTAATGTAGCTGCGATGCATAAGCAAGCAATTGAGCGAGCGCGTTTAAACATATTAGTCAGTAATACTCCGTTTCTTCTGACAGTAAGACAAGTGCAATGCAAATTGGTTCTTTATCTGATTTAACCTTTGCCAAGTGCGTGCGCTATCATGAAGGAAGATGAATGATGGCGCGTTTTCAAAAACAGATTACAATACGACCCTTATAATAAGCATCGAGCTCAAGAATGACACCTAATATTCTAGATTTACGCCAAGAGCGCTGTCCAATGGCACTATTATTAGCCAAGCGTCACAGTGTAAAGTTAGAAGTCGGGCAATCATTGTCAATTTATGTCTCTGATAACAGCTCGATGAAAGATATTGTTACTTTTTTGTCTAAGCAAGCCTATGACGTCATCACTGAGGTTTGCTCTAATTACTATCATCTCCTCGTCACTAAAAAGGAATTGCAGTCAGATGCTTGAAATGGTCAATCGTTGGTATAAACGACGTTTCTCTGATCCCCATGCTGTCAGTTTGGTTGCCATCATTCTATTCGGCTTTATTACCATATACTTCTTTGGTCACCTCATTGCGCCATTATTAGTGGCCATTGTGTTGGCTTACTTGCTTGAGTGGCCTGTTACCCAACTTCAAAGACTCGGTGTTCCAAGAACCCCTTCGGTGATGCTGGTTATCATGATGTTCTTTAGCGTGATGCTACTTGCGATCTTTGGCTTGGTACCAACCATTTGGGAACAAGTGGGTAACCTAATCAATGATATCCCAAGTATGTATGGCAGCTTACAAAACTTCATCGCGACTATTCCTGAACGCTACCCTGAACTTGCCAACTTGCAGATCGTTGAGTCCATTATGTCTAATGCCAAGAACAAAGCGTTAGGTTTTGGTGAAAGTGTTGTCAAAGGCTCACTTGCTTCTCTTGTGAGTTTAGCGACCTTGGCGGTTTACTTGATTCTCGTACCATTGCTTATCTTCTTCTTGTTAAAAGACAAAGAAGAAATGATCAGAATGGCCAGCGGTGTACTTCCTCGAAATCGTCGTTTAGCGACTAAAGTATGGGAAGAGATGAACCAGCAAATCTCTAACTACATCCGCGGTAAAGTGTTAGAAATTCTAATCGTAGGCGGCGTGAGTTACGTAACCTTCGCAATTCTGGATCTTCGTTATTCAGTATTATTGGCTGTAGCGGTTGGCTTCTCGGTACTGATTCCTTATATCGGTGCGGCAGCTGTGACCGTTCCTGTGGCGATTGTTGGTCTGTTCCAGTGGGGATTAGAGCCTCAGTTTTATTGGCTGCTTCTCGCTTACGGTATTATCCAAGCGTTAGATGGTAACGTACTGGTTCCGGTTCTTTTCTCTGAAGCGGTAAACCTGCACCCAGTCGCAATTATTGTTGCCGTGTTAGTGTTTGGTGGATTGTGGGGATTCTGGGGTGTGTTCTTTGCTATCCCGCTAGCAACGCTAGTTAAAGCGGTTTGGAATGCCTTACCGAGCCACGCATTAGACGATGACCCCGAACATCAAAATTAATTGATCTTGTTATAGAAAAAGGCCGAATATCCATGATGTTCGGCCTTTTTGCTCTTAGCTTAATTATTAGCTAAATGAGTGCTGCTCTTGGCTTAGTGAGTGGTGAATCTAAGTTATTAGCTCACTCAAATCGACCTTAAGCTTCTTGATTGAAGTAATCTAGAACCACTTCGTGGTGCGTCTTAGTCTTGAACTTGTTGAAGACGTGCTCAATCTGACCTTCTTCGTCAATTAGGAAGCTAATACGGTGCAGGCCGTCGTAGATTTTGCCCATGCTAAGCCACCCTTGGAAAATATATAAGACATTACTTTTGACTATTGCGAGTCAAATTTAATGTTAACAATGTCTTATGATTTTTTTCTGTATGTTGGACGTCAGTTTTAGCAACTGTCATATTTTTCGGGAATTCGAAGCTTTTAACGACTTTTTTCATAAAATCTGTCATAAAAACTGGAATTGAGCACATAAAATAACACATGCAGCTTGTGGTGTGACTGCTTAGTGGCAGCTTGTATGAAGGAAAGAGCTACACGGACGGTAGCTCTTTTAGCATATCGAGTTAGACTTTAAAGATGTTTTGTAGATCAGAGAAAGATGACACTTCGAATGTCGGTGTTTCTTTTGAGTACATTGCTTTTAAATCTTCTTCTATTCTTACATCTTCATCTGTCCAGTGTGTGATACTAACCAATAACTTCCAGTTAGCGCTTTGGAAATCCTTTCCGTACTTAGCCCAAACAGAGTTCACACCAGCAGCATTTGCCATAGAGATGTCTTTTACTATTGAGTCGCCGATATAGTACGCGTCACTTGGACATACCCCTTCCCTCTCACATATGTCTAAAACAAGCCGAGGGTTAGGTTTCCTTTCTTCTTCAGGTAGCTTTACTACCCATTCAGCATCACCAGGGTCAATCATTGGTTTAGTCTGATCTGGGTGAGAAGAAGAGCTTGAACCAATGGTGTAAAGGTGGTTTAGATACTTATCAAGCCCAAGCCTTTTGGCCCTGTACACTGCATTAACTTCATATGATTCAGTATGACCAACGACAATCACTCCCTGATCTCTAAGTTTGGCTAAAGTTTCGGCTACACCTTTGTACAGCTTCAGAGTCTCTTTTCTCGTTTCAGAAAAATTGCGGAAAGCTGGAGCTAGTTCCTTTTTCAGAGCGTCTTTATCACTAGTGTCAAAGTAGTCTATGATTGCTTTGACTTCTAACGCAGCAAAGGGCCTTTCTGAACTATTATATTTTTGATGGATATCTTTGAAATCTCGAAGCAATATATTTTTGTCTATACCTGTCAATTCAACGATAGAGTCAACCATAGCTTCGAATGATTGGGAAAAAAAAGAAACCCAATCATAGAGTGTGTTGTCTAAGTCGGTGATCAGTAGTTTAGGCATTGTAGTCGAACTCCAATTGATAGCTTTCCCTTAAATTAGCATCTTTATCACTAATTTTGCTGTAATCGAAGATGATTTTTTCATGCCCGAACTTAATTTTACAAGCCCAGTTCCCCGAAGACTCCCCTGTATGACTTGTACAAACGCCACTACTTCCCAGTGATAGAATATTAAGTTTATTCTTAGGATTTGTGGGTGAAGGTGGGAGATGCGTTACTACTGAGCGCTCGATTGCACAGTGGAAGTTTTGATGCATGTGTCCGTGAAGCAAAAAATCAAATTTATGTTCTGTAAGCCACCTAGATAGTCTCTCCGCATCTAAGACGGTTGAATATTTCGCATCATGGTAAGCGTTTTGTGTTAGAGATACCGGAACCAAGTGGTGGTGCATTACGCAGATTCGAGTGACATTCCTCGGTTTTTCTTCATGGAAGCCCATTGCTTTATCTACTTCTTTGAGCTGTTCTGCTCCAATAAAACCATGACCTTGGAAGCTACCTTTAGTTTGCTGCAGTGTAACGCTATTAAGCATAACTATTTCAACAGGAATAGACTTATTGAGGAGGAATTTTCTTCCAGATGTCATTGATTTATTCGGTTGAAGGTCGAAGTACTTAGCATAAAAGTTGCCGTATGCCTCGCGAGACTGTTTGTAGTTTTCACAAATAATATCTTCGTTTTCTTTTTGGCTCTCATGTGCTTCGTTGTAAAACGATAGGTCGTGGTTGCCAGGGCAAATAGACAGCCAAGACTTGTCGAGGTCGGCGGTACTGCAAAGATAATCGATAAATTGACCTGCCAGATCAAATTCTTCTTTATCTCCTTTCCAAGTTAAGTCTCCAGATATCAATAAAGAGGCAATACCATTCTCTTCACTGTCGAAGTAGGCAGACTTTATTGTTTTTGCCAAAGTTGTTTTATCAGAGGAGCCGTCCTCTAAGGAGTAGCCATGAAACCGTTCGTTCGTAAAATGCGGATCAGACAGCCACAATATACTGTCTTTATGTGTAGCTTTGTATGATGAATCGAAGTGTTTTGGCTGAAGTTCTGTGAGACCGCGGAGACGGATTTCATTTGTTTTGTCATTAGAGAAGTCTCTATCTCTAATTCTCCACATAGTGCGGTGTTGTTCAGCCAATTCTTCAGAAGAAGCTACAACTTTGTCCTCATAAATTTCGTAGTGAGCTTTTGACGTAAAAAGGTCATCCATTGATTCATAAGATTTTTTTTCAATTATTTCACAGCTTTCAACTTCAACAATTCTTTGAAATTTGAACCAAAGAGGGTGTGTATTTTCGATGTAATAACTCGGTGTATGGCTTTCTTCGGGAGCATTAGTTTCACCACCGACTTCAGCTTTGAAAGTTAATACAGTCGCCTTGTAGAATTTCTTGTCTGCACTATCAAAGAGGTAAACAAACTTTTCTGAATCATCTTCTTCTTTAAGTTCCAACTGACTTAGGGTTTCTGATGGTAACTTCTCATGACCTTTGTTCCACCAACCCCACCAAACATATCCCTTTTTATGGATGATTTCTTTATGTCGATTGATTGTTTCACCACGAGGGCATGACAGGTCACGAAAGCGCAGTAATAGTGTAGATTTCATGAATACTCACTTGGGTTGGTAAATGTGCCTCTAGGGTTCGAGCCGAGAGCTGTATATGTATGATTCTATTTGAATTAGACTAAGTATACATATCTGTATCTCACTTTAGCTAGGTGATTCTTTTGTTGCATTAAATAAGCGTGATGACTGTTAAATGAAGGTGTGGTCACCCCTATTTTTGTTAGATGTTTTCGGTGTGCAAAAAATCAATGTTAAGAGTTGGTTCGCACTAATTTGCTATTTGTTAGATCTGTGTCTTCTAAAGCATGTTCTAATAAACAGGCGTAAAGTCTAGAATATAGTGTTTTTATTTAAAAATAGTTAAACATAACAATAGGCTGGAAAGCATACATGCCATGGACTAATGAGCACATACAATGGCTCCAAGACACGGGAAATGTTCTGGTATTAGCGTGTGGTCGAGAGGCAAAAGTCTTTCGCTTTGATCATGATGTTAATGACCAGCAAAAAATGACTGCATGGGCGAAGCATTTCAGGAATCATTACTGTTTTGATGACCAGATAGATTGGCTTAAAGCTCCAGGGCAGACTCGTGCCGATTATTTACTCTCAATGAAATTCCCTAGTGATTCTATTTCTCCAGGTCCCAGTATTCGCGCTGGGGATTTTGCGGAGATTCTCGTTGCTGATTATTTAACTTATCTACACAACTACATTGTTCCTAGAACTCGCTATGATCGAAAAGGTGTACCTAACGAGTCCACTAAGGGATCGGATGTATTGGCCTTTAAACAGGTTGCTGGAAGAGCGAGTGAAGACGAACTGTTAGTGTATGAAGTAAAGGCAAAATTAAGTCCTGGAACAAAACCTATGCTTCAAGAGGCTATTGTTCACTCTGCGAAAGACTATTTACGTTTAGCCGAATCTCTTAACGGTATTAAACAACGTATGATTGACAGAAATGAATTCCAAAGTGTAGGCATGATCAACAGATTCCAAGACTCTATTAATCAGCCTTATAAGTTAAAGTTTGGTGCAGCAGCAGTTTGCTCGGACAGTGCTTATGATTGCAAGATTCTTTCTGAAGCCTCCACCACAGCACACCCATACGCTCAAGATCTCGAACTTTTGGCAATACAAGGGAGTGAGTTGATGACCCTCGCACATGCACTGTATGAGAGAGCCGCGTATGAGATTTGAAAACCAATCGTCGAAGCTACTTTCTATCACCAAATCAAAAGCCAAAATGTACGAATTTGGTTTAGATGAGGAGCATCACATTCATTTAGCGGAGTCTCCTACGAAGCTGTTACTAATGACTATAGGGATATTAGGTGACTTGTGTCATGAAGAGCTTTCGCTTGAGAAAAACAATGCTATTTATGAACAAAGAAAAACTGAGCTCAGAAGTGTAGCGAAGTATTTTGATGCGCTAATTGGAGCAAAGTTACAGTCAGAGTATGATTACTATTTAAGCCTGTTGGGGGCTGCATCATATTATCTTGCGGATATGCCGGGCAGTGCTGTCGTTTTATCCAACAAGCTAGGTGGGTTGAAAGCTGGTTTGACGGAGTCAGAGGTAGAAACTTTATTGGAGTGGTTGCTGAAGGCTAAATTTCATGAGCCCCTAAAGTTCATCAAAGAAACTCCTTTGACTCCAACAATGATGAGACTGTCAGAATCTATTCGGGACTACTTCGATAACGATTTAGACGCTTCAATTACTATGCTAGAAGCTTCGGGAGAGGTTCGGGAATACTGTCATGACATGGGATGTGATAGAGAGCTTTTGTTGGCTGATATTATTGCTTCGCTAGTGGCTCGTAAGGTGAAAAATTCATCATTGAACCTACTTCCTACATATACAGGCCTACCGTTAGATTTATGGCTTCCCGCTCTATCTAAAGCAACATTTATCAAGGAGTTTTGGCCAGCACAGAGGTTGCTTGGAGATGCCGAGGTTCTAAGTGGGAAATCAGCAGTGGTTCAGCTTCCTACAAGTGCTGGTAAGACTAAGTCAGCAGAGTTAATTATCCGTTCATCTTTCTTGTCTGGAAGGGCATCTATTGCGGTGATTATCGCGCCTTTCCGATCTCTATGCAGAGAGATTAGCTCTTCATTATCTGTTGCGTTTGCGAATGAAGATGTTCTGGTCAACCAACTCAATGACGTTCCGCAAATAGATGATTTTGATGTTGAGTTATTTTCACAACTATTCGAACAAGAAGAAGATAGTCTTACTACCCCAACAGTTATTGTTGCCACACCAGAAAAGCTTGTTTACCTGCTACGTCACAAACCAGAGTTATCAGAAACAATATCTTTAGTTATTTATGACGAAGGGCACCAGTTCGATACAGGGAGCCGAGGTGTTACTTATGAGTTGCTTCTTACGAGCTTAAAGCGAGAGTTGGGAAGGGGGACGCAGCATGTTTTGATCTCAGCTGTTTTATCAAATGCTGAATCTATTGGCGATTGGCTGTATGCAGGTGAAGGCAATGTCGTTAACGGTGCTGAATGCTTATCAACTGAGCGAAGTATAGCGTTTACTAGTTGGACTAGGGGCCGAGGGCAGTTTCATTATGTTGATCCACTTAACATCAATGCAGAAGAGTTCTTTGTACCTCGAGTGATGGAGTCGTTAGAGATACCGAGGAAAGGGAGTGAAACGTTGCAGAGGTTATTCCCACCTAGAGATGATAAGTCACTCATTGCTGCATACTTAGGCCTTAAGCTTTCAGAGAGTGGACCTGTGGCTATTTTCTGTGGACAAAAAAGCTCTGTGTTAAAAATCTGTCGAGAAGTGATCAAACCGTTGGATCGTATTGAGCAACTTGAAGCTCCAATAGTGTATAGCAGCCAAGATGAAATAGAGAAAATAGGCTGGCTATCTGAATTGCACTTAGGAAGTAAGTCAGTAGTCACTAAGGCGATAAAACGAGGTGTTCTACCGCATAGTGCAAGTATACCTAACGGGTTGAGAATATCTGTCGAACATGCAATGGAAAATGGCCACGGGCGTTGTGTTGTTTGCACATCCACCTTGGCACAGGGTGTTAACCTACCGATCAAGTACCTTGTTGTCTCGGGTGTTTTTCAAGGCGAGAAGTTAATATCAACCCGAGACTTTCATAATCTGTTAGGACGAGCGGGTAGAGCTGGCAAGCATACTGAAGGAAGTATTATTTTTGCTGATACGGAATTGTTTGATAATCGACTTTCAACTAAACGTCGGCAATGGTCTCAAATGAATAATTTGTTAGACCCGTCTAACTCAGAGAGTTGCACGAGCAGTCTTCTGAGTTTAGTGCAGAATCTGTTTGATTTTAATTATGCCATCGATCCTATGGCGTTTCTTGAAAACCCTTATGCATATGAAGATCGTTGCATTGAGTTGGGTCTTAGAGGCAAGCCAGTTGCTGGGTTACTGAAACAGATGCAACAAAGGATTAGATACCTAGAAAGTCTTGAGAGCTTTCTGCTTGCTAATTTGAGTAGTAACGCGATGCTTAATGGTGAAGCTTTAAGAGAACTTTATAGTGGCACTCTTGCTTTTAGCCTCGCTAACGATGAGGAAAGGGAGAAACTTGCCCAAGTGTTCAGAGTAGTTGCAGATAGAGTTCAACAGGTCGAACCAGAAAAGCGCGCGTATTACGGAAAAGCATTACTAGGAATTCAAAAGCTAGACTATCTCGAGCAATGGTTGAGCGATCATATTAGTACCTTCAATGAGGAGTCTGACATCTTAGGTGTGCTCGAGTTTTTGTGGCCTGTCGCAGAACATATTGGTATGGACAATAGCTTAGGTAAGTTAATAGGTGAAGGAGCTGGACTCTCTATTGCCAAGTGGTGGTGTTCAAGTATTTCTTATAACGACATCTTGTTACAAGCGAAGAGAGACGGTTTCAAATACAGAGCAGGTAGTCAGAAACGCAAACTGAAAATCGAAAACATCACAGATATTTGTGACAATAGTCTTGGATATGAAGTCATGCTGATCGTTGGTGCATGTGCTGATTTACTGGAAAATTTATTTAATAATCAGTTGATTGGTGGGTTAGTTAGACAACTACAACTGACTTTACGTACAGGGTTAAAAGAAACACTTGCAACAGAGTTATATGCACTAGGATTAGCCGACAGAGTTGTTGCATCTGATATTTCAGGTACTCTTTCTCGTACTGGAGAAAATTTGGCTGGGTATAGTAAAAAAATGGCTATCGCTCACCGCCCAATTATCGAGCCGCAGCTACGGAAGTATCCAGCTGTTTTCTTCGAGGCACTATATGGAAATGCTTAAGGTAGAGCCCATTATGAAAAGCTACTAGATCTTTCAATACGAAAACTAATATATCCCTGCTAACCAAAGGTTCAGGAGTACTCTAGTATCTACTAGTCTTCTAGTTACAATCGATGATGAGCATTATATTATCTGTGCTCACGTGGGTAACCTCACATACTGACTTTCACATTACTGGAAATACTCCCCCTGATGTTTCTATACGGGAGTCTTGAACTGGTAGAAGCATCAGCTCTGTTGTTTGAGTTGGTAGTGGTGCGTTTCTGGTTGTTCGTTCATAACTAACACTCGATAAATGTCATTCTTGCAGTGTTCTAATCGGAGAGCCGTCTCTCCGACATACTCACAGCACATAGCGTGAGTAACCGTATCGTCAGTTAATTTAGAGCTATCAACTCTGAAAAATCTATCTCTATAAGCAATTACAATTGCTTCGTAGTGGCTCCTTGCTGTAACTAGAGCATAGGTATTCCAGTCTGTAACACTATAGAGTTTAATTTTCGACATCAATGTTCCCCGAGCTATATTATTTAATAGAACGATAAATTAACTAATTGAAAGTTAAAGCCTTTGGGATGTTTTATGCGTTTGGGAGCGGTATTATGAAGTAATGTACTGCAAGCTGGGTATTAGGGTTGTTGATGCCTGTCGATTTATTAGACAAAAAGCCAACTAATATAAGTTAGCTTTAGGAGGAAGTTGAAAGGTAGCTTAGTCGGAACATGTGGCATTTTTAATAGATTTTACCTTGGCCTTATATTTCATATCTATAACACCCATTGAATGCAACCTGCCTATCAACTGCGCTACAAGTTTAGTTTCAGAAGCCGCCGGTAAGTCTTTGATCGAATCCCATTGAGCAAGTTCGCTTGAGTACTTGAGGTGTTGTTCATTTCTAACTTTTAAAACACCATCAACCACAACTACACCAGTAATAAGCTTTGGCTGAGTGCCCTTGTAAAGCTTAGTCTTCGTGGGATGTATTATATGCCCATGTTTAGATACTACTTTTTTGACGAGTGACTTGAATCTACGGTTAACTGCCTGGCCAGAAAATGTCAGGTCATCGACGTATACTGTCATAGTAACACCGTGCTTTAAGGATATTCGCTGGAGTTCCTCAAACATTCTACAGTTCGCCCAATACGCTAAGGGCATACTGATGCGACTACCTGTAGGGAGATGTTTATGGCAGGTGCATATATCAGCAAGAATATCTGCAACATCAGGTGAGCATTTTAATACGGTTAAGAAAAAGCTGAAAACCATCGGCCTAGAAGTAGATGGAAAAAATGACTTAACATCTGTTGCCAACAATTGGTGTGAGTTAGCGTGGGTAGCGGCGTTAGTTACATTTGAATGGAACTTCTTACCTGAATGAAGAAAAGGTGGGTTTTCAATTCGACATAATAGACTAGCAATACGAGTGTGAATTACATCTAGCTTGTAACAGGGTTTTTGTATACTGCGTGGCTTTCCGCTTTTACCTAGTTCAGTAAACTCAGCATAGTTACCGTCGTCGCATCTAAGTGCGAGTATTTCAGGCAGTTGTACTTTTAGAATAGACGCTAATTTTTTTTTACTTTTTAGTTTGTATAAAGGGGAGTCATTCAGTGGGTAGCATTTTTGTTTGGTATTGATCTTAAGCTTCGACTTTAGGTTCATTTTGCTTAATCTTCCACTCTAAAATTTGTAGCGCTTTGCCAGCGAGTTTACTTCTAATTTTCTTAGTAAATTTGCCTTCTTTGTTAAGGCTTTCTGAGAAGAAAACTAAAGATGAAACAGGGATATCGAAAAGAGTCGAGTACTTCTCGAGTATGTCTTTCGTGACTACTTCATTTCCAAACTCTATTGCTACTAATCTATCTTTTGTAATACCGATACTTTGAGATAACTCTAGTTGACTTTGGCTATGATATTGTCTTATTAAACGAAGTGCTTTATGGAGCATAGTGAAACCTATGTAAGCGGAAAGTTGAAACTAGGGGGAGCACATTACTCTCCTGAACCGTCGAAGATAGATAATAGCCAGCAGATGAAGTTAAACAGTCTAATTAAAGCTGTAAAACCCTTCCACATAAGCTTCAACTTAGTCTTGTTGGTAGGTTTGCTTTGTACTTGCTGATCGTGGTTTACGTTTTCATTTTTCATGATGTTTTCCTTAGTACCTCAGAGCCACAATCTCGATGAGACTGCTAATAAACTCTAAGTTCGCCCTACTTAGGAAGGGATTGATCAGCACATGCCCCCGGTTCCACGCACTTTGGTCGCCCAAAAGTGCGAATTCCCTTCATGTCCATGCTTTTCAATTCTACTGACCTATCTAGATAGCGATGTGCAACCGTAAGTTGTCCAAGGCGCCTGATAGCACAGGGGGTTGATAGCGAGGCATGGGGGAAAATGTTAGAAAGCCTAAACTTTCCTCGAGCACGAATGCTCAGTAAGTGGCGGTTTATCCCATAACATAAACTTGTGATGAGATTACTCTTACGAAGGGATTACTGTCAAATTATTTTATGACTTTAATTGAGTATAGAGGCATTTAGGGTATTGATTTATAAAAGCTAGACTCTCGAAGCGCTATGGACTATTCGACATTGTGTAGGTAGCTAATTATTGAGTTTCGGTATGGTTTTGCTGGACCTAGATGTTCATATTTTCAATATCTGATCCTGTGCGGTGATGTCTCTCATCGGAGACGATAAGTACACGATTTTTACGATGTGTCCGCCAAAACTTATCGTTCAAAAATTGGACGGATTGACCGATAACACTTAACTCACCATTAAAAGTACATTTTAGAGTTTTGAAAAAGTTCTTTTTATGCCATCTGAAACCGTTTGAGATGGGGAGAAGCATAGTACTAGGTCAATCATTTGTTTTCTAATAACTTTGATGCGACAGTTATAGCTAAGGCTGTTTTATGGTTCTCGGAGTTGCTCATCAAAATAAGTGGTTTTATTCGAGCAATACTTCTCTAACGCTGCTTGATAATGCTTTTCTGCCATTGTGTCAGCACGTAGTTTTTCTTTCTGTAAGTGTTTTTAGAACATTCGTTAAAACGTTTACCTTTCCAATTAGGTGGGCTGAACGTTCTTTTGCCCGCTCAAGAGGTGGAGCCAGTTTGACCTTTAGTTCAGGAAAACGGTGGCTAAGAGATTGGTACTCTTCAATCTCTCCAAGAACAATTTCTAACTCGCCTTTATATTGGCTGCGCTCACGTCTTAATATCGAGTAATCATTTATCGAAGGGATCTCAATCTCAACCACCTCTGGTTTTGGCGCTACTCGTAGAGTTTTAAAAAGTTCGGTTTGGAAGTACCTTTTCTTTTGCCCTGTGCCTTCACTTTTCAGCCAATCATTTTGTATAAAGCGTAGGATTTGTCGGTAGACTATTTTGCGAGCTTCGCCCGGTTCCGTGTGGTCGCTGCTAATTGAAATAGACGCATCCCGTAACTCTGTAACTGAAAATCCATCCATTTCTTTTTCAATCAACAACTTGTGCATTATTGCACTGATTTTAGTAAAACGTTTCATTTACAACTCATACCAAGTTAGAAAACTAAGGATTGCTTAGTATACAGAAATCAGTAAAACTAAGAAAATCTTAGTTACCTTGAGATCAGAGACATGAACTATAAGTGTCATTTACTAACCCAATCCCTGAGCGTCTTAAAGAAGCACGCAAAAAAGCGAAACTCTCCCAAAAAGCTTTGGGGGTGCGTATAGGTATGGATGAAAGCTCCGCAAGCCCGAGAATGAATCAATACGAAAAGGGAAAACATACGCCAGATATCAGTACGTTAAAGTCAATTGCAGATGAACTTGGTGTGCCTTTGAGTTACTTCTTTTGTGAAGATGATAGGTCTGCTGAGCTAGTCTGTTTAATCGCAAAAATGAACGAAGAAGAAAAAGAACTATTAATCAGTCAGGCAAAAGAGTCTCTTCATAACTTTAAACGGGGGTAGGTATACATGAGTGATATTTTGAGTTCTGTCCACCAAACAATAATTAGTTTGCATGCGAGTGGAGCTGTTGATAGCACTACGCTCAAAGAGTTTGGTACTCTCTGCTCAGTTGAGCTGGAAGAGTCAGCTTGCCCTGAAGAGCTGAAACCTTGTAGTAAAGGGGCTGTTTCCTTGCCGATTGAGGAGTTGGGAGTTGAAGAGGTTTATCTGCCTTTTGATACATGATATGGCAAGAGTTTCTGAATAGGAGCCAGTGGAAAATATACTGGCTCAATGGGTAATTTAGAGTATCAATATTAATTGTTGTCGAGGTAATCTAGAACAACTTCATGATGGTCTTTGGTTTTGAACTTGTTAAATACATGCTCAAGATTCCCAGATTCATCGATAAGGAAGCTTGTACGAACCACGCCCATATTCTCACGTCCCATGAACTTCTTAAGTTGCCAAACACCGTACTTTTCACAAACTTCGTGCTCTTCATCGGCTAGCAATGTGAAGTTGAGCTCTTGTTTGTTTATGAAATTAGTCAGTTTCTTGGGTGTGTCAGGGCTTAAACCAAGTACAACAACGTTATGAGCATCTAGTTCAGCCTTAGTATCACGAAGCGCTTGAGCTTGGACTGTACAGCCAGGCGTTGAAGCGCGTGGGTAAAAATAGAGTAGTACTTTTTTTCCTTTCAGCTCAGAGAGGGTTACTGGGTTGTTGTCTTGGTCGTTTAATGTGAAATCTGGAGCGATTTGTCCTGCTTCGATAGCCATGGGTTATCCTTACTTTCTTTAATTTACTCTGAATCGAGCTTTCTTATTATTTCAGTGTGTAGTTTTATCTATGCTTGGTGGTGTTGTCTAGTGGTAACTCTAAACTAGGTTTAGTTACTTTCTGAAGTTGCCTTCAACGATATTATCGGGCCTAGTGTTAACGACTTTATCCATGGCTTTCTCTCGCTCAGAAGCAGGAAGCATTTCCATTAGTTCTTGAATCATTTTTATATGAGTGGCAGCTTGCACAGCTAATGCTTGCTCATGGCTTCTAGCTAGATCTAGATACTCCTTTTTCTTTTTATTTGCTTGAGTCTTATCGCTTTTTAGTTGTTTCACTTCCGCTTGTAATACATCAATAGGTGATTGGCTTGAGTTATCCTGAGCCGCGCGAGCTTCAAGTGATTTACTCTCCACCATGACTCGAACATCCTCATGTCTTCGTAGTGCGCCTACCGAAAGACCTGCTTCCTTCTCAACGGTGCTATTGTTGATTTTTAGTTTGCCCTCTCGGGCTTTTTTCCTTAGCTCTCGGTTTTCTGGACTACCATCTAACAGTCGCTCTAGGGCATTTATCAGCTTATTCTTAGTTGCTTGTGTCATTACGTATTCACTCCACAGGGTATCAGCAGGTCTTGAACTTCTTGAGGTATTACAACGGGTTCATAGCTAATATCTAAGTCTTTCATAATGCGCTCAGCAGCCGTGATTTTGATATACACTTCTGATGCTGTTTGAGGCGTTAATTCATCATGCTCAATGTCCCATAGCATATGAATCTCAGCTTCTTTGCGCTTCGCCTCGGCAAAAACTGCATCGACAATATAGTCATTCTTGCAGTCCACACACTCCAATAGATTGACTTGAGTACGCAGACTACACCCTGTGGACGTACAGTAAATGCCGGGCGCCACGGCATGAATATGGCGCTTTTGCTTCAGGATTTGTTTTTTCCAGTAGTTGAGCGAGAGCATGTCGTTATCGACCTTATCTTTGAATAGATTATGCTCAGCCTTCAACATGTTCTTGGCAAACTCTTTACCCTTACCACCAGCGACTCGTTCTTTATTTGCTAGTTTTTGATAGATGCTCAGGTACACCTGAGCCTGTTGAAGAGTTCTTTCTTCACCAATGGTGTGGGCTAAGTTTTGCTTTTGCTTTCTGATTTTCTGGAATTTGCTGGCATTCATAGCGTAATGGCGTGTCATGGCCATTGATACATGGCTGAACTGCTGCTTTAGTTGTGGAAAATTGCAAAGCTCATACCCGATTAGATAGTATGCAAAAGAGCGACGAAGCTGATGGCATGAAAATTCATAGTCCCCCCCTACGTTGAACGAAAGGTTAGGATCAGAAATTTTCAAATCAATCACGTCGTCATTGGTTAACGTAAGCCTCTGTCCCAATGTGCGTTCAAACCAATTTTTAGCATGTTTACCGAGTTGTGCTTTATTAATAGAACTACAGCCCTCCGTACCGCTGTGGAAAAAGGTTTGGCTATCAGGGTGGCGCTTTTTTAGTGGCTCATGTAAGGCCTGTAATATCTCGTAAGCCCTTCCCCCGATTTCTGTAGTGATGAACTCATCTTGCTTTGATTGTGAGCCTCTGACAGTTTTCGATAGGTCAGTATGGATAATATGAATGGTCTGTTTGGATATGGATTCCTTTGTGTACCCGTTGGCAGTATGAAGGCGAAAGACTTCATCAGAGCGCATGCCCGTTCGAGATATTAGGGCCCATAGGCAACCACCGTTAAGCATTTTAAAAAGTTTAATTGCATCTCGATAGCCTTTTACTCTTCTTGATCTGCTCCAGTCAGACTGGACACTTAGCTAAGCGACATTTCGCTTTTCAAA